>NZ_JBVJNF010000005.1:0-528976 GCF_055583785.1 Streptomyces sp. NPDC104371
CACGGTAACGTGTGGAGGTGACCGGTACTAATAGGCCGAGGGCTTGTCCTCAGTTGCTCGCGTCCACTGTGTTGGTTCTGAAACCACGAACAACCTTATTGCTGGTTGTCTGTTTCATAGTGTTTCGGTGGTTATAGCGTAAGGGAAACGCCCAGTTACATTCCGAACCCGGAAGCTAAGCCTTACAGCGCCGATGGTACTGCAGGGGGGACCCTGTGGGAGAGTAGGACGCCGCCGAACAATACTTCAGAGCTGGTCCCCGAACTTCGGTTCGGGGACCAGCTCTTTTGCGTTTCCCGTCACTTCGCGTTCACCACGGCCCGTCAGCATCCCAGTCATGGGTACTGCTCGAATGCTCAGGGCCGCAGGTGTCGGTGCCGGTGACGAGGTCATCGTTCCGGCCTTCGGGAACAGCGAGTTGGCCGAGGCCGTGATCCTGACGGGTGCGACACCCGTCTTCGCCGACATCGACCCGGTGACGTACTGCCTCGACCCCGTCGCCGTCGAGGCCGTGGTGACCGCGCAGAGCGCAGCCGTCCTCGTCGTGCACCGCTTCGGGCGGCCGGCCGATGTCGCGCGGCTGCACGAGGTGGGGCAGCGGCACGGGCTTCTGGTGCTGGAACAAGGGGAGTCGGCGGCACCGTACGCCGAGGTGGCACAGCGCCGGGAGCGAGCCGGCTACCTCGACCGGCGGCTGCGGGGCGTGCGCACACCCGAGAGCAGCGGCGGCCACACCTACCAGCAGTACGTCGTACGGGTGGCGGGCAATGGGCGGCCCGACCGGGACGCGTTCGCAAGAGCCTTGCGGGCCAAGGGAGTTGACTGCCAGGTTCCGGTGCGGACCCCCGTGCACCGACTGCCGGGATTCCGCCGCGAGGTGTCGTTGCCCGAGACCGAGCGAGCCGCCGACGAGACGCTCGCGCTGCCGGTGGAGGCGACGCTGACGCGGCGTGAGATGAACAGGATCGTCTCCGCGTGCAACGCGCTGGGCGGACTGCTGCGGCCCGCGCTCTGAACCGCTGTTCACAGTTGGGAGCACACGCCAGTTCGGGGTATGCTCTATTCCGTTGCCGCGAGGGAGACCTCGAAAGCGCAACAGGCCCCTATAGCTCAGTCGGTAGAGCGTCTCCATGGTAAGGAGAAGGTCAACGGTTCGATTCCGTTTGGGGGCTCAAGCAAAAGGCCTCGCCCATCAGGGCGGGGCCTTTTCCGTTTCCCCCGTCCGTCGCGTTTCCTCAGTCCGGCAAAAGGCCCGGTACGCGCATCGCGAGAATCGCCATGTCGTCCGACGGGGCATCCGAGGCGAAGCGTTCGACCGCGCGGCTGATGCGGGCCGCCACCGCGCCCGCCGTCAGACCCGTACAGGTCGTCAGCACCTCCGCGAGACCGTCGTCGCCCAGCATGCGCGTGCCCTCGCGGCGCTCGGTGACGCCGTCCGTGACGCACAGCAGGACGTCCCCCGGATCGAGCGTCAGCGCCTGCTCGTACAACTCCAGGTCCTCCATGACACCGAGGAGCGGCTGCGGTTCGGCGGCTGCCTCCACCGAGCCGTCCGGGCGCAGGCGCAGCGGCAGCGGATGGCCCGCGCAGACCACCTTCAGGTTCGCGCTGCCGTCCTCCTGCGGCCACAACTCGCCGTAGAGAAGCGTCAGGAAGCGGCTGCGGGGGCCCTCGTCGAGGATCGCGGAGTTCAGGCGCTCCAGGACCGCGGGGCCGCTGTAGCCCTCTCTGGCCAGCAGCCGCAGGGCGTGCCGGGCCAGGCCCGTGACCGCCGCCGCCTCCGGGCCCGTACCGCAGACGTCGCCGATGGCGAAGCCGTACGCGCCGTCGTGGATCGGGAACAGGTCGTAGAAGTCGCCGCCGACCTCGTTGCCCTCACCGGCCGCGCGGTAGATGACCTCGACCTCGACGCCGTCGACATGCGGGTGTTCCGGTGGGAGCAGGCTGCGCTGAAGGGACTGGCTGATGGCGGTGCGCTCCGAGTACAGCCGGGCGTTGTCCAGGGCCAGCGCGGCCCGGCGGCTCAAGTCCTCGGCCAGTTCCAGGATTTCCTGGCGGAAGTGTTCGTCGGCGGGCTTGCCCAGGGTCAGCATGCCGATGACGCGGTTGCGGGCGACCAGGGGGAGGACGACCGTCTCGCCGCCCACCGCCGAGGCCGTCGCCTGCGTCGTACCGAGGGCGGAACCGTCGCCCGGGGAGTGCTCGCCCAGGCCGAGGCCCCGCCACGAGGTGCGCAGGGCCGCCTGGCGGGCCGCCTCCGCCGGGGCCGCCCAGACGCGGGCGCCCGGGGTGGGGATCGGTTCCGGTGGCGGGATCTTGGACAGCAGTTCCTTGAGGCCGTCGATGCGGTCCTCGTCCTCGTGCAGCACGTACGAGAGGTAGGGCTCCGATGCCTGGTCGGCGATCGTGTACACCGCGCACCAGGTGGCCAGGGTCGGGATGGTCATCTGGGCCATCAGCGCCAGCGTCTGGTCGCGGTCCAGGGTGCCCGCCAGCAGGTCCGAGGCCTCGACGAGGAAGCTCAGCGAGCCGCGGCGCAGCCGTTCCAGCTCGCCGAGGCGGGCCGACTCGACGGCGAGCGCGATGCGGTCGGCCGCGAACTGCAGGCGCAGCGCCTCCTCGTTGGAGTAGCGGGAGGGTGCCTCCGCCGCGACGCCGAGGGAGCCGGTCAGGCGGCCTTCCACCTTGAGCGGGACCGTCACCACCGAGCGCATGCCCGTGCCGCCCAGTAGCGGGACCGCGCCCGAGGCGGCCGTCAGGTCGTCGTGGACGGCCGGCATCCGGGCCGAGCCGTAGCGGCCGGGGCCCGCGTCCACGGGCACGCGGGCGAAGCGCTGGCGGGCGGAGGGCAGGCCGGTGGAGGCGCGGACCTCCAGTTCCGTCTCGTCGTCCGTGGCCAGGAGGAGGAAGGCCGCGTCGCCGTCGAGGATGTCGCGGGCGCGTTCCACCGTGCGCTGGAGCAGGCCGTCGAGGTCGTCGGGGGCCGGGGATCCGATGAAGAGTTCGAAGGGGTCCGCGGTCTGGCCGTCCGTGGTGCTCGCCGAGTCGGGGGCCGGTGCGCGGGGCGGGGTCTGGAGCACGGCGCGTTCGTCGTCGCGGACGAGCAGGCAGACCGTGGACGGTTCCCCGGCCGTGTCGCGGACGCGCAGATGCGAGGCGTAGACGGGGATCACCCGGCCGTCGGCGCCGCGGATGCCGTAGCTGCCCTCCCAGCGGGAGAGCCGGAGCGCCTCGGCGATGCCCGTGCCGGTGCCGGGGGTGTGCGGCCAGGCCGCGAGGTCGGTCAGGGGTTTGCCGGTGACCTGGTCGGCGGCGTATCCGAAGAGTTCCTCCGCGTCCTCGTTCCACGCGGACAGGCTGCCGGTCCGGTCGATCTGGAGGACCGCGACGCGGACCCGGCCGTCGGTGAGCGGGAGCAGTTCGGTGGGCAGGGAGGGGCCTGCCGCGCGGGTGCCGACCGGGCGTTCGGGAAGGTCGAGCCGGAACCAGACGCGCTTGTGCGTGGGGGTGTACTCCACGCCCCAGTGGCCGGCCAGGGCGGCGCAGAGCTGGAGGCCGCGTCCGCCCTCGCGGTCGGGGCTGCCCATGCTGACGGCGGTCGTCTGGAGCGGGATCTCGCGCTCGGGATAGCGGTCGGCGACCTCGATGCGTACGCCGTCGTCGCTGCGCAGGCACAGCACTTCCGCGGAGGTGCCCGCGTGGACCACGGCGTTCGTGACGAGTTCGCTGGTGAGGACGACGGCGTCGTCGGCGACGTCGGCGAAGCCCCAGCCCTGGAGCGTGTCGCGGACGAAGGAGCGGGCGGAGGCGACCGCCCGGCCGACGGGTTCGAAGCGGGCGGACGCGCGCGCGGTGACCTCGCAACGGCTTCTCGGTTCCTCGGCGTGCGTGGTCCCGGGTCCTGTCCACTCCTGCCGAGGCAGTGGTTGACGGCCCGTGTCCCGGGGATCCTGACGTGGTCCCTCGGGATGCAGTTCGGTGGTCATGGTGCGGCGCCCCTCCGATGCCTGCCCGCTCGTGCGTGTGCCACCGCCCAGGCCGGTCGGACCGGTGCGGCTGGACAGCCGCATGCAAGGTTACTTACCTTCGCCGTCCGGGCCGATGCCGGACGCCGGTGTTTACACCCGGAGTGTGTGCGGACCGTGTGCGAAGCTGCCGAACTGTTATGGCCGGGTTCAGGCAGGGTGAAACACTGGGCAAGCTTCCAGAGAAGGTGCGGGCAGCCCACGTGCCTTCCGCCACACCGGGCGGGAGTATGCGCACGTGCCTGGTCAACCGGGCAGATGTACGCAGAGTTGAGCGGTGCGCCCGGCCGTACCGCTGAGCACGGCAGTGATGGTCGACCCCTGCGGGAGGGACACAGTGGAGTCTGGCGCAGCGACGCGGGGCACGAAGACGCGCGCGAAAGGCGGACGGTCCCTGAGTAACCAGCGCACGGCACGCAAGGGAACCACCGAGGTGGACACGGCGGCCCTGAACCGGCTGCTGGCCGCTCTCTCGGCGATGCGGGACGGCAACTTCCGCAGGCGGCTGACGGTCTCGGGCGACGGGGTGATGTCGGAGATCGCCGCCGCCTTCAACGAGGTGGCGGACCGGAATCTGCATCTCACCAGCGAGTTGGCGCGGGTGCGGCGCATGGTGGGGCGCGAGGGCAAGCTCGCCGAGCGGCTGGAGACGGGGGCCAGTGAGGGCTCCTGGGCCAGCGCGATCGAGGCGTCCAACGCGCTCGTCGACGATCTCGTACGTCCGGTGTCCGAGGTCAGCCGGGTGCTGTTCGCGGTGGCCGAGGGTGATCTGTCGCCCCGGATGGAGCTGCGGACCCAGGGGTCGGAGGGGGCGGGGCAGCCGCTGCGCGGGGAGTTCCTGAAGGTCGGGCGCACCGTCAACAACCTGGTCGATCAGTTGTCGACGTTCACCGACGAGGTCACGCGGGTGGCCCGTGAGGTGGGTACGGAGGGCAAGCTGGGCGGGCAGGCCCGGGTGCGTGGGATGTCCGGTTCGTGGAAGGACCTCACGGACTCGGTCAATACGATGGCGTACCGGCTGACGGCGCAGGTGCGGGACATCGCGCTGGTGACGACGGCGGTCGCGAAGGGCGATCTGTCCCGCAAGGTCACGGTTCAAGTCGCCGGTGAGATGCTGGAGTTGAAGAACACCGTCAACACGATGGTGGACCAGCTCTCGTCGTTCTCCTCCGAGGTGACGCGGGTGGCCCGCGAGGTGGGCACCGAGGGTGAGCTGGGCGGGCAGGCGCAGGTCCCCGGGGTGGCCGGGGTGTGGAAGGACCTCACCGACTCGGTGAACCTGATGGCGGGCAATCTGACCGCCCAGGTGCGCGGGATCGCGCAGGTGACGACGGCGGTCGCCAGTGGTGATCTGTCGCAGAAGGTGACGGTGTCGGCGCGTGGCGAGGTCGCGCAGCTCGCCGAGACGATCAACCAGATGACCGAGACGCTGCGGACGTTCGCGGACGAGGTCACGCGGGTGGCCAACGAGGTCGGCGGCGAGGGCAGGCTCGGCGGGCAGGCGAACGTGCCGGGCGCGGCGGGTACCTGGAAGGACCTCACGGACTCGGTCAACACGGTCTTCCGGAACCTGACCACGCAGGTGCGGGACATCGCGGCGGTCACCACGGCTGTGGCGAACGGTGATCTGTCGCAGAAGGTCACCGTCGATGTGGCCGGTGAGATGCTCGAGTTGAAGAACACCGTCAACGGGATGGTGGACCAGCTCTCCGCGTTCGGTTCCGAAGTCACGCGTGTGGCGCGGGAGATCGGGGTCGAGGGCGAGCTGGGCGGTCAGGCGCAGGTGACCGGCGCGGCGGGTACGTGGAAGGACCTCACGGACTCCGTGAACACCGCGTTCCGCAATCTCACGGGTCAGGTGCGCAACATCGCCCAGGTGACGACGGCCGTGGCGAACGGCGATCTGTCGCAGAAGGTCACCGTGGACGTGTCCGGTGAGATGCTCAAGCTGAAGAACACCGTGAACACGATGGTGGACCAGCTCTCCTCCTTCGCCGACCAGGTCACGCGTATGGCGCGGGACGTGGGCACGGAGGGCCGACTGGGCGGTCAGGCCGTGGTGCCGGGTGTCAGCGGCACCTGGAAGGAGCTGACCGACTCCGTCAACTTCATGGCGGGCAACCTCACTTCGCAGGTGCGGCAGATCGCCCAGGTGACGACGGCGGTGGCGCGCGGTGATCTGTCGCAGAAGATCGATGTGGACGCGCGGGGCGAGATCCTGGAGCTGAAGAACACCATCAACAACCTGGTGGATCAGCTCTCCGCGTTCGCCGAGCAGGTGACGCGGGTGGCCCGTGAGGTGGGTACGGAGGGCCGCCTCGGCGGTCAGGCGCAGGTGCCCGGCGTGGCCGGGGTGTGGCGTGATCTGACCGACTCGGTGAACGGCATGGCCGGCAACCTCACCACGCAGGTGCGCAACATCGCGCAGGTCGCGACGGCGGTGGCGCGCGGTGATCTGTCGCAGAAGATCGATGTGGACGCGCGGGGCGAGATCCTGGAGCTGAAGAACACCATCAACACGATGGTCGACCAGCTCTCCAGCTTCGCCGAGCAGGTGACGCGCGTGGCGCGCGAGGTGGGCACCGAGGGCATCCTCGGCGGGCAGGCCGAGGTGCAGGGGGTCTCGGGAACCTGGAAGGACCTCACGCAGTCGGTGAACTTCATGGCGAACAACCTGACCAGTCAGGTGCGCAACATCGCCGAGGTGACGACCGCGGTCGCCAAGGGAGATCTGTCCAAGAAGATCACCGTCGACGCCAAGGGCGAGATCCTCGAACTGGTCACCACCGTCAACACGATGGTCGACCAGCTCTCGTCCTTCGCGGAGCAGGTGACGCGCGTGGCGCGTGAGGTGGGCACCGAGGGCATCCTCGGCGGCCAGGCACACGTTCCGGGTGTCACCGGCATCTGGAAGGACCTCAGCGACAACGTCAACCTGATGGCCAACAACCTGACCATGCAGGTGCGCAACATCTCCCAGGTCGCGGCGGCCGTCGCCAACGGCGACCTGACGCGGACGGTGACGATCGAGGCGCGCGGCGAGGTCGCGCAGCTCGCGGACACGTTCAACACCATGGTGAAGACGCTGAGTTCGTTCGCCGACCAGGTCACCAAGGTGGCCCGTGAGGTGGGCACGGACGGCATCCTGGGCGGGCAGGCGCATGTCCCGGGCGTGGCCGGTACGTGGAAGGACCTCACCGAGTCGGTGAACCAGATGGCGTCCAACCTCACCGGCCAGGTGCGCAACATCGCCATGGTGACCACCGCCATCGCCAAGGGCGATCTGACCAAGAAGATCGACATCGACGCGCGCGGCGAGATCCTGGAGTTGAAGAACACCATCAACACCATGGTCGACCAGCTCTCCTCCTTCGCCGAGGAGGTCACGCGGGTGGCGCGCGAGGTGGGCACGGAGGGTCAGCTCGGCGGCCAGGCGCGGGTCCGGGACGTCGACGGCACCTGGCGTGACCTGACCGAGTCGGTGAACGAGATGGCCGGGAACCTGACCCGGCAGGTCCGCGCGATCGCGCGCGTGGCGACCGCGGTGACCCGGGGCGACCTCAACCTGAAGATCGACGTGGACGCCTCCGGCGAGATCCAGGAGCTTCAGGACTACATCAACAAGATGATCGCCAACCTGCGCGACACCACGATCGCCAACAAGGAGCAGGACTGGCTCAAGGGCAACCTCGCGCGTATCTCCGCGCTGATGCAGGGGCGCCGGGACCTCGCGGACGTGGCCTCGCTGATCATGAGCGAGCTGACGCCGGTGGTCACCGCGCAGCACGGCGCGTTCTTCCTCGCCATGCCGCTGGTCGACGGCAAGGACCTGGGGTCCGCCGCGGAGGACGCGTACGAGCTGCGGATGCTCGGGTCGTACGGGTACTCGATGGGCTCCATGCCGACGTCGTTCCGGCCGGGGGAGGGGCTCATCGGGACGGCCGCCAGGGAGCGGCGCACGATCCTGGTGGACCGGGCGCCCAGCGGCTATCTGAGGATCTCCTCCGGGCTCGGAGAGGCGCCGCCCGCGCAGGTCATCGTCCTTCCGGTGCTCTTCGAGGGGAAGGTGCTCGGCGTCATCGAGCTGGCGTCCTTCACGGAGTTCACGCACATCCAGAAGGACTTCCTCAACCAGATCGCCGAGATGATCGCGACGAGCGTCAACACCATCTCCGTCAACACCAAGACCGAGGTGCTGCTGCGCCAGTCGCAGGAGCTGACCGAGCAACTGAGGCTGCGCTCGGAGGAGTTGGAGCAGCGGCAGAAGGCCCTTCAGGCGTCCAATGCCGAACTGGAGGAGAAGGCGGCGCTGTTGGCCCGGCAGAACCGCGACATCGAGGTCAAGAACACGGAGATCGAGGAGGCGCGGCAGGTCCTGGAGGAGCGCGCCGAGCAACTCGCCGTCTCCATGCGGTACAAGAGCGAGTTCCTGGCCAACATGTCGCACGAGCTGCGGACGCCGCTCAACTCCCTGCTGATCCTCGCGAAGCTGCTCGCGGACAACGCGGAGGGCAATCTCTCGCCCAAGCAGGTCGAGTTCGCCGAGACCATCCACGGCGCGGGCTCCGATCTGCTCCAGCTCATCAACGACATCCTCGATCTGGCGAAGGTCGAGGCGGGCAAGATGGACGTGTCCCCGACGCGTATCGCGCTCGTCCAGCTCGTCGACTATGTGGAGGCGACGTTCCGGCCGCTGACCGCGGAGAAGGGTCTGGACTTCTCCGTACGGGTCTCGCCGGAGCTGCCCGCCACGCTGCACACCGACGAGCAGCGGCTCCTCCAGGTGCTGCGCAACCTGCTGTCCAACGCGGTGAAGTTCACCGACACGGGCGCCGTCGAGCTGGTCATCCAGCCCGCGGGCGGCGATGTCCCGGTCGCCATCCGGGAGCAGTTGCTGGAGGCGGGCTCGTTGCGGGAGCCGGACGGCGAGATGATCGCGTTCTCCGTGGCCGACACGGGCATCGGCATCGCGGCCGGCAAGATGCGGGTGATCTTCGAGGCGTTCAAGCAGGCGGACGGCACCACGAGCCGCAAGTACGGCGGTACGGGCCTCGGGCTGTCCATCTCGCGGGAGATCGCGCGGCTGCTGGGCGGCGAGATCCACGCGCAGAGCGAGCCGGGACGCGGGTCGACGTTCACCCTGTATCTGCCGCTGCACCCGAGCGAACTGCCGCCGCAGGGCTACGCGCAGCTCACGTCCGACGGGGAGGCCTACGAACTGACGGCGGTCGACACGGAGTTGTCCGTGCTGGACATCGAGACGCCGTCCGAGGTGAAGTCGTACCAGGCGACCCAGAACGGGCCCGCGGCGCTCTTCAGGCGCCGCCGCAGGGCGGTCACCGCGGGCACACGGCGCGGCGGCGAGCAGGGCGGCGAGCGACAGGAGCAGTGGGCCGAGGACCGGGAGGTTACGGCGCAGCCGCGGCAGAGCGTCCGGTTCGACTGCGAGAAGGTGCTCATCGTCGACGACGACATCCGCAACGTCTTCGCGCTCACCAGCGTGCTGGAGCAGCACGGTCTGACGGTGCTGTACGCGGAGAACGGCCGGGAGGGCATCGAGGTCCTGGAGCAGCACGACGACGTGGCGGTCGTCCTGATGGACATCATGATGCCCGAGATGGACGGGTACGCCACGACCACGGCGATCCGGCGGATGCCGCAGTTCGCCGGGCTGCCGATCATCGCGCTGACGGCCAAGGCGATGAAGGGCGACCGGGAGAAGGCGATCGACTCGGGCGCCTCCGACTATGTGACCAAGCCGGTCGATCCCGATCATCTGCTGTCCGTGATGGAGCAGTGGATGCGTCAGGAACGGCGGGAGGTCTGACCGTTGTCGCGACATCGCTGACGCACTGTGTCCGCGACGGGGAGGAATCGCGGTGCGCGGGGAACCTTCTGGTCTTCCGCCACGTTCCTGCTACGTGCACAGTGACATCGCGGTGACAGGGTGTGGTGACAGGCGGGGTGCGGCTACGATGACCGGCACAAGGGCGGGCGGCGCAAGGGAGTCGCCCCCCGGGGCGGCAGACGGTGGCGCCGCCTCGAATCCTGCGGACAGGGGCGGCCCCAAGCCGGGGCGAGGAGGGCGGGCCATGGTGCAGAAGGCCAAGATCCTCCTGGTCGATGACCGGCCGGAGAATCTGCTGGCGCTGGAGGCCATCCTCTCCGCGCTCGATCAGACGCTGGTCAGGGCATCGTCCGGGGAGGAAGCGCTCAAGGCGCTGTTGACGGACGACTTCGCGGTCATTCTGCTGGACGTCCAGATGCCGGGTATGGACGGTTTCGAAACCGCCGCGCACATCAAGCGACGGGAGCGGACCCGTGACATTCCGATCATCTTCCTGACCGCCATCAACCACGGTCCGCATCACACCTTCCGCGGCTATGCGGCCGGTGCGGTGGACTACATCTCCAAGCCGTTCGACCCGTGGGTGCTGCGCGCGAAGGTCTCGGTGTTCGTCGAGCTGTACATGAAGAACTGCCAACTCCGCGAGCAGGCCGCCCTGTTGCGGCTCCAACTGGAGAGCGGCGGCAGGTCCGCAGTGGGTGAGGGCAAGGAGTCGGTGGGTCTCCTCGCCGAACTCTCCGCGCGGCTCGCGGCGGTCGAGGAGCAGGCCGAGGCGCTGTCCAAGCAGCTCGACGACGACGCGGCGGGCGCGGCGGCGGTGGCGACCGCGGCCCATCTCGAACGCAAGCTCGCGGGCCTGCGCAGAGCGCTGGACGCGTTGGAACCGGGCACGGGCAGCGGCACCCCGCAGGTACCGTCGCAGAACTGACGGGCCGTCGAGCAGGGGGAGTTGTTCTCGCGCGCTGCCCTGTCCGCCGTACGGCGCACCGGCCGTGAGTGCACGTCAGTTTCATGCCGCTCACCGGGCGACACGAACGGGTGAAGCAGGAGGCACACGTGTCCCCTGCCCCCTCCACCGGTAACCTCACACTCATGGCCCCACGTCCCGCTGCCAAGAAGTCGCCCGCGAAGAAGGCGACCGCTCCGAAACCGGCTCCGGCGCGCAAGGCCCCCGCGAAGAAGGCCGCCGCGAAGAAGACGGCGCCCGCCAGGAAGGCGGCGGCCAGGAAGCCCGCCCCCGCGCCGGCGCCCAACCCGACCGCGGGCGTGTACAAGCTCGTACGCGCCCTGTGGCTCGGCGTCGCGCATGCCGTCGGAGCGATGTTCCGCGGCCTGGGGCGGGGTGCGAAGGGGCTCGATCCGGCGCATCGCAAGGACGGCATCGCGCTCCTGCTGCTCGCTCTGTCCCTGATCGTCGCCGCGGGCACCTGGGCCCATCTGCGCGGCCCGGTCGGCGACCTCGTCGAGATCCTGGTGACCGGGGCCTTCGGCCGCCTCGATCTGCTCGTGCCGCTCCTGCTCGGTGCCATCGCCGTGCGCCTGATCCTGCACCCGGACCGACTGGACGCCAACGGCCGTATCGTCATCGGCCTGTCCGCGCTCGTCATCGGCGTGCTCGGCCAGGTGCACATCGCCTGCGGGGGACCCGCCCGCAGCGACGGCATGCAGGCGATAAGGGACGCCGGGGGGCTCATCGGCTGGGGCGCGGCGACCCCGCTGACGTACACCATGGGCGACGTCCTCGCCGTACCGCTGCTCGTCCTGCTCACGTTCTTCGGCCTGCTCGTGGTCACCGCCACCCCCGTCACCGCCATCCCGCAGCGGCTGCGGCAGCTCGGTCTCAGGCTCGGGATCGTGCACGACACCCGCACCGCGGACGACGAGCGCTACGACGAGCAGTGGCGCGAGGCGCTGCCCCGCTCTCAGCGGCGCGGGCCCACCGAGGACGCCTACGACCCCTACGATCCGGACGCCGCCGAGCAGGAGGCGCTCGCGGGGCGTCGCAGCCGTCCCCGGCGCGCCGTGCGGCAGCCCGACCCGGGCCGGCGGATGGACGCGGTGGACGTCGCCGCTGCCGCCGCCGCGGCGCTCGACGGAGCCGTGCTGCACGGCATGCCGCCCTCCCCGCTCGTCGCCGACCTCACCCACGGGGTGAGCGTCGGGGAGAACGAGCCGACCACGCCGACGCCGGTACCGGCCGCGCGCCCGCAGCAGGACAAGCCCGCGGCCAAGGCGGCGGTGCCCGATCCGACCAAGGCCGCGGTGCCCGACTTGACGAAGGCGGCTCCGGAACAGCCCCGCGATCTGCCGCCCCGCGCCGAGCAGCTCCAGTTGTCCGGCGACATCACCTACGCCCTGCCCTCGCTCGACCTGCTCACGCGCGGCGGACCCGGCAAAGCGCGCAGCGCCGCCAACGACGCCGTCGTCGCCTCCCTGACCAACGTCTTCAGCGAGTTCAAGGTCGACGCGGCCGTCACCGGCTTCACCCGCGGTCCGACGGTCACGCGGTACGAGGTGGAGCTGGGCCCCGCCGTGAAGGTCGAGCGGATCACCGCGCTCACCAAGAACATCGCGTACGCCGTCGCCAGCCCCGACGTACGGATCATCAGCCCGATCCCCGGCAAGTCCGCGGTCGGCATCGAGATCCCGAACACCGACCGCGAGATGGTCAACGTCGGTGACGTACTGCGGCTCGCCGACTCCGCCGAGGACGACGATCCGATGCTGGTCGCCTTCGGCAAGGACGTCGAGGGCGGCTATGTGATGCACAGCCTGGCCAAGATGCCGCACATGCTGGTCGCGGGAGCGACCGGCTCCGGCAAGTCGTCCTGCATCAACTGCCTGATCACCTCGGTCATGATGCGCGCGACCCCGGAGGACGTGCGCATGGTCCTGGTCGACCCCAAGCGCGTCGAGCTGACCGCGTACGAGGGCATCCCGCACCTGATCACCCCGATCATCACCAACCCCAAACGGGCCGCCGAGGCGCTCCAGTGGGTCGTACGGGAGATGGACCTGCGCTACGACGACCTCGCGGCGTACGGCTTCCGGCACATCGACGACTTCAACAAGGCGGTCAGGAGCGGCAAGGCCAAACCGCCCGAGGGCAGCGAGCGCGAGCTCCAGCCCTACCCGTATCTGCTGGTGATCGTCGACGAGCTGGCCGACCTGATGATGGTCGCGCCCCGGGACGTCGAGGACGCGATCGTGCGCATCACGCAGCTCGCGCGTGCGGCCGGTATCCATCTGGTGCTCGCCACACAGCGGCCGTCCGTGGACGTCGTCACGGGTCTGATCAAGGCGAACGTGCCCTCCCGGCTGGCCTTCGCCACGTCCTCGCTGGCCGACTCGCGCGTCATCCTCGACCAGCCCGGCGCCGAGAAGCTGATCGGCAAGGGCGACGGGCTCTTCCTGCCGATGGGCGCGAACAAGCCGACGCGTATGCAGGGCGCGTTCGTGACCGAGGACGAGATCGCGGCCGTCGTCCAGCACTGCAAGGACCAGATGACACCCGTCTTCCGGGACGACGTCGTCGTGGGCGGCCAGAAGAAGAAGGAGATCGACGAGGACATCGGCGACGACCTCGACCTGCTGTGCCAGGCGGCCGAGCTGGTCGTCTCCACCCAGTTCGGGTCCACCTCGATGCTCCAGCGCAAGCTGCGCGTCGGGTTCGCCAAGGCCGGACGGCTGATGGACCTCATGGAGTCGCGCGGCATCGTCGGCCCCAGCGAGGGGTCCAAGGCGCGTGACGTGCTGGTGAAGCCCGACGAGCTGGACGGGGTGCTCGCCGTGATCCGCGGGGAGTGAGCCTCAGTCGTGGCGGCGGCCGTCGCGGGGAGCCGCAGTCGTGGCGGCGGCCGTGAACGGCTCGTCGTGACCGACTCGTAAGGGGGCGTCGAGCAACCCTTTCGCGCCGTGCGACGTCAACGTGAGCAAGGGAGCAGGTATATGTCCCGCCATCCGGATGACCGGCCGTTCTGATGGAGTACAAAATCCTATCGGCCGGTTGCCTCACCCTTTCGTCACCCCCCTAGACTGAACCTCCAGCACAGGTGGCTACACGCTCGAAAGGCGCCCCCCGTGTCCATCGGCAACTCTCCTGACGGCAACTTCCCCGAGGACGAGCGTCCGTTCGAAGACGATCGTGAACAGGCCTCCGCGTCGCATCGCCGCCCGATCGGTCTCGCCCTGCAACAGGCGCGCATCGCGGCCGGGCTGAGCGTCGACGACGTCAGCGAGGCCACCCGGGTCCGCGCCGCCATCGTGCACGCGATCGAACGGGACGACTTCGCGCCCTGCGGCGGCGATGTCTACGCCCGCGGTCACCTCCGCGCGCTGGCGCAGGCGGTCCATCTCCCTCCCGAACCCCTGCTCGAGCAGTACGCGGCCGAGTACGGCAAACGGCCCGAGCCGACCCCCGCCGCCCCGCTCTTCGAGGCCGAACGCATCCGCCCCGAGCGGCGCAGGCCCAACTGGACCGCGGCCATGGTCGCGGCGATCGTCGTCGTGATCGGCTTCGTGGGCTTCACCATGGTCAAGGGGACCGGCGGGCAGAGCGTGAAACCGCAGGGCGCCAAGGGCTCCGCGCCGGCCATCGGGAAGTCCGCCTCGCCCTCGCCCAAGAGCGGCGAGCCCGCACAGCGCAGCCCCGAGCCGTCCGACAGCGCCATCGCCGCCGCGCCCCACGACAAGGTCACCGTCCAGGTGAGCGCCACCGACGGCCGTAGCTGGATCTCGGCCAAGGACCACAACGGCCGCACCCTCTTCGACGGCCTGCTCAAGCAGGGCGACTCGCAGTCCTTCCAGGACAAGGAGAAGATCGACCTGGTCCTCGGGGACGCGGGCGCCATCGAGCTGTACGTCAACGGCAAGAAGATCGAGGACGACTTCCGGCCCGGTCAGGTCGAGCGGCTGTCGTACACCAAGGGCGACCCGGTCACCGGATGACCTGTGCCCCCGCGAGGAGGCGAAGTTCCGCCGCACGGTCCGCGACGCACGGGGTTGACCACAGTCGGTCAACCCCGTCGACATGGGCTGTCGGCGGGACGAAGTAGTCTTGAGCCCATGCCTGAACGCCGTACCGTCGCACTCGTCACCCTTGGCTGCGCCCGTAACGAGGTGGACTCGGAGGAGCTCGCAGGCCGTTTGGAGGCGGACGGCTGGCAGCTCGTCGAGGACGCCGCCGACGCGGACGTCGCGGTCGTGAACACCTGCGGCTTCGTCGAAGCCGCGAAGAAGGACTCCGTCGACGCCCTGCTGGAGGCCAACGACCTCAAGGACCACGGCAGAACACAGGCCGTCGTGGCGGTGGGCTGCATGGCCGAGCGGTACGGCAAGGAACTCGCCGAGGCCCTTCCGGAGGCCGACGGCGTCCTCGGTTTCGACGACTACACCGACATCTCGGACCGGCTCCAGACCATCCTGAACGGCGGCATCCACGCCTCCCACACCCCGCGTGACCGGCGCAAGCTGCTGCCGATCAGCCCCGTGGAGCGGCAGTCCGCCTCGGACGTCGCCCTCCCCGGACACGGCGCCCCGACCGACCTCCCCGAGGGCCTGGCCCCGCAGTCGGGCCCCCGCGCGCCCCTGCGCCGCCGACTGGACGGAACCCCGGTCGCCTCGGTCAAGCTCGCCTCCGGCTGCGACCGGCGCTGCTCCTTCTGCGCCATCCCGTCCTTCCGCGGCTCCTTCATCTCGCGCCGCCCGAGCGACGTACTGAACGAGGCGCGCTGGCTGGCTGAGCAGGGCGTCAAGGAGATCATGCTGGTCTCCGAGAACAACACCTCCTACGGCAAGGACCTCGGCGACATCCGTCTCCTGGAGTCCCTGCTGCCCGAACTCGCCGAGGTCGACGGCATCGAGCGCGTCCGCGTCAGCTACCTCCAGCCCGCCGAGATGCGCCCCGGACTCATCGACGTCCTCACCTCCACGCCGAAGGTCGTGCCCTACTTCGACCTGTCCTTCCAGCACTCCGCGCCCGGCGTCCTGCGCGCCATGCGCCGCTTCGGCGACACCGACCGCTTCCTCGAACTGCTCGACACCATCAGAAGCAAGGCACCGCAGGCCGGTGTGCGCTCCAACTTCATCGTGGGCTTCCCCGGAGAGACCGAGGCCGACCTCGCCGAACTGGAGCGCTTCCTGAACGGCGCGCGGCTGGACGCGATCGGCGTCTTCGGCTACTCCGACGAGGAGGGCACGGAAGCGGCGACGTACGAGAACAAGCTCGACGAGGACGTCGTCGCCGAGCGGCTGGCCCGGGTCTCCCGGCTCGCCGAGGAACTGGTGTCGCAGCGCGCCGAGGAGCGCGTCGGCGAGACCGTACAGGTCCTGGTGGAGTCGGTCGACGACGAGGACGGCGCCTACGGCCGTGCCGCGCACCAGGCGCCCGAGACGGACGGCCAAGTGCTCTTCACGGAGCGCGAAGGACTCGTCGTCGGCCGTATGGTCGAGGCGAAGGTGATCGGTACGGCGGGAGTCGATCTGGTGGCCGAGCCTCTCGCGGGCTCGCTCGAGTGTCCTGAGGAGGCGGGCAGATGACCGGAATCCCGGCATCCGCGGCGGGCGGCTCCTCGAGCGCGCGCGGTACGGGCGCCCAGGGCGCCTCCGGCGTTCCGGCCGCCGAGTCGGTGCAGGGTCCGGGCGCCGGGGACGGCGCACGCCCGGCGCGGGGCGCCAAACTGGCCGCCGCCGCGGTCAACCAGGCCAGCGTCTGGAACGTCGCCAACCTCCTGACGATGCTCCGCCTGGTCCTCGTACCGGGCTTCGTCGCGCTGATGATGGCCGACGGCGGATACGACCCGGCATGGCGCTCGCTCGCCTGGGCCGCCTTCGCCATCGCCATGATCACCGACCTGTTCGACGGTCATCTGGCGCGCACCTACAACCTCGTCACCGACTTCGGGAAGATCGCCGACCCCATCGCCGACAAGGCGATCATGGGCGCGGCGCTGATCTGCCTGTCCTGGCTCGGCGATCTGCCGTGGTGGGTGACTGTGGTGATCCTCGGCCGTGAGCTGGGGGTCACCCTGCTGCGCTTCCTGGTGATCCGCCATGGGGTGATCCCGGCCAGCCGCGGCGGCAAGCTGAAGACGCTGACGCAGGGTGTGGCCGTCGGGATGTACGTCCTGGCGCTCACCGGATGGCTCGCGAGCCTCAGGTTCTGGGTGATGGCCGTGGCGCTCGTCCTGACCATCGTCACCGGGCTCGACTATGTGCGGCAGGCCGTGGTGCTGCGCCGGCGTTCGATCGCCGCGCGCCGGGCCGCGGCCGAGGAGACCGAGCGGTGACGGCCCTGGCCGTCGACGTGCTGCGGCTCCTTGCGGCCAGAGGCGAGACGCTCGCCGTCGCCGAGTCGCTGACCGGGGGCCTGGTGGCCGCGGAGATCACGGCGGTGGCCGGGGCCTCCCAGTCCTTCCGCGGTTCCGTCACCGCCTACGCCACCGATCTCAAGCGGGACGTCCTCGGCGTCGACGCCACCCTGCTGGCCGCGCGCGGTGCGGTGGATCCGCAGGTCGCGGCCCAGATGGCGGCCGGTGTCCGCAAGGCGCTCGGCGCGGACTGGGGGGTGGCCACGACCGGAGTGGCCGGGCCCGAGCCACAGGACGGCCAGCCGGTCGGCACGGTCTTCGTGGCGGTGGACGGACCGCACGGTGCACCGGGCGAACCGGGTGGCGGGAAAGTGGCGTCCTTGCGGTTGCGAGGTGGCCGTGCGGACATCCGTGGGGAGAGTGTACGGAGCGTACTCGCACTGCTGCTGCAAGAGCTGGCGGGCGAACAGGCCGCGAACGAGCGGGCACAGGATACGGAAGAGAACGGGGGGACTTGATGGTTACAGCCCTTAGTGAACACAACAGCGCTCCCCGCACGGCCGCGGCGCAAGGCGGTACGGTGGGGCGTGAAGGATGCGGTTTCGCGGTCCGAGGAGGGAGCCACCGATGATTCTGCTCCGTCGCCTGCTGGGTGACGTGCTGCGTCGGCAGCGCCAGCGCCAGGGCCGTACTCTGCGCGAAGTCTCCTCGTCCGCCCGAGTCTCGCTCGGCTATCTCTCCGAGGTGGAGCGGGGGCAGAAGGAGGCGTCCTCCGAGCTGCTCTCCGCGATCTGCGACGCGCTGGACGTACGGATGTCCGAGCTCATGCGGGAAGTGAGCGACGAACTCGCACTCGCCGAGCTGGCGCAGTCCGCGGCGGCCACCGAGCCGGTGCCCGCTCCGGTGCGTCGTCCGATGCTCAATTCCGTGTCCGTCACCGGTGTCCCGCCGGAACGGGTCACGATCAAGGCGCCCGCCGAAGCGGTGGGCGTGGCCGCCGCCTGATCCTCACCGACCGCCCGGTCCTCACACCTGTGGGCGGGTGAGCCGACGGCAGATGTCAGAGCCCCGGCCGGGGCCCTTCCGGACAGATCCGGAGGGGTACGGCTGGGGCTCTTGTGTGTTCGGGCGGTCGGGTCGGCGGTGGCGGTGGCGGTCTTCCCGTTGCCGGGCCCGCGTGTGGCGGTCATGGTGGAGAAGGCGGGGGCTCGGGGCCGTACGAATCCTCGCGGAGGAAGTCGATGTACGTCGTGAAGAGCCCGCTGTCCGCCGCGGACCTCAAGATCGTCTCCGAGGCGCTGCAAGGCGCCCTGGTCGACCTGGTGGACCTCTCCCTGGTGGCGAAACAGGTCCACTGGAACGTGATCGGGCCGCGCTTCCGCTCCATCCATCTCCAGCTCGACGAGGTCGTCGACAGCGCGCGGCTGCACTCGGACACCGTGGCGGAGCGGGCCTCGGCGCTGGGCGTCCCGCCGGACGGCCGGGCCGCGACGGTCGCCAAGGGCAGCGGCATCGGCGCGGTGCCCCAGGGCTGGGTCAAGGACACCGACGCGGTGGGCACCCTGGTCTCGGCGCTGGGCGCGGTGATCGCGCGGATGCGGGAGCGGGTGGAGGCGACCGCCGAACCGGATCCGGTGAGCCAGGACATCTTCATCTCCATCACCGCGGACCTCGAGAAGCATCACTGGATGTTCCAGGCGGCGCACGGGTGAGGGCGGAGGGCTCGGATCCGGGCGCGGTCCGATGCGCCCGGCGGTGTGCGCCGGTCGCTGTGAGTACGCGCCGGGCGCGGTGCGCCCGTGTGCCGGTGGTGCGCCCTCCCCGGCCGTGACAGGTCGTTCTAGGGTCTGGTTTCTCGGGTGGGAGGTGACGGCCATGGCGGGGCGTACGGCGCGCTGGGGGGTGGCGCTGGCGCTGGGTGCGCTGTGGTGGTGGGGGGCACTCCGACTCGTGCTGGCACCCGATGCAGGGGTGCTGGAAGGTGCGGTCGTGACCGGGGGGTGGGGGCTGAGCCTCCTGCCGGTGCACTGTGTGCCCAAGGCCCGTGCCGTGGGGGCGGCGGGGCCGGACGGATGGGTGCGGTCGCGGCTGCGGTGGCGGGCTGCGCGAGAGCGAGGCCAGGGCGTGTGACCGGGGTGAGGGGTGTTCACCTCGGGCCGCCTTGGCGCTCGGCCGCGCAGACCCGCCCACCGGCGATATCGGCGTATCGGCGTACCGGTCAGGGAAGCGAACGGTTCCTGATGAGCCGTCAAGTACGTGTATGCGGGCGGATGTTGGGTCCGTTCATGTCGGTCGGGGTCGGGCCCGGCTGGCAGGACGGGCACCAGTAGGTGGGGCGCTCACGGGAGCCGTCGCCCTGGTCGGCCACCCGGACCGGGGTGCCGCAGCGCAGACAGGGCCGAGGGGCGCGGCCGTAGACGAAGAGCCTCTGATCGCGTCGCCCGGTGGTGCTGCGCGCGGGGCGGTCGCGGTTCGCCACCAGGAGCTTCCTCGCGAGGGCGGGCAGCCGGGCGGCGTGCTCGGCGGGCAGGCCGCCGATCGGGAGCCAGGGGGTCACGCCCAGCAGGAAGCACAGCTCGCTCTTGTAGACATTGCCGATGCCGGCCAGGTTGCGCTGGTCGAGGAGGGCCTCGCCGACGGGGCGGGCGGGGTCCCGCAGCAGGTTCTCCAGCGCTAGGTCGGGGTCCCAGTCGGGGCCCAGGAGGTCGGGTCCCAGATGGCCTACCGCGCGGTGCTCGTCGGTGGTGCGCAGCAGTTCCAGGACGGGCAGGCGGTACCCGACGGCCGTACGGTCCGCGGTGGCGAGGACGGCCCGGATCTGGTGCGCGGGGCCGCCGCTCCAGCGCTGCCCCGGCGCGTAGACCTTCCACGCGCCGTCCATCTTCAGGTGAGAGTGCAGCGTGAGGCCGCCCTCGACGCGGGCGAGGAGGTGCTTGCCGCGGGGGACGACGTCCAGGACGGTACGCCCGGTGAGATCG
The DNA here is from genome assembly GCF_055583785.1 of Streptomyces sp. NPDC104371. Taxonomy (NCBI): domain Bacteria; kingdom Bacillati; phylum Actinomycetota; class Actinomycetes; order Kitasatosporales; family Streptomycetaceae; genus Streptomyces; species Streptomyces sp. NPDC104371. The sequence continues at coordinate 20,159 of NZ_JBVJNF010000005.1, forward strand.
GCCGTGGCGTATCTGGGCACCCTGAGGTCGCTGCGGGTCAGCACCCGGCCCGCGAGCGCGTCGCGCAGCCGCGTCGCGGCTTGGTGGACGGTGTCGCCTTCGGGCATGGGTCCAGGGTGGCATGCGCCGGGGGTACTGGGCGGGGGTGCGCCCGTGGCCGGTGTCTCGCGCGGGGCGCCGCGGGCTACGCGCGTATGCGCAGCCCTCGGGGGGTCGCGATGAAGCCCGCTCCTTCCAGCAGGATGCCGAACGGGGACGAGAGGGCGGAGGCGCCGTTGACCCGCTCCACCGTGACCGTGCCGAGGGAGCCCGCGTGCGCCGCCGCCGCGAGGGCCTCGGCGGCCGTGCGCAGGCGCGCGTCCTCCGTCGGGCCGGTCTGCGGGGTCATGGGCCAGGCCAGCAGGGTCTTGCCGCCGCGCTCCATGTAGAGGACCAGATCGCCGTCGACCAGGACCACCAGCGAGCCCGCCTTGCGCCCCGGCTTGTGCCCCGCGCCCGTGGGCGGCTCGGGCCAGGGCAGTGCCGAGCCGTACGCGTTCGCGGGGTCGGCGGCGGCCAGGACGACGGCGCGCGGGGTGTCGGGGGAGCGGGTGCGGTGCGGCGGCAGGCCGCGGGCGGAGGGGAAGCGGGAGGCGGTGTCCGCGGCGCGGAAGCCGGAGCCCGAGCGCGGGCCTCCGTATCCCGGGGCCGACAGCGGGTCCGGCGTCGTCCCGTCCGCGTCGAGCGGCGCCCCGTCCGGGTCGAAGGGGGTGGCGAACGGGTCCGCCGCGCCCGCGTCGGGCAGCGTCTCGCCCCGCTCGCGCGCGTTCGCCACCGCGCGCAGCCGGTCGACCGCGCCGTCCATCGCGAACTGCGCCGCGCCGAGCCCCTCGACGACGTAGCCGCGCCGGGCCTGACCGCTGTCCTCGAAGGCGGACAGGATGCGGTACGTCGCCGAGAAGCCGCCCTCCACGCCCTCCGCGGCGACCGCGCCCCGGGTCACCACACCGTGCCGGTCCAGCAGCGTGCGGGCCAGGGTGTGGGCGCGGACGGTGGGGTCGGCCTCGCGGGCGGGCAGCAGCGACCAGCGTCCCGCGACGGTCGGCGGGCCCGTACGGGACGACGGGCGGGCGGCGGCGGTCAACGAGCCGTAACGCCCGCGCGGGACCGCGCGTTTGGCGCGGTGGGCGGTGGAGCCCGCCGTACGGCCCGAGCCGAGCAGCGATCGCATCGGCGCGAGCGTGTCGTTCGTCAGCCGCCCCGACCAGGTCAAGTCCCAGATGGTCTCGGCCAGTTGAGGGTCCGTGGCGTCCGGGTGCGTCGTGGCGCGGACGCGGTCGGCGATCTGGCGGAAGAACAGGCCGTAGCCCCCCGCGAGGGCGTCGAGGACCGACTGGTGGAGGGCCGTCAGCTCCAACGGGTGCGGCGCGGGCAGCAGGAGAGGGGCGGTGTCCGCCAGATACAGCGAGACCCAGCCGTCCTTGCCGGGCAGCGCGCCCGCGCCCGCCCAGACCACCTCGCCGGCGGCCGTGAGTTCGTCCAGCATGCCGGGCGCGTAGGAAGAGACACGGGAGGGCAGGACGAGCTTCTCCAGGGCGGACGCGGGCACGGACGCGCCCTGCAACTGCTCGATCGCGCGCACCAGTCCGTCGACGCCCCGCAGGCCGTGCCCGCTGCCGATGTGCTGCCACTGCGGCAGGAACTGCGCCAGGGCCGCCGGAGCCACCGGCTCCAGCTCCTGTCGCAGCGCCGCCAGCGAACGGCGCCGCAGCCTGCGCAGCACCGTCGCGTCGCACCACTCCTGGCCGATGCCTGCCGGATGGAACTCCCCTTGCACGATCCGGCCGGACGCGGCGAGCCGGTGCAGCGCGCCCTCCGTGACGGCCACGCCGAGCCCGAACCGCGCGGCGGCGGTGGCCGAGGTGAAGGGGCCGTGCGTGCGCGCGTACCGCGCGAGGAGGTCGCCGAGCGGGTCCTTGACCGGCTCCGTGAACGCCTCCGGGACGCCCACCGGCAGGGCCGTGCCGAGCGCGTCGCGCAGTCGGCCCGCGTCCTCGACCGCCGCCCAGTGGTCGGCGCCCGCGACACGGACCCTGATGGCGCGGCGGGCGGCGCCCAGCTCCTCGGCCCACCGCGGCTCGGCGCCGCGCTCCGTCAACTCCGCGTCCGTGAGCGGTCCCAGCAGGCGCAGGACGTCCGCGATGCCTTCGACGTCCTTGACGCGCCGGTCCTCGGTGAGCCACTGCAGCTCGCGCTCCAGCTCGGTCAGGACCTCGGCGTCGAGCAGTTCGCGCAGCTCCGCCTGGCCCAGCAGCTCGGCCAGCAGCCGGGAGTCCAGTGACAGCGCGGCGGCGCGCCGCTCGGCCAGCGGCGAGTCTCCCTCGTAGAGGAACTGCGCGACGTACCCGAACAGGAGCGAGCGGGCGAAGGGGGACGGCTCGGGCGTGGTGACCTCGACCAGCCGCACCTTGCGGGACTCGATGTCGCCCATCAGCTCCACGAGTCCGGGAACGTCGAAGACGTCCTGAAGACACTCGCGGACGGCCTCCAGGACGATCGGGAACGAGCCGAACTCGCTGGCGACCTGGAGCAGTTGGGCGGCGCGCTGGCGCTGTTGCCACAGCGGGGTGCGCTTGCCGGGGCTGCGGCGCGGCAGCAGCAGCGCGCGAGCGGCGCACTCGCGGAACCGGGACGCGAACAGCGCCGATCCGCCGACCTGGTCGGTGACGGTCCGGTCGACCTCGCCCTTGTCGAAGACGACGTCCGCCGCGCCGACGGGCGCCTGGTCGGCGTCGGCCGCCGTGTCCCAGGAGGTGCCCGTCGTCGACGGGTCCTGGTCCAGCAGCTCCAGGCTCATCAGATCGGCGTCGGGCAGCCGCAGCACGATGCCGTCGTCGGCGTGCATGACCTGGGCGTCCATGCCGTACCGCTCGGCGAGCCTGGCGCCGAGCGCGAGCGCCCACGGGGCGTGGACCTGGGCGCCGAAGGGGGAGTGCACGACGATCCGCCAGTCGCCCAGCTCGTCACGGAACCGCTCGACGACGATCGTGCGGTCGTCCGGGACATGGCCGCAGGCCTCGCGCTGTTCGGCCAGGTACGACAGCACGTTGTCCGCGGCCCAGGTGTCCAGCCCCGCGGCCAGCAGCCTCGATCGCGCGTCCTGTGTGGGCAACGAGCCCACCTCGCGCAGGAACGCGCCCACCGCGCGGCCCAGCTCGAGCGGGCGGCCGAGCTGGTCGCCCTTCCAGAAGGGCAGTCGGCCGGGGACGCCGGGCGCGGGGGAGACCAGGACGCGGTCGCGCGTGATGTCCTCGATCCGCCAGGAGCTGGTGCCCAGGGTGAACACGTCCCCGACGCGGGACTCGTACACCATCTCCTCGTCCAGCTCGCCGACCCGGCCGCCGCCCTTCTTCGGGTCGGACCCGGCCAGGAACACCCCGAACAGGCCGCGGTCCGGGATCGTGCCCCCGGAGGTGACGGCCAGCCGCTGGGCGCCCGGACGGCCGGTGATCGTGCCCGCGATCCGGTCCCACACCACGCGGGGGCGCAACTCCGCGAAGGCGTCGGAGGGATAGCGGCCGGCGAGCATGTCCAGCACCGCCGTGAACGCCGACTCCGGGAGCGAGGCGAAGGGGGCCGCCCGGCGGACCGTCGCGAGGAGGTCGTCGAACTGCCATGTGTCGAGCGCGGTCATGGCGACGAGCTGCTGGGCGAGCACGTCCAGCGGGTTCGCCGGGACCTTCAGCGACTCGATCGCCCCGGTGCGCATCCGCTCGGTGACCACGGCGGACTGCACGAGGTCGCCGCGGTACTTGGGGAAGACCACGCCCGTGGAGACCGCGCCGACCTGGTGCCCGGCGCGGCCCACGCGCTGGAGCCCGGACGCCACGGACGGCGGTGACTCGACCTGGACGACGAGGTCCACCGCGCCCATGTCGATGCCCAGCTCCAGGCTGGAGGTGGCGACCACGGCGGGCAGCCGGCCCGCCTTGAGGTCCTCCTCCACGAGGGCGCGCTGCTCCTTGGAGACCGAGCCGTGATGCGCGCGGGCGAGCACCGGGGGCGCGCCCTGGGCCGCGCCCGAACCGCCCATCAGCTCGGCGGGCGCGTGATGCTCCGCCAGAGTCTCGCCGGTGGTCCGCTCGTAGGCGATCTCGTTGAGCCGGTTGCACAGCCGCTCCGCGAGGCGGCGGGAGTTGGCGAACACGATCGTGGAGCGGTGGGCCTGGACCAGGTCGGCGATCCGCTCCTCCACATGCGGCCAGATCGACGGGCGCTCCGCGCCCTCGGCCGCGTCGGCGACCGGGGAGCCGCCCAGCTCGCCGAGGTCCTCGACAGGGACGACGACGGAGAGGTCGAACTCCTTGCCGGACTCGGGCTGGACAATCTCGACCTTGCGGCGGGGCGAGAGGAAGCGGGCCACCTCGTCCACCGGGCGGACGGTGGCCGACAGGCCGATACGGCGCGCGGGCCGCGGCAGCAGTTCGTCGAGCCGCTCCAGGGAGAGCGCCAGATGCGCGCCCCGCTTCGTACCCGCCACCGCGTGGACCTCGTCCAGGATCACCGTCTCCACGCCCGTGAGTGCGTCGCGCGCGGCCGAGGTCAGCATCAGGAACAGCGATTCCGGGGTGGTGATCAGGATGTCCGGTGGCCGCGTGGCCAGGGAGCGGCGCTCGGCGGCCGGGGTGTCGCCGGAGCGGATGCCCACCTTCACCTCCGGCTCGGGCAGGCCGAGCCGGACCGACTCATGGCGGATGCCCGTGAGCGGACTGCGCAGATTGCGCTCCACGTCCACCGCGAGGGCCTTCAGCGGGGACACGTACAGCACCCGGCAGCGCTTCTTGGGGTCGGCGGGCGGCGGGGTGGAGGTCAGTTGGTCGAGCGCGGCGAGGAACGCGGCCAGGGTCTTGCCGGAGCCGGTCGGGGCGACCACGAGCACGTCCGACCCCTCGCCGAGGGCGCGCCAGGCCCCGGCCTGGGCCGCGGTGGGCGCGGAGAACGCCCCCGTGAACCAGCCGCGGGTCGCGGGCGAGAAGCCGTCGAGGGCTCGGTGTGCGGAACGGACCATGGATCCATCCTGCACCCGCCCACTGACAACGCCGCTGACCTGCGCAAACGCCGGGCAGCGAGGGGCCGAAGGGGGCATTCCGGGTTCTGGGCCGGGGCGCGAGGCCTGTCCCCCGTGAGAGCTACGTGCAGGTGTCCACTGTGAGGTGACGACTCCTGATCGCCGTCTCCCTAGTGTTCGGGTCATCCGGCGGCTCCTGTGCCGCGGACCGGGCAAGGACCCGGAATCGGTCCCGAGGGGGAGAGTCGTCATGAGGCTGGTGTGGCAGATCTTGGCCGTGGTCGCGGTCAGTGCGGTCGGTGGTCAGAGCGTCACCGCGGTGCAGGGCCACCCGTGGCCGGCGCTCCTCGTCGGCGGCCTGACGGCCGTGCTCTCGGTCTTCGTCTACCGGTGGGTCGTCGGACGCACCGAGCGGCGCCAGGTCACGGAGCTGGCCGGGCAGGGTGCGTCGGGGGCGGTCCTGCGGGGACTGTTGATCGGCGTGGCGATGTTCGTGTGTGTCATCGCGAACATCGCCTTCCTCGGCGATTACAAGGTTCATGGCTTCGGTTCACTGACCGGACCGGTCGAGCTGGTCGGCTTCATGGCCGGCGCCGCCGTCACGGAGGAACTGATGTTCCGCGGCCTGCTCTTCCGGTCGGTGGAGCGGGGTCTGGGCACGTACATCGCGCTGGTGCTGTCCGGCGTGGTGTTCGGCGCGGCCCATCTGCTCAACAAGGACGCCACCCTGTTGGGCGCCATCGCCATCGCGATCGAGGCCGGTGGCATGCTCGCCGCCGCCTACGCGGCCACCCGTTCGCTGTGGCTTCCGATCGGCCTGCACTTCGGCTGGAACTTCGCGGAGTCGGGCATCTTCGGTACCGAGGTCTCCGGCAACGGTGACACGCGCGGACTGCTGGATGCCTCGACGTCCGGCCCGCAACTGATCACGGGCGGCGAGTTCGGGCCGGAGGCCAGCGTGTACTCGATACTGGTCGGCGCGGTGCTGACCCTCGTCTTCCTGTGGCTGGCCCACCGGCGCGGCACCGTCGTTCCCCGGCGGCGGGCCGAGCGCGCGGGCGCCCTCGCTACACTCGCGCGGTGATGACCCTGCGAGGGGCCGGGCAGGTCTGGCACCGGCTCGACGTCACCGTGCGTGACCTTCTGCTCGGAGTCCTGTTCCTGGTGGCGTCGTTCCTGCCGGGACTGCGCGGCCACGGGACGCAGCTCGGAGATCTGCCGACCCGCCCCCTCGACGCGCTCGCCCTTGTGCCCCTCGCCCTGGAATGCCTTCCGCTCGCGGTACGCCGACGGTGGCCGGCCGTCTGCCTCGCCCTGGTGACGTGCGGCTTCGCCCTCGACCAGGTACGTGGCTACCACTCGGCCGCCAGTACGGCGCTGCCCGTCGCGCTGATCAGCGCGGGATCCCACCTGGAACACCACAGGCGTACCACCGTGGTCCTCCTCTCCTTGGCGTACCTGCCGCTGGCGGTCGCTCTCTCCCTGCTCGGTTCGGGCGGCGAGACGCCGGACGGCTTCGTGACGTTCTACCTGGTGCTCGCCCTGCCCTGGGCGGCCGGGGCGTGGCTGCGGTCCACCCGGCTCGCGGAGGCCGAACGCCGCGAGCACGTCGCGACGGAGACCCGGACCGCCGAACGCGCCCGCATCGCACGCGAGTTGCACGACGTGGTGACTCACCACGTGACGGCGATGGTCGTACAGGCCGAAGCGGCCCGCTACTTGACCGCCGCCCCCGAGCGGCTCGAACAGTCACTGACCTCCGTCAGCGACACCGGACGCCGCGCCATCACCGACCTGCGCCACCTGCTCGATCTGCTCAACCCCGACCACGGCACCGGCACCGGGGCGGGGAGCGGGGGCGGCCTCGGGACGGTGGAGGCAACGGACGCCCAGGGCGCCTGGGGTGCCGAGGACGTCAGGACACCGGCCGTCGGACGGCTCCTCACTCTCGTCGAGCAGACCCGCCGGGCCGGACAGCCGGTCGACTTCACCGAACACGGCACACCGGCGCTGTCGACCGGCAGCGCCGACCTCGTCGCCTACCGGGTGGTGCAGGAAGCCCTGACCAACGCCCTCAAGTACGCCCACGGCAGCCGGACCTCGGTTCAAGTGCGGCACGGTGAAAGGGAGATCACCGTGCGGGTCAGTACGGATGGAAGCGGCACACGGACCACCGCCGCCGTCGGCAGTGGAAGGGGCCTGGCCGGTCTGCGTGAACGCGTGGACGTCCTGGGCGGTGACTTCAGCGCCGACGGCAGCACGGACGGCGGCTTCACCGTACGGGCACGCATACCCGCCGGGGGCAGATCATGAGCGCACCGATCCGGGTCATGGTCTGCGACGACCAGATGCTGGTCCGCACGGGCCTGGTCACCATCATCGACGCCCAGCCCGACATGGAGGTGGTCGGCGAGTGCGCGGACGGGCGGACCGGGGTCGAACTCGCCCGCGAGGTCGGGCCCGACGTCGTCGTGATGGACATCCGCATGCCGGTCCTCGACGGCCTCGAAGCCACCCGTCTGCTGGCCGGCGCCGGGGTGCCCCACCCTGTCAAAGTGCTCGTGGTGACCACGTTCAACCTGGACGAGTACGTCTACGAGGCACTGCGCGCGGGCGCGAGCGGCTTCCTCCTCAAGGACGCGCCCCCGGACCGGCTGCTCCACGGCATCCGTACGGTGGCCACCGGCGCGGCCCTCCTCGACCCCGAGGTGACCCGTCAACTCGTCGGCCGCTACGCCGCGCGCATACGTCCCGCCGACGACACCCCTTGCGATACCCCGCTCACCCCCCGCGAACTGCAGGTCCTGCGCCTCATCGCGGACGGTCGCTCCAACAGCGAGATCGCCGCCGCCCTCGTCATCAGTCAGGAGACCGTCAAGACCTTCGTCTCGCGCATCCTCACCAAACTGCAGCTCCGCGACCGCGTGCAGGCCGTCGTCTACGCCTACCGCCACGGCCTGGCGACCTGACGCCGTTCGCGGTCGGTCGGATCCGGCGCCTCCGCGCGCTCTACTCGGCGAATCCCGGTGTCACGGTGTCTTCGACGCGGTCGCGCTTGATGTACATGTTCCACAGGCGGTCGGCCAGACCGTCGCCCGACACCACCGTCATCGGCCGATCGCCGTTCGCCCACTGTGCGGCGTCGCGGTGCGCCGCGCTGTTCTCGATCAGCGCGCCGATCAGCAGCGTCCCGGCATAGACGCCGCTGTCCTCCAGCGCGGCGTTGAGCGAGTGCACGTAGCTGCGCACGGCCGAGAGCGCGATGCCGGCGCCGGTCAGCCTCGGGACCGCGGACCTGGCCGAGGCGCCCATGGCGAACAGCAGCCCGCCGTGACCGCGTTCCCGCATGCCCGGCAGCACCCGCCTCACCAGGGCGATCGGGGTGTGCAGGTACAGGTCGAGCAGCGGGGAGAGGCCGGCGTCGTCGAGCTCGAAGGGGTCCATGAACGCCTGGGCCGGGGTGGGGCTGTGTTCGAGCACGTCGATCGCGCCGAACCGGGCCTCGATCTCATCGGTCGCCCGCAGCGCTGCCGCCGGGTCGGCGACGTCGGCCTGAAACCCGGCTGCCTCGATCCCGTTCCCGGCCAGTTCCCGGACCATGCCGTCGAGTCGTTCCTGGTTCCGCGCCACCAGCGCCACCCGGAAGTCCTCCCGGCCAAAACGCCGAGCCACCGCCATTCCCAGGGCCGGCCCGGCACCGTAGATCGCGATCGTCCGCATGTGTACCTCCATCAACTTGAGGGGTCCATCAACTTGACCGTAGCACAACTTGAGGGTCCCCTCATGTTGTTGTCCGTAGAATCGGGCCATGACCACAGAGCGCGTGTTGCGCCAGGATGCGGCGCGGAACAGGGAGCGCCTGGTGCTCGCGGCGCGCGAGGTGTTCGGCCGCGACGGCCTGGACGCGCCGCTGGAGAGGATCGCCCGGGAGGCGGGAGTGGCGATCGGGACGCTCTACAACCGGTTCCCGACCCGCGGCGCACTGGTCGACGCGGCCCTGGGCCCGCTGGCGGAGCGGGCGGCGGAGATCACCGAGCGGGCCGCGCACGCGGACGACCCGTGGGACGGCTTCGCCTCCTTCATGGAGCAGACCTGCGAACTGCTCGCCGAAGACCGCGGCTATACCGACGTACATCGCTCCAGAACCGCCGGTACGCCGGTCATCGACGCCGCCCAACAGCGGATCGCGGCGCACAAGTCGGCGATCGTGACGCGCGCGAAGGCGGCAGGTGTGCTGCGCGCCGACATCGAGCCCTCCGACCTCGTGCTGCTCGTCTGGGGCATCGCCGCAGTCGTGGACGCCACCCGCGTCGCCGCCCCGAACGCCTGGCGGCGGCACTTGGCGCTCCTGCTGGACGGCCTGCGGCCGGAGGCGGCGCGCCCCCTCCGTGTCCCGCCCCTGACGGCCGAGCAGATGCGCGACGCCGAACCCCGATAGCCGCCGGGCCCGGCGCCCGCGATCGTTTCTCTCGCCCGTCGGCCGGGGCACGCGGACCCTGGCTCTACTCTGCGTACATACACGCACTTCATGCCCGACGCCGGCGCGCGAGGTCGTGCGGGGGCGTGAAGGGCAGGAAACGTGCAGGTCATGGTGGGTACGGAGCGGAACTCATGCGGTTGACGGTCTTCTGGCAGCGGATGGCGGATCACTTCGGCGAGGGGTACGCCGACACCTTCGCGCGCGACCATGTGATGTCCGAGCTGGGCGGGCGCACGGTGCATCAGGCGCTCGACGCCGGCTGGGACGCCAAGGACGTGTGGCGCGTGGTGTGCACCGCCATGGATCTGCCGCACGAGAAGCGCTGACGGGTTCCGAAGGGCTGACGGGCGCACGATGGAGCGCTTGACACGAAAATCGAACATCCATTCTTATGGATGCCTCCGGTGAGGTTCTCGGTGGGGATCTCCTCCTGTTGTCTGGAGAAGTGCCCGAGTTATCCACAGGCCGGACGGGCGTCGAGGCGCATTGTCAGTGGCAGGCGTTAGCGTCTTTGACGTGAAGCGATCGACTCAAGCAAACCGGGTGGAACCCATGGCAGGAACCGACCGCGAGAAGGCCCTGGACGCCGCGCTCGCACAGATTGAACGACAATTCGGCAAGGGCGCGGTCATGCGCATGGGCGAGCGGTCGAGGGAGCCCATCGAGATCATCCCGACCGGGTCGACCGCGCTCGACGTGGCCCTCGGCGTCGGTGGCCTGCCGCGCGGCCGAGTGGTCGAGATCTACGGACCGGAGTCCTCCGGCAAGACGACCCTGACCCTGCACGCGGTGGCGAACGCGCAGAAGGCCGGCGGCCAGGTCGCCTTCGTGGACGCCGAGCACGCCCTCGACCCCGAGTACGCGCGCAAGCTGGGCGTCGACATCGACAACCTGATCCTCTCCCAGCCGGACAACGGCGAGCAGGCGCTGGAGATCGTGGACATGCTGGTCCGCTCCGGCGCGCTCGACCTCATCGTCATCGACTCCGTCGCCGCGCTCGTCCCGCGCGCGGAGATCGAGGGTGAGATGGGCGACAGCCACGTGGGTCTCCAGGCCCGTCTGATGAGCCAGGCCCTGAGGAAGATCACCAGCGCGCTCAACCAGTCCAAGACCACCGCGATCTTCATCAACCAGCTCCGCGAGAAGATCGGCGTGATGTTCGGCTCCCCGGAGACCACGACGGGTGGCCGGGCGCTGAAGTTCTACGCCTCGGTGCGCATCGACATCCGCCGCATCGAGACCCTGAAGGACGGCACGGAGGCCGTCGGCAACCGCACGCGGTGCAAGGTCGTCAAGAACAAGGTCGCCCCGCCCTTCAAGCAGGCCGAGTTCGACATCCTCTACGGGCAGGGCATCAGCCGTGAGGGCGGTCTGATCGACATGGGCGTCGAGCACGGCTTCGTCCGCAAGGCCGGCGCCTGGTACACGTACGAGGGCGACCAGCTCGGTCAGGGCAAGGAGAACGCGCGCAACTTCCTGAAGGACAACCCCGACCTGGCCAACGAGATCGAGAAGAAGATCAAGGAGAAGCTGGGCGTCGGGGTGCATCCGGAGCAGCCCACCGCCGAGCCGGGTGCGGACGCGGCGGGTGCCACGCCCGCGGCCGGGGACACCGCGAAGGCGGCGCCCGCGGCCAAGTCCGGCAAGTCCAAGGCCTCGGCGGCCAAGAGCTAGCCCATGACACGACGAACCGACTGGGCCGAGTACGCCGACCTCGCCGCCGCGCAGGGGAGGCGCGACCGGGGCGACGGGGGAGCTGCCGGGACCGGCGACGAGGCGTACGGCACGCCGCCCGGCGACGCGGACGTGTACGAGGGCACTCGGCTCGGTGACGGTGGCGCGCGCGGGGGGCGCCGAAGAGGCAGGCGGCGCGCCGCCGGAGAAGCGTCCGGTGGCGGACCGGACCAAGGCTCTTCCTTCTCGTCGAGGGCCGAGGAGGAAGAGCCCGCCGGGTCCGGGGACCCGGCCGAACGGGCGCGGGCGATCTGTCTGCGCCTGCTCACCGGAAGCCCGCGCACACGCAAGCAACTCGCGGACGCCCTGCGCAAGAAGGAGATCCCCGAGGACGTGGCGGACGAGGTGCTGTCGCGGTTCGAGGAGGTCAGGCTGATCGACGACAGCGCCTTCGCGGACGCCTGGGTGGAGTCCCGGCACCACGGCCGGGGCCTGGCCCGTCGCGCGCTCGCGCGGGAGTTGCGGACGAAGGGCGTGGACTCCGCGCTGATCGAGGAAGCGGTGGGGCAGCTCGACGCGGAGCAGGAGGAGGAGACCGCGCGCGAACTCGTCGCCCGCAAGCTGCGCGCGACGCGCGGCCTCGACCGCGACAAGCGCCTGCGCCGCCTCGCGGGCATGCTCGCCCGCAAGGGCTACCCCGAGGGCATGGCCCTGCGGGTGGTCCGCCAGGCCCTGGCGGAGGAGGGGGAGGACACGGACGGACTCGACGAGAGGTACTGACCGGCGCCGCCGCCCCGACGGCACGACATCGCACCAGGGCTCGGTGGAGGCCGCGGCGGCACCGCACCCGGTTCGGTTACGGCGTCACCGGCAGTCCCGCCGCCTTCCAGGCCTGGAAGCCGCCCACCAGGTCCGTGGCGCGGTGCAGTCCCAGTTGGCGCAGGGACGCGGCGGCCAGGCTCGACGCGTAGCCCTCGTTGCAGATGACCACCACGCGCAGGTCGTGGCTCGTGGCCTCGACGGCTCGGTGGCTTCCCCGCGGATCGAGGCGCCACTCCAGTTCGTTGCGCTCGACGACGAGGGCGCCGGGAATCAGCCCGTCGCGGTCGCGCAGGGCCGCGTACCGAATGTCGACGAGCAGGACCTCACCGGCCTGCGCGGCCCCGTACGCCGCCGCCGCCTCCATCCGGTCGAGGCCCTCGCGGACCCGCTCCAGCAGCGCGTCGACGCCCACGGGGCCGTCGGGCACGGCGGTCACTGCCAGTCCGCCGGGCGCTCGATCTGCTCCAGGCGCAGCACCTGCCCCACGCGGCTGTAGCGGCGGATCCGCGGCAGCGGCGGGTAGTAGACATGTACAGAGATCGCGTGCTCCTCGGTGGACTCGTTGAGCACGTCGTGCACATGGTGCCGGCCGAAGGAGCGGCCCCGGCCGGTCGGGAGCCGCCGCTCCCGGTCCACCCCCTCGGTGAGTTCCAGGGTCTTCCAACCGTCGGTCGGCAGTTCGGCCGCGAGCGAGTCCTCCTTGAGTTCGCCCGACGCGACGACGAAGGCGCCGACCGAGCCGGCGTGGTCGTGCCAGCCGGTGCCGCTGCCGGGTGGCCAGCCGATCAGCCAGGCCTCGCTGTCGGCGGGACCGTCGAGTCGTACCCAGGTACGTCCTTCGGGATCCAGCGGGAGCGAGGCGATCAGCTCCGCGTCGGCGGCCGTACTGCGCGCGAAGTCGAGCAGCTCGGCCTGGGTCGGGGCCTGATCCGGGAGAGAAGGGGGAGAGGAGACAGCGGGGATGACTGACACGGGTACCGTCCTCGGGCGTGCGCGTGAGAGCGCGCCGCGGTAGGGCCATGGCGCGCAGGTGAAGGGGGGAGGGGTTCAGCAGGACGGATGACACACGCAGCCCGCATAACGGACGAGGTCCAGATGGACCTTCCGCCACAGGCGTACGCAGGTGTCAGTCATGATCCGGAGTACACCACGGTGGTGTGAACCGGTCAACTGGCCGTCACCATACGGACGGACGACATGGAGACCGCGTCCCTGTGCCGTGCATCCCATGCCCGACTGAGCCGCCCCGCTCCGGTCAGCTCGCCTCCGCCGCTGCCTCCGCCCCGGTCAACTCGCCGCCCGTCAGCTCGCCTTGGCCGTAGCCTCCGCCTCCGGCGGTGCCTCTGTCTTCGTCGGGGCGCCCAGTGTCGCCTCCGCCGCTCCGTACAGCTCCGAGGGGCGGACGCCGTTCAGGGCTGTGACCAGGTGGCCGTCCGGGCGGATCAGGAGGACCGTGTGGGCCGCCGCGCCCGGGTAGTCCTCGGTGACGAGCAGTTCCGCCGGATGCGGCAGGGCCGTCACCGCCGCCGCCAGGCGAGGCATGAGCCCGGCCGACACCCAGTGCTTGCGGTCCCACACGCCCGTGCCCGGAGCGACCAGCACCACCAGCAGCGCGCCGCGCCCCAGTCGGTCGCGGAGCCGTACGAAGGAGCCGTCCTCCGCCGTCACCCGTACGTCCACGACCTGTGCCCCGGGCTCGGTTTCCAGCCGAACCGCAGAATCGGTGTGCGCCGGTGTGAGCGGCGACGCCGTGTACGCCCCCGGTGCGCCCAGTGCGCCGCGTCCCAGATGGCCGTCCGCGAGCAGCGCGTCCCGGCCGCGGGCGGACCCGGACACGTACGCACGCAGGTTCTTCCCGCCGCGCAACGACGGAAGTGCCTGGTCGGCGGTGCGCAGCCGGGCCGCGACCACCGCGCGGCGCTCCGTCTGGTAGCTGTCGAGCAGCTCCTCGTGCGGGCCGTGGTGCCAGGCGACGGCCAGCTTCCAGGCGAGGTTGTCGACGTCCCGGAGGCCCTCGTCCAAGCCCTGCGTGCCGAGCGCGCCGAGCAGATGCGCGGCGTCCCCGGCGAGGAAGACCCGGTCGGCGCGCCACCGGCGGGCGAGCCGGTGGTGGACCAGGTGAACCCCCGTGTCCAGCAGGTCGTACACGGGCTCCGCGTCGCCGCTCCAGCCCGCGAGGGTCTCCCGGACCAGGGTCAGCAGCACATCGGGCGTGACCAGGTCCTTGCCGGGCGGCAACAGCCAGTCCAGGCGCCAGAGGTCGTCGGGCAGCGGGCGTGCCGTGACCTCGCCGACCGAGGGCCCCGAGGTCCGCCACGGCGGCGTGCGGTGCAGCAACGCCTCGCCAGGACGGGGAAGTTGCGTGCGCAGCGCCGCAACGGCGTGCCGCTCCACGGCCGTTCGGCCCGGGAAGCGGATGTCGAGCAGCTTGCGCACCGTCGACCGCGCTCCGTCGCAGCCGACCAGGTAACTGCCGCGCCACCAGGTGCCGTTGGGGCCGCGGGTGTGGGCCATGACGCCGGACGGCTCCTGTTCGAGGCCGTCCAGGCGGCTCTCCACAACGACCCTGATCAGCCGCTCACCGGCGATGGCCCGGCGCAGGGCGGCGGTGAGGGCGTGCTGGGCGATGTGCAGCGGGGCCACGCCCCCCTCCAGGGCACCGCCGCCGGCCTTGCGGCCCTCGCCGCCTCCGTCGCCCTTCCGGCCCTCGGCGCGCCCGGAGCCCTCCGACTCCGGCGCGCTACCGGTGATTTGGAACGTGACCTCCCGCGTCACCTGCTTGCGCCGCATCGACCGCCAGCCGCTCCAGCGCAGCCCCGCCGTGTCGAGCGGCGTCGACGTCAGCCGTTCCATCAGGGCGGCGGTGTCCTCGTGCAGTACGACCGTGCGCGCGGCGCGCTGTTCGTCCGCGCCCGAGCCCTCGTCGAGGACCACGGACGGTACGTCCTGGCGGGCCAGCGCCAGCGCGAGCGACAGCCCGACAGGCCCCGCTCCGACGATGATCACCGGGTCCACGGCGCGGCGCCCCCCGCCCTGAGCGACATCATGAGGAACACAACGGAACTACCAGTTGGAGCGGGGTGCACGATCACAGAACGTATGCAACCCACTGCCGCTGTCCGCGTCAAGCGACGGGGGCGGTGGCAGGTACGCCACCGCCCCCGTAGAGCAACAGGATTGAGCCGTCGTCAGGCAGACGCCCCGGTCGACTCGGCCCCCGCGACCGCCGCCGCGGGCAGCACCGCTCCGGTCGACTTCTTGCCCCGGCGCAGCCGCTTCTCCAGCCAGCTCGCGAAGCTCGTGAGCGAGAAGTTGATGGCGATGAAGATGAGCGCCACGATCGTGAAGCTGGCGATGGTGTTGGCGCCGTAGTACGAGCTCATCGGCGAGACGGCGGCCAGCAGGTCGGGGAAGGTGAGGACCGCGCCACCGAGCGCCGTGTCCTTCACGATCACCACGAGCTGGCTGATGATCGCGGGCAGCATCGCCGTGACCGCCTGCGGCAGCAGGATGAACCGCATCACCTGGTTCTTGCGCAGACCGATCGCCAGCGCGGCCTCGCCCTGACCCTTCGGCAGGGACTGGATGCCCGCGCGGACGATCTCCGCGAGGACCGAGGCGTTGTAGAGGACCAGGCCCGTGACCACGGCGTACAGCGGACGGTCGTCCGAGCCGACGGTGGTGTACTCGGCGAACAGCGCGAGGCCGAAGATCATGAGGACGAGCACCGGGATGGCCCGGAAGAACTCGACCACGATCGCGACCGGAACGCGCACCCAGGCGTGCTCCGAGAGCCGGGCGATGCCGAGGACCGCGCCGAGCGGCAGCGCGATGATCATCGACAGGGCCGCCGCCTCAAGGGTGTTCTTCAGGCCCGGCCAGATGTACGTGGACCATGCCTCGGTGCCGCCGAGGAACGGCTTCCACTTCTCCCAGGTGAGCTGTTCCTTGTCGTTGAGACCGCTGATCACCCACCACAGCACGGCGGCCATGACGAGCAGGAAGCCCACCGTGTAGAGGATGTTGCGCCGCTTGGCCCGAGGGCCCTGGGCGTCGTACAGGACGGAACTCATCGCTTCACCGCCACCTTCTTGCCCACCCAGCCGAGGATCAGGCCGGTCGGCAGCGTCAGACACACGAACCCGAAGGCGATCACGGCGGAGATCAGCAGCAGTTGGGCCTCGTTCTCGATCATCTGCTTCATGAGCAGGGCCGCCTCGCCGACACCGATCGCCGCCGCCACCGTGGTGTTCTTGGTGAGCGCGATCAGGACGTTGGTCAGCGGGCCCACGACCGCGCGGAACGCCTGCGGCAGCACCACCAGGGTGAGGACCTGGATGAAGTTCAGCCCCAGCGCACGGGCCGCCTCCGCCTGTCCGACGGGCACGGTGTTGATGCCTGCCCGCAGCGCCTCGCACACGAACGCCGAGGTGTAGGCGGTCAGGCCGAGCACGGCGAGCCGGAAGCCGATGACCTTGAAGTCGGTCGCGCCGAGGCTGATGCCGAGGGTGTCGTTGAGGCCCAGTGAGCTGAACAGGATGATCACGGTCAGCGGGGTGTTGCGCACGATGTTCACGTACGCGGTCCCGAAACCGCGCATCACCGGCACCGGGCCGACCCGCATGGCGGCCAGCACCGTGCCCCAGATCAGGGAGCCGATCGCGGAGAGGACGGTGAGTTGCACCGTCTTCCAGAACGCTCCCAGCAGGTTGTAGTGATCAAGAAAGTCGAACATGAGGTCCCGCGCTTCCGCGTGTCGGACAGGCCCGGTGTGCCGCCCCCAGGGGCGGCACACCACGTCAGGCCCGGATTACTTGACGATGTTGCCGATCTTCGGCGCGGGCTCGTTCTTGTAGTTCGCGGGACCGAAGTTGTCGTCCACGGCCTTCTTCCACGAACCGTCCGAGACCATCTTCTCCAGGGCGGTGTTGATCTTCGCCTTGAGGTCGCTGCCCTTCTTGACGCCGATGCCGTAGTTTTCGTTCGTCATCTTGAAGCCGCCGAGCTTGAACTTGCCCTTGAAGGCGGCCTGCGAGGCGTAACCGGCGAGGATCGAGTCGTCGGTGGTCAGCGCGTCGATGGCCTTGTTCTGCAGACCCGTCAGACAGGCCGAGTACGTCGGGTACTCCTTGAGGTTGGCCTTCGGGGCAAGCTTGTCGTGGACGTTCTGCGCCGAGGTCGAGCCCGTCACCGAGCACAGCTTCTTCGAGTTCAGGTCGGAGGGCGCCTTGATGCTGTTGTCGTCGGCACGCAGCAGCACGTCCTGGTGGGCGAGCAGGTACGGACCGGCGAAGTCGACCTTCGCCTCGCGCTCCGGGGTGATCGAGTACGTGGCCGCGATGAAGTCGACGTCGCCGCGCTGGAGCATGGTCTCGCGGTCGGCGCTCTTCGACTCCTTCCACTCGATGTGGTCCTTGTCGTAACCGAGCTGCTTGGCGACGTACGTGGCGACGTCCACGTCGAAGCCGGTGTAGCCCGACGGCGTCTTCTGACCGAGACCGGGCTGGTCGAACTTGATGCCGATCTTGATCGTCTTGCCGCCGGAGGAACCGCCGTCGCTCTTGTCGTCCGAACCACACGCGGTGGCCGTGGCGGCGAGGGCGAGAACGACGGCCGTGGCCGCGGTGACCTTGCGGAGCTTCATGGTGAACATCCTTTGCGTGGTGAAGAGATGCGGACCGAGGTCCGTGAAGCGGGCCGCCGGCGGTCCGGGGAGGCGGACCGTCGGCGGCCGGTGACGTGGATCGCCGGTGGCGGCGTTGACGTACGTCGGTCGTCAGGCGTCAGGCGTCAGTGGTGCAGGATCTTCGACAGGAAGTCCTTCGCCCGGTCGCTGCGCGGGTTGCTGAAGAACTGTTCCGGCGCCGCCTCCTCGACGATGCGGCCGTCGGCCATGAACACCACTCGGTTGGCGGCCGACCGGGCGAAGCCCATCTCATGGGTGACGACGACCATGGTCATGCCGTCCCTGGCGAGCTGCTGCATGACCTCCAGCACCTCGTTGATCATCTCCGGGTCCAGCGCCGACGTCGGCTCGTCGAACAGGATGACCTTGGGGTCCATCGCCAGCGCACGGGCGATCGCCACGCGCTGCTGCTGGCCACCGGACAACTGCGCGGGGTACTTGTCGGCCTGGGTGCCGACGCCGACCCGGTCCAGCAGGGTCCGCGCCTTCTCCTCGGCCGCCTGCTTGTCGGCCTTGCGGACCTTGATCTGCCCCAGCATCACGTTCTCGAGCACCGTCTTGTGCGCGAAGAGGTTGAAGGACTGGAAGACCATGCCGACGTCGGCACGCAGCCGGGCCAGCTCCTTGCCCTCCTGGGGCAGCGGCTTGCCGTCGATCAGGATCTCGCCGGAATCTATCGTCTCCAGGCGGTTGATGGTGCGGCACAGGGTGGACTTGCCCGACCCTGAGGGTCCGATGACCACGACGACCTCGCCGCGGGCGATGGTCAAGTCGATGTCCTGGAGCACGTGCAACGCGCCGAAGTGCTTGTTGACACTCTTCAGGGCGACCAGTTCGTCGGTCGCGGACACCGACTCCTTGACCATTGATGCTTCGGTCATTGCTGGCTGGCTCCGTCCTCACTCGGTTTCGGAGGACAGTAGTGAGCCGCGCGACCTGCGTCATTACATCTGAGGGAGATCTGAGCATCACAATCCGGTAGCGGCCGGACACTTGGGGTATCCGGTGCGCGAGGAGGCGTACCGGCTGGATAACGGAAAGACGTTTGCAACCGGAAAACCCTTGACGGGGCCCGTGTTCATCGGCGTCACTGCCATGGTGCACGCGCGCGTGTGCTCGCGTTCGCTCGCAGGACGCCTCGCGATGACAGTGCAGGACGCGTGGCGATGACAGTGCGGGGCGCCTCGCAGCGGCGACACGCAGAACGCCGCGCGGGGGCGGCGCGGAACGCAAGTGACAGGGCAGAACGAACAGGAGGCCGGCATGAGACTGCTTCTCGTCGAGGACGACAACCACGTCGCCGCCGCCCTGTCCGCGATCCTGTCCCGGCACGGCTTCGACGTCACCCATGCCCGCAGCGGTGAGGAGGCCCTCCAGGCGCTGGTCCCCGAGGGCACCTGCTTCGGCGTCGTCCTGCTCGACCTGGGCCTGCCCGACCAGGACGGGTACGAGGTGTGCGGCAAGATCCGCAAGCGCACCAGCACCCCGGTGATCATGGTGACCGCGCGCGCCGACGTCCGCTCCCGTATCCACGGCCTCAACCTCGGCGCCGACGACTACGTGGTCAAGCCGTACGACACCGGCGAACTCCTCGCGCGGATCCACGCCGTCAGCCGCCGCACCCCGCACCAGGACGACACGGGCGCCACCCGCACCGTGCTGCACCTCGGCCCCGTACGCATCGAACTGCCCACCCGCCAGGTCAGCGTGGAGGGCGCGCCGGTCCAGTTGACCCGCAAGGAGTTCGATCTGCTCGCCCTGCTGGCCCAGCGCCCCGGAGTGGTCTTCCGCCGCGAGCAGATCATCAGCGAGGTGTGGCGCACCAGTTGGGAGGGGACCGGGCGCACCCTGGAGGTGCATGTCGCCTCCCTGCGCTCCAAGCTGCGGATGCCCGCGCTGATCGAGACCGTGCGGGGCGTCGGGTACCGGCTCGTCGCCCCGGCCGCCTAGCGGGCCCGCGTGCGCGCACGACTCCTGCCGCTGCTCATCGTCCTCATGGCGGCCGTGCTGCTGGCGCTCGGCGTGCCGCTCGCCGCGAGCCTCGCGGCGGCCGAGCAGCAGCGCGTCGTGGTCGACCGGATCGACGACACCGCGCGCTTCGCGGCCCTCGCGCAGTTCGTCACCGACCGGCCCACCGGCTCCCGCGTGGGCGTCACGGACGAGCGCGGCGAGACCCTGCGCAAGGAACTCGCCATGTACTACAGCGTGTACGGCATCCGGGCCGGGGTGTTCTACCGCGACGACCTGCCGATGGCCAACGCGCCCGAGACCTGGTACCTGCCCAAGGTGGGCGAGGGCCGCGACGCCTTCAACGAAGCCCTGCTGGGCCGCCGCAGCCACGACCCCGAGCAGGTCTGGCCGTGGCAGCGCGGCGGACTCGTGGTCGCCTCCCCGGTCATCCGCGACGGTGACGTGGTCGCCGTCGTCGTCACCGACTCGCCCACCGGGCGGCTGCGCTCGCAGATCCTGCACGGCTGGCTGCTCATCGGGGCCGGTGAGTTCGCGGCGATGCTGCTCGCCGTGGGGGCGGCGCTGCGGCTGACCGGCTGGGTGCTCAAGCCCGTACGGATCCTGGACGCCACGACCCATGACATCGCGACCGGCAGCCTGAAGTCCCGGGTCGCCGCGGCCGGTGGACCGCCCGAACTCCGGCGCCTGGCCCGGTCGTTCAACGAGATGGCGGACAACGTCGAGAGCGTGTTGGAGCAGCAGCGCGCCTTCGTGGCCGACGCCTCCCACCAGTTGCGCAACCCGCTGTCCGCGCTGCTGCTGCGTATCGAGCTGCTCGCTCTCGAACTGCCCGAGGGCAACGAGGAGATCGCGTCGGTGCGTACGGAGGGCAAGCGCCTCGCGGAGGTCCTGGACGACCTGCTCGACCTGGCGCTCGCCGAACACGCCGAGGCGGACCTCCAGATCACCGACATCGGCGCGCTGGCCGCCGAGCGGGTCGCGGCCTGGGAGCCGAGCGCGCGGGCCAAGGGCGTACGGCTGACCGGGAGTTGCCCGGCCACCACGGCCTGGGCCGACCCGGTCACGCTGTCCAGCGCGCTGGACGCGGTGATCGACAACGCGGTGAAGTTCACGCCCGAGGGGGAGCGCGTCGAGGTACGGGTGGAGGCGACGGGCGAGAGCGCCACGGTGGTGGTCACCGACGGCGGTCCGGGCCTCGGCGAGGAGGAACTGGCCCGCGTCGGCGACCGGTTCTGGCGCAGCCCGGCGCATCAGAACATCAAGGGGTCGGGGCTCGGGCTGTCGATCTCGCGGGCGCTGCTGGCGGCGGGCGGCGGGTCGATCGCGTACGCGCACCACGAGCCGCACGGCCTGACGGTGACGGTGACGGTGCCGCGGGTCGGCCGGTCCGACGGCTGAGAGATCCGGCGGCCGAGAGCGGGGAGGGCCCACTCACGACATCACGGCTTCACCGACCGGTAGTACCGCCGCGCCCCCTCGTGCAGTTCCAGCGGGTCCGTGTAGATCGCCGAGCGCAGGTCCACCAGTTGGGCCGCGTGGACCTGGGCGCCGATGCGGTCGCGGCTGTCGATCACCGCGCGGGTGAGCTTCTCGGTGAGGTCCGCGTCCATGTCCGCGCGGGTCACGAGGACGTTCGCGACGGCCAGGGTCTGCACCGAGGAGCCGTTCTCGGCCGGGGGATAGGCGTCGGCGGGCATCACCGCGGCCCGGTAGTACCGCGAGCCGCCGCCCTGCGCGTGCAGCTTGGTCACCAGATCGCTGCCGATCGGCACCAGCCGGACCGCGGACTGCTGCGAGAGCTGCGTGATCGCGCCGGTGGGCAGCCCGCCCGACCAGAAGAACGCGTCGATCCGGCCCTCCTTCAGCAGCGCGGGCATGGTGCCGATCCCGGCGGGGTGGGGCGTGATGTCCGTCTTCGGGTCGAGTCCCGCCGCCGCGAGCACATGGTCGGCGATCAGCCGGACCCCCGACCCGCCGGGACCCACGGCGACCGTACGGCCCTTGAGGTCGGCCACGGACTGCACGGGCGAGGAGCGCGGCACCACCAGGTGCACATAGTCGTCGTACAGCCGTGCGCAGCCGCGCAGCCGGTCGGCGCCCGGCCCGTCCTCCAGGATGTACGCCTCCACCGCGTCGGCCGCCGCGATCGTGAAGTCCGCCTTGCCCGTGGCCACGCGCCGTACGTTCTCCTGCGATCCGTCGCTGTTCAGCAGCCGTACGTCCAGCCCCGGCAGGTCCTTGTCGATCGCGGTCCGCAGCAGGACGCCGTACTTCTGGTAGACGCCGGTCGGGGTGCCCGTGCTGAAGGTGACCGTGCCCTTCGGGGAGTTCGGGCCGATCGGCAGCAGCCACCACAGCAGCAGTCCGAGGACCGCGCACACGGCGACGGAGCCGAGCAGCGCGCGGCGCCTGCCGATACGGGGGAGTGCCTGGAGCATGAGCGCGATCCTGCCAGCCCGCACGCTCCGCTGACCAGGGCAAGGGTCACACAAGGGAAGTTCCTACCGCGGCCGCCCGGATTCGGGCGGGCGTCCCAGGTCGAGTTCGCGTTCCAGGTCGTCCAGCGCGCGGCGGGCCGTGGCGATGCGGTCGCGCAGGGCCGACGACGGCTCGGCGGGCGCGCGTTGGTGCGTCCGCTCCATGTCGCGGGCCTCGTCGAGGGAGGTGATGACGACGCCGATCAGGACGTTGACGAGGACGAAGGAGGCGAGCAGGACGTACGAGGCGTAGTAGACGATGCTCCAGCGCGAGACCTCCAGTCCGGCGTGGACCGCGTCGCCGATGCCGTCCAGGGTCATCAGCAGGAAGAGGGTGAGGACCGCGCGGCCGATGGAGCCGTAGTGCTCGGGGTCGGCGCGGGCGAAGAAGACCCAGCCGATCATGGCGTACACATACAGCAGCAGGGCCCCGACCAGCAGGAAGCTCAGGGTGCCGGGGAGGCTGCGGACGACGGCCATCATGATGATGCGCAGTTGGGGCAGGAAGCGGGCGGTGCGCAGCACGCGGGCCAGCCGCAGGAGCCGTAGGACAGTGGTGTTCTCGCGGACCAGCGGCAGGAACGCGCTCACCACGACGAGGAGGTCGAACAGGTTCCACGGGTCGCGGAAGAAGTCCGCGGGGCGGTCCGCGTGGGCCGCGAGCCGCAGCAGGATCTCCACGGTGAACGCGGCGACACAGAGGTGTTCGGCCAGCCGTAACCAGTGGTGCCACTCCGCGGCCACCCCGCTGTACGTCTCCAGCCCGAGGAGCCCGGCGTTCACCAGGATCAGAGTGAAGACGGTGACGGCGAACCAGCGTCTCTCGGTGAGGTCACGGCAGTGCCGCGCCAGTGTCTCGCGGGCGGAGAGCCGCCCCGCGGTCACGTCCGTCATCGTTCTCGTCTGTCCCTCCGTACCGCGGGGCGCCGCCGACAGGGGTGACGGGCGGGCCTCTTGGTGATCATGTTTCTGGAGAGACTTCTACAACACCGCAGTTCATGGGGTCACAGGTGGTGGGCAGCCGAAGGGCCGACCACGACCCGCGTCCGCGGCTCTCGGTCGGCCCTCCTGTCGCCTCGGTTCAACTGTTGCGAGCGGCCTCCGAGTTGCTGTGAGCCGCGTCACTCGCCTCGTCGTCGGGCGCGAGGTCCGGCTCGCCCTCCGCCGCCACCGGCTGTGGCGCGGGGCGTCCGCGGCCGAGGGCGCCGGTCAGCCGCGATGCCAGGGGCTCGGCGAACCGGGCCGTCAGCGGGCCGAGGATGACGAGGATCAGGACGTACGCCGTCGCCAGCGGGCCGAGCGAGGGCTCGATGCCCGCCGTCACCGCGAGCCCCGCGATGACGATCGAGAACTCGCCGCGCGCCACGAGCGCGCCGCCCGCCCGCCAGCGGCCCTTGACGGAGATCCCGGCGCGGCGGGCCGCCCAGTACCCCGTCGCGATCTTGGTCAGCGTGGTGACCGCGGCCAGCGCGAGCGCGGGCAGCAGGACCGGCGGGATGCTGTTCGGGTCGGTGTGCAGCCCGAAGAAGACGAAGAACATCGCCGCGAACAGGTCCCGCAGCGGGCTGAGCAGCGTGTGCGCGCCCTCCGCGACCTCACCCGACAGCGCGATGCCGACGAGGAACGCGCCGACCGCCGCCGACACCTGGAGCTGCTGGGCTATGCCCGCGACCAGGATCGTCAGACCGAGCACGACCAGCAGCAGCTTCTCCGGGTCGTCGCTGGAGACGAACCGGGATATGACCCGGCCGTAGCGGACGGCCACGAACAGGACAAGCCCGGCCACGCCCAGCGCGACCGCCAGTGTCAGGCTTCCGGCCGCCAGACCCGCCCCGGCCACCAGCGCGGTGATGATCGGGAGGTACACGGCCATCGCCAGGTCCTCGAGGACGAGGATGCTGAGGATCACCGGTGTCTCACGGTTGCCGACCCGGCCCAGGTCGTTGAGCACCTTCGCGATGACACCCGAGGACGAGATCCAGGTCACGCCCGCGAGGACCACGGCGGCCACCGGGCCCCAGCCGAGCAGCAGCGCGGCGAGCGCGCCGGGCAGCGCGTTGAGCGCGCAGTCGACCAGGCCCGAGGGGTAGTGCGTCTTGAGGTTGGAGACGAGATCGCTGGCCGTGTACTCCAGGCCGAGCATCAACAGCAGCAGGATGACGCCGATTTCGGCGCCCGTCGCGACGAACTCCTCGCTCGCGCCGAGCGGGAGGAGCCCGCCCTCACCGAAGGCGAGACCCGCGAGGAGGTAGAGCGGGATCGGGGAGAACCGCAGCCTGGCGGCGAACCGGCCGAGCAGGCCGAGGGCGAGGATGATGGAACCGAACTCGATCAGCAGGACAGCGGAGTGCACCCGTCACTCCTGCCCGAGGATCGCCACGGCGGCGTCCACGCCCTCGCGGGTACCGATCACGATGAGCCGGTCGCCGCCCGCGAGCCGGAAGTCCGGCGTCGGCGAGGGGATCGCCTCGGCGCGGCGCAGCACCGCCACGATCGACGTCCCGGTCTCGGTCCGCATCCGGGTGTCGCCCAGCAGCCGCCCGTTCCAGCGGGAGGTGGCCGACACCTCGATGCGCTCGGCGACCAGTCCGAGGTCGGTGGTGTAGAGCAGGCTGGCGCTGTGGTGGGACGGCTTGAGGGCGTCGATCAGCGCGCCCGCCTCGGAGCCGGACAGGCGCAGCGACTGGGCACAGGAGTCGGGGTCGTCGGCCCGGTACACGCTCACGGTGCGGGCGCCGTCCCGGTGAGCCACCACCGACAGATGGCGGTTCTCTCGGGTCACGAGGTCGTACTGGACCCCGATGCCGGGCAGCGGCGTTGTCCGGAGGCGTGGAGAAGGCACGTTTCTTCCCTTGCTGATGGTTGTACGGGTGTGCGTACCAGGCTGCCATGCTGTCATTCCTCGTACGGTGTTCCTATGGGTGTCATGACGGATGGACGCGGAGAGCGCACGGCGGGCAGGGTCACGGGGGTACACGCGTGGCGGCCGGCCGGTGACGGCCCGTCTGACTGCCCAGGGAACAAGGCCAGTTGGCGACCCGGTGACGCGACGGGTGTGGGTGCGGCGACCGGAGGCGGTCGCCGATGAGGGCGCCGACCCGGGTCCTGCTCGCCGACGACCACGCGCTCGTACGCCGTGGTGTACGTCTCATCCTGGACGCCGAACCGGACCTCACGGTCGTCGCCGAGGCCGGTGACGGTGCCGAGGCCGTGGCGCTGAGCCGCACCACGGAGATCGACCTCGCGGTCCTGGACATCGCCATGCCGAGGATGACCGGGCTGCAGGCGGCCCGCGAACTCTCCCGCAGACGGCCCGGCCTGCGCATCCTGCTCCTGACCATGCACGACAACGAGCAGTACTTCTTCGAGGCGCTCAAGGCCGGTGCCTGCGGCTACGTCCTGAAGTCCGTCGCCGACCGCGACCTGGTCGAGGCGTGCCGGGCGGCGATGCGCGACGAGTCGTTCATCTGCCCCGGCGTCGAGCGGGCCCTCGTCCGTACCTACCTCGACCGCCTGCGCCGGGGCGACGGCCTGCCCGAGCGGACGATCACCGATCGCGAGGAGGAGATCCTCAAGCTGGTCGCCGAGGGCCACACCTCGAAGGAGATCGGCGAACTCCTCTTCATCAGCGCGAAGACGGTCGAGCGGCACCGCGCGAACCTGCTGCACAAGCTGGGCATGCGCGACCGCCTGGACCTCACGCGCTATGCGATCCGCGCGGGCCTGATCGAGCCCTGACCCGCTCGTCGGAGGCAGCGGCGGCCCGGCCCGGTGCGGCGGACCGCCCGCCCCCGGCGGCCACGCGGGAGGGGGCGCTCCCGACACCGCCTACCCTGGAGGCATGACCAGCAGCGACCGGAGCCAGGCAGTGGGCGTCAAGACATACGAAGTGCGCACCTATGGGTGCCAGATGAACGTCCACGACTCCGAGCGATTGTCCGGGCTGCTCGAGGACGCCGGGTACGTGCGCGCCCCCGAGGACTCCGACGGCGACGCCGACGTCGTCGTCTTCAACACCTGCGCCGTACGGGAGAACGCCGACAACCGGCTCTACGGCAACCTCGGCCGCCTCGCGCCGAGGAAGGCCTCGCGGCCGGGCATGCAGATCGCCGTCGGCGGCTGCCTCGCGCAGAAGGACCGCGACACCATCGTGAAGAAGGCGCCCTGGGTGGACGTCGTCTTCGGGACGCACAACATCGGCAAGCTGCCCGTCCTGCTCGAACGCGCCCGCGTCCAGGAAGAGGCGCAGGTCGAGATCGCCGAGTCGCTGGAGGCCTTCCCCTCGACGCTGCCGACCCGCCGCGAGAGCGCCTACGCGGCCTGGGTGTCGATCTCCGTCGGCTGCAACAACACCTGCACCTTCTGCATCGTCCCGGCGCTGCGCGGCAAGGAGAAGGACCGCCGCCCCGGCGACATCCTGGCCGAGGTCGAGGCGCTGGTCGCCGAGGGCGTCTCCGAGATCACCCTCCTCGGGCAGAACGTCAACGCGTACGGGTCCGACATCGGCGACCGCGAGGCCTTCAGCAAGCTGCTGCGCGCCTGCGGCGCGATCGAGGGCCTGGAGCGCGTCCGGTTCACCTCGCCGCACCCGCGCGACTTCACCGACGACGTCATCGCCGCCATGGCCGAGACGCCGAGCGTGATGCCGCAGCTCCACATGCCGCTCCAGTCCGGCTCCGACACGGTCCTGAAGGCGATGCGCCGCTCGTACCGCCAGGAGCGCTACCTGGGGATCATCGAGAAGGTGCGCGCCGCCATCCCGCACGCCGCGATCACCACCGACATCATCGTGGGCTTCCCGGGCGAGACCGAGGAGGACTTCGAGCAGACGCTGCACGTGATCCGCGAGGCCCGCTTCGCCCAGGCCTTCACCTTCCAGTACTCCAAGCGCCCCGGCACCCCGGCCGCCACCATGGAGGACCAGATCCCCAAGGAGGTCGTCCAGGAGCGCTACGAGCGCCTGGTCGCCCTTCAGGAGGAGATCTCCTGGGAGGAGAACAAGAAGCAGGTCGGCCGCACGCTGGAGCTGATGGTCGCCGAGGGCGAGGGCCGCAAGGACGGCGCCACGCACCGGCTGTCCGGCCGCGCCCCCGACAACCGCCTGGTCCACTTCACCAAGCCGGACGAGGAGGTGCGCCCCGGCGATGTGGTGACCGTCGAGATCACCTACGCCGCACCGCACCACCTCCTCGCCGAGGGCCCCACGCTGAGCGTGCGCCGCACGCGCGCGGGAGACGCCTGGGAGAAGCGCAACGCCGCCGAGGCCGCGAAGCCGGCCGGTGTGCTGCTGGGCCTGCCGAAGATCGGTGTGCCCGAGCCGCTGCCGACGGCGCCCGCCGGGGCGTGCGGCTGCGGCGACTGACGTCCTCTCCGGCGGGGTTACGCTGCGCAGCATGCTTGTCGCCGCCGCCGTCTGCCCTTGTCCGCCGCTGCTCGTGCCCGAGGTCGCCGCGGGCGCCGCATCCGAACTGGACGGCGCCCGTGCCGCGTGCGCGGACGCCCTTCGGGTGCTCGCCGCCGCGCACCCCGGGCGGCTGGTGGTCGTGGGCCCCGCCGAGGAGAGCGAGCAGGGCCCGTACCCGGCGGGGACCCGCGGCTCGTTCCGCGGCTTCGGCGTCGACACCGACGTACGGCTGGGTACGGACGGCGGGACGGACCCGGTGGGGCGTGCGCTCCCGGTGGGGCGTGAGCTTCCGGCCTCGCTCGCCGTCGCCGCCTGGCTGCTGGACTGGGCGAGGTGGTCCGAGGCGCCCGTCGAGGGGTTCGCTGTGGCGGAGTCCCTGACCTCTGAGCGATGCGTCCGGACGGGGGCGGACCTCGCCGGGCCGCCGGACGAGCGGGTCGCGCTGCTGGTCATGGGCGACGCGAGCGCCTGCAGGTCGCTGAAGGCGCCGGGCTATCTGGACCAGCGCGCGGCGAGCTTCGACGCGCAGGTCGCGCGGGCGTTGGGAGCGGCGGACGTCGCGGCCCTCAAGGCGCTGGACGCGGGTCTGGCCCAGGAGCTGAAGGCCCTGGGCCGGGCCCCCTGGCAGATCCTCGCGGGCGCGGCGGAACCGGCGCGTCTGACCGGCGACCTGCTGTACGACGACGCTCCGTACGGCGTGGGCTACCTGGTGGCGGCCTGGGCGTGACGAACGCGTGCGCGAACGCGTGCGCGAACGCGGGCACGAACGTGGGCGTGGACGCGAACGGACGCGGGACGCGGCGGACGGCCGGGGCTGTGCGCCGTGCGGTCGTCCGCCGCGATGCGTCTCGTTGTCCCGTGGTCCGTTGTCAGGGCACGGGTGCGGTCACATGCCGGGGGGCGGCGACGTGTCCGAGGGCGGGCCGCCGGGCGTCGTACCGGTGTCCGGGTGCGCGATGCGCCCCATCGCCTGTTTCGCCTTGTCCGAGCCCGTGTGGATCTTGTCGCTGTACTTGCCCTTGGTCTTCTCGTCGACCATCTTCGCGGCCTTTTCGATGCCCTGCCCGACCTTGTCCTCGTGCTGCTGCGCGAAGTCGGTGACCTTGTCCTTGGCAGGGCCGAGCTTGGCTTTCAGGTTGTCCAGGAGACCCATGATCCACCTTCCCTGACAGGGGAGTTACGTGCGGGCGCTCTCGTCGGCCGTCGGCTTCGTGGCCTCCGCTGACACCGACCGCGTCCCTTCCGTCGTTCTCGACCTCCGGAGAATTCTGGCGAAAACGCCCATATCAACTCCATACGTTACCTGTTCGGGTGAAATCTCGCGTGGCTCGGCTGGTTCGACCTCGAACAAGTGATCGGTATTCGTCGGATCCGGCCCGAGACGGCGCTGTTCACCCGGCTGGTTCGAGGAGCGGTCCCGGGGTTTGGGAGACTGGTGCGGTGAGTAGTGCAGCCCCCGCGCCCCGGGTCATCGCCGTCGTCGGACCGACCGCGGCCGGAAAGTCAGATCTGGGTGTGTTCCTTGCCCAGCGCCTCGGTGGCGAGGTCGTCAACGCCGACTCCATGCAGCTCTACCGGGGGATGGACATCGGCACCGCCAAGCTGACGCTCGAGGAGCGCGGCGGTGTGCCGCACCACCTGCTGGACATCTGGGACGTCACGGTCGCGGCGTCCGTCGCCGAGTACCAGCGGCTCGCCCGCGCGCGGATCGACGCACTGCTCGCCGAGGGCCGCTGGCCCGTCCTGGTCGGCGGCTCCGGGCTGTACGTCCGTGGCGCGGTCGACAACCTGGAGTTCCCGGGGACCGACCCCGAGGTGCGCGCGCGCCTCGAGGAGGAACTTGCGCTGCGTGGCCCGGGGGCGCTGCACGCGCGCCTGGCCGCCGCCGACCCCGAGGCCGCGAAGGCGATCCTGCCCGGCAACGGCCGCCGTATCGTGCGCGCGCTCGAGGTCATCGAGATCACCGGGCGGCCCTTCACGGCGAACCTCCCGGGCCATGACTCCGTCTACGACACGGTGCAGATCGGCGTCGACGTGGCCCGCCCCGAACTCGACGAGCGCATCGCCCGCCGCGTCGACCGGATGTGGGAGGCGGGGCTCGTGGACGAGGTGCGCGAGCTGGCCGCGAAGGGTCTGCGCGAGGGGCGTACGGCGTCGCGCGCGCTCGGGTATCAGCAGGTGCTCTCGGCGCTCGCGGGGGAGTGCACGCTGGAGGAGGCGCGCGCCGAGACCGTGCGCGCCACCAAGCGCTTCGCGCGCCGTCAGGACTCGTGGTTCCGGCGCGATCCGCGGGTGCACTGGCTCAGCGGTGCGGCCGCGGACCTCGGGGAACTCCCGCACCAGGCACTGACGTTGGTCGAACGAGCGGTTACAGCCTGATCACGTGATGGCATCGGGACGCTCCGGCCGTCATGAGGGCCTGTGGTGGCGTGCCATCATCGAGCGTCGATCGATCGAGTCCGAGAGTTGGGAGGGCGCGTGGCGATGGAGGCCGCCCCTCGTGACACCGCACACGGCACGGAGCACGGCATCGCGGAAGACGAGGACCAGCGGGGTCCCGACGGGTACGGACCGGCCTCCGACGGGGACCGGCTGAGCCCCGACGGCCCCGACGAGCAGCCTCCGGACGCGGTGAGCGACGACGGCCCCGACGAGGACGAGCTGTCCTCCGGGCTCGAGGTCGAGGTCGAGCTGCGTCCGCAGCGCCGACTGCGGATCTGGCAGCTCGCCCCCATCGTGGGACTGGCGGCGCTCGGCTCCCTGATGTTCGCCTTCCCGCTGGCCTTCGAGTTCGGCGACAGCGGTGCCGTGGTCGCCATGCTCGGCCTGCTGATCTGCTCCTGCGCGGCCGGCTGGGGCATGATGGCCGCCCGCCGCGTCGGCTACACCTGGCCGGGCCTGCCCCAGCGAGGCTCCGGCCGCCGCCCGGACTGGCGCGTCGTCCTGGCGTACGCCGTGGTGGTGGCGGCGGTCACGATCCTGGCGGTATGGCGAGTGGCCCGCCTGCGCTGACCCCCACCAGGGCACGGTCCTGGCGGAGGGGGCAGGGGGCGCGGCCCCTAGCCGCACGCGGTCCCTACCGACCCCGTACGATCGTGGAATGAGCACGCGGATCGCCTTCCTCAAGGGGCACGGGACCGAGAACGACTTCGTGATCGTCCCGGACCCCGAGAACTCCGTCGACCTGTCCCCGGCCGCCGTCGCCGCCCTGTGCGACCGGCGCGCGGGTATCGGCGGTGACGGTGTGCTGCATGTCGTGCGCTCCGCCGCCCACCCCGAGGCCCGGGAGATGGCCGACGAGGCGGAGTGGTTCATGGACTACCGCAACGCGGACGGCTCGGTCGCCGAGATGTGCGGCAACGGCTCGCGGGTGTTCGCGCGCTACCTCCAGCGCGCCGGGTACGTGAGCGAGGGCGACGTCGCGATCGCCACCCGCGGCGGCGTGAAGACCATGCACATCGCCAAGGCCGGGCCCGCCGGCGCGGGTGACATCACCGTCGGCATGGGCAAGGCGCTGCTGCCCGCCGGAGAGGTCACGGTGCGCGTCGGCGAGCGCGACTGGCCCGCGCGCAACGTGAACATGGGCAACCCGCACGCGGTGGCCTTCGTCGACGACCTCGCGCACGCGGGCAACCTCTTCACCCCGCCGTCCTTCACCCCGGCAGCGGCCTACCCGAGCGGGGTCAACATCGAGTTCGTGGTCGACCGCGCCCCCCGGCACGTGGCGATGCGCGTCCACGAGCGCGGCTCCGGCGAGACCCGCTCGTGCGGCACGGGCGCCTGCGCGGTGGCCGTCGCCACGGCCCGCCGCGACGGCGCGGACCCGGCGGTGACGGGCACCCCGGTGACGTACACCGTGGACGTCCCCGGCGGCACGCTGGTGATCACCGAACATCCGGACGGCGGGATCGAGATGACGGGCCCGGCGGTGATCGTCGCCGAGGGCGAGATCGACGCCGACTGGCTGGCGTCCGCCACCCGCTGACCGGAGCCGCTACGTGAACTCGCGCCGCCCCAGGGCGTCTTGGGGGGCGAACAGGCGGCGCGCCGAAGCACGGTGTGGCACGCGGAGGGTGATCGTCCGCGGTCGGGGCTGGCCGGAAACCGAGGTCGGCCACCTCGGTCCGGCGCTCCGTATCGCAGCTTCCGGCCGCCTCCGACGCCGTGATCCGCAGCCCGGGGCGCGGGGAGGGATACGAATCGACGGTCCGCGTCCGTTCCCATGGCGCGATTCCGTAAACCTTCGGACGTTCGCTCGAATGGGTGATCCGGTTCCTCCTCGGCGAGAGCCGGTCGGGCGGGCGTGATGGGCTCGATAGCATCAAGCACCGGCCCGGACGGGGGACCGTCGCCATCCCCGCGCCGTGTCTGCCATGGGGCACTCCGTCCACCGGTCCACGCAGCCGGAGGTGCCCAATGAGTGCGGAGGCCACGAACCCTGCCACCCCTGTCACCGTGACGCCCGGGGTGTACCGCAGGAAGAGCCGTCCCCGGATCGACCTGCGCCGTCTCGGCCGGGCCGCCCTGCTCGGCTCCGCCACCCGCGACCGGCTGCCCGACGCCATCGGCCACGTCGCCGAGGCGCACCGCGCCCACCACCCCGACGCCGACCTCGAACCACTGCGCCGCGCCTATCTGTTGGCCGAGTCCTCGCACCGCGGCCAGATGCGCAAGAGCGGTGAGCCGTACATCACCCACCCCCTCGCGGTGACCCTGATCCTCGCCGAACTCGGTGCCGAGACCACCACGTTGACCGCCTCCCTGCTGCACGACACCGTCGAGGACACCGAGGTGACCCTCGACCAGGTGCGCGCGGAGTTCGGCGAGGAGGTGCGCTATCTCGTCGACGGCGTCACCAAACTGGAGAAGGTCGACTACGGCGCGGCGGCCGAACCCGAGACCTTCCGCAAGATGCTGGTCGCCACGGGCAACGACGTCCGGGTGATGTCGATCAAACTGGCCGACCGGCTGCACAACATGCGCACGCTCGGCGTGATGCGCCCCGAGAAGCAGGAACGCATCGCCAAGGTCACCCGCGACGTACTCATCCCGCTCGCCGAACGCCTCGGCGTCCAGGCGCTCAAGACCGAACTCGAGGACCTCGTCTTCGCGATCCTGCGCCCCGAGGACTGTCAGCGCACCAGAGAACTGATCGCGAAGAACACGGCGCACGGCGACGACCCGCTCACCGAGACGGCCGAGGAGGTGCGTGCGGTCCTGCGCGAGTCCGGGATCCCCTCCGAAGTCCTCATCCGGCCACGGCACTTCGTCTCCGTCCACCGCATCTCCCGCAAACGCGGCCCGCTGCGCGGCGCGGACTTCGGACGTCTGCTGGTGCTCGTGAACGACGACGCCGACTGTTACGGCGTGCTCGGCGAACTGCACACGTGCATGACCCCGGTGGTCTCGGAGTTCAAGGACTTCATCGCCGTCCCCAAGTTCAACCTCTACCAGTCCCTGCACACCGCCGTCGCGCGCAAGGACGGCGAGGTCGCCGAAGTCCTCATCCGCACCCACCAGATGCACAAGGTCGCCGAGGCCGGGGTGATCGCGCTCGGCAACCCCTACGCCCCCGGGGCCGAGGACCCGTCCGACGGCGAGCGCGCCGACCCCACCCGCCCCGGCTGGCTCTCCCGGCTCCTCGAATGGCAGGAAGCGGCCCCGGACACCGACACGTTCTGGTCGACGCTGCGCCAGGACCTGGCCCAGGACCGGGAGATCACGGTGTTCCGCCCCGACGGGGGAACGCTCGGGCTCCCGGCGGGCGCGAGTTGCGTGGACGCGGCGTACGCCCAGTACGGCGAGGACGCGCACGCGTGCATCGGCGCCCGCGTCAACGGCCGCCTCGCGACGCTGAGTACGGTCCTGAAGGACGGCGACACCGTACAGCTCCTCATGGGCCAGGACCCGGCCTCCGAGCCCTCCCGCGAGTGGCTGGACCACGCGCACACGCCCGCCGCGCGCATCGCCATCCAGCGCTGGCTGGCGGCGCACCCGCTGCCCGGAGACCCGGCCGAGGGCGCGTCGGAACCGGGCGTGGCACGACCCCGCGCCGGAGCCGCCGGGTACACGGGCGCGCCCGGTCCCGCCGCGCGCCGGCCCGCGCTTCCCGCGCGCCCCACCCCGGACGCCCTGGACGCACCCGGCCCGCGCGACGCCAACGCCGTCGTCGATCTCCCCGGCGCCTCCGTACGCCTGGCGGGCTGTTGTACGCCCGTACCGCCCGACGAGGTCACCGGATTCGCCGTACGCGGCGGCGTGGTGACGGTCCATCGCGTCGAATGCGCCGGAGTGGCGCGCATGAAGAGCACAGGGCGCGCGGAGATCGGCGTGCGCTGGGGCGACACCACCGAGTGCCGGGTGACGCTCGTCGCCGAGTCCTTCGGGCGCCCGCATCTCCTCGCCGACCTCACCGAGGCCATCGCCCTGGAGAACGTCGCGATCGTCTCCGCCACCGTCGAACCCCCCAGCCAGCAACGGGTCCGGCACACCTACACCCTCCAACTCCCCGACGCCGCCCACCTGCCGACCCTGATGCGCGCGATGCGCGACGTCCCCGGCGTGTTCGACGTGAGCAGGGCCCAACACCCGGCGGCGGCAGCCCACTAGAGACCCACTCGGGCGGCAGCCCAGCAGAGACCCACTCGTTCGGGTGGCACGGCGCGCGTCGTCACCATGGGGCCGACGCGCGCTGGTAGCCGTGGTCCATGCCGCAGACCACCCGTTCCGTGATCCCCCGTGCCCGGCGTGCCAGGGCGGCCCTGCTCGCCTCCGCCGTCTCCGTCTGCCTGATCGCCGCGAGTCCCGCCACCTCCGCCGTCCCCCAGGGCATCGGTGACCGGCTCTTCCCGACGCTCGGCAACCCCGGCTACGACGTGGGCGCGTACGACCTGTCCTTCACCTATCCCGGCCGCAACGACAAGCCGCTCACCGCCGTCACCACCGTGCTCGCCCGCGCCACCGAGCCCCTGGAGCACGTCAACCTCGACTTCGCCCGCGGCACCGTGCGGTCCGTGGACGTCAACGGCGCGCCCGCGGACTTCACCAGGACCGGGGAGGACCTGGTGATCACCCCGGCCGTGCCGGTCCCCGAGGGCGGCGCTCTGCGGATCACCGTGCGCCACACCAGCGACCCCGTGCCCCCCAAGGGCAAGGACGGCGGCTGGGTACGGACCGACGACGGACTGGCGATGGCCAACCAGGCCGACGCCGCCCACCTGGTCTTCCCGTGCAACGACCACCCCTCCGACAAGGCGATGTTCACCATCCGCGTCACCGCGCCGAACGGCTACACGGCCGTGGCGAACGGCCTCCCGGCCGGGGTCCGGCGCGCCGCGCGGTCCACCACCTGGACGTACCGCACCGCCCACCCCATGGCGACCGAACTCGCCCAGGTCTCCATCGGCCGCAGCGCCGTGACGCGGCACGAGGGACCGCACGGACTGCCCCTGCGCGACGTCGTCCCCGCCAAGGACCGCGAGGCCCTCGCCCCGTGGCTGAAGAAGACCTCCGGCCAGATCGCCTGGCTGGAGAACAAGGTCGGCCCGTACCCCTTCGAGCGCTACGGGCTGCTGATCGTCCGGGCGAAGACCGGGTTCGAACTCGAGACCCAGACGCTCTCCCTCTTCGAGAAGCGCCTGTTCACCGAGCCTGCCTACCCGAAGTGGTACGTCGAGTCGCTCATGGTGCACGAGCTGTCCCACCAGTGGTTCGGCGACAGCGTCTCCCCGCACACCTGGTCCGACCTGTGGCTCAACGAGGGCCACGCCACCTGGTACGAGGCCCTGTACGTCCAGGAGAGCACGCACCGCCCGACCATGGAGAAGCGGATGAAGGCGGCGTACGGCCTCTCCGACTACTGGCGCGCCACGGGCGGCCCGCCCGCCGCGCCCAAGGGGCCCAAGCCCGGCCAGAAGATCAGCATCTTCCGCCCGAACGTGTACGACGGCGGCGCGCTCGTCCTGTACGCGCTGCGCCAGGAGATCGGCGCCCCCGCCTTCGAGCGGCTGGAGCGGGCCTGGGTCGCGCTGCACCGCGACAGCTCGGCGACCACCGCCGACTTCGAGCACCTGGCGTCCCGGACGGCGGGGCGCGACCTGAGCGCGTTCTTCCAGGGCTGGCTCCACGGCACGAAGACCCCGCCGATGCCGGGGCACCGGGACTGGAAGAGCAGCGCCACCCCGCCGCCCCCTGTGCGGCGGTAACCCGGATGACGAGACGGGCCGTGCCGTGCGACCATCGTCAGGTCGGCGACGCGGCCCGCGGGGCGGGGGTGACCGGGAATCTCCCGGGGTACCCGAGCGTTGTCACAGGAGACGAGTCCCGCAGGCCCGCAGCGGCTCGCGGCTCGTTACCGCCAACGGAATCCCCTTCGACGTAAGGACCCAATGACCTCCTCTTCTTCCCCTTCCCAGGACACCAAGCGCTTCGCGCGCACCACCACCGAGGGTCTTCGGGCCGATGCCCTGATGGAAGAGGACGTCGCCTGGAGCCACGAGATCGACGGAGAGCGGGACGGCGACCAGTTCGACCGCTCCGAGCGGGCGGCGCTGCGCCGCGTCGCGGGCCTCTCCACCGAACTCGAGGACGTCACCGAGGTCGAGTACCGCCAGCTCCGCCTGGAGCGCGTGGTGCTCGTCGGGGTGTGGACCTCGGGGACCGTGCAGGACGCGGACAACTCCCTCGCCGAGCTGGCGGCCCTCGCGGAGACCGCGGGCGCGGTCGTGCTCGACGGCGTGATCCAGCGCCGTGACAAGCCGGACGCGGCGACCTACATCGGGTCCGGCAAGGCCGCGGAGCTGCGGGACATTGTCATCGAGACCGGAGCCGACACGGTCGTCTGCGACGGTGAGCTGAGCCCCGGCCAGCTCATCCACCTCGAAGACGTCGTCAAGGTCAAGGTCATCGACCGTACGGCCCTGATCCTCGACATCTTCGCCCAGCACGCCAAGTCCCGTGAGGGCAAGGCCCAGGTCGCGCTCGCGCAGATGCAGTACATGCTGCCGAGGCTGCGCGGCTGGGGTCAGTCGCTGTCCCGGCAGATGGGCGGCGGCAGCGGCGGCGGTCTGGCGACCCGTGGTCCCGGTGAGACCAAGATCGAGACGGACCGGCGGCGGATCCGCGAGAAGATGGCGAAGATGCGCCGGGAGATCGCGGAGATGAAGACCGGCCGCGAGATCAAGCGCCAGGAGCGCCGCCGTCACAAGGTGCCCTCGGTCGCCATCGCGGGCTACACCAACGCGGGCAAGTCCTCCCTGCTCAACCGCCTCACCGGCGCGGGCGTCCTGGTCGAGAACGCGCTGTTCGCGACCCTGGACCCCACCGTGCGCCGGGCCGAGACCCCGAGCGGGCGGCTGTACACGCTCGCGGACACCGTCGGCTTCGTCCGGCATCTGCCGCACCACCTGGTCGAGGCGTTCCGCTCCACGATGGAGGAGGTCGGCGACTCCGACCTGATCCTGCACGTGGTGGACGGCTCGCATCCGGTGCCGGAGGAGCAGCTCGCCGCCGTGCGCGAGGTGATCAGGGATGTCGGCGCCACCGACGTCCCCGAGATCGTCGTGATCAACAAGGCGGACGCGGCCGACCCGCTGGTCCTCCAGCGGCTCCAGCGCAACGAGAAGCGCTCCATCGTCGTCTCGGCCCGCAGCGGCCAGGGCATCGACGAGCTGCTCGCGCTCATCGACGCCGAGCTGCCGCGGCCCTCGGTCGAGATCGAGGCCGTCGTGCCCTACACGCACGGCCGACTGGTGGCCCGCGCCCACTCCGAGGGCGAGGTGATCTCCGAGGAGCACACCCCGGAGGGCACGCTGCTCAAGGCGCGGGTGCACGAGGAACTGGCCGCGGAACTGGCGCCGTACACGCCCGCAGCCGCGCTCTGACCCACCACGAAGCCCTGACGCACCCACGAAGAAGGCCCGCCCCCAATGGGACGGGCCTTCTTCACGCATCGAGTACGTCAAGCGTCACGCGTCAAGCGCTCCGCGGCAGCGTCACCGCCCCGCGAACTTCTTGCTGACCGAGTCGTAGACGCCCTTGGCCACCGGGCCGAGCCGCGGACCCGCCAGCCAGCCCGCCTGCACCGGGCCGATCGAGGTGTTGGAGACCAGCGCGGGCTTGCCGTCCGCGCCCGCCTCCACCCAGCCGCCGCCGGACGAGCCGCCCGTCATGGTGCAGCCGACGCGGTACATCGTCGGGTCCGTCCGCACGATCGAGAGCCGGCCCGGCTTGTCCTGGCACTGGTAGAGCGTCTGGCCGTCGTACGGCGCCGCGGCCGGGTAGCCGGTCGCCGTGATGTCGGCGGCCTTCGGCACGGCGGGCGCGTTGAAGTTCACCGGAAGCGCCGAACCGACGGTCTCCTCCAGGGACTTGCCGTCGCCGCCCTTCTCCGGCGTCACATGGATGACGGCGTAGTCGTACGCCGCGCCGTCGCCGCCGGTCTCGCCGCCCTGCTCGATCCACTGGTCCGAGGTCTGGGCCCAGTCACCCCACCAGACACCGTACGGGGCGATCTCCTCCCGCGGCGCGTTCTTCAACGCGGCGGTCGGCTTACCGGAGTTGTTGTACGACGGCACGAACGCGATGTTGCGGTACCAGCCGCCCTTCTTACCGGCGTGCACACAGTGACCGGCCGTCCACACGAGGTTGGACTTGCCCGGGTGCGCCGGGTCCTGGACGACGGTCGCGGAGCACACCATCGTGCCCTTGGGGGAGTCGAAGAACACCTTGCCGGCCGTCGGCGCGTTCTGGTGGTACGAGGCCGCGACGGCCCGTGCCTTCACCGGGGCCGGGGTCGGGTCCGTGACGCCCTGGTCGCCCGAGAGGTCGTTGTCGTCGACGCCCCGGTCCGGGTCCTCGGCCCGGCGCATCCGGTCCGGGTCCCACAGACCCTTGATGATCGGGTTGATGTATTCGTCCGCCTCGCGCAGCCAGTCGTCCTTGTTCCAGTTCTTCCAGGCGCCGTTCTTCCACTTGTCGATGTCGATCCCGTGCTCCTTGAGCTTCTTCCTCAGCTCGTCCGGGATCTTGATCTTGTCGTTGCCCGCCGCGGACGCCACCGGGGTCGGCTTGCCCTCCGCGTCGGCGTCGCCGTCCGGGCCGCACGCGGTCGTGGTGAGCGCCAGCGCCGCGGCGAGGCCGACTGCCGCCAGCACGGGGGAGGTTCGACGGCGCACGCTCCCTTCTCGGCGGGCGGCGAAGAGTGGGCGTATGGGTCGCATGGTGTGAACTCCCCCTGGGATGAACCTGTGTGGGCACCACACACGGTGATGCTGTGTGGGCACCACACACTATTCGGTCGGTGTGGGGGACTTCAGGCCGTACGGCAACGGTTCCGCTACAGGTGATCAGCTCGGGTCACGGAGGCGGCGGCGCCGCGCGAGACGGGCGGCGGGGTCGTGGCACGCCTCCGGTAGACCAGATAGGGGCGGACCAGATAGCCGACCGGGGCGCTCCACACATGGACGAGGCGGGTGAACGGCCAGGCCGCGAAGAGCAGACAGGCGGTCAGCGCGTGGAGTTGGAAGAGCAGCGGGGCGTCGCTGATCGCCTCGGGCCGGGGCTGGAGGCCGAAGATCCCGCGGAACCAGACGGAGACGGTGGCGCGGTAGTCGTAGCCGGGGCCGACGAGGTTGTGTGCGGCGGTGGCCGCGATGCCGAGCAGGACGGTGGCCGACAGCAGCGGGAAGAGCAGCTTGTCGCTGCGGTCGGTGCCCAGCCGGATTCGCCGGGTCAGCAGACGGCGGGCGCACAGCATGCCGAGCCCGGCGACCATGGCGGTGCCCGCGACCGAGCCCGCCCACACCGCCGTGGTGTGGTAGGCGTGTTCGCCGATCCCGGCGGCCTCGGTCCAGGAGGCGGGCACGGCCAGGCCCACCACATGCCCGGCGATCA
Source organism: Streptomyces sp. NPDC104371 (assembly GCF_055583785.1). NCBI lineage: Bacteria > Bacillati > Actinomycetota > Actinomycetes > Kitasatosporales > Streptomycetaceae > Streptomyces > Streptomyces sp. NPDC104371. The sequence goes on from NZ_JBVJNF010000005.1 coordinate 59,612, forward strand.
CCATGAACGCGCCGAGGTGGAACAGCGGGCTGCCCCAGCGCAGCCAGCGGTGCTCCAGCAGCTGGCTGGTGTGGGAGGTCCAGCCGAACTGGTCGTGCCGGTAGCGCCAGACGTGCCCGACGGCGAACACGGCCAGACAGATGTAGGGGACGGCGACCCACAGCAGCAGATCGCCTCCGCTCGCGGCGGCCAAAGGGGATCCCGTGGTGCTCATCGGAGGCCTTCCGGGGGTGAGAAGGACGGCATGCCTTCCGGAGGTGAGAGGGGCGGCATGAGGGTGGGCGGGGCCGGGTGCGGCGGGACGAAGGTGCCCGGCGGCGCGAACTCACCCGCCCCGTACGGGTCGAGGCCGACGTCCTCCTGCGGCGGGCCCTGCGCGGCCAGTTCGGCCACGGCCGCGAGGTCCGCCTCGGTGGGCGGGGGCAGCAGGGCGAGCAGCGCGGCGAGGACGTGCCGGTAGGGCGAACCGGCGTCGGTCAGCGCGTGCTGGATCAGCTCCAGGCCCCGTCGGTGCTGCCGCAGCGGCGCCTCGCCCGCGCGGTGCCCGGTGAGGGCGGCGAACTCCAGGACCACCGGGAGGTGATCGGGCAGTTCACCGCCGTCGCTCTCCCAACCGGCGGCCCGGTAGCGCTGGGCCAGGGCGAGCAGGGCCATGCCGCGACGCCGGGTGTCGCCGTGCAGGTAGTACGTGAGATAGAGGCTGCTCCGGCGGCGCAGGTCGAACGTCTCGACGTAGTGCCGCTCCAGCGCCTGGGGTTCCTGATCGGTGAACCAGGCGGTGAAGGCGGCCAGTTGCCCGGCCGACGGGGACGGCGGCAGCGCCTGGACGGTGGTGGTGAACACCGGCCGGGCGCCGGCCAGTTCGGCATCGGGGTACTGGAGCAGCAGCGAGCACAGCCGGAGCAGCAGGGCGCGCTCCTCGGCCTCCTCGGGCGTGAGCCGGGCCGGGCGGCGCGCGGCTGCCCGCAGTCGGGTGCGGTCGGGGGCGGGCCGCGGACTCATGAGTGCTCTCCGGTGGGGGCGTCGGGCGGGCGGTGGCGCTGGGTGGGGATGCCGAGCATGACGCGGCGGCCCCCGGCGGACCCGGGATCGCCGGAGGACTCCACCGGGCAGCGGTTCTCCAGCGCGGTCAGCGCGGCGGCGTCCTCCTGGTGAGCGGCCGGAACGACGTACCGCTCCCGGTACTTGGCCACCGCGAGCAGCCGGTGCAGGTCCTCGGCCTCCCGCGCGGTGAGGCCGACCGCCTTGAGGACGGCCTCGTCGCCCGCCTCGCCCAGCGAGCGTGCGCGCATGTACGAGCGCAGCGCGGTGAGCTTCATCAGCACCCCGGCGACGACGTCCGTGTCCCCGGCGGTGAACAGGTTCGCCAAGTAGTCGAGGGGGATGCGCAGTCGGGTGACGGCGGCGAAGACATGGTCGGGGTCGTCCTGGTCACCGCCCGCCCCGCTCACGGCGTCGAGGACCGGGGAGAGCGGCGGGACGTACCAGACCATCGGCAGGGTGCGGTACTCCGGATGCAGCGGCAGCGCCACCTTGTACCGCGACACGAGGTCGTACACGGGGGAGCGGCGGGCGGCCTCCAGCCAGTCCTCGGGGATGCCCGACTCCCGTGCGGCGGCCCGGACTTCGGGGTCGTGCGGGTCCAGGAAGACGTTCCGCTGAGCCTCCAGCAGGTCCCGTTCACCGGGAGTGGCCGCCGCCTCGCCGACCCGGTCGGCGTCGTAGAGCAGCAGCCCGAGGTAGCGCAGCCGGCCCACGCAGGTCTCGGAGCACACGGTGGGCAGGCCCGCCTCGACGCGCGGGAAGCAGAAGGTGCACTTCTCGGCCTTGCCGGTGGCGTGGTTGACGTAGACCTTCTTGTACGGGCACGCGGTCACGCACATCCGCCAGCCGCGGCAGCGGTTCTGGTCGACCAGGACGATGCCGTCCTCGACCCGCTTGTACATCGCGCCCGACGGACACGCCGAGACACAGGCCGGGTTGAGGCAGTGCTCGCACAGCCGCGGCAGATGGAACAGGAAGGTCTGCTCGAACTCGAACCGCACCTTCTCCGCCCAACCGCCCGTGAGATTGGGGTCGTTGCCCGCGTTCTCGGGGGCTCCGCCGAGACCGTCCTCCCAGTTGGCGCCCCAGGTGATCGCCGTCGGCTCACCGGTGAGGGCCGAGCGGGGGCGGGCGACCGGGGCGTCCGGCCCGGCGGGCGCGCTCACCAGGTTGTCGTAGTCGTACGTCACCGGCTCGTAGTAGTCCTCGATGCCCGGCAGATCGGGGTTGGCGAACAGCGACAGCAGCCGTTCGGCCCGGCCGCCCGAGCGCAGCACCAGCCTCCCCTTCGCGTCGAGGGTCCAGCCGCCCTTCCAGCGCTCCTGGTCCTCGTAGCGGCGCGGATAGCCGACACCCGGTTTGGTCTCGACGTTGTTGAACCAGGCGTACTCGACACCGGGCCGGTTGGTCCACGTCTGCTTGCAGGTGACCGAACACGTATGACAGCCGATGCACTTGTCGAGGTTCATCACCATCGCGATCTGTGCCATGACGCGCATGTCAGTACTCCACGTCCTGCGAGCGACGCCGGATCACGGTGACCTCGTCGCGTTGGTTGCCGGTCGGGCCGTAGTAGTTGAAGGCGTAGGTGAACTGCGCGTAGCCGCCCGCGAGATGGGTGGGCTTGAGCAGCAGCCGGGTCAGGGAGTTGTGGACGCCGCCGCGCCGTCCGGTGACCTCGGCCTTCGGGACGTTCACCGTGCGGTCCTTGGCGTGGTACATGTACACCGTGCCCTCGGGCATACGGTGGGTGACCACGGCGCGGGCGACGACGACGCCGTTGCGGTTGTACGCCTCGATCCATTCGTTGTCCCGTACGCCGATCTTCTCGGCGTCGGCGGTGGACATCCAGATCACGGGCCCGCCGCGGGAGAGCGCGAGCATATAGGCGTTGTCCTGGTACTCGGAGTGGATCGACCACTTGGAGTGCGGCGTCAGATAGCGGACGGTCACCTCGGCGCGGCCCGCGTCGTGCAGGTGCTCGTCGCCGTAGTGCCGCGGCGCGTTCAACGGCGGCCGGTAGACGGGTAGTTGCTCACCGAGTTCGGCGATCCAGTCATGGGCGACGAAGAAGTGCTGGCGGCCGGTGAGGGTGTGCCAGGGCTTCTTGTGCTCGACGTTGATGACGAACGGCGAGTAGCGGCGCCCGCCGGTCTCCGAGCCCGACCACTCGTACGACGTCATGACGGCGCGCGGCTGCGTGCGGGTGTCGGCGAAGGTGATCCGCTCGGCCTCGCGTTCGGCCGCGAGTGCGGCCAGCCCCGCGCTGCCGGTGCGCCGCTCCAGCTCCCGGAACCCCTCGGTCGCCAGGCGCCCGTTGGTGGTGCCGGACAGGGCCAGGATCGCCTCGCACATGTCGGTGGCGGTGGCCAGCGAGGGACGGCCCTCGGCGATCCCCTCGCGGACCGTGCCGCAGCGGTGCCGCAACTCCTCGATCTCCCGGCCGGGTCTGACGGTGACACCCTTGGTGGTCGTCCCGAGCGTGTCGAGCAGGGGGCCGACGGCGCGCATCTTCTGGGCGACGGCCGCGTAGTCCCGCTCGACGGTGACCAGCTTGGGCATGGTGCGGCCCGGGACCGGCGCGCACTCCCCGGCCTTCCAGTCGCGCACGACCCCGCCGGGCTGGGCGAGTTCGTCGGGGGTGTCGTGCGCCAGGGGCACGGCCAGGACGTCGGTACGGGTGCCGAGGTGCTCGGCGGCCAGCTCGCTGAACCGGTCGGCGATCGTGAGGAACGTGTCATAGTCCGTACGGGCCTGCCAGGGCGGGGCGATGGCCGGAGTGAAGGCGTGCACGAAGGGGTGCATGTCGGTGGACGACAGATCGTCCTTCTCGTACCAGGTCGCGGCCGGCAGGACGACATCGGCGAGCAGACCGGTGGAGGTCATCCGGAAGTCCATCGCCACCAGCAGATCGAGCTTGCCCTCGGGTGCCTCCTCGCGCCACACCACGTCCTTCGGGCGCGCCTCGGGCGGCGTCTCCGGGCCGCGTACGGCGCTGTCGGTGCCGAGCAGGTGACGCAGGAAGTACTCGTTGCCCTTGCCCGAGGAGCCGAGCAGATTGGCCCGCCACACGGTCAGCACCCGTGGGAAGTTGGCGGGGTTGTCGGGGTCCTCGACCGCGAACTTCAGCCGCCCCGACGTGAGTTCGTCCACGATGTGCCCCGCGACCGGCCGCCCCCGGTCGGCGGCCTCGTCGGCGAGGTCGAGCGGGTTGCGGTCGAAGCCGGGGTGGCCGGGTGTCCAGCCCAGCCGGACGGCCTGCGCGAGACAGTCCGCGAACGCCTTGCCCCGGAAGCGTCCCGCACCCAGCGGTGACGCCAACTCATCGGGCCCGAAGGCCTCGTAGCGCCACTGGTCGGTGGCGAGATACCAGTACGAGGTGCCGGCCATGTGCCGGGTGGGCCGCTGCCAGTCGAAGGCGAAGGCCAGATGCTGGAGCCCGGTGATCGGGCGGACCTTCTCCTGGCCGACGTAGTGCGCCCAGCCGCCGCCGTTGACGCCCTGGCAGCCCGTCATCGTGGTCAGCGCGAGGAACGCCCGGTAGATGGTGTCGGAGTGGAACCAGTGGTTCGTGCCCGCGCCCATCGCGATCATCGAACGGCCTTGTGTGCGCTCGGCGTTGCGGGCGAACTCACGGGCGATCCGCGCGGCCTGTGCGGCCGGGACGGAGGTGATGGTCTCCTGCCAGGCCGGGGTGTACGGCTGCTCGGCGTCGTCGTACGAGGACGGCCAGGCACCCGGCAGACCGGGGCGGCCCACACCGTACTGGGCCAGCATCAGATCGAAGACCGTGGTGACCAGACGGCCGCCGACCCGGCGCACCGGAACGCCGCGGACCAGCGCCGAACCGCCTTCCGTGGCACCCTCGTCGAACCGGGGCAGCGCCACGGCCACCCGGTCCTCGGCCCGCTCCAGCAGGCTCAACTCCGGTACGACATCCCCGAGATCGAGATTCCAGCGACCCTCGCCCTCCGGACCCCAGCGGAAGCCGAGCGAACCGTTCGGGACGACCGGCTCACCCGTGGCACCGTCCAGCAGGACCGTCTTCGACTCGGCGTGCTCGCCGCCGTCCCCGAGATCCGCGGCGCTCAGGAAGCCGTCCGGCACCAGGTGCTCACCGTGCTGACGAAGCGTCACGAGGAAGGGCGCGTCCGTGTACGTACGCAAGTAGTCCCGGAAGTACGGCACTTCACGGTCCACGAGGAACTCGCGCAGGATCACGTGCCCCATGGCCATCGCCAACGCGCCATCGGTGCCGGGATGCGGGGCGAGCCACTCGTCGGCGAACTTCACGTTGTCGGCGTAGTCGGGACTGACCGCGACGACCTTGGTGCCGTTGTAGCGGGTCTCGGTGAGGAAGTGCGCGTCCGGCGTGCGGGTCACCGGGACGTTGGAGCCCCACATCACCAGATAGCCCGCGTTCCACCAGTCGGCCGCCTCGGGTACGTCCGTCTGGTCGCCGAAGACCTGCGGGGAGGCCACGGGAAGGTCGGCGTACCAGTCGTAGAACGACAGCAGCGTGCCGCCGATCAGCGACATGAAGCGGGCGCCCGCGGCGAAGGACGCCATCGACATCGCCGGGATCGGCGAGAACCCCGCCACCCGGTCCGGGCCGTACGCCTTGATCGTGTGCACCTGCGCGGCGGCCACCAGTTCGGCGACCTCGTCCCAATCAGCGCGCACCAGCCCGCCTTTGCCGCGCGCCCGCTTGTAGGCGCGGGCCTTCGCCGGGTCACCGGTGATCTCGGCCCAGGCCGCCACCGGATCGCCGAGCCGCCCCCGCGCCTCGCGCCACAGCTTCAGCAACGCGCCCCGGATGTACGGGTATCGGACTCTGCTGGGCGAGTACGTGTACCAGGAGAACGACGCACCGCGCGGGCAGCCGCGAGGCTCGTACTCGGGGCAGTCCGTGCCGATCGACGGGTAGTCGGTGGCCTGGTGCTCCCAGGTGATGATGCCGTCCTTGACGTACACCATCCAGGAGCAGGACCCCGTGCAGTTGACGCCATGGGTGGAGCGAACCACCTTGTCGTGCGCCCAACGCCCGCGGTAGAAGCCCTCCCACGCCGGATCGCCCGCACCGAAGACAGCGCGCCCGTCGGCCGAGACCTCACGACGGGTCAACAGACGCCGGGCGGTGAGCGGCCAGCCCTCGGTGGTGCGCCGTTCCGGGTCGGGCGCGGTTGTGTCGTTCTCCATGGACCGCACGCTAGGTCCCGCCCCGGTGGCGAGCCTGGGGCCGAACGGCCCCGCCCGACAGCCCGTCGGCCCCTCGGCGGGGGCTCAAGTCGTCTGTGGAGAACGGTCTTTGCTGCTCACCCGGGCAGGCCGAACGAAGTGTGCCGTCCGGTCGGCCCTGCCCCGCCCGCGACACCAGGGACCTTCGGCCCATCGGCGTAGGGAAGTTCGGCCGCCGCGCCCGACGCCGTCGATGCCGGAAGCTTGCAGACGACTGATCCGGAGGTGACCCGTGTACGAACGCACCGAGCGCCCGCGCGGCTGTCTTCCTCGTCGTCCCCCGCAGCGGGCGCCCCGCACGGTCCGGACCAGTCATCGTCCGGCCGCCTGCCACGTCTGCCCTGACTCTCGGGCGGCCGGACGTACGACACACACCCATGCGGGACGGAGGATCCAGTGAGACGGAGGACCCGGTGAGCGGTGCGCGAGCCATCCGCCGACAGCACCAGAACGTCGCGGACAAGCCGTTCATCGTCATCTGGGAGTCCACCCGGGCCTGCCCGCTGGCCTGCGTGCACTGCCGCGCCGAGGCCGTGCCCCGCCGCGACCCGCGCGAGCTGGACACCGCCGCCGCGAAGGACCTGCTGCGCCAGGTCGCCGCGTTCGGGCAGCCCGCCCCGATCTTCGTGATCACCGGCGGCGACCCGTTCCAGCGCCCCGATCTGAACGAGCTGATCGCGTACGGCGAGGAGGCGGGGGTCCGCGTCGCCGTGTCCCCCTCCGGCACGCCCACCCTCACCCCGGACCGGCTGCGCGCCGTGCACGAGGCGGGCGCGGTGGGGCTCTCGCTCAGCCTGGACGGTTCCACCGCCGAGCTGCACGACGGATTCCGCGGCGTGGACGGGGTCTACCGCTGGACCCTGGACGCCTGGGACACCGCCCGCGCGCTCGGGATGAAGGTGCAGATCAACACCACGGTCGCCCGGCACAACCTCCATGACCTCCCCGCCATCGCCCGCCTGGTCCTCGACCACGGCGCGATGCTGTGGAGCGCCTTCTTCCTGGTGCCGACCGGGCGTGGCCGCCGGCTCGGCATGCTCACCGCGGCCGAGGTCGAGGACGTCCTGAACTTCGTGTACGACGTCGGCATGACCGTGCCCGCCAAGACGACCGAGGCCCACCACTTCCGCCGTGTCGCACTCCAGCGCAAGGTGCTGGCCGACGCGGGCGAGGACCATGTCGCGGTACTGGGGCTCGGCCCGCTGTACCGGCAACTGTCCGACCGCAGCGCTGAGTTGGGGCTTGCCTCGGGAGGGCGCCGGGCGCGTCGGCCACCGCTGGACGTCAACGCGGGCCGCGGCTTCGTCTTCGTCTCGCACACCGGCACCGTGCACCCCAGCGGCTTCCTGCCGCTCGGCGCGGGCAGCGTACGCGAGACGCCGCTGACCGAGATCTACCGCACCTCGGAGCTGTTCACCGGACTCCGGGACGCCGACCGGCTGGGCGGCCGGTGCGGGGCCTGCGAGTTCCGCCGGGTGTGCGGCGGCTCCCGCTCGCGCGCCTACGGCGTCACCGGCGACCCGTACGCCGAGGAACCGTGGTGCGGCTACCGGCCCGGCAGCTTCCCCCACCAGAGCGAGCTGGCCCCGCTGCTGGCGGACGGCCTCGCCTCGGTGCGGTCCGGACGGCCGCCGGAAGCCGGGTGACCAGCGGCTCGGCAGGCCCCGCGGCCGGTGGTGGCGCTCGTCCCGGTACGCTCGAACAGTTCGGTTGGAGGGCCCGCGCGGCCCGGTGGAGGTAAGCAGCGGTGGGTACCGTCGGTCTCTGGTCCCTGGTGCGGTTCCTCCATGTCGCCGGGGCCGTGCTGTGGGTCGGCGGTCAGCTCGCCCTGAGTCTCGTGGTGCTGCCGCTGGCCCGGCGGATGCTCTCGGCGCAGGACAGGGACAGCTTCGCGTCCGCGGCCGGGCGCCGGTTCGGACTGCTGACCGGGGCGGTGTTCCTGCCGGTGCAGTTGGCCACCGGGTGGGCCATGGCCTGGCACCGGGGCGTCACCTGGGCCTCGCTCGCCGACCCCGGCTACGGGCGCACGCTGGCCGCCAAGCTCGGCCTGTTCCTGCTGGTCATGCTGGCCGCGGCCGCGCACGGCGTCGCGTACGCCAAGGGCCGCCCGAAGACGGCCCGGGTCCTGGCCATGGCGTCGCTGGTCGGCTCGCTCGGCGTCGTCCTGCTCGCCGCCGCACTGCCGGTCACCTGACCGGCGAGCACCCCAACTCCCTTGATACGGCTGTGTGTTGGTGACTCCACCGGCGGGTCCGTTCGGACGGAAACCGGGGACTGCCGGGTCGGGTGATCGGGCCGGATGGCCCACCCCGTGCGGGTGTCCCGCTGTCGATAGTGGCTTCGGGCCACCGGCATGTGGCCGGCGGGCCTGCGGCCCCGGGCCCATGATCGGGGCCGCCCCACCGTGCGTACGACAGGGGAGGGCGGCATGCTTCAGCCGTCTGCGGAGCGGGACTCGGACCCAGGCCAGGACCCGGACCCGGGCCAGGATTCGGACCCGGGCCAGCACTCGGACCAGGCGTCGGTCGACTCCGTGCCGGGGCGGGCCTGGCTGATGCTGGCGCTGGCGACCGTGGGCTTCGCGGTCAACTTCTGGGCCTGGGCGCTGCTCAGCCCGCTCGGCCCGCGGTTCAAGGACAGCCTGGACCTGACCTCGTTCCAGCAGTCGCTGCTGGTGGCGGTGCCGGTCGTGGTCGGCTCCCTCGGCCGGGTCCCGGTCGGCGCGCTGACCGACCGCTTCGGCGGGCGGGTGATGTTCCCCTGGGTCACCGCGGCCACCATCGTGCCCGTCCTCTATCTCGGCCTCGCCGGGCACTCCTCGCTCGCCGCGCTGCTGGTCGGGGGCTTCTTCCTCGGCATCGGCGGCACCGCCTTCTCGGTGGGCGTACCCGTCGTGAACGCCTGGTTCCCGCCGCGGCGGCGGGGCATGGCCATCGGCGTCTTCGGCATGGGCATGGGCGGCACCGCCATCAGCGCGCTGACCACCGTCAAGCTGGTCGACGCGCACGGGATGCGGACCCCGTTCCTGCTCACCGCCGGGGTCCTCGCGGCGTACGCGGTCCTCGCGGCCCTGCTGCTGCGCGACGCGCCCGGCAGGACCGTACCCACCGAACCGCTGGGCCGCCGACTGGCCGCCGCCGCGAAGCTCCGGATCACCTGGCAGGCGTCGGCCCTGTACGCGGTGGCCTTCGGTGGCTATGTCGCCTTCTCCGTCTACCTGCCCACGTATCTGAAGACCGGGTACGGGCTGACCCAGGCGGACGCGGCGAACCGCATGGCCGGCTTCGTACTGCTGGCGGTCGCGATGCGCCCGGTCGGCGGCTGGCTGTCGGACCGCGTGGGGCCGGTGCGGGTGCTGGCCGGGGCGTTGGCCGCGGTGCTCGCCGGAGCCTTCGTCCAGTCGTTCACCCCGGCACTGGCGCCGCTCGGCACGATCGCGTTCCTCGTGATGGCCGCCGCGCTCGGCGCGGGCAGCGGCGCGGTGTTCGCCCTGGTGGCGCTGCTGGCCCCGGCGAACACGGTCGGCTCGGTCACCGGGGTCGTCGGCGCGGCGGGCGGCCTCGGCGGGTTCGTCCCCCCGCTGGTGATGGGCTCGCTGTACGGCGCGTACGGCTCGTACGCGGTCGGCCTGGTCCTGCTCGCGCTGGTGGCCGCGGCGGCGCTGGCCTTCACGGGGACGGGGGTACGGCACACGGTGACGCGACGGGTGCCCGCGCACTGATCAGGCGGGGCGGGTGCTTGCGCACTGATCAGGCGGGGCGGTGCTCGGTGATCCAGCGGGCCGCGAGGAGGCCGGACCCGGCGGTGAGGACGGCGGCGGCGACCACGGTGGCGTTCAGGCCCAGGGTGTCGGCGAGGACACCGGCCACCAGGGCGCCCGCGGCGTAGCCGATGTCACGCCAGAAGCGGTAGGTGCCCAGCGCGTTGGCCCGCCAGGCGGGGTGGGCGTGGTCGGAGATCGAGGCGATCAGCGCCGGGTAGACCAGGGCGGTGCCGACACCGAGCGCCACCGCCGACAGGACGCCCGCGAGCAGCGGGGTGTCCAGCAGGACGAGGGCGAGGACGAAGCCACCGGCCTGGACGAACATGCCGGTGACGATGAGCGGCTTGCGGCCGACACGGTCCGCGAGGTGGCCGGTGGCGATCTGCCCGACGCCCCACAGCAACGGGTACAGGCCCTTGATCAGACCGACCGCGGCCAGTCCCAGGCCGTGGTCGGTGAACAGCAGCGGGAAGACGCCCCACGTCAGGCCGTCGTTGAGGTTGTTGACCAGACCGGCCTGGCTGGCACCGCGCAGCGAGCGGCCGTGCCACGAGGTCCGCGCGAACGTCCGGGCGAGGCCCATGGGTTGCTCGGCGGTGGCGGTGTTGGTGTCGGTGGTGGCGGTCGGCTTCGGGTGCTGGGCCAGTTCCAGTGCGACATGGGCGGCGGTGTCGCGTACGACCAGGGACAGGCCGAGGCCCGCGGCCACGAACACGACACCGATGAGTTCGGGCGCGGGGCGCAGGCCGTAGGCGGTGGCGAGGTAGCCCGTGAACAGGGCGGTGGCGCCGACGGCGACGTAACCGGCGGCCTCGTTCAGCCCGGTGGCGAGCCCGCGCCGGGCGGGGCCGACCAGGTCGATCTTCATGTTGACGGTCATCGACCAGGTCAGGCCCTGGTTGACACCGAGCAGCACGTTGGCCGCGACGATCCACCCCCACGACGGCGCCCAGGCGAGCGCGAACGGCACGGGGATGCCGACGAGCCAGCCCGCCACCAGGAGCTGCTTGCGGCGGAAGCGGGTGGTCAGCGCCCCGGCGGCGAGGTTCGTCAGGGCCTTGGTGACACCGAAGGCGACGATGAAGGAGAAGACGGCCAGGCCGCTGGTCAGTCCGAAGACCTCGGCGCCGATCAACGGGACGGTGGTGCGCTCCAGGCCGACCAGGCCGCCCACACAGACGTTGACGACGACGAGCAGGGTGAACTGCGGCCAGTTCTCGCGCAGTCCGAGCCGCACGGGTGGTCTGTCCGGGGTGGCTGCGGCAGGGTCTGTCGTCGGTGTCGGGTGGTCGGCGGTGATGCCCACGGTGGTCCTCCGGTACGCGGTACAGGAACGGTGAAGAGGGATGTGGGCCCCCGCGCCCTGCTCTACAATATTCCATGGAATTGTGGAGGAGTGGAGGCGGGCTCGTATGACAGAGAACGGCGACCGGGGTGCGAAGGCGCGGCTGTACGAGGCCTTCGCGACCAGTGGCAAGGCGCTGGCCAGCGGAAAGCGCCTGGAACTGCTGGATCTGCTGGCCCAGGGCGAGCGCACCGTCGACGCCCTGGCCAAGGCGGCCGGACTGAACCTGACGACCGCCTCCGCGCATCTTCAGACGCTCAAGCAGGCCGGGTTCGTCGCGACCCGCCGTGCGGGCACGCGCGTGCACTACCGCCTCGCCGGGGACGACGTAGCCCACCTGCTCGCGCTGCTGCGCAAGGTCGCCGAGACCCATCAGGCCGCCGTACCCGTCGCCCGGGACGCCTACCTCGGCGAGGACGACGGGCGGGAGGTCAGCCGGGAGGACCTGCACGCGCGCGTACGGGCCGGGGACGTGGTGGTGCTGGACGTACGCCCGGCGGACGAGTACCGGTCGGGGCACATCCCCGGCGCCCGCTCCATCCCGGTGGGCGAACTGGCCGAGCGGATCGACGAGTTGCCCGAGGAAATCGAGATCGTCGTGTACTGCCGCGGCGAGTACTGTGTCCTCGCCTACGACGCGGTGCGCCTGCTGACCGACCTGGGCCGCCGCGCGATCCGGCTGGACGACGGCATGCTCGAATGGCGCCTGGCCGCCCTGCCCGTGGCCGCCGGGGAGCCGGTGTGAGCACGGAGCCGGTGCGAGCGGCGGGTGCCGAACGCGACGATGCGTACGCGTCGAACGCAGCGCTGCGTACGCGTCGATCGCGTGAAGTCACGTCTGCTGTGTGAGTACGTGTGGCTGTGTGAGCACGTCGGCCGTGTGAACTGCCGCGCCCCGACCCCTGTACCGCCCCGACCCCGGCCGGTCCGTCCCCGCGTGGACCGGCCGAGCCCGACGCGGCCCCGGCCGCCGTGCGAAGGAGCACCGTGACGAGCACCGCCCCCGCGACCGCCGGTATATCGGCCCACCCAGAGGCCCAACGCCGCACCCTGACCGTCCTCGTCGCCTCCCAGATCTTCAGCGGCGCCGGACTGGCGGCGGGCATCACCGTCGGTGCCCTGCTCGCCCAGGACATGCTCCACTCCACCGACCTGGCCGGGCTGCCCAGCGCCCTGTTCACCGCCGGGTCCGCGCTCACCGCCCTCGTGGTGGGGCGCGTCTCCCAGGCGCACGGCCGCCGCCCGGGGCTCGCCGCCGGATACTTCACCGGCGCCCTCGGCAGCGTCGGCGTCATCGCCGCCGCCACGCTCGGCAGCCCCGTCCTGCTGTTCGTCGCCCTGTTCGTCTACGGCGCCGGTACCGCCACCAACCTCCAGGCCCGCTACGCCGGGGCCGACCTCGCCGCGCCCGCCCATCGCGCCCGCGCCCTCTCCACCGTCCTGGTCGCCACCACCCTCGGCGGCGTCATCGGCCCCAACCTCGCCGCCCCCACCGGCGACCTCGCCGCGACCCTCGGCATCCCCCGCCTGGCCGGGCCCTTCCTCCTGGCGGGCGCCGCGTACTTCCTGGCCGCCGTCGTCCTCTTCCTCTGGCTGCGCCCCGACCCGCTCCTGCTCGCCCGCGACCGGCAGGCGGCGGCGCCCGCCCCCTCCTCGGCGACCGAACCCGTCGCGGCGGCCGAACAGCGGCGCCCCGGCGTGGTGCTGGGCGCGCTGGTGATGATCGTCACCCAGCTCGTCATGGCCGCGATCATGACGATGACCCCCGTCCATATGCACGACCACGGCCATGGCACCGCCGCCTCCGGCCTCGTCATCGCCGTCCACGTCGGCTCGATGTACCTTCCCTCGCCGCTGACCGGCTGGCTCGTCGACCGCTACGGCCGTCTCGTTGTCGCCGCCGCCTCCGGTCTCACCCTGCTGGCGGCCGGGATCGTCGCCGCCGCCGCACCGGCCGACTCCGTCGCGCTCCTGGCGCTCGCGCTCGCCCTGTTGGGTCTCGGCTGGAACTTCGGTCTGCTGTCCGGCACCGCGATCATCACCGACGCCGTACCCCTGGCCACCCCGGCCAGGACCCAGGGCCTGGTAGACGTCTCCATCGCGATCGCGGGCGCCACCGGGGGCCTGGCCTCCGGCATGGTCGTGTCCGCCGCGAGCTATCCGGTGCTCGCCCTGACCGGCGGTGTCCTCTCCCTGGCGGTCCTGCCCGCGATCGCGGTCACCGCGCACCGCCGCTGACGGGCCGGGCCTCCAGCCGGATCTTCCGTTCACGTTCACCCGCTTCCCCCGGGCGCTCACGTCGTTGGTAGGTACGGGGTGCCTGCCTGCCGTCCAGGCTCTGCCCCGCGCCCCATCGCCCCTGGAGAGCGGGAGGACCTACGTCGTGACCGTGACGCAGACCGCGGCGGTGCCGCACGAGGGCGAACCGGAAGGGCGCGCGGAAGCGGCGGGGGAGCGCGGGGCGCGCGTGACGGCGGAGAGAACCGAGGCCCCGTACGCCGCGCAGGACGGCATCCTGCGGCGGCAGTCGACACGGGAGTCCGCGGCGCGCACTTATGCGCGCGCCCTGCCCATCGTGCCCGTGCGGGCGCGCGGGCTCACCATCGAGGGCGCCGACGGACGCCGTTACCTCGACTGTCTCTCCGGCGCGGGGACGCTCGCCCTCGGCCACAACCACCCCGTGGTCCTGGAGGCGATCCGCGACGTCCTCGACTCCGGTGCCCCGCTGCACGTCCTGGACCTGGCCACCCCGGTCAAGGACGCCTTCACCACCGAGCTGTTCCAAACGCTGCCCCCCGGCCTCGCCGACCACGCGCGCGTGCAGTTCTGCGGACCGGCGGGGACCGACGCCGTCGAGGCCGCGCTCAAGCTGGTGCGCACGGCGACCGGCCGCAGCGGGATCCTCGCCTTCGCCGGGGCGTACCACGGGATGACCGCGGGAGCCCTCGAAGCGTCCGGGGGCGCGACCGACGTCCGCGTGACCCGGCTGCCCTACCCGCAGGACTACCGCTGCCCGTTCGGGATCGGCGGTGAGTACGGCGCCGAACTCGCCGCCCGCTGGACCCGGTCGGTGCTCGACGACGCCAAGTCGGGCGTACCGCGCCCCGCCGGGATGATCCTCGAACCGGTCCAGGGCGAGGGCGGCGTGCATCCCGCCCCCGACGCATGGCTGCGCTGTATGCGGCAGATCACCGAGGCCCGGTCGATCCCGCTGATCGCGGACGAGGTGCAGACCGGCGTGGGCCGCACGGGCCGCTTCTGGGCGGTCGAGCACAGCGGCGTGGTGCCCGATGTGATGGTGCTCTCCAAGGCGATCGGCGGCAGTCTGCCCCTCGCCGTCGTGGTCTACCACGAGGACCTCGACGTCTGGCGACCCGGCGCCCACGCGGGCACGTTCCGCGGCAACCAACTCGCCATGGCCGCGGGCGCGGCGACCCTCGCCTATGTACGGGAGAACCGCCTCGCCGAGCGCGCCGCCGCGCTGGGTGCCCGCATGATGACCCAACTCCGCGTACTCGCCGCCGAGTTCCCGTGCATCGGGGACGTGCGCGGCCGGGGCCTGATGATCGGCGTCGAACTGGTCGACCCCGAGGCGGCACCCGAACCGGCCCTCCCGGACGCGGGGTTGACGGGCCCCGAAGCCGCCGGTCCGCGTCCCGCCGCGCCCGCCCTGGCCGCCGCCGTGCAGCGGGAATGCCTGCGGCGCGGCCTGATCGTGGAGTTGGGCGGTCGGCACGCGAGCGTGGTGCGGTTGCTGCCGCCGCTGACGATCAGTGACGAGCAGGCGGCCGCGGTCCTGGACCGGCTCGCGGACGCTGTGGCAGCGGTGGCCCACAGGCCCGTACGTCCCTGAGCCCACGCGCACGCCACCGCCCTCCGCCCAAGCTTTCGCACCCGTACCGCCCCGCCCCGGTCCGTCGCGCGACGAGCCGGAACGACCTCGACCTCCCAAGGAACGCCCTTGAACGCCACCCCCACCCCCGACGGCGGCCCGCACATCCCCACCCGAGAACCCGACCCCGCACCGACCGCCACCGCCCTCGTACGGGAACGCGACACCGTCCCCCGGCAGCAGGCGGCGTCCCCCGAGGTCGCGCCGCTGCGCGGCGCCACCGTCGACCCGCTGGAAGACGCGAACCCCTGGACGGCGGCCCAGGCCGCGACCCTGGAGAACCTCCTGCGCTGCTGGGCACGCGAGAACGACCTCGCGGCCCCCGCCGACGGCACCCTCCGCATCCCTCTCCCCGCCAGCGGCACGGCCCTGCACGTACCGGTCCACTACTGGTCCCCGACCGGCTGGCACCGCTTCGGCTCACCCCACCTGGCCACACCGGAGCCGACCCCGCCCGTGGACGCGACAACGCTGGCGGCACTCCTGGCCCGGGAGACGGCGACGGAGACCGAAACGGTCACGAAGACCGAGACGGTCACGGGGGTGGAGACGGTCACGGGGGTGGAGACCGAGCCGAAGGCACCGAACCACCACGCCGCCTCGGCCACCGCACCTGCCCACCACACCGAACTGGTGAGCCGCGTCGCCGACTCCCTCCGCCTCACCGCGGTCTTCATCACCGACCGCCGCGCACACCCCACGGACGGAACCGACCTCTTCCTCACCGCGGAGCAGGCGCTGCTGCTCGGCCACCCGACGCACCCCACGGCCAAGAGCCGCGAGGGCCTCTCCGACACCGAGGTCCGGCGCTACTCACCCGAACTGCGCGGCCACTTCCCGCTGCACTGGACGGCCGTCGCCCCCTCGGTGGTCGCGGCCGACTCGGCCTGGACGGAAGGCGGCCGTCAGGTGCCCGCGGGCCGACTGACCGAGCGGCTCGCAGGCCCCGCCCTCGCACTGCCGGACGGCTTCACGGCGCTGCCGCTGCACCCCTGGCAGGCACGCGAGATCCGGCAACGCCCCGAGGCCGTCGCCCTTCTGGACGCCGGGCTGCTCCGAGACCTCGGCTCACACGGCGACTCCTGGCACCCCACCTCCTCCGTCCGCACCGTCCACCAGCCGGGCGCCCCGGCGATGTTGAAACTGTCACTGGGCCTGCGCATCACCAACTCCCGCCGTGAGCACCTCCGTAAGGAACTCCACCGGGGCGTCGAGGTACACCGCCTGCTGCGCCGGGGCCTCGGCAGGCAGTGGCGGGCCGCGCACCCCGGCTTCGACATCGTCCGCGATCCGGCCTGGGTCGCCGTCGACGGCCTGGACGGAACCCCGGTGCCCGGCCTGGACGTGATGATCCGCCACAACCCGTTCGCCCCGACGGACGACGCCTCCTGCATCGCGGCACTGGTCGCGCCCCGAGCCGGTGCCCGCCCCGCCGGACCGCACCACTCCGCCCCGTACTCCCGCCTCGCCGAGATCGTCACCCGTCTCGCGGGACGCACCGGCCGACCCCGTGGCGCCGTCGCCACCGAGTGGTTCCTGCGCTATCTCGAACAGGTCGTCCGCCCCGTGCTCTGGCTGGACGGGGAGGCGGGCATCGCCCTGGAGGCACACCAGCAGAACACGCTGCTCCTGCTGGACCCCGAAGGCTGGCCCGCGGGCGGTCGCTTCCGGGACAACCAGGGCTACTACTTCCGTGAGTCCCACCGCGCGGAACTCGACGCCCGGCTGCCCGGCATCGGCGCGCACAGCGACACCTTCGTCTCCGACGAGGTCACCGACGAACGCTTCGCCTACTACCTCGCCATCAACAACGTGTTCGGCCTCATCGGCGCCTTCGGCTCCCAGCACCTCGCCGACGAACGGCTGTTGCTCGCCGCGTTCCGCCGCTTCCTCGCTGATGCCGCCTCCGGCCCCGGCCGTCTGCGCACACCCCTGCCCGCCCGCCTGCTCGACTCACCCGTCCTGCGCTGCAAGGCCAATCTGCTGACCCGGCTGCACGGCCTCGACGAACTCGTCGGCCCGGTGGACACCCAGTCCGTCTACGTCACCCTCACCAACCCCCTTCATTCCTGAGGAACATGTCCCATCCCGTCTCCTGAGAGGAGCGTCGCCGTGCCTCCCACCGACGCGAGCCCCGACGCCGGCACCGCCTCCGCCCCCGCCACGGAGCGCGACACCGGCACAGGCTCCGGACCGTGTGCCGGGCCGGGTGCCCGGCCGATTCCCGGATCCGGATCGAGCCGCGGCGCGCGGTCCGGCTCGGACTGCGAGGACACCCTCGACCTGAAGCTGCCGGAAGAGTTCATGGCCCTGTGCGCCGGGGGAGAGGCGGACCGGCGCGGCGCCGCCCCGGCCACCACGGTCACGCGTCCACCCCGAGCGACCGCCACCTCTCCCGCCGCCCCCTGGGACGACGACCTCCTCGACTGCCTCGCCGACTGGGGCGCGATCGCCACCCCGGCAGGCGACTTCCGCCTCGCTCCCGTGGATCCCCGCCGCGACCTCCCGCTCGTCGCCCGCTGGATGAACGACCCCGCCGTCGCGGTCTTCTGGGACCTGGCGGGAGACGAGTCGGTGACCGAGCGGCACCTGCGCGCGCAACACTCCGGTGACGGACGCAGCATCCCCTGCCTCGGCGTCCTGGACGGCACGCCGATGAGCTACTGGGAGATCTACCGGGCGGACCTCGACCCCTTGGCCCGCCACTATCCGGCGCGTCCCCATGACACCGGGATCCACCTGCTCATCGGCGGTGTCGCCGACCGCGGGCGCGGCCTCGGCTCCACCCTGCTGCGTGGCGTCGCCGACCTCGTCCTGGATCGGCGTCCTTCCTGTGCGCGCGTCATCGCGGAACCCGACCTTCGCAACACCCCCTCCATCGCCGCGTTCCTGAGCGCCGGCTTCCGGTTCTCCGCCGAGGCCGACCTGCCCGACAAGCGAGCCGCCCTGATGGTCCGAGACCGGTCCCTGCGCCATCTGCTCTAGCGCTATCACTCTCCGTAACGAGCCGCGTACGGTGCCGGTTCCCGAGATCTGAGAAATTCGCGAACCGATTCCGATCGCCCCGCTCCGCCGTACCGCATCACCCTGCTCACCGCGTCCCGCCGTACGGCATCACCGTGCTCCGCCGTACCGCGCCCGTCCCGCTCACCGTGTCCCGCCGCCTCTACCCCTGTCATCAACACCCCGCCCCCGGTAGCGCCCCGCGCCCCACAAGACCGTCCCGCCCTCCGCGCTCCCCATGAGCGCACCACGAGCCCCGGCGTTGATGCCCCGGTTGTCGGCGCCGGGCCGTAGGGTGGTCGCGCTATGACGAAGCCCTCACTCCCCGAACTCCTGCACGCAGCCGTCTCAGCCGTCGGCGGCACGGAGCGCCCCGGCCAGGTGACCATGGCCCAAGCCGTCGCGGAGGCCATCGACGACGGCTCCCATCTGCTGGTCCAGGCCGGCACCGGCACCGGCAAGTCGCTCGGCTATCTGGTGCCCGCGCTCGCGCACGGGGAGCCCGTCGTCGTGGCGACCGCCACCCTGGCGCTGCAACGCCAGCTCGTCGAGCGCGACCTGCCGCGCACGGTCGAGGCACTGCACCCGCTGCTGCGCCGCCGCCCGGAGTTCGCGATGCTCAAGGGCCGCTCGAACTACCTCTGCCTGCACCGTCTGCACGAGGGCGTCCCGCAGGACGAGGAGGAGGGCCTCTTCGACCAGTTCGAGGCAGCCGCGCCCACCAGCAAGCTC
Organism: Streptomyces sp. NPDC104371; assembly: GCF_055583785.1. Lineage (NCBI taxonomy): Bacteria > Bacillati > Actinomycetota > Actinomycetes > Kitasatosporales > Streptomycetaceae > Streptomyces > Streptomyces sp. NPDC104371. The sequence goes on from NZ_JBVJNF010000005.1 coordinate 78,629, forward strand.
GGGCAGGACCTGCTGCGGCTGCGGGAGTGGTCGCAGGACACGGAGAGCGGTGACCGCGACGACCTCACGCCGGGCGTCTCGGACCGCGCCTGGGCCCAGGTGTCGGTGTCCTCGCGCGAGTGCCTGGGCGCCTCGAAGTGCGCGTACGGCGCCGAGTGCTTCGCCGAGACGGCCCGCGAGCGCGCCAAGCTCGCCGAGGTGATCGTCACGAACCACGCCCTGCTCGCGATCGACGCCATCGAGGGCGCGCCGATCCTCCCGCAGCATGAGGTACTGATCGTCGACGAGGCCCATGAGCTGGTCTCCCGGGTGACCGGTGTCGCCACCGGCGAACTCACCCCCGGCCAGGTCAACCGCGCGGTGCGCCGGGCCGCCAAGCTCGTCGACGAGAAGTCCGCCGACCAGCTCCAGACGGCCGCCGAGGGCTTCGAGCGGCTGATGGAGCTGGCCCTGCCGGGCCGTCTCGAGGAGATCCCCGAGGACCTCGGCTATGCCCTGATGGCGTTGCGCGACGCCGCCCGCACGGTGATCACCGCGCTCGGCAACACCCGCGACAAGTCCGTCCAGGACGAGGACGCCGTCCGCAAGCAGGCGCTGGCCTCGGTGGAGAGCGTGCACGAGGTGGCGGAGCGGATCACCAACGGCTCGGAATGGGACGTCGTCTGGTACGAGCGCCACGACCGCTTCGGCGCCTCCCTGCGGGTCGCCCCGATGTCGGTGTCGGGGCTCCTCAGGGAGAAGCTCTTCGCCGACCGCTCGGTGGTCCTCACGTCCGCCACGCTGAAGCTGGGCGGCGACTTCAACGGCGTCGGGGCGTCCCTCGGCCTCGGCCCCGAGGGTGCGGAGGGCGAGGACCTCCCGCAGTGGAAGGGCGTCGACGTCGGTTCCCCGTTCGACTATCCGAGGCAGGGCATCCTGTATGTCGCCCGGCATCTCTCGCGGCCCGCACGGGACGGCGACCGCGCGGACATGCTGGACGAGCTGACGGAGCTGATCCAGGCGGCCGGTGGTCGCACACTGGGCCTGTTCTCCTCGATGCGGGCCGCCCAGCTCGCCGCCGAGGAACTGCGCACACGTATCCCCGAGTTCCCGATCCTTCTCCAGGGCGAGGAGACGCTCGGCGAGTTGATCAAGAACTTCGCGGCGGACCCGAAGACCTGTCTCTTCGGCACGCTGTCGCTCTGGCAGGGCGTCGATGTCCCGGGCCCCAGTTGCCAGTTGGTGGTCATGGACAAGATCCCCTTCCCGCGCCCCGACGACCCGCTGATGAGCGCGCGCCAGAAGGCGGTCGAGGACGCCGGGGGCAATGGCTTCATGGCGGTCGCGGCGACCCATGCCGCACTGCTGATGGCGCAGGGCGCCGGCCGCCTCGTACGGGCGACGGGGGACCGGGGCGTCGTAGCGGTGCTGGACCAGCGGCTGGCCACGGCCCGCTACGGCAGCTATCTGAAGGCGTCCCTGCCGGACTTCTGGTACACGACGGACCGCAACCAGGTACGCAAGTCGCTGTCGGCGATCGATGCCGCGGCGAAGGCGAACGAGGCGTAACGCCGCGGCGAAGGCGAACGAGGCGGAACAGGGAAGGTGCGACGACCGGGGCCCCGGACAGCATGGGGCCCCGGAACCGGCGCAGGGGTCCCGGGGCCCGGATCAGGGGCGGGCGTGGAGAGGCCCGCCCGCCGCGGTCGGGTCACACCCGCCGAAGCACCGCCACCACCTTGCCGAGGATCGTCGCCTCGTCGCCAGGGATCGGCTGGTACGCGGAGTTGTGCGGCAGCAGCCACACATGGCCGTCCTCGCGCTTGAAGCGCTTGACCGTGGCCTCGCCGTCGAGCATCGCGGCGACGATGTCGCCGTTCTCGGCGACGGGCTGACGGCGGACGGTGACCCAGTCGCCGTCACAGATCGCGGCCTCGATCATGGAGTCACCGATGACCTTGAGGACGAACAGCTCCCCGTCGCCGACGAGCTGCCGGGGCAGCGGGAAGACGTCCTCGACCGACTCCTCGGCGAGGATGGGGCCACCGGCGGCGATCCGGCCGACGAGCGGTACGTAGGATGCGGCAGGCTTGCCCGCGGTGTCGGTCGGCTGCATCGCGGTCGACTGGTCCGAACCGCGCACCTCGTACGCGCGCGGGCGGTGCGGGTCGCGACGCAGGAAGCCCTTGCGCTCCAGCGCCATCAACTGGTGGGCCACGGAGGACGTGCTGGAGAGGCCGACGGCCTGGCCGATCTCCCGCATCGACGGGGGATACCCCCGCCGTTGCACGGAATCCCGGATGACCTCGATCACCCGGCGCTGCCGGTCGGTGAGCCCGGAACTGTCCGCCCGGATGCCTGGCGGACGGCCGGGCATGGACCTCTTGGGGCCCTCAGGGTTCGTGGCTTCGTTCATGGCATGCACCGGCTCGAGTCGGCCCTGGGGGCGGTCCTGGGCAGTGATGGTCACACTGTCTGCGGTCGTGGTCACGTCGGCCCCTCTCGATGGTCTCCCGTGCAGCACAACGGTAATTGCTTTCGAAAGGTTGCACCAAACACACGTTCGAGTGAAAAACCGCGAAATGCCTGACGTGATCAGGAACCCGGGTGTATGGCCTGTGCTGTGCCCCTGCGGACAAATGCGCTCATTGCTGTACTGTTCACCGCCGGGGTGACGGCCTGCCGGGTCGCCGCGGTCGGCGCTCAGTCTGCCATCCGCAGCCCCGCGAGCCGGGAACCGGCCCCTCGTCCCGCGGCGTCCCTGGCGACGCGCGACGTGCCCGCGCAGGGCCCGCTTCGGGGCGCTCTGGCGGCACGCCTCCGTCGGTCCATGTCGACGCGCGTCAACGACGTATGTATGAGCCGATCGCTACATGTAGTGGTTGGATTGCGACAGTGGCCCAGAAGTTGTGGTCCCTTGGTCTTGGCGACTCTCACGATCGCCTATGCTTGGGGCTGCTTCGAGGGGCCCGTGAGGCCTCGCGAGGTCTATGAGCCGTGCTGAAAAGGAGGGTTGGAGCCATGCACTGTCCCTTCTGCAGGCACCCCGACAGCCGCGTCGTCGACAGTCGTACGACCGACGACGGCACGTCGATCCGCAGGCGCCGTCAGTGCCCCGGCTGCTCCCGTCGCTTCACGACGGTGGAGACGTGCTCGCTGATGGTCGTCAAGCGATCCGGAGTCACCGAGCCCTTCAGTCGCACCAAGATCATCAACGGTGTGCGCAAGGCATGCCAGGGGCGGCCGGTCACGGAGGACGCGCTCGCCCAGCTCGGTCAGCGGGTCGAGGAGGCGGTGCGGGCCACCGGGAGCGCCGAGCTGACCACCCATGACGTGGGCCTGGCCATACTCGGTCCCTTGCAGGAGCTCGACCTCGTCGCCTACCTGCGGTTCGCGTCCGTGTACCGGGCGTTCGACTCGCTGGAGGACTTCGAGGCCGCCATCGCGGAACTCAGGAAGCAGCAGCAGGAGCACCTCGTCGCGGACGACGACCCGGACGGGGCGTGCGAGGGAGCCGATCGCGGGTCCAGTGGGGCGGCCGACGCCCCCGTGCCCGCCACCGCCACCGACTGACGCGAGGGCCGGCAGGGGCCGGCCTCGTCGGCGGCACACACAGACCCGTCACGCGCGCCCGCGCACGGACACGCGTGACAAGCAGACAGACGACACGGTGCCCCGGGAAGAAATGGGTACCTTTGGGCGTTTTGCCCGAAACAGGGAGGCGGCATGACAGAGACGGCGAGCGGTCCGGCACGAGGTTCCCGAGCGAAGGGGGCCAAGGCCACCAAGGGACTGCGGGTCGAGCGCATCCACACGACCCCCGGCGTGCACCCGTACGACGAGGTCGAGTGGGCGCGCCGTGACGTCGTCATGACCAACTGGCGCGACGGCTCGGTCAACTTCGAGCAGCGTGGCGTCGAGTTCCCCGAGTTCTGGTCGGTGAACGCGGTCAACATCGTCACCAGCAAGTACTTCCGTGGTGCCGTCGGCACCCCCCAGCGCGAGACCAGCCTCAAGCAGCTGATCGACCGCATCGTGAAGACGTACCGGAAGGCCGGTGAGGACTACAAGTACTTCGCCTCGCCCGCCGACGCGGAGATCTTCGAGCACGAACTGGCCTACGCCCTCCTGCACCAGATCTTCAGCTTCAACAGCCCCGTCTGGTTCAACGTCGGCACCCCCCAGCCCCAGCAGGTCTCCGCCTGCTTCATCCTGTCCGTCGACGACTCCATGGAGTCGATCCTCGACTGGTACAAGGAAGAGGGCATGATCTTCAAGGGCGGCTCCGGCGCCGGCCTGAACCTCTCCCGGATCCGCTCCTCCAAGGAGCTGCTCTCCTCCGGCGGCAACGCCTCCGGCCCGGTCTCCTTCATGCGGGGCGCCGACGCCTCCGCCGGAACGATCAAGTCGGGTGGCGCCACCCGCCGCGCCGCCAAGATGGTCATCCTGGACGTCGACCACCCCGACGTCGAGAACTTCATCGAGACCAAGGTCCAGGAGGAGGAGAAGATCCGCGCCCTGCGTGACGCGGGCTTCGACATGGACCTCGGCGGTGACGACATCACCTCCGTCCAGTACCAGAACGCCAACAACTCGGTCCGCGTCAACGACACCTTCATGAAGGCCGTCGAGAACGGCGGGCAGTTCGGCCTGCGCGCCCGTATGACGGGTGAGGTCATCGAGGAGGTCGACGCCAAGTCGCTCTTCCGCAAGATGGCCGAGGCCGCCTGGGCCTGCGCCGACCCCGGCATCCAGTACGACGACACGATCAACCACTGGCACACGTGCCCGGAGTCCGGCCGGATCAACGGCTCGAACCCGTGCAGCGAGTACATGCACCTGGACAACACGTCCTGCAACCTCGCCTCGCTGAACCTGATGAAGTTCCTGAAGGACGACGGCAAGGGCCACCAGTCCTTCGACGTCGAGCGCTTCGCCAAGGTCGTCGAGCTGGTCATCACCGCGATGGACATCTCGATCTGCTTCGCGGACTTCCCGACCCAGAAGATCGGCGAGAACACCCGCGCGTACCGCCAGCTCGGCATCGGCTACGCCAACCTCGGCGCCCTCCTCATGGCGACCGGGCACGCGTACGACTCCAACGGCGGTCGCGCCCTGGCCGGCGCCATCACCTCCCTGATGACCGGCACGGCGTACCGGCGTTCGGCCGAGCTGGCCGCGGTCGTCGGCCCGTACGACGGCTACGCCCGCAACGAGAAGCCGCATCTGCGCGTCATGCAGCAGCACGCCGACGCCAACGCCACGGCCGTCCGCATGGACGACCTGGACACGCCGGTGTGGGCCGCCGCCACGGAGGCCTGGCAGGACGTGCTCCGCCTCGGCGAGAAGAACGGCTTCCGCAACTCCCAGGCGTCCGTCCTCGCGCCGACCGGCACCATCGGTCTCGCGATGTCCTGCGACACCACGGGTGTGGAGCCGGACCTGGCCCTGGTCAAGTTCAAGAAGCTGGTCGGCGGCGGCTCGATGCAGATCGTCAACGGCACCGTGCCGCAGGCGCTGCGCCGCCTCGGCTACCAGGAGGAGCAGATCGAGGCGATCGTCGCCCACATCGCCGAGAACGGCAATGTGATCGACGCGCCGGGCCTCAAGCAGGAGCACTACGAGGTCTTCGACTGCGCCATGGGCGAGCGCGCCATCTCCCCGATGGGCCACGTCCGGATGATGGCCGCGATCCAGCCGTGGATCTCCGGCGCCATCTCCAAGACGGTCAACATGCCGGAGTCGGCGACCGTCGAGGAGGTCGAGGAGATCTACTTCGAGGCCTGGAAGCTGGGCATCAAGGCGCTCGCGATCTACCGCGACAACTGCAAGGTCGGTCAGCCGCTCTCCGCCAAGAAGAAGGAGACCACCGAGAAGCAGGCGCCGGTGTCCGCGGCGAAGCCCGCGGTCGAGAAGGTCGTCGAGTACCGCCCGGTCCGCAAGCGCCTTCCGAAGGGTCGTCCCGGCATCACCACCTCGTTCACCGTCGGCGGCGCCGAGGGGTACATGACGGCCAACTCCTACCCGGACGACGGGCTGGGCGAGGTCTTCCTGAAGATGTCCAAGCAGGGCTCGACCCTCGCGGGCATGATGGACGCCTTCTCCATCGCCGTCTCGGTGGGCCTGCAGTACGGCGTGCCGCTGGAGACCTACGTCTCGAAGTTCACCAACATGCGCTTCGAGCCGGCCGGTATGACGGACGACCCGGACGTGCGGATGGCGCAGTCGATCGTCGACTACATCTTCCGCCGCCTGGCGCTGGACTTCCTGCCCTTCGAGACGCGCTCCGCGCTCGGCATCCACTCCGCCGAGGAGCGCCAGCGGCACCTGGAGACCGGCTCGTACGAGCCGATCGACGAGGAGATCGACGTCGAGGGCCTGGCCCAGTCGGCGCCGCTCGCCCAGGAGCTGAGGACGGTCGTCACCCCGAAGGCCGAGACCGCGGCGACGCAGTCGGCCCCGAAGCAGGCGCACACCAACGCCGAACTGGTGGAGATGCAGCTCGGCATCCAGGCGGACGCCCCGCTGTGCTTCTCCTGCGGCACCAAGATGCAGCGGGCGGGCTCCTGCTACATCTGCGAGGGCTGCGGCTCGACGAGCGGATGCAGCTGATCTGATCCCCTGAGGGCGCCCCTCATCCCCTGAGGGCGAACCTCGGAAGGGCGGCACGGCCGATGGCCGTGCCGCCCTTCGGCGTACGAGGGCGCGGGCCGCTCAGGAGCTGCGCGGTGCGCCCATGATGCGCGTGAAGCCCGCGGGGTCCGTGTCGTGGCCGTGCAGCCCCGGCGCGAACGTCCACATACCGGAGGCGTCGCGGACGAACTCGCCCACCGTCGTCGCGGTGGAGCCCAGCACGCCGCCGAAGTCGTCCTCGGCGAGCACCGTGTAGCCCTCGCGCAGCCGCACCCCCGGGTTCAGGACGTCGACGAAGGTCTTGCGCCCCATGTGCTGCTGGATGACGACGCCGCACACCACGCGCGCGTACCGGCCGGCGAGCCGGTACAGCTCCAGCGTCATGATCTCGTCCCAGCCGAAGCCCTTGCCGTCGGTGCTGTCGCGGTTCAGATTGATCGTGCCGTCCGGGGAACGGCTGTCGAAGTGCACGACGTAGTCGGGGTCCCCGTACGGATCCGTCGCCAGGTAGGTCGCCGCCACGATGTCGAGATCGGTGGGCGGCTGACCCGCCGGGCTCGGGTCCCACTTCAGTGCCAACTCCACCTTCTGGATGCCCTTGTTGAGAGCGCTCATCACACGTTCCTCCCCGATCCCATGCACTGCTCCGCACGAACTCCAGTGCATCAGTGGCCAGTTGTCCATTGTGCCTCGGGTACCGGGCCCCTCGCCCGGGTGGAGTCAGCCGGACCGTGACCAACGCCACGTACAGGGCCGTACGATGGCGCGGTGCTGGTCAAGTGGATTCGCTGCACCGTGGTCGATCGCCGCGGTTTCGAGCGGGGGCAGCGGAAATGGGCGGGGCTTCTGGGGGAGCCGGGATTTCGGGGACAGGGCGGAGGCTGGAGCCGGGGCAGGCCTGGTGTGGCGCATGTCTTCGCGTTCTGGGAGAGCCGCGCCTTCTACGACTCGTTCATGGCGCGTTCCCATGACCGGCTCGCCGCGTCGCAGTCCGGTACGTTCACGGACGCGCAGGTCAGGCTGTTCGACCACCGCTTCGATGTGAAGACCGGCTTCGAGCCCCGCTTCACGGACACCGATCTGGTGCGGGTCGCGCACTGCCGGGTTCACGAGGAACGGGCCGAGCACTTCGCGCTGATGCAGGAGAAGGTGTGGAACCCCGCCATGGCCGGATCGCCGGGCATGGTCCGCGGCCTGTTCGGCGAGGCGCCGGGCCATGAGTTCCTGGTCCTGTCGATGTGGCAGTCGGACGCCGAGCACGGCAAGTACCGGGTCGAACGCGTGGAGCGCCTGGCGCTGCGGGCACAGACGGAAGCGGACGTCGCGGCGCTCACGGGCGATGTCGTGGACCTGGAGCCGACGTGGACGGTATGAAGCCCGCGGACGCGATGATCACGACGGTGTGAGCCCGCGGACGTGGTGACCGCGGCGGGGGCCGCTCACTACAAGGGGCCGCTCACTACAAGGGGAACGCCGCCCGCTGCGGCACTAGGATTTTGCCATGGTACGACCACGGCGCATCGTCCTTGTCCGGCACGGCGAGTCGGCGGGCAATGCCGATGACTCCGTGTACGAACGCTCGCCGGACCACGCGCTGCCGCTCACCGAGAGGGGATGGCGGCAGGCGGAGGAGACGGGCAGGCGACTGCGGGAGATCTTCGGCCGGGAGCGCGTCAGCGTGTACGTCTCCCCCTACCGCCGTACCCACGAGACGCTCCAGGCCTTCCGTCTGGACCCCGAGCTGATCCGCGTCCGGGAGGAGCCCCGGCTGCGGGAGCAGGACTGGGGCAACTGGCAGGACCGCGACGACGTACAGCTCCAGAAGGAGTACCGGGACGCCTACGGCCACTTCTTCTACCGCTTCGCCCAGGGCGAGTCCGGCGCCGATGTGTACGACCGCGTGGGCGGCTTCCTGGAGAGCCTGTTCCGGAGCTTCGAGGCCCCCGACCCCCCGCAGAACGTCCTGCTGGTGACCCATGGGCTGGCCATGCGGCTGTTCTGTATGCGCTGGTTCCACTGGACGGTCGCCGAGTTCGAATGCCTGTCGAACCCGGGCAACGGCGAGACCCGCATGCTCGTCCTCGGCGAGAACGGCAAGTACGCGCTCGACCAGCCGTTCGAGCGCTGGCGTGATCCGGAGCCGTACTGGGTCACCGGATAGAGTGGCAGGGCGATGACCGCTGACTTCTCGACCGCAGACTTCCCTCCCCGGCGCCTGGAGCGCGCCCTGGCCAGCCTGCGCGGACTGGCGGTGGGGGACGCGCTGGGCTCACAGTTCTTCGTTCCCGCCAACTATCCGCTGCTCAAGCGCCGCGAGCTGCCGTCGGGCCGCTGGCAGTGGACGGACGACACGGAGATGGCCTGCTCCGTCGTGTCCGTGCTGGTCCTGCACCGCCGTGTCGACCAGGACGCGCTCGCCCACTCCTTCGCCGAGCACCATGACTTCGACCGCGGCTACGGCCCCGCCGTGAACCGTCTGCTGCGGCTGGTCCGTGAGGGCGGCGACTGGCGTGAGCTGGCCGCCGCGCTGTTCGAGGGGCAGGGGTCGTGGGGCAACGGCGCGGCGATGCGGATCGCGCCCCTGGGCGCCTGGTACGCGGGCGACCCCGAGCAGGCCACCCACCAGGCGGAGATCTCCGCGTACCCCACCCACCAGCACCGTGAGGCCGTGGCCGGTGCCATGGCCGTCGCCGCGGCTGCCGCCCTCGTCGCCGCTCCGGCAGGTCCGCCGAGCGCCGAGGCCCTGCTCGACGGCGTCATCTCCCTCGTCCCGAAGAGCGCCGTCGGCGCCGGGCTGCGGCGGGCGCGCGACATGCTCGACTACGGCGACGCGGGGACGGTCGCGGCCGTCCTGGGCTGCGGACGGCGGACGACCGCGCACGACACGGTGCCGTTCGCGCTCTGGTCGGCGGCGCGCGCCCTCGGCGACTACGAACAGGCCTTCTGGACGACGGCCCAGGTGGGCGGCGACGTGGACACCACCTGCGCCATCGTCGGCGGAGTGGTGGCCGCCGAGAAGGCCGGCACACCGCCCGCCCACTGGCTGGAACGGGCGGAACCACTGCCTGACTGGGCACCTTCGTCGAGGTAGCGCGGCAGCGCCGGGCACCGGGGCCGGTGGTCGCGGGTGGGCACCCCCGGCCGTGCGAACCGGGGAAGGACCGCAGGCCAGGACCCGTCAGGACCGGGCAGAGCCGCGCTCAGCCCGCGGCCGGTCCCGCCGTGCCGGACAGGGCCGCCAGGTCGCTCTTGCGTACACGGATGACCAACGCGGCCGTGGCCAGGGCCAGTACGGCCATGACGGTGGCCGGGACGAACGCCGTCGAGATGCCGTGCGCGAGGACCTCGTGCCCCCAGGGAGCCGGTAGTTGACGCGTCCTCGCGAACTCCGCCTTCTGCTCGGCCGTCCCGTTCGCGAGGAACTTCGGTATCTGCCGGTCCGCCTCGCTGCGGCTGGCCGTGCCGAACACCGTGGTCAGGATGGACAGGCCGAGCGAACCACCCACCTGCTGTGTGGTGCTGAGCAGACCCGAGGCCGCACCCGCCTCGTGCGGGGCCACACCCGAGACCGCGGTCAGCGTCAGTGTCACGAAGTTCAGACCCATGCCGAGGCCGAACGTCATCATCGGGCCGAGCACCCCGGTGACGTACGAGCTGTCCGGGCTGATGAACGTGAGCCAGACCAGTCCGATGGCCACCAGTGTCGCGCCTGTCAGCATGAACGGCTTGGGGCCCAGCACCGGCAGGAACCGCTGCGACAGACCCGCGCCGACCACGATGGCCACCGTCACCGGAAGGAAGGCCACCCCCGCCGATATCGGCGTGTACCCCAGCACGTTCTGCACGAAGAGCACGATGTAGAAGAACAGGCCGAACATCGCCGCTGCCAGACTCAGCATGATCACGTATGTGCCCGAGCGATTGCGGTCGGCGAACATCCTGAGCGGGGTGATCGGTTCCAGGGCCCGCCTCTCGACGAAGACGAACGCGGTCAGCAGCACGACGGCCGCGGCGAAGGACCCGAGGGCGAGGCTGTCCCGCCAGTTCTCCTCGGAGACGCGGATGAAGCCGTACACCAGGGACGCCATGCCGAGCGTCGAGGTGAGCGCACCCGCGATGTCGAAGCGTCCCGGGTGGCGTGGGGACTCGCTGATGAACTTCGGTGTGAGCACGACGATCAGGGCGCCGATGGGTACGTTGACGAAGAGGACCCAGCGCCAGTCGAGCCACTCCGTGAGCATGCCGCCGGCCAGCAGGCCGATCGCGCCGCCACCGGCCGAGACCGCGGCGAAGATGCCGAACGCGCGGTTCCGCGCGGGGCCTTCGGGGAACGTGGTGGTGACGAGCGCCAGCGCGGTGGGCGACGCTATGGCCCCGCCCACACCCTGGAGGGCACGCGCGGTCAGCAACTGCCAGGGTTCCTGCGCCAGTCCACCGAGCAGCGAGGCCAAGGTGAACAGCAGAATGCCGATCATGAAGATCCGACGCCGACCGAGGATGTCACCGGCCCGGCCGCCGAGCAGCAGCAGACCGCCGAAGGTGAGCGTGTAGGCGCTGATCACCCACGTGAGATCGGTGGTGCTGAAACGGAGCGCGCCTTGAATGTGCGGCAGCGCGATGTTCACAATCGTCGAGTCGAGTACCACCATGAGTTGGCTGGCCACGATGACGGCGAGTGCGATGCCCGGACGCCCTTCCCGGCGCGTGGCTTCCGGCTTCTGATCCTGACGTAACGGAGAGGTTGTCACGGAGAGTCCCCCACAGGTGAGTTAGTGAACGGTCGCGTTCACTGTCACGTCCAACGGTAAGCAATCCTCTTTAGGGAACGCAAGCGTTCACTGAATTCGATTCCGCACGACATCGCCCGCCCGCTCGTCGCTTCCCCTGTGGTCCCCGCGGTCCCCGTAGTCCCCGCGGTCCCACAGCCCTCGCGATCCCCGCCCCCACGCTCAACGGAGATGTACAGATGGCTACTTCGTCCACGACGGCCGCGTCCGCGCAGCCGATCTCTCTGCGCCGGCGTGGTGCCGTGCTCGAACGCGCGATCCTCGACGCCGCGCTGGAGCAGCTCAGTACCGTCGGCTGGAACGGCCTCACCATGGAGGCTGTCGCGGCCGGCGCCCAGACCGGCAAGGCCGCGGTCTACCGTCGCTGGTCGTCCAAGGAAGAACTCGTCGCGGCGGCGCTCCAGGCGGCGTTGCCGCGCCTCGATCGGGCGCCCGACCTCGGGAGCGTGCGCGAGGATCTGCTCGCGCTGTGTCGGCAGGCGCGGGAGGCGATGTACTCATGCCCCGGCGTGGCGCTTCGCTCGGTGATTCACGAATGCGACACGCTCCAGGCTCAACGCTTCCACGCCGTGATCTTCGAGGGTCTCGTCGAGCCGGCCTCGAAGCTGCTGCGCGAGGTCACCATCCGTGGGATAGAGCGTGGTGAGGTGCGCGGTGGTGCCGCGAACGAGTACGTCTTCGATGTCATCCCGGCGATGATGATGTACCGCGCGAAGGTGTGCGGCAGTGAATGGTGTGAGCGGGATCTCGAGGAGATGATCGACCAGTTGATGGTTCCGCTGCTGCGGCCGGAAGGCGACTGAACCGGGCCTTCGGGGCGGGGGCGGAGCGGGGTGCTCGGTCGTCAGGGGAAACCGGGGTGTCGCGCAGGGATCCCGGCGGCGTACGCTAAGGGCGCCATGCCGTACGAACCCCCTACTCACACCGTCGAGCGCTCCCTTCGCGCCACGACCGGAGCGAAGGTCATCGCCGGTGTCGACGAGGTGGGGCGCGGTGCGTGGGCCGGCCCGGTCACCGTCTGCGCCGCGGTCACCGGCCTGCGCCGACCGCCTGAGGGCCTCACCGACTCCAAGCTGCTCACCGTCAAGCGCCGCACCGAGCTCGCCGGGCTGCTGGAGACGTGGGTGACGGCGTACGCCCTCGGCCATGCCTCCCCGGAGGAGATCGACGACCTCGGGATGACAGCCGCCCTCCGGCTCGCCGCGGTGCGCGCCCTGGACACGCTACCGGTCCGCCCCGACGCGGTCATCCTCGACGGCAAGCACGACTATCTGGGGGCGCCCTGGCGAGTGCGCACCGTGATCAAGGGTGACCAGTCGTGTGTGGCGGTCGCGGCGGCTTCGGTGATCGCGAAGGTTCACCGCGACAAAATGATGGCCGAACTGGGCCTCGACCATGCAGACTTCGGTTTTGCTGCCAACGCCGGGTATCCGTCGCCCGTGCACAAGGCCGCGCTGGAGGAGCGGGGCCCCACCCCGTACCACCGCTTGTCGTGGGCGTATCTTGATGCGCTGCCCCAGTGGCGGCATCTCAAGAAGGTCCGCAACCCGGCGGCTGGAACCGCGCCGGAGATCGAGGGCCAGCTCGGCTTCGACTTCTGACCGGTTCCGATCGCACTCATGTGCAACCCGCCGACGCGTCTCGTATCGGCGTTTGATAAAAATCAGCTCATGCCTCTCATTCCCGAGGAGTCTCAGATTCACGAGAGCGCCCAGGGTCCCCGCGTCACTCCGGCCAGCGGCCGCACCGCGCCGACCCCTCGTCCTGTACCCGGTCCCCGCCCCGTGGCCCCTGCGCGTCCCGGTCGTCCGGGTCCCGTTCGGCCCGTGCCGGCTCAGCGCGGCTCGCACGAGCCCGCGAAGCCAGGGCCGTCCGCTCCTGCTTCCACCCCGCAGATCCAACTGGTCCCGGCCTCCGCCGAGGGCGCGCTGGACGCTGCCGAGGAAGCCGTCGACCTGCTGCTGGACTCCGGCCGCGCCCCTGGTGAGGTGCTGGTGATCACCACCGGCGATCCGCATCCGTGGGCCGCGCACGAACTGTCCTTCGGCGAAGCCGCCTACTGGGCCCAGCACGAGGCCGGTGACGACGTCTTCTACGCGGACGCCTCCGTCGCGTCGCGTGCCGCCCGCCGCCCGGTGGTCGTGGTCGCTGTCAACGGCGGAGACGACGCCGCTGTCGCCACGTCGCTTCCCCTGGCGCTCGGCCGGGCCGATGCCCTGCTGATCGTCTGCGGCAACCCGCAGCAGATCAACTCGGTGCTGGGCGCGGGCGTCTGAGTGGTCCGGCAGTGCCGGACCACCCGCGTTCCGTCCCCGCGCCGCAGGCCCGGAACCCGGTCACCGGGTTAGGTCCGGGTCTCGGCCGGGGGCGGTGAGGGTGTCGCGTCGACGCCCCCGGCGCGGAGGCCGCTTCGGCCTGTGCCCGCACCGGCCCCGGCCGATGTGGCATCGCCGCGGGCCGGGACAGCCTCTGCGAGGTCGCCGCGTTCAGCGGGCGGTGGCCCGGCGGAGTACCTCCGAGGCGGCGCCCCCGGTCAGCGGGAGCGGTGGCGGTGCCCCCGGCGGAGCGGATGTCCCCGGCGCTGACCGCGCGTTGGGGTGGCGTCCGCCCCGGCCCTCACCGAGGACCTGCCAGCCGTCACGCGTCAGCGTGATGTACGCACCGCACCGCAGCCCGTGCAGTGTGCACGCGTCCCGCAGGCCCCACATCCACGCCCCGTCCTCCTCCGTCCAACGTGCCTCGCCCTCACGGCAGTAGAGCAGCACGGCGGTCCGTACGGGGGTCCGCCGCCGTAGATCGTGCGGGATGACCTGACGCAGCCGGGCGAGCAGCGCGTTACGGAGCACCCATCCGTCCGCCGGAGCGGGAAGCCGGGTGAACGACGCGCTCGCCCGCAGTCGTCCGTCCGGATCCAGAACGGCCACGACGGCCATGGAGTGCCGCGGCTGATGCAGGGCGTGCAGCGCGCCGACGATCTCTCGAGGGTTACGGAGCAGCGGAATCCCGGCGGCTGCCCACTCCGCGGGTTCGAGTATCCGGGCCAAGGGAGCGGAGGCGGCGGACGGTTCGGCGGCGACCGACAGGGATGCTGGTGAGGACGAAGTGAATCCGAAGGTCACGGTCCTCCCTTCGGCTACCCGCCCACGGGGCGGGCGGGATCGGACTGGGGGAGCGCCCACCGCGGCGGAGTTCTGCCGGATCACGGACGAGCCGCGCGGAGAGCGGACCTCAATTCTTCCCGTCGAACGGACATGCGGCAACGAGCGCGATGAACCGCCGCCCGGCTTCTAGTGATATGTGACCTACATCCCCTGTCAGCCTGTGCCGACATGTTCTGGGGGAGAGGCGGGCCGCGCGTACGCGGCACGGATCGGCGTCAATGTGCCCTCCCGTCTTGTCGGTTGGGGATCTCTCGCGGCCACGCCCATGGAGGCGAGGGCGCGGGCGCACCGATGGCGAGGTGACTGTCACGCTGAGTGAGTTGGCCGGTGGCCCTCGGAATCGGGTTGCATGGGGGGTATGGACAACCTGGAGCTGCGCGCCGAAGCCGATGCCGTCCTCGCCGAGCTGGTCGGCGCCCCCGACGGCGCGGCGCGGCTGCGGGAGGACCAGTGGCAGGCGGTGGCCGCCCTGGTCGAGGAGCGTCGGCGTGCTCTGGTGGTGCAGCGCACCGGCTGGGGGAAGTCGGCGGTGTACTTCGTCGCCACCGCGCTGCTGCGCCGACGCGGCTCCGGTCCCACGGTGATCGTCTCGCCGCTGCTGGCGTTGATGCGTAACCAGGTCGAGGCCGCGGAGCGGGCCGGTATCCGCGCGCGCACGATCAACTCGGCCAATCCGGAGGAGTGGGACACGATCTACGCGGAGGTCGAGCGCGGTGAGACCGACGTACTCCTCGTGAGCCCCGAACGCCTCAATTCCGTGGACTTCCGTGACCAGGTGCTTCCCAAGCTCGCGGCCACGACCGGTCTGCTGGTGGTCGACGAGGCGCACTGTATCTCCGACTGGGGCCATGACTTCCGGCCCGACTACCGCCGGTTGCGGGCGATGCTCGGCGACCTCGCCCCCGGTGTGCCGGTGCTGGCCACCACGGCGACCGCCAACGCGCGCGTCACCGCGGACGTGGCCGAGCAGTTGGGTACCGGCGCGGGGGAGGCTCTGGTGCTGCGCGGCTCGCTGGAGCGGGAGAGCCTGCGGCTCGGAGTCGTCCGGCTGCCGGACGCGGCGCACCGCCTGGGCTGGCTCGCCGAGCACCTCGACGAGCTGCCGGGCTCCGGGATCATCTATGTCCTCACCGTCGCCGCGGCCGAGGAGGCCACCGCCTTCCTGCGGCAGCGCGGCTTCAAGGTGGCTTCCTACACCGGCCGTACGGAGAACGCCGACCGGCTCCAGGCCGAGGACGACCTCAAGGAGAACCGGGTCAAGGCACTCGTGGCGACCTCCGCGCTCGGTATGGGCTTCGACAAGCCGGACCTGGGCTTCGTCGTACATCTTGGTTCACCGTCCTCTCCGATCGCCTACTACCAACAGGTCGGCCGCGCGGGCCGCGGGGTGGAGCACGCCGATGTGCTCATGCTGCCGGGCAAGGAGGACGAGGCGATCTGGCGCTACTTCGCCGACACCGCGTTCCCGCCCGAGGAGCAGGTACGCCAGACACTCTCGGTCCTTGCCACCGCCGGACGGCCGCTGTCCGTACCGGCCCTGGAGGCCCTGGTCGACCTTCGCCGCACGCGTCTGGAGACCATGCTCAAGGTGCTCGACGTGGACGGGGCGGTCCAACGCGTCAAGGGCGGCTGGATCTCCACCGGCCGGTCGTGGGTCTACGACGCCGAGCGCTACGCGTGGGTGGCGCGGCAGCGGGCGGCCGAGCGGCAGGCCATGCGGGACTACGTGAGCACGACTCGGTGCCGTATGGAGTTCCTGCGCGACCAGTTGGACGACGAGGGCGCCGCCCCGTGCGGCCGTTGCGACAACTGCGCGGGAGCGTGGGCGGAATCGTCCGTCTCGGCGGAGGCGTTGACCGGAGCGGTGAAGGAACTGGACCGCCCCGGCGTGGAGATCGAGCCGCGCCGGATGTGGCCCACGGGCATGCCCGCACTCGGTATCGACCTCAAGGGCCGTATCCCGGCCGGGGAACAGTGCGCCACCGGGCGCGCCCTGGGGCGGCTCTCGGACATCGGCTGGGGCAACCGGCTGCGCCCTCTGCTGGCCGAGAACGCGCCGGACGGGCCGGTCCCCGACGACGTGCTGCGGGCCGCGGTGGCTGTCCTCGCCGACTGGGCACGCTCTGCGGGGGGTTGGGCGCCGGACGTGCCGGACGCCGCTGCCCGGCCGGTAGGGGTGGTCGCCGTACCGTCCGTGGCCCGCCCGCAGTTGGTCGGTTCCCTCGCGCAGGGAATCGCGGCCATCGGTCACCTTCCTTTCCTGGGGACTCTGACCCACACCGAGCCGGGCGGCGTCCGCACGGCACATCGCAGCAACTCCGCCCAGCGCCTCAGGGCACTGTCCGGGGCCTTCACGGTCTCCGAGGAGCTGGCCGATGCCCTGAAGCGTGCTTCGGGCCCGGTCCTGCTCGTGGACGACTGCACCGACTCCGGCTGGACCCTCGCCGTCGCCGCCCGCCTTCTCCGGCGGGCGGGCAGCGGCCAAGTCCTTCCGCTGGTCCTCGCCGCTGCGGGCTGAGTCCGGCCCTGGCGCGGGTGCCGCCGGCGGCCGGGGGTGCGGCTTCGTTCGTCCTGAGATGCGGCTGTTCGTCGGTCATGGGCCCATGTAACCCGAGCGGTCGGACATCGTGCGCGGAAGCCGGTCCACCTGTGGACAACCCCTGGCGTGCTCATGGCCATGGTTATCCACAGGCTCAAGCGGAATTTCGGAATCCGCGAGATGGTCACGGCATGACGAACCACGACGAAGCGGCCGGCTCCTCCGGCATCGGCGACATGCACGGATCCGCGCCCCACGACGGCGAGCCCACCGTGTACACCGGACATGGCTCCTCGGCGAGCGTCGACGGCGGGCCCCAGGTCACGCTGCGCACCCCTGCCGAGCTGGCGGACGCCCTGCCGTATCTGCTGGGGTACCGCCCCGAGGACAGCATCGTGCTGGTCGCCCTGCACGACCAGGACCGGCGGGGAAGGTTCGGCGGGCGGGCACGGCTCGGTATTCCGCCCCGCTCCGACGACTGGCCTTCCGCCGCACGGCAGTTGGTGCAGGGACTGGTGACCGGCAGCGAGCGCAGAGGCGCCCGCCCGCAGAGCATGGTCGCCTACGTCGTCCAGGATCCGGCGTGCGGGGAGACGGGCCGCGACGTCATGGAACGCCTCAGGCCGCTCGCCCAGGTACTGCGCACCACCTGCGGCGGTCTCGACATCCCTGTGGTGGAGGCGCTGTGCATCTCCGACGGCCGCTACTGGTCGTACTGCTGCCCGAGTTCGGACTGCTGCCCGACCGAGGGTCGGACGATGGGCCTGCCCGGTACCTCCGTCCTGGCCGCCGCCGCGACCTACGCGGGCCTTCAAGTACGGGGCAGCATCAAGGAGTTCAGGGCCAGGCTCAGCCCCTGGGAGACATCGGCCGCGCTCGACCAGGAGGCGGCACTGGACGCCGCGAGCCTGGCACTCGTACCGAGGATCCTGGACGACGGCACCCGTGAGGATGTCGCCGCAGAGACACTTGGGCTGGCCGAGCGGGTCATGGCACGTCTCGCCGAGCTGTCCCCCGTGTCCGGCACGCTGCCGTCGGACCTCCGCGACGACGAACTGCTCGCTCACGACGAGGCGGCGGCCCTGATCCTCGGCTTGCAGGACCGCACGACGCGTGACCGCGCTGCGGCGTGGATGGAGGGCGCGGAGGCTCCGGTGGCCCTGCGGCTGTGGCGTGCCCTGGCCCGTCGCTGCGTCGGATCGTACGGAGAGCATGCCGCCGCGCCGCTGACGCTCGCCGGATGGGTCGCCTGGTCCACCGGCGACGAAGTCGAGGCCCGCGAAGCCTTCGCCATGGCCCTGGGCGCGGATCCCGGCTACCTCTTCGCCCGCCTTCTGCACCAGGCCTGCAACGAGGGCCTGGACCCGGAGTCCGTCCGCCGATGCCTGCGGGCGGAGAGAGCGGATCGTGCGAACGGGGCGGCCGAGCCAGGGCGCGCCGAGCACGCCGCATCGCTCTGCGACGAGAGCCCCGCGCTGGCTCCCCGCCAGGGGAGGACCGGCACCACGGGGCGGTCATGGCACGCCCGCACCCTTCCCCGACGGCCCCGCATGCCACGCCCGTCGGCCGGTCGCCGACCGGGCAGCCGAGCGATCGGCACTCGCCACCGGCGCCCGTCCGGTGCCCGGCCCTTCGGCGAGGCCTCGCGGCGGACAGCGGACGACACGCGCAGCCACGCCCGGACCCGCCCGGAGCCTGGTGGGACCACGGGGGAGCAGGACGCAGGGGAGCAGGGCACATGAGCGTGAGCTGCCCTCCGGCCCCTCAGGCGCACCGCCGTTCGGTCGGCTTCCCCGGCCTGGAGCGTGACCTGGGACAGGTCCTTTCCGTTCACCTGTGTGGCCGAACCCGCGCCCGGGTCGCGCCACCGCACCGCTCACGACCTCCGGAGCCCCTCACCCGGCGCCGGGCGCGCCCCAGGCGTACCGAGCGCAGAGGAAGCCGTCTCATGCCCCTGTCCGCACTTCCCTTCGCCCCCGACGGCGACCGATCTCCCCGCCGCGAGCTGTCCCGGCCCGCGCCGCCGACAGGTAGCCCACCGGCAGGAGCTGGGGACCCGGGCCGATCACCGGTGTCCACACTGCCCGCCGACCGTCCGCAGCCGTCCGGCCCGCCGCGACGCCCTCTCCTCCCGCAGCGCCGCCTCGTCGACCTGCCGCCAGTCCACACCGCGCTGATCTGCGTCGCCCTGCCCGCACTCGCGATCTCCACGGACCAGGGGCAGTTGACCGGGAGCGGCCTGGAAGGGTTCTACCGCGCGGGTCGGCGTCTGCTCTCCCGCTGCCAGGTGCGGGTGGCGGGTCGGGAGCCCCTCGCCGTGCAGGCCCGGATGATGGAGGCGGACCGCGCCCATTTCGTGGGGACGGTGCATGCGTCCCCCGACACGGGCCCGGACCCGGATGTCGTCGTGGAGCGCGTCCGGCACGCGGACGGCACGGAGTTGATCATCCTGCGCAGCGCGGTCCCGCGCCCGCTGCGTCTGCCGGTGGAGGTGGCCCTCGGTACGGACCTCGCGGAGCTGAGCGCCATCGCCTCGGGTGGTGCCGGGCCCGAACTCGCCGCCAGCGTCCACGCGTTCGGGCTGCGCTGGTCCAGCGGTACGGGTGACGCCGTGGTCACGGCTCATCCGCCGCCCTCCGATGCCCTCGCCTCCGCCGGACTCCTGCGCTGGGAGCTGGAGTTGCCTCCCGGCGGACGGCAGAGCCTGGAACTGCGGGTACGGCCGGTGAGATCCGGTCGCGTCGCAGCCGTGGGACGCGACGCCAGAAGTCCGCTCGCACCGGCCGTGGCCACGGGCGACGATCCCCGGGTCCAACCGCTGCTGCGTACCTGTGTCGAGGATCTCCACGCCCTGCTGCTGCGCGACCCCTTGCACCCGGCCGACCTCCACCTCGCGGCGGGGGCGCCGTGGCGCTGTGGCCCGGCACCCGCCGAGGCGCTGGCCGCAGCCCGGATGACGCTGCCGCTCGGCACCCGGCTCGCCGCGGGCACGCTGCGCATCCTGGCCCGTACCCAACTCCGCGGCAGAGGAGCCGAATCGGGCATGATTCCGGGCCCTCGGCGGGACGCGGGCGCACATCTCCCACCGGGCTGCACGGGCACCGAGTCGACCCTGCTCTTCCCCGTGCTGCTCGCGGAGGCCCGGCGATGGGGCATGCCCGAACGGGAGACGGAGGATTTGCTGCCTGCAGCCGAGCGCTGCCTGCGGTGGCTGCGCAGCACGGTCGGCGACGGCACCTACCTCCCCGACCCGCAACCGGACGGGCCGTACCGCTGCGAGAGCCAGGCGCACGCCCATCGGGCCGCGCTCCTCGGTGCCGACCTGCTCGACGCCTATGGGCGCCCGGGGGCACCGGAACTGCGCCAGTGGGCACAAGCGCTCCGCGAGGCGTTCCACGAGGACTTCTGGACCGAGGACCTCTCGGGCGGCAGACCGGTGGCCGCCCGCATGCCCGACGGACGACTCGTACCGCACCTCGGCGCAGGCGCCGCCCACCTCCTCGACACCGGCCTGCTCGGCTCCGGCACCCTGGCGCCCGGCCTGCTCGACCGGGTACGGATCGAGCAGCTCGCCCGGCTGCTGACGGAAACAGGGGTGAACTCGGGCTGGGGGCTGCGCGGCCTGAGCGCGGGCGAGGCGGCGTACAACCCGTTCGGACACCGCAGCGGGGCCGTGCGGATACAGGAGACGGCCATCGCCGTCGCGGGACTGGCCGCCGCGGGCCATGACAGGGAGGCGAGCGGGCTGCTGCGGGGCATGCTGGCGGCGGCGGAGGCGTTCGGACACCGGCTGCCCGAGATGTTCGCGGGCGAGCCGCGCGCGGCAGGCGGCGCCCCGGTGGCGCATCCGGCGGCCTGCCGCCCCGCCGCCACGGCGGCAGCCGCCGGGGTGCTGCTCCTGACCGCACTCGCCGGACTCCGCCCGGACGCCCCGGCGAAGACGGTGACCCTGCGGCCGATGCACGGCGCGCCGCTCGGCGAGATCGTCCTGACCGGCCTGAGGCTTGCCGGAGCCCCCTTCTCCGTACGGATCGGCCGGACCGGCCTCGCCATGGTGGAGGAGGCGGCCGACGGACTACAGCTCGGGGTGTGACCCCGGTGACCTGGTGGACGAGCGGGGAAGGCAGCCGGTGATGAGACCTGTATCGGACAGAAGCGGACCAGCCGTCGCGGCAGTCGGCGAACGGAGTGTTTATCGTCAGGCAGACGACTATGATCGCGGCATGCCCTACGACCCGTCAGCCTTCCCGCCCTTCGCTGTCACCGTGGATCTGGTCGTGCTGACCGTGCGCCGTCACGCACTGTGCGCGCTGACGGTCCGCAGGGGCGAGCCGCCCTTCCAGGGGAGCTGGGCGCTCCCGGGCGGCTTCGTCAGGGACGACGAGGATCTGGCGCAGGCCGCGGCGCGCGAGCTGGCCGAGGAGACGGGACTGCGGGCCCACGACCCGTCCGCCCCGGCCCAGGACAACGGTGCCCATCTGGAGCAACTGGCCACCTACGGAGACCCGAAGCGTGACCCTCGGATGCGAGTCGTCAGCGTCGCGCATCTGGCGCTCGCCCCCGACCTGCCCGCGCCCCGGCCGGGCAGCGATGCCAGCGGCGCCCGCTGGGCGCCCGTCGAGGAACTGCTCCAGCAGGGCGGCCACGGCAGGGACGGGGAGCAGGCGGCGCCGCTCGCCTTCGATCACGCGCAGATCCTGGCGGACGGTGTCGAACGCGCCCGTTCCAAGATCGAGTACTCGTCGCTGGCCACCGCGTTCTGCCCACCCGAATTCACCGTCGGTGAGCTTCGCCGGGTCTACGAGGCCGTGTGGGGTGTCGCGCTCGACCCGCGCAACTTCCACCGCAAGGTCACCGGCACCCCCGGCTTCCTCGTCCCCACGGGCGGTACGACCACCCGCCAGGGAGGCCGTCCGGCGCAGCTCTTCCGTGCGGGCGGCGCCACGCTCCTCAACCCGCCGATGCTGCGCCCCGAGGTCTGACGACCGGCCGACGTGGGACGGTCGGCGCTCTGATCGCCGACCGCTGCGGGACGATCGACGGTCTGGCGCACCGGCCGACGCGGCACGGTTCGGCCCCGGACAGACGTCCGAACGGGGAGCAGTGAGGGCCGGTCGTCATCAAGATGACCGGAAAATGGGCATATCACGCTATCTTGCTTCGGGTGATCCAGGCGATCGGACTGACCAGCATCCCCCGCAAGGACCTTCCGCCCGCCGTCGACGACGTGTCCTTCGAGGCGCGCGCAGGCCGTGTCACCGCGCTCCTCGGGGCCTCCGGCGCGGGCAAGACGACGGTGCTCGGGCTCATGCTCGAACGTCGACCGGGCCGAGGCGTCACATGCTTCCGGGGCCTGCCGCTGCACCGCGTCGCCCACCCCTGGCAGGAAGTCGGCGTTCTGCTCGGCGATGTTCCCGGGCATCCGGCGCGCACGGTCCGCGGACTGCTGTGCATGATGGCCGCCGCCGTGGGGGTGCCCGTCCGCCGCGCCGACGAAGTCCTCGAAGCGGTCGGACTCGGCGCGCTGCGCGACGCGCGCCTCAGTACCCTCACGCGCGGCGCGGACCGCCGCCTCGGCCTGGCCCGCGCCTTGCTCGCCGACCCGCACACCCTCCTCCTCGACGACCCGACCCGCGGTCTCTCCGCCCGCGAAGGCCACCAGGTGCACGCTCTGCTGCGCGCGCACGCCGCCCGGGGCGGCACCGTGCTGTTCACCACGCGCGACTCCGAAGAGGCCGCGCGCACCGCCGATCACGTCGTCACGCTCGACAACGGGCGGCTCGTCGCCGACCAGGAGGCCGCCGACTTCGCCCGCACCCGGCTACGGCCCCGCGTCGGCGTGCACAGCCCGCACGCCACCCGCCTCGGCACCCTTCTCGCCAAGGAGGCCCGAGCGGCGCGGCGTTCCCTGGAAGTCGTCCACGAGGACGGCAATCGGCTCTCGGTGTACGGCAGTACGTGTGCCGACATCGGCGAGACCGCGTTCCGCAACGGCATCCTCGTCCATCAACTGGCCGCCGAGACCGGCGACATGGGGCCGCGCGCGGGCACCGGGGCGGCCGCCCCGTCCCGCACGGACGAGGCCTCGGAGGCCTTCTCTCCGCTGCCGCCGCCCCTCCGTGCCAGGCCCGCTCACGCCCCGTCGCGACCGCTGCGCTACGAGGTGCGCCGCGCCACCGGAACCCGTACGGGATACGGCATCGCGGCGGCCGTACTGGTTCTCTCCGCCCTCGTCCGCCTGCTTCTCGCCCGCAGCGGGCACACAGCGCAGCAGCACCTCTTGCCGACGGCCTGGCCCCGCGAACTCCCCTTGCCGCTCGCGGCACTCGGCGCGGGACTGCTCGGCGCCCACGCCTTCGGTGACGAGTTCCGGCACCCCGTTCTGACGGGATCGCGGGACACCGTCCCCCGCTCTGTGGGACTGCTCGCCGCGAAGCTTCTCGTCGCCGGGGCCGCCGCGCTGACCCTGGCCCTGCTCGCCGTCGGCTGCGACCTCGGGGTCCTCGCCCTCTTCCACGGATCCGACCTGGCCGACATTCCCGCCGACTGGCCGTATCTCGGCGCGAGTTGGCTCGGGCTGGTCGTGGGATGCGCCTGGGTCGGTGTGCTGGCGGCCGGGGTCTTCCGGTCCACGTCCGCCGGTCTCGCCACGGTGCTCGCGGTGCCCGTCCTGATCGTCCCCCTCGCACAGAAGGCCCTGGGGGAACGGGTCTTCCGCGGTGCGACGGATCTCAGCGCGACGGTGCCGCGATGGTCCTTCGGCGGGGAGAGCCGGTTGGCCGCCATGGCGCGTGTGACGGCCCAACCTGTGGGCGGCGCACTGGCCTTGTCCGTCACCGCGCTGTTGTGCGCGTATCTGCTCACGACCCTGCGGAGCCGGGCCCGATGACCACCATCCGCGCGCATCCGGTCCCCTGTGTGCACAACTCCCTCGAAGCGCGCCCACTTCTTTCCGATAAGGCGTCAATTGCGACGCAGTGAGCGATCACCCTTTCGTGTGCTTTTCACCAAAGACCTCAAGGGAGTTGGAGACGGCGCCGACAAAGGATCCGTGAGTACCCTTGCGCACACCATGATGACCGCCGCCCGTTCCTCAGACTCCGGCCTGGCCGGATCGGGCGAACTCGACCGATACCCCTACGCCGAGGCGCCCCCCGCCGACCGCGTCGGCGCACCTTCCTGGGAGGGGGCGGATCCGGAACTGGGCCGCGTCGGCCGACGCACCTCCGGAAGCCGCGGACGCGGACTGCACGGCCAACTCGTCCAGCAGCTCGGCCAGATGATCGTCTCGGGGGACCTGGGCGCGGACCGTCCGCTGGTGCCCGAGGAGATCGGCCAGCGCTTCGAGGTCTCCCGCACCGTCGTCCGTGAGTCATTGCGCGTCCTGGAGGCCAAGGGCCTGGTCAGCGCCCGCCCGAACGTCGGTACGCGCGTGCGCCCGGTGAGCGACTGGAACCTCCTCGACCCGGACATCATCGAGTGGCGGGCCTTCGGGCCGCAGCGCGACGACCAGCGTCGTGAGCTCAGCGAGCTGCGCTGGACCATCGAGCCGCTCGCCGCCCGCCTGGCCGCCGGGCACGGACGCGAGGAGGTGCAGCAGCGGCTCGGCGACATGGTCGAGATCATGAGCCATGCCATGGGGCAGGGCGACTCCCTGACCTTCTCGCGCGCCGACGCGGAGTTCCACTCGCTGCTCATCCAGGTCGCCGGGAACCGCATGCTGGAGCATCTCTCGGGCATCGTCTCGGCCGCTCTCCAGGTCTCCGGCGGCCCGGCCACCGGGTGCGAGCGCCCGAACGAGGCCACGCTCACCCAGCACGCCCGGATCGTCGACGCGCTCGCTTCGGGCGACGGAGCGGCGGCCGAGAGCGCCATGCGCCAACTGCTCACCGTCCATCCCGAGGTGGAGCGCGTGGTGCCCGCACCGCGCGAACACTGACCGCACACGGCGGGCGGTGCGGGTCGGCGAGCTGGCGCCTTCGTGCGCCGGCGTGCGGTCCGCGCGGGCACACACGCCGTTCACTCGCCGTCGGGCCCCGTCGGATTCTCCCGGGGCCCGGCGGCGTCCGACGGCAAGTGACCGTCTATGCCCGCATCCGCATACTTTTGAGTAACTACGGGGTGTGACTCGGGCCACGCAGATTCGGCGTAACGCTCTTCGAAGCTGTGCGATGACCTAAGAGGTGGCAGCCGAGGAGGGAATACAGACGCCGTTCAGGGCGCTGTGTATCTTCCCGGCCCGCGCCCGCGCCGTCGGCCCATCCCCAAGCCGGCGGTCGGCCTCTGTCCGTGTCGGACGGGGCCGGAAGCCGTTTTCCAACGTTCCGAGAGGTTGTTCGTGTCGGCCAGCACATCCCGTACGCTCCCGCCGGAGATCGCCGAGTCCGTCTCCGTCATGGCCCTCATTGAGCGGGGAAAGGCTGATGGGCAGATCGCCGGCGACGATGTGCGTCGGGCCTTCGAAGCTGACCAGATTCCGGCCACTCAGTGGAAGAACGTACTGCGCAGCCTCAACCAGATCCTCGAGGAAGAGGGTGTGACGCTGATGGTCAGTGCCGCAGAACCCAAGCGCACCCGAAAGAGCGTCGCAGCGAAGAGTTCGGCCAAGCGCACGGCCACCAGGACCGTCGCGGCCAAGACGGTGACCACCAAGAAGGCCACTGCCGCCGCTGCGGCGCCGGTCGCCGACGACTCGGCTGAGGACGCCCCCAAGAAGGCTGCCGCGAAGAAGACGACCGCGAAGAAGGCGGTCGCGAAGAAGACGGCCGCCAAGAAGACCGCGGCCAAGAAGACGGCCGCCAAGAAGGACGACGCCGAGCTGCTCGAGGAAGACGTTCTCGAGGAGACCCCCGGCAAGGGCGGCGACGAGCCCGAGGGCGCCGAGAGCGCCGGTTTCGTGCTCTCCGACGAGGACGAGGACGACGCGCCCGCGCAGCAGGTCGCGGCGGCCGGTGCCACGGCCGACCCGGTCAAGGACTACCTCAAGCAGATCGGCAAGGTCCCCCTGCTCAACGCCGAGCAGGAGGTCGAGCTGGCCAAGCGCATCGAGGCCGGGCTCTTCGCCGAGGACAAGCTGGCCAACGCCGACAAGCTCGCCCCCAAGCTCAAGCGCGAGCTGGAGATCATCGCCGAGGACGGGCGCCGCGCCAAGAACCACCTCCTGGAGGCGAACCTCCGACTGGTGGTCTCCCTGGCCAAGCGCTACACCGGCCGCGGCATGCTCTTCCTGGACCTCATCCAGGAGGGCAACCTCGGTCTGATCCGCGCGGTCGAGAAGTTCGACTACACCAAGGGCTACAAGTTCTCCACGTACGCCACCTGGTGGATCCGGCAGGCGATCACCCGCGCGATGGCCGACCAGGCCCGCACCATCCGTATCCCGGTGCACATGGTCGAGGTCATCAACAAGCTCGCGCGTGTGCAGCGCCAGATGCTCCAGGACCTGGGCCGCGAGCCCACCCCGGAGGAGCTGGCCAAGGAACTCGACATGACCCCCGAGAAGGTCATCGAGGTCCAGAAGTACGGCCGCGAGCCGATCTCCCTGCACACCCCGCTGGGCGAGGACGGTGACAGCGAGTTCGGTGACCTCATCGAGGACTCCGAGGCCGTCGTCCCGGCCGACGCGGTCAGCTTCACGCTCCTCCAGGAGCAGCTCCACTCCGTCCTCGACACCCTGTCCGAGCGTGAGGCGGGCGTCGTCTCCATGCGGTTCGGTCTCACCGACGGTCAGCCGAAGACCCTTGACGAGATCGGCAAGGTGTACGGCGTCACCCGCGAGCGCATCCGCCAGATCGAGTCGAAGACGATGTCGAAGCTGCGTCACCCGTCGCGTTCCCAGGTGCTGCGCGACTACCTCGACTAGCCTCCACCGCAGTGGCGAGGGCCCGACTTCCCGAGGGAAGCCGGGCCCTTTGCGTGTGCGCGACGCCTTACATTGGATCACTGTGGGTGTTCCACGATCACCTCACAGTGAGGAACAGGTATGCGTCGTCCCTTCGCTCCAGCGCTGGCCCTCGCGGCTGCGGCGGCCCTGGTGCCGCTGTCGGCGCCCGCACAGGCGGCCCAGGGCAGCGTCGTCATCGGAGGCTCCCCGGTCGATATCTCGCAGAGTCCGTGGGCGGTCGCCCTCTCCAGCCGTGACCGGTTCGGAGGTACGCGGGCCGGACAGTTCTGCGGAGGAGTGGCGGTGGACCGGTCCATGATCCTGACCGCGGCCCACTGTATGAGCAAGACCGTCCTCGGGGCGCCACCAGGGAAGGTGCGCGATCTGAAGGTCATCGCGAACCGCACCGATCTGCTGTCCCACCAGGGCAAGGAGATCCGGGTGTCCGCCGCCTGGGTCAATCCCTCGTACAACAGTTCCACGAACGCCGGGGACTTCGCCGTGCTCACCCTCGCCGATCCGCTGCCCGCCAGCTCGGTCATCGCCATGGCCGAGGCCGGTGACGCCGCGTACAAGCCCGGCACGGCCGCGACGGTGTACGGCTGGGGCGACATCACCGGGGGCGGGGACTATGAGCACAGCCTGCGGGCCTCGCACGTCCGGGTCCTGCCGAACGCGGCCTGTGAGCGGGCATACCCCGGCGAGGCGGAGGGGAAGTACACGCCCGCCTCCATGCTGTGCGCCGGAGACTCCAAGGGGGGCCATGACGCCTGCCAGGGGGACAGCGGGGGGCCGCTGGTCGCCAAGGGGCGGCTGATCGGCCTGGTGTCATGGGGGAGCGGATGCGGCCGGGCCGGCAGCCCGGGGGTCTACACGCGGGTCTCGGAGGTCGTCCGCGCGCTGGCCGGTGGCTGAGGGGCGACGGCGCTGAGCGTGGCGTCGCAAAGCAGCGCCTTCGGGTTCCTACCCGAAGGCGCTTGGTCGTAGGGCTCACGCCGACATGGAGCCTCCAGGACGACGTACGTCGTGAAGGTCGGCGCACTGCGCCCTACGAGTACGGGCGGCCACTGCCTGTGATCGAAGTGGCCGCCCGTTCACCGGCGCCGGGCCGGTGCGGGCTCGTCGTGAAGGCGAAGCGTCAGTGCTCCTCTTCGGGCGTGTGCGCCGGAACGGAGGTGAGCCGCTGCGTCTCGTCCTGTATCTCGGCCGCGATCTTCTTGAGTTCCGGCTCGAACTTGCGACCGTGGTGGGCGCAGAAGAGCAGCTCTCCGCCGCTCAGGAGGACGACGCGCAGGTACGCCTGGGCGCCGCAGCGGTCGCAGCGGTCAGCGGCCGTCAGCGGGCTCGCGGGGGTCAGAACAGTAGTCACGTCGCCTCTTCTCTAGCTCGACGAGCTGTCTTACCAGGGTCAACATCCAACCAGGCCGAAAACGTTCCCGCTCGCGGCTTTTCCTCGAAGATTTCTCTCCGTGGTGGCTGTCCGTTGCCGGTTGGCGGCGAATGAGCCGTATTGCGTGCCTTGCGTCGTACGGATTCGCGCTGTCTGTCGGGTGTCAGTCCTCCCGGCCGGGTTGCCGGTTATTGATGAGGACGTGCCCGGAGCCTAAAGGGTTCATGCCTCGAAGGGAACGTGATGTGCGCTTCACTCGGGCTTGAGTTCGAACGCCCGTACGACTCTGGACTAGTCTGAGTTCAGACGAGGGTGGCGTGACAACGGCTCTATCAGGCCTCTGTACCCTCGGACCGGCGGCCGACGCCGCCCCCCTTGTCGCCAAGGGCACCATCTGAAATTCAGCGAGGAGCGAACCGCGTGACCGCCGAGACGTCCGTGCCGTCCACAGCGCTGCTGACCGGAGCAGACCGGGACGGTTCCAACTACACCGCGCGGCACCTGCTCGTCCTCGAAGGCCTCGAGGCCGTGCGCAAGCGCCCGGGTATGTACATCGGCTCCACGGACAGCCGTGGTCTGATGCACTGCGTCTGGGAGATCATCGACAACTCCGTGGACGAGGCCCTCGGCGGGTACTGCGACCGCATCGAGGTGGTCCTGCACGACGACGCCTCGGTGGAGGTGCGGGACAACGGCCGTGGCATCCCCGTCGACGTGGAGCCCAAGACCGGGCTGTCCGGTGTCGAGGTCGTGATGACCAAGCTGCACGCCGGCGGCAAGTTCGGCGGCGGCTCCTACGCGGCCTCCGGCGGTCTGCACGGCGTCGGCGCGTCCGTGGTGAACGCCCTCTCCGCGCGCCTGGACGTCGAGGTCGACCGCGGGGGCCACACCCACGCGATCAGCTTCCGGCGCGGCGTGCCCGGCTCCTTCGCCAAGGACGGCCCGGACGCCAAGTTCGAGGCCAAGGGCGGTCTGCGCAAGACGAAGAAGATCCCCAAGACCCGTACCGGCACGCGCGTGCGCTACTGGGCCGACCGCCAGATCTTCCTCAAGGACGCCAAGCTCTCCCTGGAGACGCTGCACCAGCGCGCCCGCCAGACCGCGTTCCTGGTGCCCGGCCTCACCATCGTCGTACGCGACGAGTACGGGCTCGGTGACGGCGGCAGCAAGGGCGAGGAGTCCTTCCGCTTCGACGGCGGCATCAGTGAGTTCTGCGAGTACCTGGCGAGCGACAAGCCGGTGTGCGACGTCCTGCGCTTCTCCGGGCAGGGCACCTTCAAGGAGACGGTGCCCGTCCTGGACGAGCACGGCCAGATGACGCCCACCGAGGTCACCCGGGACCTGGGAGTCGACGTCGCGCTGCGCTGGGGGACGGGGTACGAGACGACACTCAGGTCCTTCGTCAACATCATCGCCACCCCCAAGGGCGGCACCCATGTCGCGGGCTTCGAGCAGGCCGTCGCCAAGACCGTGAACGAGGTGCTGCGCACCAAGAAGCTGCTGCGCGTCGCCGAGGACGACATCGTCAAGGACGACGCCCTGGAGGGGCTCACCGCGGTCGTCACCGTGCGCCTGGCCGAACCGCAGTTCGAGGGCCAGACCAAGGAGGTCCTCGGCACCTCCGCGGCCCGCCGGATCGTCACGAACGTGGTCTCCAAGGAACTCAAGGCGTTCCTCACCTCCACGAAGCGGGACGCCGCGCAGCAGGCCCGGGTCGTCCTCGAGAAGGCCGTCGCCGCCGCCCGTACGCGGATCGCCGCACGTCAGCACAAGGACGCACAGCGTCGCAAGACGGCTCTGGAGTCCTCGTCGCTGCCCGCCAAGCTCGCCGACTGCCGCAGCGACGACGTCGAGCGCAGCGAGCTGTTCATCGTCGAGGGCGACTCCGCGCTCGGCACGGCGAAGCTCGCGCGGAACTCGGAGTTCCAGGCGCTGCTGCCGATCCGCGGCAAGATCCTCAACGTCCAGAAGTCGTCCGTCACGGACATGCTAAAGAACGCCGAGTGCGGAGCGATCATCCAGGTCATAGGGGCCGGATCGGGCCGGACCTTCGACATCGACGCGGCCCGCTACGGCAAGATCATCATGATGACCGACGCCGATGTGGACGGCTCCCACATCCGTACGCTGCTCCTGACGCTCTTCCACCGCTACATGCGGCCCATGGTCGAGGCGGGCCGGGTGTTCGCCGCGGTGCCGCCGCTGCACCGCATCGAGATCGTCCAGCCGAAGAAGGGCCAGGACAAGTACGTCTACACGTACTCGGACCGCGAACTGCGCGACACGCTCCTGCAGTTCCAGAGCAAGGGCGTCCGCTACAAGGACTCCATCCAGCGCTACAAGGGCCTCGGTGAGATGGACGCCGATCAGCTCGCCGAGACGACGATGGACCCCCGGCACCGCACCCTGCGCCGGATCAACCTCTCCGACCTGGAGGCCGCCGAGCAGGTGTTCGACCTGCTGATGGGGACCGATGTGGCGCCGCGCAAGGAGTTCATCTCCAGCTCGGCGGCGACGCTGGACCGCTCGCGCATCGACGCGTAGCGCGGCGCCCGGTGCGGCCCCGTCCTTCGGGGCCGCCCGCGTCACCTGTGTCACCCGTGCCGTGTGTCACCTGATGGGGTGAACGGGGCGGGGAAGCGGAGCCGGCGGTCGTCACGATCTGCCCATCCTTGGGCATGCAGTCAAGCGATGGCCGCCCCCGCGGGCACGGGGACGGCCCTGAGAGTCCGGTGGCGAAGTACGAGGGCCCTGACCCGGCCTCCGCGGACGTGGAGGCATCGGGACGGCCGAGGTACGACGATCCTTGGTACGACGCGCTCGCCTCGGGCTGGGGCGAGATGGACGGGACGGGCTCCCCGGCGCCCGTCGTGCCGCCCGCGCGCCAGGAACGTACGGGCGACGCGGCCGAGGTCTATCTGGAGGTGCGGCGCAGCGCGGCGTTCCAGGAAGTACGCAGCCGGTACCGCAGGTTCGTGATCCCGGGCCTGGTGCTGTCGCTCACCTGGTACGTGGGCTACGTGGTGACCGCGCAGACGGCACCCGGGCTGATGGCGCGCCCGGTCGCGGGCGCGGTGAACGTGGCGATGGTGGCCGGGATCGGACAGTTCCTGACGACGTTCCTGTTCACATGGGCGTACGCGCGACACGCGCGCTTGCGCCGGGACCGGGCCGCGCTCGATCTGCGCTGGAACACCCAGGAGTTGACGCGCGGACTCAGGGGAGGGGCGCGATGACCGGACATCATCAGGCCCTGGCGCTCCTGCTGTTCAGCGTCTTCGTCGTGATCACGCTCGCGATCACGACCTGGGTGAGTCGCAACAGGCAGGGATCGGCAGAGGAGTTCTACGCGGGCGGACGGCTGTTCTCACCGATGGAGAATGGTTTTGCCATCGCCGGTGACTACACCTCGGCCGCCTCGCTGCTGGGCGTCACCGGGCTCATCGCGCTCTTCGGGTACGACGGGCTGCTGTATGTGGTGGGCTTCCTCGTCGCCTGGCTCGTGGTGCTCTTCTGCGTCGCCGAACTGGTGCGCAACTGCGGGCGGTTCACGCTCGCGGACGTCGTCGTGGCGCGGATGCGCGAGCGTCCGGTGCGCATCGCGGCCGGGACGTCCTCGGTGACCGTGTCCGTGCTCTACCTGGTGGCACAGATGGTCGGCGCGGGCAGCCTGGTGGCGCTGCTGCTCGGGGACACGAGCGAGGCGGCGCGTGCCTGGACCGTGATCGGCGTCGGCGCGCTCATGGTGATCTATGTGTCCTTCGGCGGGATGCGGGCCACCACCTGGATCCAGATCGTCAAGGCGGTCCTGCTGCTCGGCGGCACGATCGCCCTGACCGTGCTCGTCCTGCTGCGCTTCCACGGGAACATCGACGCGCTGCTGCGGACGGCCGCCGAACGCAGCGGACACGGACAGGCGTTCCTCGCGCCCGGCCTCAAGTACGGCAGCGGCTGGGCCTCCCGGGTCGACTTCATCAGCCTGGGCCTGGCGCTGGTGCTCGGCACGGCCGGGCTGCCGCACATCCTGTCCCGCTTCTACACCGTGCCGACCGCGCGGGCCGCGCGTCGCTCGGTCGTCTGGTCGGTCGGACTCATCGGCGGCTTCTATCTGATGGCGATCGTGCTGGGGTTCGGTGCCGCCGCCGTCCTCGGACCGGACGCCGTACGGGAGTCGAACGCAGCGGGGAACACGGCGGTGCCGCTGCTCGCGCGGAACCTCGGTGGTGGTGCGGACTCCACCGGAGGAACGGTTCTGTTCGCCGTGGTCGCCGCGATCGCCTTCGCCACGATCCTCGCGGTCGTCGCCGGGATCACCCTCTCCGCCTCGGCCTCGGTGGCCCACGATCTGTATCCGTCGTTGCGGCGCCGTCGCGTCGCACCGCGCAGCGAGGTGGCCGTGGCGCGGATCGCCGCCGTCGCCGTCGGCGTGGTCGCGATCACGATCGGGCTGCTGGCCCGGGACCTCAACGCGGCCTTCCTGGTGGGGCTCGCCTTCGCGGTCTCCGCGTCCGCGAACCTCCCCGTGCTGATGTACTCGCTGTTCTGGCGCGGCTTCACCACGCGCGGCGCCGTATGGGCGGTCTACGGCGGCCTCGTACCCGCGCTCGGGCTCGTGCTGCTGTCCCCGGTCGTCTCGGGGAGCCCCGACTCGCTGTTCCCGGGCGTCGACTTCCAGTACTTCCCGCTGGAGAACCCGGGCATCGTGTCCGTCCCGCTGGGCTTCCTCGCGGGCTGGCTGGGTACGGTCACCTCGGCCGAGCCACCGGACGAGGCGAAGCACGCCGAGACCGAGGTGCGGTCGCTGACGGGGGCCGGGGCGGTCTGACACACGCACGGACGCGGGACACCTGTAAGAACCCGTACGAGGCCGCAGACGCCCGCAGACGCCCGCAGACGCCCGCAGACGCCCGCAGACGCCCGCAGACGCCCGCAGGCGCCTGTGGGCGCCTGTGGGCGCCTCGAGACACCCGTGGGCACCGGGTGGTGCCTCCTGGCGCCGTACAGGGCCTATCAGAGCCCTCTACGGCGCCACCCAGGCGTACCGGTGCTCGGGCCGTCCCGTGACGCCGTACTTCAGCGACAGACTCAGTCGGCCCGCCTGCTCCAGATGACGCAGATAGCGCTGGGCGGTGGAGCGGCTGAGGCCGGTCCGGGCGGCCACCTCATGGGCGGACAGCGGGTGTTCGGCCCCGTGCAGCACCTCGCAGATGAGGTCCGTCGTCGGCTCCGAGTGACCGCTGGGCAGCCTGGACGCGGAGGGGGCGGGCGCGGTGCGCAGGGCGCCGAAGATGCGGTCGACCTGTTCCTGCCCCGCCACTCCTCGGCCGCTGACGCGGTCGACGGTGCGCCGCAGCGCCGCGTACGAGTCGAGGCGGGTGCGCAGACCCGCGAACGTGAACGGCTTGACCAGATAGTGCAGCGCGCCCAGGCGCATCGCCGCCTGCACGGTCGCCACGTCTCCCGCCGCCGTGATCATGATGACGTCGGTGCCATGGCCGTACTCACGCATGTGGTGGACCAGTTCGAGGCCGGTCCGGTCCGGCAGATAGTGGTCGAGCAGGACCAGGTCGATCGGGGCGCGCTCCACCGCGGCGAGCGCCTGGGCGGCGTTGTGCGCGCGGGCGGCGACCCGGAAGCCGGGAACCTTCTCCACGTACTTGGCGTTGATCTCGGCGACACGGAAGTCGTCGTCCACGACCAGGACGTCAATCATCGGGCCTCTCCCTCTGGACCGGGCGAGCGGTGAGCCCGTGTTTCAGTCCGTGTTGTAGCGCGCGCAAAACGAGCACAACAGACTCCTGTGAGCAGAAGTCGAGGTTGTGACCACAAGACTGCTGCGACGGCCCGTCCGCGCTCTACGGTCCCAGGCCATGAGCGCAGAGATCAGCCCCGCGATCGAGTTGCGGGGCGCGAGCAAGGTCTTCAGGACCCCGGCAGGGGGTCTGCACACCGCGGTCAGGGAGCTTGATCTGACCGTCGGGCGAGGTGAGTTCGTCGCTGTCGTCGGACCCACCGGGTGCGGCAAGTCGACGACGCTGACCCTGGTCAGCGGTCTGGAGGAGCCCACCGAGGGCGAGGTCCTGGTGGCCGGTGAGCCCGTCGACGGGGTCGGGGACAAGGTCGGCTTCGTCTTCCAGCAGGACGCCACGTTCCCCTGGCGCACGGTCCTGTCCAACGTCATGGCGGGCCCGCGCTTTCGCGGTGTGCCGAAGGCGGAGGCCCGGCAGAAGGCGCGCGAGTGGCTCGACCGGGTCGGCCTCGCGGCCTTCGAGGACCGCTACCCCCACCAGCTCTCCGGCGGCCAGCGCAAGCGCGTCGCCCTCGCGGCCACCTTCGTCAACGACCCCGAGATCCTGCTCATGGACGAGCCGTTCTCGGCTCTCGACGTGCAGACCCGGGCCCTGATGTCCGACGAGCTGCTGGAACTGTGGGAGGGCACGGGCGCCTCGGTCGTCTTCGTCACCCACGACCTGGAGGAGTCCATCGCGCTGGCCGACAAGGTGGTCGTGATGACCGCCGGGCCCGCGACCGTGAAGCAGGTCTTCGACATCGACCTGCCGCGCCCGCGCAAGGTCGAATCGGTGCGCCTGGAGCCGCGGTTCATCGAGATCTACCGCGAGATCTGGGAGTCCCTCGGCGAAGAGGTTCGCATCACGCGTGAGAGAGGTACCGCCCATGTCGCCTGAGGTCCTCTCCGCTCCGTCGTCCGTCGACGTCGTCAAGTCCGACCGCGCGCACTCACGCGCGCGTGCCGCCCGGAGACGCAAGGCCGTTGTCGCCCTCGCGCGTGTGCTGCTGCTGGTCGCCGTGCTCGGGCTGTGGGAAGTGCTGTCGCGGACCGGGACCATCGATCCGTTCAACTTCTCGATGCCGTCGAAGATCTGGGACCAGATCCACACCTGGATCATGCACGGCACCGCGCTCGGCTCGCTCGGCGCGCAGATCTGGGTCACGCTTCAGGAAGCGCTGGTCGGCTGGATCCTCGGGGTCGTGTCCGGGGTGGTCTTCGGTATCGCGCTGGGACGGGTCGCCTTCCTCGCCGATGTCCTGGGGCCGTACATCAAGGTGCTCAACTCCATTCCCCGGATCGTCCTTGCCCCGATCTTCGTGATCTGGTTCGGGCTCGGATCGGCCTCCAAGATCGCCTCGGCCGTCGTCCTGGTCTTCTTCCCCGTCTTCTTCAACGCCTTCCAGGGCGCCCGCGAGGTGGACCGCAATCTCGTGGCCAACGCCCGCATCCTGGGCGCCAGTGACCGCCGGGTGACGCTTCAGGTCGTCATCCCGTCCGCCACCTCGTGGATCTTCACCAGCCTCCACGTCAGCTTCGGCTTCGCGCTCATCGGCGCCATCGTCGGGGAGTACATCGGTGCCACCCAGGGCATCGGTCTGCTCGTCGCCCAGTCCCAGGGCACCTTCAACGCGGCCGGTGTGTATGCCGCGATGGTCATCCTCGCCGTCGTCGCGCTGGCGGCCGAAGGCCTGCTCACCTTCGCCGAGCGCCGCATCTTCCGCTGGAAGCCGTCGGACTCCGGGCAGTGACCACCGCTCGACACCCGTCACGGCACCCGTACTTCCTCCCGCACCGCCCTCTCCCAAGGACGTGAACCACCATGCGCAAGTCCGCCAGATGGGCCGCTCTCGCCACGGCCGGCCTGCTCGCCCTCACCTCGCTCACCGCCTGCGCCGATGACGCCTCCTCCGGCTCGGGCGGCAGGGGCGACGGCAAGGGCGAGAAGGTCAAGATCATGGTGGGTGGTCTGGACAAGGTCATCTACCTGCCCGCCATGCTCACCCAGCGGCTCGGCTACTTCGACGCCGAGGGCCTCGAAGTGGAGCTGCTGACCGAGCCGGCCGGAGTGCAGGCCGAGACCGCGCTCGTCTCGGGGCAGGTCCAGGGCACGGTCGGCTTCTACGACCACACCCTCGACCTGCAGACCAAGGGCAAGCACGTCGAGTCGGTGGTGCAGTTCTCGCACGCGCCCGGTGAGGTCGAGATCGTGTCCACCCGGCGTGCGAAGGACATCACGTCGCCCAAGGACTTCAAGGGCACGAAGCTCGGCATCACCGGCCTCGGCTCCTCGACCGACTTCCTCACCAAGTACCTCGCGGTCAAGAACGGGGTGAACGTCAGTGAGTTCAGCCCGGTCGCCGTCGGTGCCGGTGCGACGTTCATCGCCGCCCTGGAGAAGGGCTCCATCGACGGAGGGATGACCACCGACCCGACCGTCGCGACGGTCCTGCAGAAGAAGCTCGGCACGGTGCTCGTCGACATGCGGACACCGGAAGGGTCGCAGGAGGCGCTCGGTGGTCCGTATCCGTCGTCAAGCCTGTACATGCAGACGGACTGGGTCAACAGTCACAAGGACACCGTCCAGAAGCTGGTCAACGCCTTCGTGAAGACCCTGAAGTGGATGTCCACGCACTCCGCGGACGAGATCGCCGCCAAGATGCCGGCCGACTACTCCCAGGGCGACAAGACGCTCTACGTGAGCGCCGTCAAGAGCACGCTGCCCATGTTCACCAAGGACGGCGTGATGCCGGAAGGCGGTCCCGAGACCGTCCAGAAGGTCCTCAAGGCGTTCAACCCCAACATCAAGAACGCCACCATCGACCTGGACAAGACCTACACGACGGAGTTCGTCAAGAAGGCCGCGGGCTGAGCCCTTCGGCCGTGCCCTCGGACGCGGGCCGCCCGGACGCAGCGATGCCCGGCGCGGCCCGCGTCGCCGTGTCCGGCCGGTCCGGGCCGGACTCCTCCAGCGCCTCCGGCAGGACGACGACGAACTCCGCGCCCCCGCCGTGCGCGTCGCCCACCCGCGCGCTGCCTCCTTGGCGTTCGGCGAGGCGGCGCACCAGGGAGAGCCCGATGCCGCGCTTGCCGTGCGCCGGTGGTTCCTTGGTGGACCATCCGTCCGTGAAGACCAACTCCCGTCGCTCGGCGGGGATTCCGGGCCCGGTGTCGCGCACCCTGAGCACGGCCGTACGCCCCTCGGCGCGCAGGTCGACCTCCACGCGCGCGTGCGGTGTGCCCGCGACGGCATCCAGTGCGTTGTCGACCAGGTTGCCGACGATCGTGACCAACCCCTGGGGGTCGATCAACCGGTCCGGCAGCAGCGTGTGATCCGCGATCCACAGCGCCACCCCGCGCTCACCGGCCACCGTGGCCTTGCCCACCAACAGGGCCGCGACAAGCGGGTCGTGGATCTTCTCGGTGACCTGTTCCGCGGTGGCCCGGTGGTCGCCCACCACCTCGCCGACGAACTCCGCGGCGTCGTCGTACATCTCCAGTTCGAGCAGCCCCAGAAGGATGTGCATCCGGTTGGCGTGCTCGTGGTCCTGCGCCCGCATCGCATCGATCAGGCCGCGCGTGGAGTCGAGTTCACGGCCGAGCTGCTCGAGTTCGGTGCGGTCGCGCAGCGTGGCGACGGCGCCTCCGTCGTCGGTGGGCATGCGATTGGCGACCAGGACGCGGTGACCGCACACGGTGAGCAGATCGGTGCCGGTGACCCGTCCGGCGAGCACGTCGGTCGTACGGCCCTCGCCCAGCGCCTCGTCGAGGGACCGGCCGACGGCCTCGTCCCCGATGCCCAGCAGGCGCCGCGCCTCGTCGTTGAGGAGACGCACCCGGCCCGCGCGGTCCAGGGCGACGACCCCCTCCCTGATGCCGTGCAGCATCGCCTCGCGCTCGGCGAGCAGGGCCGCGATGTCGGAGAAGGCGAGGTCGCGCGTCTGCCGCTGGACTCTTCGGGAGATCGGATACGCGACCAGCGCGCCGATGGCCAGGGCCGCGCCCGCGTAGGCGAGCAGCCCCGGGATCGCGTGGATCAGCCGGGTCCGCACGGTGGTGTACTCGATGCCCACGGAGACGGCGCCGATGATCCGGCCGTGCGCGTCGCGCAGCGGCACCTTGCCGCGGGCCGAGCGGCCCAGGGTGCCGCTGTCGATCTCCATCACCTCCCGCCCGGCCAGGGCCTTGCTCGGGTCGGTCGAGACGACCTTGCCGACCAGCGTGGGATCCCGGTGCGACCAGCGCACATGCCGCAGGTTCAGCACCACGACGTACTCGGCGCCGCTGGCCTTGCGGATGCGCTCCGCCGCCA
Source organism: Streptomyces sp. NPDC104371 (assembly GCF_055583785.1). NCBI lineage: Bacteria > Bacillati > Actinomycetota > Actinomycetes > Kitasatosporales > Streptomycetaceae > Streptomyces > Streptomyces sp. NPDC104371. The sequence goes on from NZ_JBVJNF010000005.1 coordinate 117,101, forward strand.
CCTGCACGGGCCCGTCCGGCGTCGGCCGTGTGGACCGCAGGTCCTCGGCGATCTGCGGCTGGGCGGCCGTGCTCTGCGCGATGGCGAGGGCCCGGCGCATCGCCTGATCGTCCAGCAGATGACTGAGCGGGGCCAGGAACAGCCCGGTGGCGAGCACGGCCACTCCCGCGGCGATCGCCATCTGCATCAGCAGGACCTGCGAGAACATCCGGCGGGGCAGCCCCAGACGCAGGCGTCGGACAGGGGGAGGTGTCGTGTGCATGCGCCGACGGTACGGGGAGGGGCGCGCCCCTGCCCCAGCCGTGCGCGCCCTGCCCTGCCTCAGCCGTGCGCGGTGCCCGCGCGGTCGTCGAGGCGCAGCTCCCGTACCGACACCACGTCCATCCGCGCCGGCGAACCGAGCGCCGAGCCGCAGCTCTCCGGGCGCGGCGGCAGCGAGGCGCCCCGCGCCACGACGACGCGCCACCGACGGCCGTCGGCGTGGGCGACCTCGACCTCCCAGCGCGGTGCGGCGCCCTCGACGCGGACGACGGTCAGCGTGTTCGCGGCGTCTTCACGGGCCGCGGTGCGCACCGCGAGTTCGGCGGCCTGGGCGGGCCGCTCCCAGGCCGAGCCGCCGCGGCAGCCCTCAACCACGACCCGGCCCTCCCGCACCCCCTGGAGGATCTCCTTGACGTGGGGGGCCTGCGCCCGCCCGTAGGCGTACCCGAACGGCAGGACGAGCAGCGTGGGCGCGAAGCGGTGGCCGCCCAGGTGGGTCACCTCCCAGACACCGTCCACTCCGGAGGCGGACAGCTCGGCCGCGAGGGGGCGGCCCAGCAGGGCGCAGCAGCGGTCCCGCTTGCCGTTGGTGCAGACGAGCGCGAGCGGATCGCCGGTGTGGGGCCGTCCTTGGAGCACCACGTCGACGGTGTGCGGGTCGCCGTCGCCGAGCGCGGCGAAGTCCAGGTCGAGCAGCCGTTCCGGCGTGGCCGTCGTGGCGCTGTACAGCCAGGTGCGTCCCGGGACGGTGTGCGCCGCGTACACCTGCCGTACGGCAGGTGTACCGCAGTCGGCGTGGCGGCCGGGGCGGCGGATGAGCGCGACCCGTACGCCGGTGTCCTCCGCGGCGGCTTCGAGGGCGCGGCCGAGCGCCGGATCCAGATGGCTGGAGGTGAGCGCCTTGGCGCCCCACGGGCCGGGCTGTTCCAGCAGCAGCCAGGTCCGCGCGGTCGCCGCGGTCCCGGCCAGTGGCTCGTCGAGGTGCCGGGAGGCGGCGGTGCACGTACTCACACAGGTGAGCCTAACCTGACTTCGTCCGCGGTGATTTCCGGCCGCGCGAGCGGGGCGAGGTGCTCACGCCGGGTGCTCGCGCGAGGTGTTCACGCGGGGAGCGGCTGCGGCGGACGCGGCCCTACGTAGTGCCCGCTCGGGCGCATGCGCAGCGGGCGTTCCTCGTACTCCTCCAGGGTGTGAGCGATCCAGCCGGCCGTGCGCGCGATCGCGAAGACGGTCTCGCCCGCCGTGGGGGCCATCCCGAAGGAGACGGTGAGGACGGCCAGCGCCAGGTCGACGTTGGCGTGCAGGGGCGTGTGACGGGCCGTCGTGGCCACGATGTCCCGGGCCGCCGCGAGGGCCGGTGCCGCGTCCGGTACCTCCTCCAGGAGCGCGAAGAGGGCACGCGCGCGTGGGTCCTCGCCGGGGTACAGCCGGTGTCCGAGCCCGGGGACCCGGCGTCCGGCGCGCAGTTCGTCGGCGATCACGGGTACCGCGGTGCCCAGGTCCAGGACGTCGAACAGCATCCGGTGCGCGAGGCCGCTGGCCGCTCCGTGCAGGGGGCCCTCCAGGACGCCCAGTCCGGCCGAGACGGCGGCGTACGCGTGGGCGCGGGCGGAGGCGGCGACGCGGACCGCGAGAGTCGAGGCGGCCAGGTCGTGGTCGATGAGCAGGCCGAGTGCCGTGTCCAGCACGCGAAGTGACGCCTCGTCAGGATCGCGCCCGCTCAGTCGCGCCCACAGGCGCTGGGCCAGAGGCCCCGTGTCGCGGTGGTCGTGCCGCAGTGGCGGGAGCGCGGCGACGAGGGTGGGGATGAGGGCGCGGGCCGTGCCGATGACCGCGTCCGGCGACAGGTCGAAGCGGAGCGGGTCCGCGGTGGCCGCCGCGATCGTCGCGACCCGCAACTGGTCGGTGGGGCCGCTGTGTTCGGGCAGCGCGTTCACGGCGCGCCGGGCGACGGCGACGGAGGTGTCGGGTGCGGTGAAGGTGGTACCGGACCGCATGCGTCCGGTCCACAGCCACTCGGCGATCTTCTCGTAGGAGTGGCGCGCGGCCAGGTCGGTCGCGTCGACGCCGCGGTAGTAGTACCGGTCCGTGTCGATCAGAGTGACGCCGGTACGGACCGAGAGCTCGCCGCCGGTGGTCGAACTTCCGCCCGACTCACGCCGGTTGCGCCGGGCGAGCGCGGTCACCTCCTTGGCGTCGAAGGTGCTGCCGCGCCCGCCGGGCTCGCGTCGGCTGCTGAGCTGGCCGCGGCTGACGTACGCGTAGACCGTCTCGGGCTTCACGCCCAGCAGTTCGGCCGTCTCCTTGGTGGTGAGCCGGGTCTCGTGGTGACCGGGAGCCGCTTCTTGATCCCTCATGGCCGACACGGTACCCATGGATGATGTATTGATTGAATCAATATTGACAGAGATATCGTCAACCATGGACAGTCGGATCAAGTCCAAGGAGGGAAGATGCCGATCAACAGGGCCGCGTCCACCGCTGTCGACGTTCCGCGAGGCCTCGCGGGTGTCGTCGTCACCGACACCGCATTGGGTGACGTCAGAGGACGCGAAGGCTTCTATCACTACCGTCAGTATTCGGCCGTCGAACTCGCGCAGACCCGCGGCTTCGAGGACGTGTGGCACCTGATGGTCCACGGCGAACTGCCGGACGCGGCACAGCGGTCCGCGTTCGCCGCGCGGACGGCGAAGCTGCGCCGCCTGCCCGACGACGTACGGGCCGCGCTGCCCGCCGTGGCCGCCGCGAGCAGCGGTTCCGGCCCGCTGGCGGGCCTGCGTACGACGCTCTCCCTGCTCGGCGCCGCCCAGGGGTTCCGGCCGGTGTACGACATCGACGCGGAGCAGCGCCGGGAGGACGCCGTCGCGGCCGCTGCGGCCGTCCCGACGCTGTTGACCGCGCTGTACCGGCTGGGCCGCGGTCTTGATCCCGTCGAACCGAGGGAGGATCTGCCCCACGCCGCGAACTACCTGTACATGTTGACGGGTTCGGAACCCGACGCCGCGCGGGCACGGGCGGTCGAGCAATACTTGATCTCAACCATTGATCATGGATTCAATGCATCAACCTTCACCGCGCGAGTGATCGCCTCGACCGGGGCCGACGTCGCGGCGGCCCTGACCGGGGCCGTCGGCGCCCTCTCCGGCCCCCTCCACGGGGGCGCGCCGAGCCGCGCGCTCGACACTCTCGACGCGATCGGCACCCCCGACCGCATCGACCCCTGGATCCGCGAACGCGTCCTCGCGGGCGAGCGCATCATGGGCTTCGGCCACCCCGTCTACCGCACCGAGGACCCCCGCTCCCGCATGCTCCGCGGTATCGCCGAGCGGTTCGGCGGCCCCCTCGTCGACTTCGCCGTCGAGGTCGAGCGCCAGGTGGAAGCCATCCTGGCCGAACTGAAGCCCGGCCGGGAGCTGCACACGAACGTGGAGTTCTACGCGGGCGTGGTGATGGAACTCTGTGGCCTGCCGCGCGAGATGTTCACGCCCACCTTCGCGACGGCCCGCGTGGTCGGCTGGAGCGCCAACATCCTGGAACAGGCGGAGGATTCGAAGATCATCCGCCCGGCCGCCCGGTACGTGGGCCCGGTGCCACCGGTCGCGGTCCCGGCGGTGGCCTGAGCGCCCCGGCCCGTTCGCCGCGAGCGCTCCCCGGCCACTCGTATCCTGGGTCGGCATGCGAACGCGTACGGTGTGAGAAGGGACGGGCGTTGAGTCAGAAGTCGGGCCTGCGGCAGATTCCGGTCGTTGTCCTCGCCGGATTCCTCGGGTCGGGCAAGACCACGTTGCTCAACCACCTTCTGCATCACAGTGGGGGCAGCCGCATCGGGGCCGTCGTCAACGACTTCGGGGACATCGAGATCGACGCGATGGCCGTGGCCGGGGCGCTCGGGGACTCCACCGTCTCCCTCGGCAACGGATGTCTGTGCTGCGCCGTCGACGCGAGCGAACTCGACCTGTACCTCGACCGTCTCGCCCAGCCCGCGGCCGGTATCGATGTCATCGTCATCGAGGCCAGCGGGCTGGCCGAACCCCAGGAACTGGTGCGCATGGTGCTCGCCAGCGAGCAGCCGCGTGTCGTCTACGGCGGACTGGTCGAGGTCGTCGACGCGGTGGAGTTCGACGCCACCCGCGCGCTCCATCCCGAACTCGACCGCCATCTCGCGCTCGCCGACCTCGTCGTGGTCAACAAGACCGACCGCGCCGAGGACAGCGAGCGCGTTCTCGGACTCGTCCGGTCGCTCGCCGACCGGGCCGCCGTCGTCCCGGCCGTCCACGGGCGCGTCGACCCCGAGTTCCTCTTCGACTGCCGACCGGCCGAGGAGCGGATCGGCCAGCTCTCCTTCGACGACCTCCACCGGCACGAGCACGGGCCGGACGACCCCGCGCACACCCATCTGCACACGGGATACGAGAGCGTCTCCTTCCGCTCCGGCACACCGCTGGACCCCCGGCGGCTGCTGGACTTCCTCGACAGCAGGCCGGAAGGCCTCTACCGGATCAAGGGATACGTCGACTTCGGCGCGGCCGATCCACGCAACCGGTACGCCGTGCATGCCGTGGGGCGGTTCCTGCGGTTCTACCCGGAGCCGTGGAAGGCGGGCGCCGAGCGGCTCACCCAGCTCGTGCTCATCGGCTCCGGCATCGACACCGACGCCCTGCTCAAGGAGTTGGAGGCCTGCGCGGACGGTGCCCCGCACGCCGACGAGCGCGGCATGTGGGGCGTCCTCCGCTACGTGCAGGACAAGGAGCCGGACGAGGAGCGGGACGAGGTGGCCGAAGCTCACGGGAGCCCCGGCCGCCTCGACGGCTGAGCTACAGCTCCGTCGCCACCGCCGCGATCGTCTTCGGCAGCGACAGGCCCGAACCGTCGCGCCGCGGGTCCGGATCCGGCAGGTCGGCCGGAGTGCCGTTCTTCTGCGTGGCCCGGGCCGGCGCCGCACCCGCCCAGGCGAACGAGAGACAGTCCTCGCCCTTCAGGAACCGCTGGCAGCGCACACCGCCCGTGGCACGGCCCTTGCGCGGATACTGGTCGAAGGGCGTCATCTTGCCCGTCGTCTGGACCGAGTCGTCCAGCGTGCCGCGCGAACCGGCGACCGTCACGACCACCGCGTCCGCCGCCGGATCCACCGCCGTGAAGGAGATCACCTTCACACCGGCCGGGAGCTTGATCCCGGCCATGCCACCCGCGGGACGGCCCTGCGGGCGCACCTGGGAGGCCTGGTAGCGCAGCAGTTGAGCGTCGTCCGTGATGAAGACCAGGTCCTCCTCGCCGGTCCGCAGTTCGACCGCGCCGACGATCCGGTCATCGTCCTTCAGCGTGATGACCTCCAACTCCTCCTTGTTGGACGGGTAGTCGGGCACCACACGCTTGACGACGCCCTGTTCCGTACCGAGCGCGAGGCCCGGCGAGGACTCGTCCAGCGTCGTGAGACAGACCACCGTCTCGTCCGCGTCCAGGGAGACGAACTCCGAGACCGGGGCGCCTCCGGACAGGCTCGGCCGGGCCGCCGTCTCCGGCAGTTGCGGGAGGTCGATCACGTTCAGGCGCAGCAGCCGTCCCGCGGACGTCACCACGCCCACCTCGCCGCGGGCCGTCGCCGGGGCCATGGAGACGATCACGTCGTGCTTCGCGCGCCTGCCGTCCGTGTCCTCCGTGAACGGGTCGCCGTTCGCCGTACGGGCCAGCAGACCCGTCGACGACAGCAGCACCCGGCACGGGGCGTCCTCGACCTGGAGCGAGGCCGTCGGGGCCGGGGCACCGGAGGACTCCAGCAGCACCGTGCGCCGCTCCGAGCCGAACTTCTTGGCCACCGCGGCCAGTTCCGTGGAGACCAGCTTGCGCAGCTCCGCGTCCGACTCCAGGATCCGGGTCAGCTCCTCGATCTCGGCGACGAGCCGGTCCTTCTCCGCCTCCAGCTCGATGCGGTCGTACTTGGTCAGACGGCGCAGCGGGGTGTCGAGGATGTACTGCGTCTGGATCTCGCTCAGCGAGAAGCGCCGCATCAGACGCTCCTTCGCCTGGGCGGAGTTCTCGCTGGAGCGGATCAGCCGGATGACCTCGTCGATGTCCACCAGCGCCGTGAGCAGGCCCTCGACCAGGTGGAGACGGTCGCGCCGCTTGCCGCGGCGGAACTCAGAGCGGCGCCGCACGACCGTGAAGCGGTGGTCGAGATAGACCTCCAGCAGCTCCTTGAGCCCCAGCGTGAGCGGCTGCCCGTCGACCAGGGCGACGTTGTTGATGCCGAAGGAGTCCTCCATCGGCGTCAGCTTGTAGAGCTGCTCGAGGACCGCCTCCGGCACGAAGCCGTTCTTGATCTCGATGACCAGCCGCAGACCGTGCTCACGGTCGGTGAGGTCCTTGACGTCGGCGATGCCCTGGAGCTTCTTCGCGCCGACCAGGTCCTTGATCTTGGCGATCACCTTCTCCGGGCCGACCGTGAAGGGCAACTCCGTGACGACGAGGCCCTTGCGGCGCGCCGTCACGTTCTCCACGGACACCGTGGCCCGGATCTTGAACGTGCCGCGCCCGCTCTCGTAGGCGTCGCGGATCCCGGAGAGGCCGACGATCCTGCCGCCGGTGGGCAGATCGGGGCCCGGGACGTGCTTCATCAGGGCGTCCAGATCCGCGTTCGGATACCGGATCAGATGGCGGGCGGCGGCGATCACTTCGCGCAGGTTGTGCGGCGGCATGTTCGTGGCCATGCCGACCGCGATGCCCGACGAGCCGTTCACCAGGAGGTTCGGGAAGGCGGCGGGCAGGGCCACCGGCTCCTTCTCCTGGCCGTCGTAGTTGGGCGCGAAGTCGACCGTGTCCTCGTCGATCGACTCGGTCATCAGGCTCGTCGCCTCGGCCATCCGGCACTCGGTGTACCGCATGGCGGCCGGCGGGTCGTCGTTGCCCAGCGAACCGAAGTTGCCGTGGCCGTCGACCAGGGGGACACGCATCGAGAACGGCTGGGCCAGGCGCACCAGGGCGTCGTAGATCGACGCGTCGCCGTGCGGATGCAGCTTGCCCATGACCTCGCCGACGACGCGGGCGCACTTCACATAGCCGCGCTCGGGGCGCAGCCCCATCTCGTTCATCTGGTAGACGATCCGCCGGTGCACCGGCTTGAGGCCGTCACGCGCGTCCGGCAGGGCCCTGGAGTAGATGACCGAGTACGCGTATTCCAGGAAGGAGCCCTGCATCTCGTCGACGACGTCGATGTCGAGGATCTTCTCCTCGTACGCGTCGTCGGGCGGCGGGGTCTTCGTGCTGCGGCGGGCCATCGCTGCCGGCTCCTTCACAGTCTGCGCTGGGCAATGAACGAACGTCTGTCGCGGACCATTGTGGACCGCCGCACTGACAACGCGGACCATGCCCCTTCCCTCCGGCCCGCTTCCGAGCACGACGACGGCCCTCTCCCGAGCACGACGACGGGGCGCGACGAGGAGGTCGGCGAGGGGGTGCGAGGCCCGGCACGTCAACCGGCTGCGCGTACCCCACCCCCCGTAATCCTGGTCTCGCTCAGGGTGTATGCCGCCCGGGAACTTCGCCAGCGGTCCACACGCTTGCATACAGTGACAGGAACGGCAGGAAACCGCGGTTTCCGCGACAGCTTCCGCGATCGAAGGGACGTACATGCCCATGGGTCACACGGCCACAGCCGAGGCAGGCTCCGGCGGCCTGACAGCGACCGAGCACCGCCTGGCCAACGGTCTGCGCGTGGTGCTCTCCGAGGACCACCTGACCCCGGTCGCGGCGGTGTGCCTCTGGTACGACGTCGGCTCGCGCCACGAGGTCAAGGGGCGCACGGGTCTCGCCCACCTCTTCGAGCACCTGATGTTCCAGGGCTCGGGACAGGTCGAGGGCAACGGCCACTTCGAACTGGTGCAGGGCGCGGGCGGCTCGCTCAACGGCACCACCAGCTTCGAGCGCACCAACTACTTCGAGACCATGCCGACCCATCAGCTGGAGCTCGCCCTCTGGCTGGAGGCCGACCGCATGGGCTCCCTGCTCGCCGCGCTCGACGACGAGTCCATGGAGAACCAGCGGGACGTCGTGAAGAACGAGCGCCGCCAGCGCTACGACAACGTCCCGTACGGCACCGCCTTCGAGAAGCTCACCGCCCTCTCGTCCCCGCATGGCCACCCGTACCATCACACGCCGATCGGCTCGATGGCGGACCTGGACGCGGCCACGCTGGAGGACGCGCGCGCCTTCTTCCGCACGTACTACGCGCCCAACAACGCGGTCCTGTCCGTCGTCGGCGACATCGACCCCGAGCAGACCCTCGCCTGGATCGAGAAGTACTTCGGGTCCATCCCGTCCCACGACGGCAAGCCCGAGCCCCGCGACGGCTCGCTGCCCGACGTCATCGGCGAGCAGGTGCGCGAGGTCATCGAGGAGGAGGTCCCGGCGCGCGCCCTGATGGCCGCCTACCGGCTGCCGCAGGACGGCACGCGCGCGTGCGACGCGGCCGACGTGGCGCTCACGATCCTCGGCGGCGGCGAGTCCTCCCGCCTCTACAACCGGCTCGTACGGCGCGACCGTACGGCCGTGGCCGCCGGGTTCGGCCTGCTGCGGCTCGCCGGTGCGCCCTCCCTGGGCTGGCTGGACGTGAAGACCTCCGGCGACTATGAGGTGCCGGTCATCGAGACCGCCATCGACGAGGAGCTGGCCCGGTTCGCCGAAGAGGGCCCCACGGACGAGGAAATGGAGCGCGCCCAGGCCCAGTTGGAGCGCGAGTGGCTGGACCGCCTCGGTACGGTCGCCGGGCGCGCCGACGAACTGTGCCGGTACGCCGTGCTGTTCGGCGACCCGCAGCTCGCCCTGACCGCCGTGCAGCGCGTCCTCGCGGTCACCGCCGAGGAGGTGCGGGAGGTCGCCCAGGCCCGCCTGCGCCCGGACAACCGCGCGGTGCTCGTGTACGAGCCGGTCGCGGCCGAGACCCCGGAAGCCGGAACGACCGCCGCCGAAGGCGCCAGCAACGACGAGGAGTCGGCGAAGTGACCGAGCTCGCGACCATGGACTTCCACCCGCAGCCCCAGCCCGGCCAGGCCCGGCCCTGGGCCTTCCCCGCGCCCGAGCGCGGCACGCTCGACAACGGCCTGACCCTGCTGCGCTGTCACCGTCCCGGACAGCAGGTCGTCGCCGTCGAGGTGCTCCTCGACGCGCCCCTGGACGCCGAGCCGGCCGGTCTCGACGGTGTCGCCACGATCATGGCGCGCGCCTTCTCCGAGGGCACCGACCGGCACTCCGCCGAGGAGTTCGCCGCCGAACTGGAGCGCTGCGGCGCCACGCTCGACGCGCACGCGGACCACCCCGGCGTCCGTATCTCCCTCGAAGTGCCCGCCTCGCGCCTGGCGAAGGGGCTCGGACTGCTCGCCGACGCCCTGCGCACCCCGGCGTTCGCGGACAGCGAGATCGAACGCCTGGTGCGCAACCGTCTCGACGAGATCCCGCACGAGACCGCGAACCCGGCCCGCCGCGCCGCCAAGGAACTGTCCAGGAACCTGTTCCCGGCGTCCTCGCGGATGTCGCGCCCCCGCCAGGGCACCGAGGAGACGGTCTCGACCATCGACTCCGCGGCGGTCCGCTCCTTCTACGAGCGGCACGTACGCCCGGCGACGTCCACCGTCGTCGTGGTCGGCGACCTCGCCGGGATCGACCTCGACGCGCTGCTCGGGGACACGCTCGGCGCCTGGACGGGGGAGCCGGGCAAGCCGCGCGCCGTGCCGCCGGTGACCGCCGACGACCGGGGCCGCGTGATCATCGTGGACCGCCCCGGCGCCGTCCAGACGCAACTGCTCCTCGGCCGCATCGGCGCCGACCGCCACGACCGCGTGTGGCCCGCGCAGGTGCTCGGCACGTACTGCCTCGGCGGCACGCTCACCTCCCGCCTGGACCGCGTCCTGCGCGAGGAGAAGGGCTACACCTACGGCGTGCGAGCGTTCGGCCAGGTGCTGCGCTCCGCGCCCGACGGCACGGGCGCCGCGATGCTCGCCATCAGCGGCTCCGTCGACACGCCGAACACCGGCCCGGCGCTGGACGACCTGTGGAAGGTGCTGCGCACCCTGGCCGCCGAAGGGCTGACGGACGCCGAGCGCGATGTCGCCGTGCAGAACCTGGTGGGTGTGGCGCCGCTGAAGTTCGAGACGGCGGCGGCCGTCGCGAGCACGCTCGCCGACCAGGTCGAGCAGCATCTGCCGGACGACTACCAGGGGACGCTGTATCAGCGGCTCGCCGCCACGGGCACGGTGGAGGCCACGGCGGCCGTCGTGAACGCCTTCCCGGTCGACCGTCTGGTGACCATCCTGGTGGGTGACGCGGCGCAGATCGAGGAGCCGGTCAAGGCGCTCGGCATCGGCGAAGTGAGCGTCGTACCGGCCGAGTAGCACCTCGCTCCGCGCACGCGTGGGCGACGATTCCGACCCGGGCCCTGGTGACTCTTCCGTCACCAGGGCCCCGTCTGTTGGGGGTTTGTCCGGATTGCCACAGAGGTTGCCTCTCTGCCCTGTGGGATGCGCTACACATTCCGGGATCCGTTTGTTGACCATGTGAAGGCCCGCTTAGCGTCTGTCGGGCTGTCCGTCGGGCACCACGCCGCATTCGCGGCACCGGACAGCCATCGCCCCCACCGCTGACCCGGTAGGCGAGAGGGAAGGAAAGGACCAGCCACGTCTATGGCGTTCACCTGCGCCACCGGGAAGCACCGTCGGCAAGGGCGCGTGACGCGCACGACCACGAACGCCATGGGTCTCGCGGCACTCACCACCACGGGCGTGATCGGCACGCTGACCTCCCCGGCGTTCGCGGCCGACGGCTCCGCCGAGACCGAGCAGACCGGTCTGACCCAGGCCCTCAGCGTCGGTGACGCGGTCGCCGAGCACATCAAGGCCCAGGCCACCGCCCAGGAGCGGGCGATGGAGCGCAAGCAGGCCGCCGAGGCCGCGCGCAGGCAGGCCGCGGCCGAGGCGAAGAAGGAGCGCGCGGCCGAGGAGCACGCCGCCCGCGAGGCCGAGCGCAAGCTCCTGAACACCTGCGTGGCGCCGATCTCCGGTTCGTACGTCTCCACCGCCTACCGCAGCGGCGGCACCCTGTGGTCCTCCGGCACCCACACCGGCATCGACTTCCACGCCGCGTCGGGGACGCCGGTGCACGCGGTCGGCGCGGGGACGGTCGTCGAGGCGGGCTGGGGCGGCGCGTACGGCTACCAGGTCGTCCTCAGGATGCACGACGGCACCTACACGCAGTACGGCCATCTGTCGTCCATCGGGGTCAACGTGGGCCAGAGCGTCACCCCGGGCGAGCAGATCGCCCTGTCCGGCGCCACCGGCAATGTGACCGGGCCCCACCTGCACTTCGAGGTCCGTACGAGCGCGGACTACGGGTCGGACATCGATCCCGTCGCCTATCTGCGGACCCACGGCGTGCACCTCTGACGGTCGACGTCCGCAGCCGCGTTCACCGCCGAACGGCCGACGCGGCTGCGCGGTGCGCTGTCGGGCAAGGCCGGGGCCGAGGCTCAGACCGTCTCGGGCAGCTCGTCCAGCCCCTCCGCGACGAGCTTCGCGAGACGGTCCAGCGCGACCTCCGCCCCCTCGGCGGCGGAGGCGAGGACGATCTCCTCGCCGCCCTCGGCGCCCAGGCTGAGCACGGCCAGCATGGACGCGGCATTGACGGGGTTGCTGTCGCCCTTGGCGATGGTTATGGGGACGCCGGAGGCCGTGGCGGCCCGGACGAAGATGGAGGCGGGGCGGGCGTGGAGCCCCTCGGCCCAACCGACATTGACGCGACGCTCAACCATTGACGCTGCCCTTTCGATCAAGGTTGTTCAGGGTGGACTGGACCAGGATGTCCCGTTGTGGCATGCCCGGACCGGGGCCCCCGGAGGACCCCGGTTCCGTCCCCTCAGCCTGCCTCGCGCCGCTGCCCGGCGCGAGCCTTACGCTGGGCCCCATGCAGACCGCGTCGGACCGGCACGAGTACCCCGCCCACTGGGAGGCCGACGTGGTCCTCCGCGACGGCGGCACCGCGCGCATCAGGCCCATCACCATCGACGACGCCGAGCGGCTCGTCAGCTTCTACGAGCAGGTCTCGGACGAGTCGAAGTACTACCGCTTCTTCGCGCCCTACCCCCGCCTGTCCGCCAAGGACGTCCACCGCTTCACCCACCACGACTTCGTGGACCGGGTGGGGCTCGCGGCCACGGTCGGCGGCGAGTTCATCGCGACCGTGCGCTACGACCGGGTCCGCGGCGGGCTCCCGGCCACCGCCTCCCCGGCCGCGGAGGGCCAGATCGACACGGCCGAGGTCGCCTTCCTGGTCCAGGACGCGCACCAGGGCCGGGGCGTCGCCTCCGCGCTCCTCGAACACATCGCCGCGGTGGCCCGGGAGCGCGGCATCGGCCGGTTCACCGCCGAGGTGCTGCCCGCCAACACCAAGATGATCAAGGTGTTCACGGACGCCGGATACCGCCAGAAGCGCAGCTTCGAGGACGGCGTCGTCCACCTGGAGTTCGACCTCGAACCCACCGACCGCTCCCTGGCCGTGCAGCGCGCGCGTGAGCAGCGCGCCGAGGCGCGGTCCGTGCAGCGCCTGCTCTCGCCCGGCTCGGTCGCCGTGATCGGTGTGGGCCGCACACCCGGGGGAGTGGGCCGCAGCGTCCTCGGCAACATCAGGGACGGCGGTTTCACCGGCCGGCTGTACGCGGTGAACGGCGCGTTCCCCGCGGAGCAGCGGGAACTCGACGGCGTCCCCGCCCACCGCTCCGTCCGCGACATCGCCGAGCCGATCGACCTCGCCGTGGTCGCCGTCCCCGCGGAGCACGTCCCCGAGGTCGTCGCCGAGTGCGGGGAGCACGGGGTCCAGGGGCTCGTGGTCGTCGCCGCGGGATACGCCGAGAGCGGCCCCGACGGCCGCGAGCGGCAGCGGGAACTGGTGCGGCAGGTCCGCTCGTACGGGATGCGGCTCATCGGGCCGAACGCCTTCGGGATCATCAACACCTCGCCCGGGATCCGGCTCAACGCCTCCCTCGCGCCCGAGATGCCGCGCCCCGGGCGCATGGGGCTGTTCGCCCAGTCCGGCGCCATCGGGATCGCGCTGCTGGCCCGGCTGCACCGGCGCGGCGGAGGCGTCACCGGGGTCACGGGCGTGTCGACCTTCGTCTCCTCCGGGAACCGCGCGGACGTGTCCGGCAACGACGTCCTCCAGTACTGGTACGACGACCCGGACACCGACGTCGCCCTCATGTACCTGGAGACCATAGGCAACCCGCGCAAGTTCACCCGGCTCGCGCGGCGGACGGCCGCGGCCAAGCCCCTGGTCGTGGTGCAGGGCGCGCGGCACGGCGGCGCTCCCCAGGGACATGCCGTACGGGCCACGCGGCTGCCGCACGCCACGGTCTCCGCGCTGCTGCGGCAGGCCGGGGTGATCCGGGTGGACACCATCACCGAACTGGTCGACGCGGGGCTGCTGCTGGCCCGGCAGCCGCTGCCCGCCGGGCCGCGGGTGGCGATCCTCGGGAACTCCGAGTCGCTCGGGCTGCTGACCTACGACGCCTGCCTGGCCGAGGGGCTGCGGCCGGCGCCGCCGCTCGACCTGACGACGGCGGCGTCCCCCGAGGACTTCCACCGGGCGCTGACCGCCGCGCTGGCCGACGACGCGTGCGATGCCGTCGTCGTGACGGCGATGCCGGCGGTCGGCGAGACCCCGGCCCGGGACGAGGCCCTCGCGGAGGCCCTCCGGTCGGCCGCCGCGGCGGCACCGGCCAAGCCGGTGCTGGTGGTGCACGTGGAGCTGGGCTGGCTCGCCGAGGCGCTGTCCGTCGCGGCCGGAACGTCCCCGAAGGCGCAGCGGGGCGCTCCCGGCCGCACCGAGGAGCGGCCCCCCGCCGCGGTGGAGCCCGCCCCGGCGCCGCGGGAGACCCGTCCCATCCCCGCCTACCCCGCCGCCGAGCGCGCCGTCCGGGCGCTCGGTGAGGCCGTCAAGTACGCGCAGTGGCGGCGCGAGGCCGCCGAGCCCGGCAAGGTGCCCGAGTACGAGGACATCGACGAGAAGGGTGCCGCCGAACTGATCGCCGGGCTGCTCACGCGCGGGCAGGGGCTGACGCTCGGCCCGGACGAGACCTGCGACCTGCTCGCGCGCTACGGCGTCCCCGTCCGCCGGGCGCTGCCCGCGCCCACGCCTGAGACCGCCGCCGAGGCCGCCCGCGCGATCGGCTACCCGGTGGCGCTCAAGGCCACCGCCCCGCATCTGCGGCACCGCGCCGACCTGGGCGGCGTACGGCTGGATCTGGCCGACGAGGAGCAACTGCGGCGCGCCTACGCCGAGTTGACGGAGCTGTTCGGCGATCCGGACCGCGTGCGGCCGGTCGTCCAGGCCATGGCGCCGCGCGGTGTCGACACGATCGTCCGCGCGGTCATCGACCCGGCCGCCGGGGCCGTCCTGTCGTTCGGGCTCGCCGGGGCCGCCTCGCAGTTGCTCGACGACACCGCGCACCGGCTGATCCCGGTCACCGACCGCGACGCCACCTCCCTGGTCCGGTCGATCCGGACGGCCCCGCTCCTGTTCGGCTGGCGCGGCTCCGACCCCGTCGACACCGCCGCCCTGGAGGAGCTGATGCTGCGCGTGTCACGGCTGGTCGATGATCATCCGGAAGTGGTCGCGGTCACCCTGGAGCCCGTCGTCGTCGCCCCGCGCGGGCTGAGCGTCCTCGGCGCCACCGTACGGCTCGCGCCCCCGCCCGCCCGCGACGACCTCGGCCCGCGGACGCTCCCGGTGTACTGAACCGCTCCCGGTGTACTGAACAGCGACGAGCGGTGTCTCGCAGTCAGTGGGTCCCCGTAGGATGGACGTCATGGCCAAGACCAGTACGACGACCCAGGGGCTGCGGGCGGCGATCGAGCGCAGCGGCTACTACCCGGCTCTCGTGGCCGAGGCGGTGGAAGCCGCGGTGGGTGGCGAGCCCATCCGGTCGTACCTGGTCCACCAGGAGACCACCTTCGACGCGAACGAGGTGCGTCGGCATGTGACCGTGCTGGTGCTCACCGGCAACCGCTTCATCGTCAGCCACACCGACGAGCAGGCCGCGGACGACACCTCCCCGACGCCGTACGCGACGACGTCGACGGAGTCGGTGAAGCTCGGCCGGATCTCGTCCGTCGTCGTCAGCCGGGTCGTCGCCAACCCCGAGTCCTACACGCCGGGCACGCTGCCCCGCGAGGTCGTCCTGACCATCGGCTGGGGCGCCGTCTCCCGTATCGACCTGGAGCCCGCCGCCTGCGGCGACCCCAACTGCGAAGCGGACCACGGCTACACGGGCAACGCGACGGCGGACGACCTCAGCCTCCGCGTCAGCGAGGCCGGAGACGGACCGGAGACGGTGCGCCAGGCGCTCGCCTTCGCGCAGTCCCTCTCCGAGGCGACCGCGGACATCACCCGCTGATGGCCCTGTCGACCTGGGACGACCCGGAGCCGCTCGCCCTCGACTCCGCGCCCCTGCCCGAGTACGGCAGCGGCTCGCTGGCCGACCTCCTGCCCACGCTGGCCGCGGGCATGGGGGTACCGGGTCAGACCGCCGCCATCACGGAACTGACCCCGGCCGACCGCAACTGCGTCTTCCTGGTCGACGGCCTCGGCTGGGAGCAGATCAAGGCGCACCCCGGCGAGGCGCCCTTCCTGGCCTCGCTCCTGTCCTCCTCCCGCGGCGGTACCGGCCGCCCGATCACCGCCGGCTATCCGGCGACCACCGCGGCCTCGCTCGCCTCGGTCGGCACCGGTCTGCCGCCCGGCGCGCACGGCCTGCCGGGATACACGGTGCGCAACCCCGCGACCGGCGAGCTGATGAACCAGCTCCGCTGGAACCCCTGGACCGAGCCGCGCGCCTGGCAGCCGTACCCGACGGTCTTCCAGCTCGCGGACGCGGCGGGCGTCCACACCGCTCAGGTGTCCTCCCCGACCTTCGAGAACACCCCGCTGACCAAGGTCGCGCTCAGCGGCGGACGGTTCCACGGCCGGCTGACCGGCGAGGACCGCATGGACCTCGCGGCCGAGCAACTGGCCGCGGGCGACCGCTCGTTGGTGTACACGTACTACGCCGAACTCGACGGCGCGGGCCACCGCTTCGGCGTCGACTCGGACACCTGGCGCGGCCAGCTCATGTACGTCGACCGGCTCGCCCAGCGCCTGGCCGAGCAACTGCCGCCGCGCACGGCCCTGTACGTCACCGCCGACCACGGCATGATCGACATCCCCTTCACCGAGGAACACCGCATCGACTTCGACGCGGACTGGGAGCTGCGCGCCGGGGTGGCCCTGCTCGGCGGCGAAGGCCGTGCCCGCCATGTCTACGCCGTGCCGGGCGCCGGGAACGACGTACTGACCTGCTGGCGCGAGGTGCTCGGCGAGCAGTTCTGGGTGGCCTCGCGGGACGAGGCGATCGCGGCGGGCTGGTTCGGACCGCACATCGACGAGCGGGTGTACGCGCGCATCGGCGACGTGGTCGCCGCCGCCCGCGACGACGTGCTCATCATCGCCTCCGAGCAGGAGCCGAGGGAGTCGGCGATGGTCGGGAACCACGGATCGATGACGGCCGTGGAACAACTGGTGCCCCTGCTCGAAGTCCGCACCTGAGTACGGGGCGCCCCCCGGCGCCCGGTACGCTCCCCGATGTCCCCACGCCCTCCGTGCCTCCCGTCGAAAGGTCCTCAACTCCCCATGCCCGAGCTGGTCTTCTTCTCCGGAACGATGGACTGCGGGAAGTCGACGCTGGCCCTCCAGATCGAGCACAACCGCTCCGCCCGGGGGCTGCAGGGCATGATCCTGACCCGCAACGACCGGGCGGGCGAGGGCAAGCTCTCCTCACGGCTCGGCCTGGTCACGGACGCCGTGGAGGTGGCGGCCGGGCAGGACCTGTACGCACACCTCGTCGACCACCTCTCCCAGGGCGGGCGCGCGGACTACGTGATCGCGGACGAGGCCCAGTTCCTCGCGCCGGAGCAGATAGACCAGTTGGCCCGCGTGGTCGACGACCTCGGGCTCGATGTCTACGCCTTCGGTATCACGACCGACTTCCGCAGCAAGCTCTTCCCCGGCTCGCAGCGCCTGGTGGAGCTGGCCGACCGCGTCGAGGTCCTCCAGGTGGAGGCCCTGTGCTGGTGCGGAGCCCGCGCCACGCACAACGCCCGTACGGTCGGCGGCGAGATGGTGGTCGAGGGCGCCCAGGTCGTCGTGGGCGACGTCCACCACTCCGCGGGCGAGGTCGGCTACGAGGTCCTGTGCCGCCGCCACCACCGCCGTCGCATGACAGCCGCCACGTCCCGCGCGGCGGCCCTCTCCCCGGACGTCCTGCCGGTCACCTCGGTCTGATCTCCGCCGGATGTGATGTGGCTGTCGCCGCGGCGTCCCTAGGGCGTTGATCTCACCCTGTCAACCATTACGGTCTGTTCTCTTGGCCACACCCAGCGTGCTCGTTTCCTGATAACTTCCAGCGTCAGAACGGCCGCCCGATGAACCGATACGGGCGCACGCGAATCGCGCGATCGCGGACATTGCCAGCTCGGAGAATGGGTGGCGGAGCCGACAAGGGATGACCCACAGGATGGAAAATCGTACAGCCGGGGCATCGACGTCGCCCTTGTTGGAACTGGTCGACGTCTCGCGTTCCTACGGAGACCGGACCGTGCTCGATCATGTGAGCCTTGTCGTGAATCCGGGTGAATGCGTCTCGTTGGTCGGAGAGAACGGATCCGGTAAGAGCACGCTCTTACGCCTCGCCGCCGGTCGTGAAAGCCCGACCGAGGGCTCGGTCCTCTTCGACGGTCAGGTCATCGACGAGGATTCGGCGGAGATCCGCGCGCGCGTGGCGTCCGTCATGGACGCCGGTGCCTTCTATCCGGATCTCACGGTGCGCGAACACCTGCGGTTGGTGGCTCTGTCCCACGGCATGGGCACGTCCGCCGATGCCGAGGTGGAGCGGGTACTGCGGGCGCACCGCCTCGAAGAGCAAGCCGGGCAGGTGCCGTCGGCGCTCTCCTCCGGGCAGACCCAGGCGCTCCTGCTGGCGGCGGCCTTCGTCAGGCCGCACGATCTGCTCATTCTGGACGAGCCGGAACAGCGGCTCGATTCCGGTGCCCGACGAGAGCTGGCGCGCCTGATCGCGGCCCGACGCGCGAGCGGAACGGCCGTGTTGATGGCCACCCACCATCAAGCGCTGAACGAGGTCGCCGACCGCGTGGTCGAACTCGGCACGGGAGCAGCGGTGTTCGCGTCGGCCGACGCGGCGGCGGAGTCTGGGCGATGAGTCGTTCACGTGGCGCGGTCATGTCGCGAAGGGGAAGCGAGCCGCGGGCATCCGAGACAGCGGAAGGCGCGGCCGAGGAAGCGCTGCGGTTCCTGCGTGGAGCCCGCGGCTCCGCACGCGAGGAACGACGCAGAAGCATCTGGTTCGTCCTCTACATGGTCGTTCTGGGGGGCGCCTTCTGGGGCATTCCCGCCCTGATCGCCTGGTCGCACTCGACACAGTCCCTGACCCCTGCCGACCGGATGTCCGCGCAGACCTCCGACGTGTTGCCGGCCCTGGTACCGACGGCGCTGCTCCTCATCCTGCTCCTCGCGGCCCGCGGGGCGATGTGGCGGGGACCGGTGGTGCTGGACAGCGCGACGACGCATCTGCTTCTGCCGTCGCGGGTAAGCCGTCGCGCACTGCTCCTGCCCAGGCTGCGAGCGTCGGCCGCCCTGGCGACCGTGGTGGGCGCCGCCCTCGGCGCCGTCGCGGGGTTCCTGCTGAAGGATCTCTCGACCCGGCCGTGGGCCGTTCCGGTGGTGGCGGGAGCGGTGACCGGCGTCTCCGTCGCGCTCGTGTCGTGCGCGCTGGGCGTGTCGGTCGAGCGGCACGCGGGTGCCCTGGCACGGCGCGCCGGCACGCTCTTCGCCGCGGGCTGGCTCCTGACCGCACTGGCAGCCGTCGGAACAGCCATGGCCTGGCGCGGGTACGAGACGTACGGGCTCGCCCAGGCGCTGCTCTGGTCCGGCCCCTGGGGCTGGGCGGCTCAGCCCCTGCTGTGGGCGCTGGGCGTGGTGGGGCCGCAGGCCGCTGCCGGGACGGCGCTCGCCGTCTGCGCTCCGGCGCTCGGTCTTCTCCTGGGCGTGCGGGAACTGCCGGACATCCCGCAGTCCGCCCTGCGGTTGCGGGCGACGGTTGCCGCCCAGGTGGGAGCCTCCGTGCTCATGCTGGACTTCCGGCAGGCCAGGTCGGGCGTGCCCGCGTTGAGGGAACGGAGCTCCTCGCGGGTGCTCCGCCTGCCGATGCCGCGGCGCAGAGCCCTGCTCGTGCCGTGGCGCGACCTCAGTTGCCTGCTGCGCCATCCCCGTCGGCTCGGCTGGGCGCTTGTGTGGACCGTGCTCGCGGTGGTGGCCATGCGGGTCGCTCCCTCCCTCGCGGCATCCCCGCAGGAGATCACCGTCGCCGTGTCCCTCCTCACGCTCTACCTCGGGGCCGCGCAGCTCACCGAACCGGCGCGTCTGGAGAGTGACGACGCGCGCCGCTCGACCAACCTGTCCTGGACCTTCCGGACGTTGGCGCTGCTGCACGCACTGGTTCCGCTGACCCTCCTGCTGGCCGGAACATCGGTGGGTGTGGCGGTAGGTGCCCTGGGCGGGGCGCCGGCCGGAGGCGGCGCGCCGCTTCTCGCGTGCGTACCGGCGCTTGTCGCGGCAGCGCTCGTGAGCTCCTACCGCGGTGTCATGCCGATCCACCTGACCATCGGGGTGGACACGCCCATGGGGAACACCGGCCCGTGGCAGGCCGCGGTCTGGTACGCACGTGGTCCGCTCGTGGTGATCTCGCTGCTCTTCCCGGTCTGTCTCATGGCGGCACGCGGGCACCCCTGGAGCATCCCCCAGATGTCATGGCAACTGGCCGTGGCCGCGGCCGGCACATGGTGGGTGCGCTACACGGCACACCGGCTCCATACCAAGTGAGAAGGCTCGCTGAGGGACTCCCATCACGCCTGACGCACAGCCCCGCCGTACCCCCTGTGCCCGACCCCGTACGCACGGTGTTCGGGGCGGTCCGGCCCCGCTGTCCGGCGCGGCAGAGTAGCCGGATTCGGGCTACGCGGCCACCCTCATACGCGAAGATGAGGGTCATGAACGCGATCATCTCCGCATCCGAACTCGCGAGCGACTTGGCGGGATCCCGACCGCCCACGGTCCTGGACGTCCGCTGGCAAATGAGCACCGCGAAGGCGGCGGGTGCCGCTCCCTTCGACGGGCGCGCCGCCCATACGGCCGGGCACATCCCGGGCGCCGTCTTCGTGGATCTCGACGCCGATCTCGTGGCCCCGCCGGGGCCCGCCGGCCGGCATCCGTTGCCCGACCTGGAGCACTTCGGGGCCGCCATGCGGGCTGCGGGTGTCTCCGCGGACCGGCCGGTCGTCGTGTACGACGGCGGACAGAGCTGGGCCGCGGCGCGCACGTGGTGGATGCTGCGCTGGACCGGTCACCCGGACGTGAGGGTTCTCGACGGCGGGTTGACGGCTTGGGACGGCCCGCTGGCCACCGGCGCCGAGGAGCCCGCACCCGGCGACTTCCGGCCCGTGCCGGGCGGGGTGCCGCTCCTGGACGCCGACGGCGCCGCGGCGCTCGCCCGTACGGGGCTGCTGCTGGACGCGCGGGCCGGTGCGCGCTACCGCGGTGAGGTGGAGCCGATCGACCCGGTGGCCGGTCATATCCCGGGCGCGGTGTCGGCACCGACCACGGAGAACGCGACCGAGACCGGCCGCTTCCGGCCCGCCGCCGAACTCGCCGAACGCTTCAAGGCGCTTGGCGCGACGGAGGGCACCGAGGTGGGGGTGTACTGCGGATCCGGTATCTCCGCCGCGCACCAGGTGCTGGCGCTCGCGGTCGCGGGGATCCCGGCCGCGCTGTACGTGGGGTCGTGGTCGGAGTGGTCGGCGGACGTCGCCCGCCCGGTCGCGGTGGGTCCCGACCCGGAGTGACACGACGGGGTCCACGCCCGCGCGGCGTGGACCCCGTCTTGGTACGTGGCGCGGCAACTCCTGCCTGTCGCCTGGCTGTTCGGGCTACTCCTGCTTCTTGCGCCGGGTCCCGAACACGATCTCGTCCCAGCTCGGGACCGCCGCCCTGCGGCCGGGCCGGACGCCGTCCGCCTCGGCCTGGCGGTCCGTCGCGCCGACCAGGCGGTCCCGGTGGCTGCC
Source organism: Streptomyces sp. NPDC104371 (assembly GCF_055583785.1). Taxonomy (NCBI): domain Bacteria; kingdom Bacillati; phylum Actinomycetota; class Actinomycetes; order Kitasatosporales; family Streptomycetaceae; genus Streptomyces; species Streptomyces sp. NPDC104371. The sequence continues at coordinate 138,565 of NZ_JBVJNF010000005.1, forward strand.
GACCGTGCGCGGCATGAGGATGTCCGCGTACGCCGAACCGGCCGAGGCCGCGGGGGCGGGAGGCTCCTCCGCCTCGGGTTCCTCGGCGGCCTCCTCCTGCGGTTCCGCGGGCCGCTCGGGCACCACCATGTCGCCGCGGAAGCTCGGCACCGCCTCCAGGAGGCTGGTGAGCGAGTCGCGGTCGCCCGCGCTCTCCTCGGCGGGCTCGGGCGAGGGCGGGGCGGGCCGGTCGATCTGGCGGTCCAGGGCGCGGTCCATGCGGCCCTCGCGCGGCAGGCGTGCGATGCGCGGCACGAAGGGGTGGCTCGGCTCGGGCGCCGCGAGGTCGTCGGACTCGCCGATCAGGGAGCGCGCCTCGTCGTCGACGGCCTGGACGAGTCGTCGGGGCGGGTCGTACGTCCAGCTCGCCGAGTGCGGCTCACCGGCCACGCGGTAGACGAGCAGCACTTCCCAGGTGCCGTCGTCGCGCCGCCAGGAGTCCCACTGGACGGTGTCCTTCTCGGCGCCGCGCAGCAACAGCCGTTCCTGGACGGTCTCGCCGAGCTGGGGCCCGGCGTTCTCACCGGGGCGACGTACGGGCGTCTTGCGCGCGCGCTCGGCCATGAAGGCGCGCTCGGCGAGGACGGGGCCCTCGAAGCGGCGTACGCGGTCGACGGAGATACCGGCGAGTTGGGCGACCTCTTCGGCGGAGGCGCCGGCACGTATCCGTGCCTGGATGTCCCGGGGGCGGAGATGGCTCTCCACCTCGATCTCGATCTGGCCGAGGCGGGGACGGTCGCCGCGCACGGCGGCGCGGAGCCGTTCGTCGATCGGAAGCGTGTACTCCGTACTGTCCGCAGCCTTCAGCACCAGCCGTGTGCCGTCATTGGAGACGGCCACGACACGCAGTTCGGGCATGGGGACCTCCCGGGTGGTGCCTGCCGACGTCACGTGCGTCGCTGCTTCCGCTAGTCGAGTGTGGCCTGCCCGGGTGCAGCCTGCCACAACCTTGCCGAGTTGCCCGGCGTGTCGGGCACGGGCCCTGGAACGCCGTTATGGCACGGTTACCTATTCGCAACGCTAAGTGACCAACGTCGTCACCCTGTGCAACAAGCCCCCTCCCGGCGGTCCAGCAGGGTCCCGGACATCCTGGCGGGATACCGGACCCAGGGGTCGCAACAGTACTCCATTCGGGCCACCTCCGTGGATCAACGCGCCGCCCCGACTTGCGGCAAGGGGTGCGAGTCGGCCGAGATGCGCCGCTTTCGAGTTCCTGAAACGTGGCGGACTTCACCTATCCGTCAGAAACGGAACTATTCGTTTCGGGCGTACGTCCCCTTTCTCGGACACATGAACGACCTCATCCGACAACGGGCGTTCATGTGTGAATGATCGTGAACGGGAAAGGCGGGAAAGTTCCGGTGATGCGTGAGGAACCGGACGGCGGTGCGGGTGCGGGGGCCGGAGCGTCCGGCAAGAAGAAGCGGCTGGATCTGAGCGTTCCCCAGGTGGCCGGGAGCGCCCTGGCCGCGGTGGTCGCCGCCAAACTCGCCTCGTCCTTCGGCGTCTACGGGACGATCCTGGGCGCGGGCGTGGTGAGCCTCGTCGCCACCTGCGGTGGCTCGGTCCTCCAGCATGTCTTCCGGCGCACCGGCGAGCAGATACGCGACGTGACCGTGCGGGGCAGGAGCCGCGAGGAGCAAGGGCCGTCGGTCCCGGGGGAGTTCACCGAGGGGACCGTCTACCGGGCCCGGACCAGGCGCTGGCGGCGGCCGGTGCTCGCCGCCGCCGTCGTCTTCGGCGTCACCATGGCCGGGATCACCACGTACGAACTGGTGTCGGGCAGCAGCTTCAGCGGCGGTTCGAGCACCACCACGGTCCGCGATGTCCTGACCGGTCACGGCAAGTCGTCCTCGAAGCAGGACACGCCGCCCTCGCCCTCGTGGACGCCGTCGCGCGGCACCGACGCGCCGTCGGGCGGTGCCACGCGGGGCGGTACGCCGTCCGCGGGCGAGGGAACCGGAGCGGCCACCGGACGCGAGAGCGCCGACCCGGAGAAGAGCCCGGCGCCCACGGCCACGACCGGCCCGGACACCGGCTCCGGCAGCCCGGCGCCGACCACGACGCCCACGCCCGGCACCTCGGTCACGCCCCCAGCACCCGACGCAGATAGCGGTTCCCGAAGCGGCGATCCGGGTCCAGACGGTCCCGCAGGGCAGTGAACTCGCCGAAGCGCGGATAGACCTCCGCCAGGTACTCCGCGTCACGCGTGTGCACCTTGCCCCAGTGCGGCCGTCCCTCGTGCGCGGTGAAGATCCGCTCGGCGGCGGTGAAGTATGCCTGATAGGGCGTACCGCGGAACATGTGTACGGCGATGTAGGCGCTGTCCCGGCCGGACGCGGTGGAGAGCGTGATGTCGTCGGCCGGGGCGGTGCGGACCTCCACGGGGAAGCTGATGCGCAGGTTCGACCGGTCGATCATGGCCTTCAGTTCGCGCAGCGTCTCGGGCAGGGCCTCGCGCGGGACGGCGTACTCCATCTCCAGGAACCGCACCCGGCGCGGTGAGGTGAAGACCTTGTAGGGGATGTCCGTGTACGTGCGGGCCGACAGCAGACGGCTGGAGAGACCGGCGATCGCCGGGATCGTGGCGGGCGCGGCGCGGCCGACCCAATTGGCCACCTGGAAGACGTTGTTGGAGAGGAACTCGTCCTCGAACCAGCCGCTCACCCGCCCCACCGGCCGCTCCGGTCCGGCGCTGCGGTTGTTGCGCTTGGTGGTGGTGCTGTCGGTGTGCGGGAACCAGTAGAACTCGAAGTGCTCGTTCTCGGCCCGGAGTTCGTCGAACTCGGCGAGGACCTTGTCCAACGGCATCGGCTCCTCGCGCGCGGTGAGCAGGAAGACCGGCTCCACCGCGAAGGTGAGGGCGGTGACGATCCCCAGGGCGCCGAGGCCGATCCGGGCGGCGGCGAAGACGTCGGGGTTCTCCTCCGCGGAGCAGGAGAGCACCGAGCCGTCCGCCGTCATCAGCTCAAGTCCCTTGAGCTGGGCGGCGATCGACGCCGAGTCGCGGCCGGTGCCGTGGGTGCCGGTGCTGGTGGCGCCGGAGACCGTCTGCTCCATGATGTCGCCCATGTTCGTGAGCGAGAGCCCCTCGCGCGCGAGCGCCACATTGAGTCTCTTGAGCGGCGTCCCCGCCTCGACCGTGACCGTACCGGCCGCACGATCGATCTCGCGGATGCCGGTCAACAGTTGAGGGCGTATCAACACACCGTCGGTCGCGGCGGCGGCCGTGAAGGAGTGCCCGGTGCCGACGGCCTTCACCGTGAGGCCGTCCTCCGCCGCCTTGCGCACGGCGGCGGAGAGTTCCTCCACCGAGGCGGGGGTGACCTCCCGTACGGGCCGGGCGGTGACGTTCCCCGCCCAGTTACGCCACGTGCCGCTCTTCCCGCTCGCTGTGGTGCTCAAGGGCCCCTCCCCGCTGCCGAACCGGCTTGCGCAGCCGGCGATACCCGAGGAAACCGACCGCGGCCGCGACGGCTCCGGACACCACCGGAACCCCGTACCCGGCCCGCGCACCGGCGGCGTCGATCACCCAGCCGCCCACGGAGGAGCCGATCGCGACCCCGACGGCGAGCCCGGTGGACACCCAGGTCATGCCCTCGGTCAGGTGCGCGCGTGGTACGTGCCGTTCGATGAGGCCCATCGTCGTGATCATCGTGGGTGCGATGGACAGACCCGCCACGAACAGCGCCACGGACAGAAACAGCAGGTTTCCGACCAGTAGGAGGGGGATCATACTCACGGTCATCGCACACACGCCCAGCAGCCACCTGCGTTCCGGCGCTCCGGTGAAGCGCAGCAGCCCGAAGACGACACCGGCCACGCAGGAACCCGCCGCGTACAGCGCCAGCACGACGCTGGCAGCCGCCTTGTGGTGCTGGTCCTCGGCGAAGGCGACGGTCACCACGTCGATCGCGCCGAAGATCGTGCCGACCGCCACGAACGTGGCCACCAGGACCTGGAGTCCGGGGGAGCGCAGCGCCGAGGCGCCGTCGTGCCGCTCGCGCGGGTGCGGCTCCGGTTCGGTGGCGCGCTGCGCGGTGAGCCAGAAGACGCCGGTCGCGAGGAATCCCGCGGCGAGCAGCGGCCCGGCCTCCGGGAACCAACCGGTGGACAAGCCGATGGAGATGATCGGCCCGAAGATGAAGCAGATCTCGTCCACCACCGACTCGAAGGAGTAGGCGGTGTGCAGTTGCGCGGTGCCCCCGTACAGGGCCGCCCAGCGCGCCCGGACCATCGCGCCGAGGCTCGGCACGGAACCGATGCCCGCCGCGCACACGAACAGCGTCCAGTCCGGCCAGGACAGACGCACGGCCAGCAGCAGCCCGGTGGCCGCGGCCAGCGCGACGAGCGTCGCCGGGCGCAGCACCCGCCGCTGCCCGTGCCGGTCCACCAGGCGGGATATCTGGGGGCCGATCGCGGCGGCGGACAGCGCGATGGTGGCGGAGAGCGCGCCCGCGAGCCCGTAGCGCCCCGTGAGCTGGGAGATCATCGTGACCACGCCGATGCCCATCATCGACAGCGGCATCCGTCCGAGGAAGCCGGCTGCGGAGAAGCCCTTGGAGCCGGGGGCGGCGAACAGGGCGCGGTACGGGCTGGGCACGGGGACTCCGATACATCCGGTAAGGCGTGAAATGCAGCGTGTGCCTTACGAGTCAGGCAAACGTAATGTATGCGGAGCCTTCTCGCGGCACCAGAGTACGAGGCTGCCTCGATGATCCGGCAGCGCGGGCGGGGCGGTCGGCGCGAGCGGTGCGGGTGACGGGTGGCAGGATCGTAGACATGCCCGAAGCACGTGATGCCAGCCCGTACGACGCTCTGCTGCTCCTCTCGTTCGGAGGCCCGGAGGGCCCGGACGACGTGGTCCCGTTCCTGGAGAACGTGACGAGGGGGCGGGGCATCCCCAAGGAGCGCCTGAAGGAGGTGGGCCAGCACTACTTCCGCTTCGGCGGGGTCAGCCCGATCAACGAGCACAACCGCGCCCTCCTCGCCGCCCTCCGCAAGGACTTCGCGGAGCACGGCCTCGACCTGCCCGTCTACTGGGGCAACCGCAACTGGGCGCCGTATCTGACCGACACCCTGCGCGAGATGGTCGACGCGGGCCACCGCCGCATCCTGACCCTCGCCACGAGCGCGTACGCCTCCTACTCGGGCTGCCGCCAGTACCGCGAGAACCTCGCGGACGCGCTGGCCACCCTGGAGGCCGAGGGCCTCGAACCGCCGCGGATCGACAAGCTGCGGCACTACTTCAACCACCCCGGCTTCGTGGAGCCCATGGCCGAGGGCCTGGTGAAGTCCCTGGCCGACCTCCCCGAGGAGGTACGGGCGGGCGCCCACATCGCCTTCACCACCCACTCCATCCCGCACACCACGGCGGACACCTCCGGCCCGGTCGAGGGCCACGGGGACGGCGGGGCCTACCTCCGCCAGCATCTGGACGTCGCGCGAGTGATCGCCGAGACCGTGCGCGAGAAGACCGGCGTCGACCACCCCTGGCGGCTCGTCTACCAGTCCCGCTCCGGCGCCCCGCACATCCCGTGGCTGGAGCCGGACATCTGCGACCACCTGGAGGAGTCGCACGACGCCGGGGTCCCCGCGGTCGTGATGGCCCCCATCGGGTTCGTCTCGGACCACATGGAGGTCCTCTACGACCTCGACACGGAGGCCACGGCGAAGGCCGGGGAACTGGGCCTGCCGGTGCGCCGCTCGGCCACCGTGGGCGACGACCCGCGCTTCGCCGCCGCGGTCCGCGACCTGGTCCTCGAACGTGCCGCCGTCGAGCGGGGACAGCGGGTCACCCCGTGCGCCCTCGGCACCCTCGGCCCGAGCCACCACGTCTGCCCGGTGGGCTGCTGCCCCGGCCGTACCCCCAAGCCCGCAGCCGCGGGCGCCGACAGCCCGTACGCGTGAGGAGCACCGTGAGCGAACAGTCCGAACCGTCCGGCCGACTGTCGGCAGAACTCCTGGAGATCGCCCTGGACGCCGCCCGGCGCGCGGGCACCTTCCTGCGCGACGGGCGCCCCGAGGACCTCGGCGTGGCGGCCACCAAGTCCAGCGCCATCGATGTCGTCACCGAGATGGACATCGAGGCCGAGAAGCTGATCACCGGCCTGCTCACCGACCGCAGGCCGGACGACGGCCTGCTCGGCGAGGAGGGCGCGAGCGTCGAGGGCAGCAGCGGCGTCGAGTGGGTGATCGACCCGATCGACGGCACCGTCAACTACCTCTACGGACTGCCCAGTTGGGCGATCTCGATAGCGGCCCGCAAGGACGGGGAGACGCTCGTCGGAGTCGTCCACGCGCCGATGCGCGGGGAGCTGTTCCGGGCCGTCAAGGGCCAGGGGGCGTTCGTCAACGACCGCCCCGTGCGCGTGCGCCCCGCGGCCGAGCTGAGCCTCGCCCTCGTGAGCACCGGCTTCGGCTACCTCGCCGAGCGCAAGGCCCACCAGGCCGAGGTCGTCCGGCAGCTCATCCCCGAGGTGCGGGACATCCGCCGGGGCGGCTCCGCCGCGATCGACCTGTGCGACGTGGCGGCGGGCCGCCTGGACGCGTACTACGAGCGCGGACTGAACCCCTGGGACTACGCGGCGGGCGACCTGATCGCCCGCGAGGCGGGCGCCCTGACCGGTGGCCGCCCCGGAGAGCCGCTCTCCCCGGCCCTGACCGTCGCGGCCCCACCCGGCCTGTTCGAGGTCCTCCAGGCCCGCCTGGACGGCCTGGGCGCCTGGCACGACTGACCGCACCACGACGCGTCACCGCACCGCACGCGGCGGGGCCCCGGCCTGGATCTGCCGGGGCCCCGCCGCGTGCTGCTACGTGCCGCTCAGGCGCGCGTCGCGCCGACTTCCACACCGTGCTCGGCGGCAAGGCGGTGCAGATCGTCGAGTTCCGACTGCTCGACCTCCGCGAGGAAGTCGTCGCCGGTTTCGCGGGCCCGCGTCAGGTCGGACTCGGTAGCCCGTATGCGCTGGAGAAGCCCTGCGGTGAATGCGTCCATGCTGCGCCCCCTCGTCCTGGGTCGTGGGATCGGTGGCACGGGGTGTGTGCCTTCGGGAAGGGAAACGATCACGACGGAAAGCGGTGGGCGGCCGACCACAGGGTGGTGTGCCACGCGCAGAGCGTGATCGTGGGGTGTAAACCCGTCCTCCCCTCGCCTTCTTCCGTGGAAACCTCACGGGGGCGAGAAAATTTCGCATTCCCGGGCAGCCGGGCCGCTCCGTCCGGCTCCGCCACCCCTCTTACAGCCGGTTTATGGTCGAAAAGGGCAGGATGGAGCCCATCATCCAGACAGCCCAGCCCTGCGGGGTGCGCGCAATCAGGTCGCGCGGGTGGACAGAGGAAGGACAAGCGACGTGCGCGTACTCGTCGTCGAGGACGAGCAACTGCTCGCCGATGCGGTGGCCACCGGACTGCGCCGGGAGGCCATGGCCGTCGACGTCGTGTACGACGGTGCGGCGGCCCTGGAGCGCATCGGCGTCAACGACTACGACGTGGTCGTCCTCGACCGCGATCTCCCGCTGGTGCACGGCGACGACGTCTGCCGCAAGATCGTCGAGCTGGGTATGCCCACGCGCGTGCTGATGCTCACGGCGTCGGGCGACGTCAGCGACCGGGTCGAAGGCCTGGAGATCGGCGCCGACGACTACCTCCCCAAGCCGTTCGCGTTCAGCGAGCTGATCGCGCGCGTGCGCGCCCTCGGGCGGCGTACGAGCATGCCGCTGCCGCCCGTCCTGGAGCGCGCCGGGATCAAGCTCGACCCCAACCGCCGCGAGGTCTTCCGCGACGGCAGGGAGGTCCAGCTCGCCCCCAAGGAGTTCGCCGTCCTCGAAGTCCTCATGCGCAGTGAGGGCGCCGTCGTCTCGGCCGAGCAGCTCCTGGAGAAGGCCTGGGACGAGAACACGGACCCCTTCACCAACGTCGTGCGCGTGACGGTCATGACCCTGCGCCGCAAGCTGGGCGAGCCCCCGGTCATCGTCACCGTGCCCGGCTCCGGATACCGGATCTGATCACCGTGGCCCCGACCCCCGCGCCGCCCTCGGCGCCGCCCAAGCCCACCTGGAACCCCCGCAGGCCCGATCCCCCGTTCCCCTGGCTGCGCCCGACCATCCGGATACGGCTCACGCTGCTGTACGGCGGCATGTTCCTGATCGCGGGCATCCTGCTGCTGTCGATCATCTATCTGTTCGCGGCGCACGCGCTCAACGTGGGCAGCGAGCTGCCGTTCGAGATCGTCTCGGGGCGAGTGGTCAGCAAAGCCTGCGACCTGCCGCCCAGCCTGCCCGCCAACGAGCTCAACGACGCCCTGAGCTCCTGTGTGAACGAACAGCGCCAGCACGCCCTGGACAACCTCCTCAGCCGCTCGCTGCTGGCCCTGCTCGGCCTCGCCGTGATCGCCTTCGCCTTCGGGTACGCGATGGCCGGACGCGTGCTGTCGCCGCTCGGCCGCATCACGCGCACGGCCCGCGCGGTGGCCGGATCGGACCTGTCCCGCCGTATCGAGCTGGACGGCCCGGACGACGAGCTGAAGGAGCTGGCGGACACCTTCGACGACATGCTGGAGCGGCTGCAACGCGCCTTCACGGCCCAGCAGCGGTTCGTCGGCAACGCCTCGCACGAGCTGCGCACCCCCCTCGCGATCAACCGCACGCTCCTGGAGGTGCACCTCTCCGACCCCGCCGCCCCGGTCGAGCTCCAGCAGCTCGGGAAGACGCTGCTGGCCACCAACGAGCGCAGCGAGCAGCTCGTGGAAGGGCTGCTGCTGCTCGCCCGCAGCGACAACCAGATCGTCGAGCGCAAGCCCGTCGACCTCGCCGAAGTGGCCTCCCGGGCCGTCGACCAGGTACACGCGGAGGCGGAGTCCAAGGGGGTCGAGATCCGCGGCGAACGCTCCGCGGCGGTCGTCCAGGGCAATGGCGTCCTGCTGGAGCGGATCGCCCTGAACCTCGTCCAGAACGCGGTGCGCTACAACGTCCCGGAGGGCGGCTGGGTCGAGGTGACGACCGAGGTCCAGCACGGCCAGGCGGTCCTGCTGGTCTCCAACACCGGACCCGTGGTCCCCGCGTACGAGATCGACAACCTCTTCGAGCCCTTCACACGCCTGCGTAACGAGCGCACGGGCAGCGACAAGGGCGTCGGCCTGGGCCTTTCCATCGCGAGGTCCGTGGCGCGCGCCCACGGTGGTCACATCACCGCGCAGCCCCGTGAGGGCGGTGGCCTGGTGATGCGAGTTACCCTGCCCGTCTGAGGCCTTACGCGGTCCGGCCCGTGTTCGCCACGTGCGGAATTCCCGGGTTCTGGACGCGATCGCGCCCTGTGTGATCGATCACAAGGGCGCGATTCCGGCCACCCACTCTCCGTGATCGCACAAGGTCCCAAACATCGGGAAAATCCGGGTTTTCTGGGCCCTTGATCACGGGAAGTACACGATGAGATGCCTTTGAAATGCGGCACAGAGACCGTGTACGGTCCGGTTCGCCATCCAACCCGATCACTCTTGAGGAGTCCGGTTGGGTGTCGATTGAGTAACAGACCTTGATGTGAGGCAAAATCTCCGCCTCGAGGCGGGCACAAGTCCGGCCTCTCACGCGTTACGTGCGCTGGAGACACCCGCAGACACCCAGAGGGGGAGAGCGAAATGGCAACCGATTACGACACTCCACGCAAGACCGATGACGATGTCGACTCCGACAGCCTTGAAGAGCTGAAGGCCCGGCGGAACGACAAGTCCGCCTCCGCCGTCGACGTCGACGAGTTCGAGGCCGCCGAAGGCCTGGAGCTCCCGGGCGCCGATCTCTCCAACGAGGAATTGGCCGTCCGGGTGCTGCCGAAGCAGCAGGACGAGTTCACGTGCATGAGCTGCTTCCTGGTGCACCACCGCAGCCAGCTGGCCCGGGAGAAGAACGGTCAGCCGATCTGCCGCGACTGCGACTGAGCAGGGGTCGGCCGTGACTGGCTCGACCCCTCCTCGGAAGCGCCGCTTCTCGCGCAGGGAAGCGGACCACGAGCCGTATGACGGCTCTCACCGCGTGCGTGACGACGAGCGAGGCTCTTCCGCCACCGGAGCAGCCTCGCTCGAGCCGACACCCACGCCCACGGCCCCCCAGGGGCCGACGGTGCCGGCCGTAGCGCCCGCACCGGTCGCACGGCGCCGTGCGGCTGCCGTCAGGCGCGGAATCCAGGAGGGCGTCCGCAAGGGCGGCAGCCAGGCCAAGGCGGGGCTGGCGTACCTCACGGACCGGATCATCGAACTGCCCCCGCGCATCCCCGTACGGGACCTTACGACCCTCCGCAGACAGTTCCCCGGCCTCGGGCCCGAGGAGCTCGCGGACAAGCTCGTCGCAGGCGCGGCAGGGGCATCGGCCATGGTCGGAGCCGGGGTGGGCGCCGTGGCGATGCTGCCGGTACCGCCCGCCATGCCGACCGAGCTGGCCACGGAGATCACCGGCGTCGCGGCGGTCGAGATGAAGCTGATCGCCGAGCTGTACGAGGTCTACGGCGTCCGCCCGTCCGGCGGTCTCACCCAGCGCAGCACCACGTATCTGAGGTCCTGGACCGGCGAGCGCGGGATCCGGGTCGCCAAGCCGTCGACGATCGACGCGGCCTTCGGCGGACAGATGAAGCGCGAACTGCGCCAGCAGATCATGAAGCGAATGGTCCGGGACCTGCCGAACCTCATGCCGTTCATGGTGGGCGCCACGGTGGGCGCGGTCATGAACCGGCGGGACACCAGGCGGCTCGCGGAGCGGATCCGCACGGACCTGCGGCGGATGCAGGTGCCCTGGGAGGAACTGCCCGAGCTGCCGCCCCTGGAGAAGCCCGCCGACCCCCTGGAACTGGGCCCCTGAGCCCTCTCGGCTAGCCCTTGGCCGCTGCCGCCTCGAGCGCTGCCGCCAGCCGCTGCGGCTCCCGCGTCGACAGATACAGATACGGGGTCGGGTCCGCCGGATCCGTGACCTCGATCCTCACAGCGGTCGGGATGTAGGCGCGAAGAAGCATGAAGGCGTGCGGGTTCGCCTTGTAGGTGCGCCAGGCGCGCGCCTCCTCCTGGTCCAGGATCTCCGTGCCACCGAGGGCCGACAGCGGGATCTTCGCCTCGCCCGCGATCAGCGATTCACCCACCACACGGATGCGGACGGAACCGTACGAGCTGGCCACGACCGCCGAGACCGCGGTGCCGCCGACCAGCCCGCCCAGCAGCGGCAGCGTGCCGAAGGGGACGAGGATCAGAGCCATCGAGCAGCCGATCAGGAGGCACATCAGCCACCAGCTACGGGGCGCGGTGAGACGTTCTTCGTACGGTGACGCGGAGAGCTGCATGGGGCCAAGCTTGGCACGATGTCCGGACCGTCCTCACGCGCGGGTAAGGTCTGCGGCTGTGAGTGGTACTTCCGCAGCTCTGACGCCCCCCGCCGACGCCCTGGCGCCCGTACGGCACCCCGACGCGCCCGCCCCGGGCGAACTGCTCGGCACCCACTACGAACAGTGTTTCGGGTGCGGCGGCGAGCAGCCGCACGGACTGCACCTCCAGGCGCGAGCCGGTGAGGGCGTCGCCCTGACCGCCGAGTTCACCGTGCACGCCGCCCACCAGGGCGCGCCGGGCCTCGCCCACGGCGGGCTCCTCGCCACCGCCCTCGACGAGACCCTCGGCTCGCTGAACTGGCTGCTGCGCACCGTCGCGGTGACCGGCCGCCTGGAGACCGACTTCGTGCGGCCCGTCCCCGTCGACACCGTGCTCCATCTGGAAGCCGAGGTCACGGCGGTCGCGGGGCGCAAGATCTACTCGAGGGCGACCGGACGGATAGGCGGCCCGGACGGGCCCGTCGCCGTCCGCGCCCAGGCCCTCTTCATCGAGGTGAAGGTCGACCACTTCATCGACAACGGCCGCCCGGAGGAGATCCAGGCGGCGATGAGCGACCCGGACCAGGTCCGGCGTGCCCGTGCCTTCGAGGTGAACCCGTGACCCCTGCCCCCCTGAACGTGCTGATCCGGCGTATCGACCCGGACGTACCGCTTCCCGCGTACGCGCACCCCGGCGACGCGGGAGCCGATCTGCGCACCACCGAGAGCTGCGAGCTGGCGCCCGGCGAGCGGGCCGTCCTGCCGACGGGTGTGTCTGTAGCGCTCCCCGAGGGGTACGCGGCGTTTGTGCATCCGCGCTCCGGGCTTGCCGCGCGCTGCGGTGTCGCCCTCGTGAATGCCCCAGGGACGGTTGATGCCGGGTACCGTGGGGAGATCAAGGTGATCGTGGTGAACCTCGATCCGCGCGAACCGGTGCGGTTCGAGCGCTTCGACCGGATTGCCCAACTGGTCGTCCAGCAGGTCGAGAGGGTCCGCTTCCAGGAGGTCGCGGAGCTTCCCGAGTCGGCGCGGGCCGAGGGGGGCTTCGGGTCCACCGGCGGTCATGCCGCCGTGGGCGGCACAACGGGTGGGAATCGATACGCTTCGGTCGTATCCGACCGGGAAGGACAGTGACGTGTTCGGACGTCGGAACAAGAAGGATGCCGCCGACAGCGCGGCCGGCGAGGCCGAGCAGGTCGTCGACGGTGTCGACACTGACGCGGACGAGGCCGAGCGCGAGCGCGTGAGGCTCGAACCGGCGCCGCGACCCGAGGGTCCCTGGGACAGCTCCGAGGTCCGTGAGCCCGCCGAGGGCCGCGTGGACCTGGGCGGTCTGTTCGTGCCCGGAGTCGAGGGCATGGAGCTGCGGGTCGAGGTCGCGGGTGACGCGATCGTCGCGGCGACCGTCGTCCTGCGCGACAGCGCCATCCAGTTGCAGGCCTTCGCCGCTCCCAAGCGCGAGGGCATCTGGGGCGAGGTCCGCGAGGAGATCGGCAGCGGCATCACCCAGCAGGGCGGCATCATCGACGAGGTCGAGGGGTCGCTGGGCTGGGAGCTGCGCGCGCAGGTACCGGTCCAGCTTCCGGACGGCACGGGCGGATTCCAGGTCGTGCGGTTCGTCGGCGTGGACGGCCCCCGCTGGTTCCTGCGGGGTGTGATCTCCGGACAGGGCGCCGTGCAGCCGCAGGCCGCGGGCCTGCTGGAGCAGATCTTCCGGGACACGGTCGTCGTCCGGGGCGAAGGCCCCATGGCGCCGCGCGACCCGATCGTGCTGAAGCTGCCGAACGACGCGCAGATGGTGCCCGAGGGCGGCGTGCAGCAGGAGGAGGGCGGCTCGCGCTTCTCCGGCGGCATGGGCCAGCTCCAGCGCGGTCCCGAGATCACCGAGGTCCGCTGACCGGCCGACCGGCCCGAGGGCTCGTACCTCGTACGAAGAGCAGGCCGCACCACTCGAGGAGGGGTGCGGCCTTTGCCTTGCGCGTGCCCGTGCGCCGGGATGTGTGTGCCCCCGCGTCGGGACCCCGGGGCCCGCATCAGAGTTCCGTCAAAGACACCCCCGGGCGTGTCCCCCGCCCCTTTTGCCGTGATTATTGGCCGTAAGGTCTACGCAGCGTGCTGAGCTGCGACGAGGAAGACAATGAGGCCATGGGACGCGGCAAGCTTCGGATCTACCTCGGTGCGGCACCGGGCGTCGGCAAGACCTACGCGATGCTCTCCGAGGCCCATCGCCGGGTCGAGCGGGGCACCGACTGCGTGGTCGGCTTCGTGGAGCACCACGACCGGCCCCGTACCGAGGTGATGCTGCACGGCCTGGAGCAGGTCCCGCGCAGGGCGCTGGAGTACCGCGGCAGCACCTTCACCGAGATGGACGTGGACGCCGTACTGCGCCGCGCTCCCGCCGTCGCGCTCGTGGACGAACTCGCCCACACCAACGTGCCCGGCTCCCGCAACGCCAAGCGCTGGCAGGACGTCGAGGAGCTGCTGGCCGCCGGGATCCACGTGGTCTCGACCGTCAACATCCAGCATCTGGAGTCGCTCGGTGACGTCGTGGAGTCGATCACCGGCGTACGGCAGCGCGAGACCGTACCCGACGAGGTGGTGCGCCGCGCCGACCAGATCGAACTGGTGGACATGTCACCGCAGGCGCTGCGCCGACGCATGGCCCACGGCAACATCTACCAGCCCGACAAGGTCGACGCGGCCCTGTCGAACTACTTCCGGCCCGGCAACCTCACCGCGCTGCGGGAGCTGGCCCTGCTCTGGGTCGCCGACCGGGTCGACGAGTACCTGAACGAGTACCGCAGCCAGCACAAGGTGTCGGCGATCTGGGGCTCGCGGGAGCGGATCGTCGTCGGGCTGACCGGCGGCCCCGAGGGGCGCACCCTGATCCGCCGGGCCGTACGGCTGGCGGAGAAGGGCGCGGGCGGCGAGGTCATGGCCGTCTACATCGCCCGCAGCGACGGACTGACCTCGGCCTCGCCCAAGGAACTCGCCGTCCAGCGCACCCTCGTCGAGGACCTCGGCGGCACCTTCCACCATGTGGTCGGCGACGACATCCCGGCGGCCCTGCTCGACTTCGCGCGCGGCGTCAACGCCACCCAGATCGTGCTCGGCTCCTCGCGCCGCAAGGCCTGGCAGTACGTCTTCGGACCCGGCGTCGGCGCCACGGTCGCCCGGGAGTCGGGCCCCGACCTCGACGTGCACATCGTCACGCACGAGGAGGCCGCCAAGGGGCGCGGCCTGCCCGTCGCCCGCGGCGCGCGCCTCGGGCGCTCGCGCATCATCGCGGGCTGGCTGGTCGGCGTGGCCGGTCCGGTCGCCCTCACGCTGCTGCTGAACACCGTGCGTCTCGGTCTCGCCAACGACATGCTGCTGTTCCTGGCGCTGACCGTGGCGGCGGCGCTGCTCGGCGGGCTGCTGCCGGCGCTCGCCTCGGCGGCCGGCGGCTCCCTGCTGCTGAACTACTTCTACACACCGCCGCTGCACCGGCTGACCGTCTACGACCCGAAGAACATGGTCGCGATCGCCATCTTCGTCGGCGTGGGGGTGTCGGTCGCGTCCGTGGTGGACCTGGCGGCCCGGCGTACCCACCAGGCGGCCCGGCTGCGCGCCGAGTCGGAGATCCTCTCCTTCCTCGCGGGCAGCGTGCTGCGCGGCGAGACCAGCCTGGAGGCCCTGCTGGAACGGGTGCGCGAGACCTTCGGCATGGAGTCGGTGGCGCTGCTGGAGCGCGTGAGCGAGGTCGACCCGTGGACCTGCGCGGGCAGCGCGGGTCTGGGCGCGCCCGTCGAGCGGCCGGAGGACGCGGACGTGGACGTGCCGGTCGGCGACCATATGGCGCTCGCGCTGTCCGGGAGGGTCCTGCCCGCCTCGGACCGCCGGGTGCTGGCCGCCTTCGGCGCGCAGGCCGCCGTGGTCCTGGACCGCCGACGGCTCCAGGAGGAGGCCGAGCAGGCCCGCGCGCTGGCCGAGGGCAACCGCATCCGCACCGCGCTGCTCGCGGCCGTCAGCCATGATCTGCGGACGCCGCTGTCGGCGATCAAGGCGGCGGTCTCCAGCCTGCGCTCCGACGACGTGGCGTGGTCCGAGGAGGACCAGGCCGAGCTGCTCGCGGCGATCGAGGAGGGCGCCGACCGCCTCGACCACCTCGTCGACAACCTGCTGGACATGTCACGGCTGCAGACCGGTACGGTGACCCCGCTGATCCGCGGGATCGACCTGGACGAGGTGGTCCCCATGGCGCTCGGCGGGGTGCCGGAGGACAGCGTGGAGCTGGACATCCCGGAGACCTTGCCGATGGTCGCCGTGGACGCCGGGCTCCTGGAGCGCGCGGTCGCCAACCTCGTCGAGAACGCGGTCAAGTACAGCCCCCTCGGCACCCCGGTGGTGGTGTCCGCGAGCGCCCTCGCCGAGCGCGTGGAGATCCGTGTCGTCGACCGGGGTCCCGGCGTGCCCGACGACGCGAAGGAGCGCATCTTCGAGCCCTTCCAGCGCTACGGAGACGCCCCGCGCGGGGCCGGCGTCGGCCTCGGCCTCGCGGTCGCCCGCGGCTTCGCCGAGGCCATGGGCGGCACGCTGAACGCCGAGGACACCCCCGGCGGAGGGCTGACGATGGTCCTCACCCTCCGGGCCGCGGGGGGCCCGCACGACTTGGCACGACAGGCCGAAGCAGAAAGGCAAACCACATGACTCGGGTGCTCGTGGTCGACGACGAGCCGCAGATCGTACGCGCCCTCGTGATCAACCTGAAGGCGCGCAAGTACGAGGTCGACTCGGCGTCCGACGGCGCGACCGCGCTCCAGCTCGCCGCCGCCCGCCACCCCGACGTCGTGGTGCTCGACCTCGGGCTGCCCGACATGGACGGCGTCGACGTGATCAAGGGGCTGCGCGGCTGGACCCGGGTCCCGATCCTGGTGCTGTCCGCCCGCCACTCCTCGGACGAGAAGGTCGAGGCGCTGGACGCGGGCGCCGACGACTACGTCACCAAGCCCTTCGGCATGGACGAGCTGCTGGCCCGCCTGCGCGCCGCCGTGCGCCGGGCCGAGCCGACCGGGGGCGGCGCGGACGACGTGCTGGTCAAGGCGGAGGGGTTCACTGTCGACCTGGTCGCGAAGAAGGCCAACCGGTCCGGGAAGGACATACGCCTGACGCCCACGGAGTGGCATCTGCTGGAGGTCCTCGTCCGCAACGCGGGCCGCCTGGTCAGCCAGAAGCAGCTCCTCCAGGAGGTGTGGGGGCCGTCGTACGGCACGGAGACGAACTACCTGCGGGTCTACATGGCCCAGCTCCGGCGCAAGCTGGAGGCGGACCCGTCGCATCCGCGGCACTTCATCACGGAGCCGGGGATGGGCTACCGCTTCGAGAAGTGAGCCGAGTCGTTCCGGGGGGCCGCTGTGACCGCGACCACGGGTTACGTCCGTGCCGGTGCCCCCCGGTAGGCTTTCGGTATGAGTGAGGTTCCTCGATCGGAAAGGCCGACGGGCCGCTTCCGGCGCATGTTCGACCGGCTGTCCTCCTCGCAGGAGGACCTCGAGTCCGAGGAGCTGCGGGAGGACGCCGAGACCGCGGGCTGTACGCGTATCGGCGACTGCCAGGACCGGCAGATCGTCACGGTTACTGGTACCTTGCGCACGGTCACGCTGCGCCCGCGGGCCGGGGTCCCGGCCCTGGAGGCCGAACTGTTCGACGGCTCGGCGGCGCTGGACGTGGTGTGGCTCGGCAGACGCTCCATCGTCGGCATAGAACCGGGCCGCAAGCTGATCGCCTCGGGCCGGATCGCGATGAGCCGGGGCCGCAGAGTGCTGTTCAACCCGAAGTACGAACTCAGACCCCTCGGACGGGAGTAGCCGGTGACGTCACTCGAGAAGCCGACCGAAGACGCCCAGCAGGATTCGCGGGCGGTGACGGAGGCCGCGCTCTTCGAGGCGTTCGGTGGGGTCCGGGGCATGGTCGAGACCATGGTGCCCGGCCTTCTGTTCGTCACCATCTACACGATCAACAAGAACCTGTACTGGTCGGCGACCGCGGCGGTCGCGGTGTCGCTGCTGCTGGTCGCGGTCCGCCTCGTGATGCGGGACACCCTCAAGCACGCCTTCAGCGGTGTGTTCGGGGTCGCGTTCGGTGTGGTCTTCGCGATGATGACCGGCAAGGCCAAGGACTTCTATCTGCCGGGCATGCTCTACACGCTGGGCCTGGCCGTGGCGTACATCGCCACCACGCTCGCCGGGGTCCCGCTGATCGGCCTGATCCTCGGCCCGGTCTTCAAGGAGAACCTCTCCTGGCGTACGCGCAATCCGGGCCGCAAGAAGGCGTACGCGAAGGCCAGTTGGGCCTGGGGGCTGATCCTGCTCGCCAAGTGCGTGGTCCTCTTCCCGCTGTACTGGTGGGCGGACACCACGCAACTGGGCTGGGTCCTGGTCGCGTTGAAGATCCCGCCGTTCCTGCTGGCCGTGTGGCTCACCTGGGTGTTCCTGGCGAAGGCGCCCGCGCCGATCGACGTGTTCGCGGAGATGGAGGCCGAGGAGGCCGCGGCCAAGGAGCGGGAGGCCGCGGGGGGCCGCGAGTCCTAGCCGTACGTATGTGAGACGAGAGGGGCACCCGGAGTCTTCCGGGTGCCCCTCTCACGTACGACGTACGCCGTCAGTCGGCCGTCTCCGCCCTGCGCACCGACAGCAGGTCCTCCAACTGCCCCTCCCGCGCCTGGGCCGCCACGAACAGCAGTTCGTCGCCCGCCTCCAGGGAGTCCTCCTGGGAGGGCGTGAGCACGCGCGTGCCGCGGATGATCGTCACCAGGGACGTGTCCTCGGGCCACTCCACGTCACCGACCTGCGTACCGGCCAGCGCCGACTCGGGCGGCAGGGTCAGCTCGACCAGGTTCGCGTCACCGTGGCTGAAGCGGAGCAGGCGGACCAGGTCGCCCACGCTCACCGCCTCCTCCACCAGGGCCGACATCAGGCGCGGGGTGGAGACGGCCACGTCCACGCCCCACGCCTCGTTGAACAGCCACTCGTTCTTGGGGTTGTTGACCCGGGCGACGACCCGCGGGACCCCGTACTCCGTCTTCGCCAGCAGCGACACGACCAGGTTCACCTTGTCGTCGCCCGTCGCGGCGATCACGACGTTGCAGCGCTGCAACGCCGCCTCGTCCAGGGACGTGATCTCGCAGGCGTCGGCCAGCAGCCACTCCGCCTGGGGAACGCGCTCGACCGAGATCGCGGTCGGCGCCTTGTCGATCAGCAGGACCTCGTGCCCGTTCTCCAGCAGCTCGCCCGCGATGGAGCGGCCCACGGCACCGGCACCGGCGATGGCGACCCTCATCAGTGACCGCCCTCCCGCTCAGGACCCTCGGCGAACGCCGCCTCGACCTTCTCGATGTCGTCCGTCCGCATCATCACGTGCACCAGGTCGCCTTCCTGCAACACCGTCTGCGAGCTGGGCAGTATGGCCTCGCCGAGCCGGGTGAGGAACGCCACGCGGACGCCCGTCTGCTCCTGCAGCTTGCTGACCTTGTGGCCGACCCACTCCGGCGCGGTGTGCACCTCGGCGAGCTGGACGCCACCGGTGGGGTCGCGCCACAGCGGCTCGGCGCCGGAGGGCAGCAGCCGCCGCAGCATCTGGTCCGCCGTCCAGCGGACCGTCGCGACGGTCGGGATACCGAGCCGCTGGTAGACCTCGGCACGCCGGGGGTCGTAGATACGCGCCGCGACGTTCTCGACGCCGAACATCTCGCGGGCCACCCGGGCGGCGATGATGTTGGAGTTGTCACCGCTGGAGACGGCGGCGAACGCGCCGGCCTCCTCGATGCCCGCCTCGCGCAGGGTGTCCTGGTCGAAGCCGACTCCGGTGACGCGACGGCCGCCGAACCCGGAGCCCAGCCGCCGGAAGGCGGTGGGGTCCTGGTCGATCACGGCGACCGTGTGCCCCTGTTGCTCCAGGGTCTGGGCAAGAGCGGAACCCACTCTTCCGCAGCCCATGATGACGATGTGCACGACCGTCCTTCCGGTGTCAGTGGTCACGGCTGGGTCCGGACGCCGATGTGGCTTTCGGACGCGGCCCAAGCTACCCAAGCTACACACGCCCGGTCCGGGTAGGGCACCCCCCTGGGTGCGCGCCGCCCGGACCTGTGCGATCAGCGGCGTCTTGCCGATCGCGACGGGCCTGCGCGATCGGTGACGGCGCCTGCCCACCCAGCGACGGACGCCTGCCCGCTCAGCGACGGCTGATGCCGCGCAGACCGAGAAGAAGAGTCAGGATTCCGAGGCCGATGAGCGCGACGGCGGCGCCGACGAGTTCCGCGGTCATGTGCATGGAACCTCCGCGAAGCGCGAGATATGGGGGTTCGGGAAGCAAGTCATGGGGGTTTCGTCATATAGACATGCCGAACTCTTTACCTGCGGAATCCGCAGCCGATTGCTCTGCAAATTCACTCGTGAGGCAGATCTCTGTCAGGGGGGAGGCGGCCCCCTGTTCGAAGCCTTACGATCCTCTCTTGTGTCCAAACTGACCGACGTGCCCAAGCGCATCCTGATCGGGCGCGCCCTGCGCAGCGACCGGCTGGGCGAAACGCTCCTGCCGAAGCGCATCGCACTTCCCGTCTTCGCTTCCGACTCGCTGTCCTCCGTGGCGTACGCGCCCGGCGAGGTCCTGCTGGTCCTGTCCATCGCGGGTGTGTCGGCGTACCACTTCAGCCCCTGGATAGCGGTCGCCGTCGCCGTGCTGATGCTGACCGTGGTCGCCTCCTACCGGCAGAACGTGCACGCCTACCCGAGCGGCGGCGGCGACTACGAGGTGGCGACCACCAACCTCGGCCCCAGGGCGGGCCTGACCGTCGCCAGCGCGCTGCTCGTCGACTACGTCCTCACGGTCGCCGTGTCGATCTCCTCGGGCATCGAGAACCTCGGCTCCGCGGTCCCCTTCGTCGTCCAGCACAAGGTGCTCTGCGCGGTCGCCGTCATCGTGCTGCTGACGCTGATGAACCTGCGCGGCGTGAAGGAATCGGGCACGCTCTTCGCGATCCCCACGTATGTGTTCGTCACCGGCGTCTTCATCATGATCGCCTGGGGCGCGTTCCGCGGACTTGTCCTCGGTGACACCATGCGGGCACCGACGGCCGATTTCCACATCAAGGCCGAACACCAGGGACTCGCCGGTTTCGCTCTCGTCTTCCTGCTGCTGCGCGCCTTCTCCTCCGGCTGCGCCGCGCTCACCGGTGTCGAGGCGATCTCCAACGGCGTCCCCGCCTTCCGCAAGCCCAAGTCGAAGAACGCGGCGAGCACGCTGGCGATGATCGGTCTGCTGGCCGTGACGATGTTCTGCGGAATCATCACGCTGGCCATGACGACCAAGGTCCGGATGTCCGACAACCCGGCCACCAACCTGCTGCACAACGGCCTCCCGGTCGGTTCGGACTATGTGCAGAACCCGGTGATCTCGCAGGTCGCCGAGGCCGTCTTCGGCAAGGGCAGCCTCCTGTTCATCATCCTGGCCGCGGCGACGGCGCTGGTCCTCTTCCTCGCCGCCAACACCGCCTACAACGGCTTCCCGGTGCTCGGCTCGATCCTGGCCCAGGACCGCTATCTGCCCCGCCAGCTCCACACGCGCGGCGACCGCCTCGCCTTCTCCAACGGCATCGTGCTGCTCGCGGGCGCGGCCGTCCTGCTGACCGTGGTCTACGGCGCCGACTCGACCCGGCTGATCCAGCTCTACATCGTCGGTGTGTTCGTGTCCTTCACCCTCAGCCAGGTCGGCATGGTCAAGCACTGGAACCGCCACCTGGCCGTGGAGAAGGACCCGCTGAAGCGCCGCCACATGACGCGCTCGCGCGCCATCAACACCTTCGGCGCCTTCCTCACCGGCACCGTCCTGGTCGTCGTCCTCATCACGAAGTTCACGCACGGCGCCTGGGTGGCTCTGCTCGGCATGTGCATCTTCTACGCGACGATGACCGCGATCCGCCGGCACTACGACCGCGTGGCCGACGAACTCGCCGCCCCCGAGGTGCCGAGCGACGACAGCGTGCGCCCCTCGCGCGTCCACTCCGTCCTGCTCATCTCCAAGATCCACCGCCCCACTCTGCGCGCCCTGGCCTACGCCAAGCTGCTGCGGTCCGACACCCTGGAGGCCCTCAGCGTCAACGTCGACCCGGCGGAGACCAAGGCCCTCAAGGACGAGTGGGAGCGGCGCGGCATCGACGTCCCGCTGAAGGTCCTCGACTCCCCGTACCGCGAGGTCACCCGGCCCGTGATCGAGTACGTCAAGAGCCTGCGCCGGGAGTCGCCGCGCGACGCCGTGTCCGTGATCATCCCCGAGTACGTGGTGGGGCACTGGTACGAGCATCTGCTGCACAACCAGAGCGCGCTGCGCCTCAAGGGACGGCTTCTGTTCACCCCCGGTGTCATGGTGACGTCGGTGCCCTACCAGCTCCAGTCCTCCGAGGCGGCGAGGGACCGGGCCCGCAGGCGGCAGGACTGGAACGCGCCGGGTGCGGTGCGCCGCGGACCGGCCGAGCCGCGGGCGAAGGAGCCCAGCGCCGGGAACTGACGCGTGCGGGAGCACGTAGACTGGTGGGCTGTTGTCCAGCCGTTCCCTCTCGATGTTGTGGAGTTACCCCGCCATGCAGGCAGAACCGAAGAATTCGCTGGTGGGGGAGGAGTACGAGGTCGAGATCGGCCCCGTCGCCCACGGTGGTCACTGCATCGCCCGGACCGACGAGGGCCAGGTCCTCTTCGTCCGTCACGCGCTGCCCGGCGAGCGCGTCGTGGCCCGGGTGACGGAGGGCGAGGAGGGAGCCCGCTTCCTGCGCGCGGACGCGGTACGGGTGCTGGACGCCTCGAAGGACCGTATCGACGCCCCCTGCCCGTACGCCGGTCCCGGCCGCTGCGGCGGCTGCGACTGGCAGCATGCCAAGCCGGGCGCCCAGCGGCGGCTGAAGGGCGAGGTCATCGCCGAGCAGCTGCGGCGGCTCGCGGGCCTCACGCCCGAGGAGGCGGGCTGGGACGGCACGGTGGTCCCGGCCGAGGGCGACAAGCTTCCGGCGGGCGAGGTGCCGAAGTGGCGTACGCGCGTGCAGTACGCGGTGGACGCCTCCGGTCACGCGGGGCTGCGGCGGCACCGCTCGCACGAGGTGGAGCCGGTCGACCACTGCATGATCGCCGCGGAGGGCGTCAGCGAGCTGGGCATCGAGAAGCGTGACTGGGCGGGCATGGACTGCGTCGAGGCGATCGCCGCGACGGGTTCGCAGGACCGCCAGGTCATCCTGACGCCCGAGCCGGGCGCGCGGCTGCCCCTGGTGGAGCTGGACCGCCCGGTGTCGGTGCTGCGGGTCGACGAGAAGTCCGGCGGCGTCCACCGCGTCCACGGCCGCCCCTTCGTCCGCGAACGCGCCGACGGCCGTACGTACCGCGTCGGGGGCGGCGGCTTCTGGCAGGTCCACCCGAAGGCTGCGGACACGCTGGTGACGGCGGTGATGCAGGGACTGCTGCCGCGCAAGGGCGACATGGCACTGGACCTGTACTGCGGCGTCGGCCTCTTCGCGGGCGCGCTGGCCGACCGGGTCGGCGACCAGGGCGCGGTGCTCGGCATCGAGTCGGGCAAGCGCGCGGTGGAGGACGCCCGGCACAACCTGGCCGACTTCGACCGCGTACGCATCGAACAGGGCAAGGTCGAATCGGTCCTCCCGCGCACGGGCATCACCGAGGTCGACCTGATCGTCCTGGACCCGCCCCGAGCAGGCGCGGGCCGCACCACGGTGACCCACCTGACGTCCCTGTCCGCCCGCCGCATCGCCTACGTGGCCTGCGACCCGGCAGCCCTGGCCCGCGACCTCGGGTACTTCCGGGAGGGCGGGTACCGGGTGCGGATGCTGCGGGCGTTCGATCTGTTCCCGATGACGCATCATGTGGAGTGCGTGGCGATTCTGGAGCCAGCTGGGAAGGGTCGCTGACCTGCTGTTCTGCCGAATGTGCGGCCAGCAGGGAAGGCAAGCCGGAGGCCAACGGTTATGGCGGCGTGACCCGGACATGATGAGGCTGCTCGTAGAGTCGCCTCGTGACGAACGAGATCACCCTCTTCCTCAACCCCGCCGCAGGCCGGGGTCGAGGCGCCAAGGCGGCCCAGCTTGCGGTCTCCACCCTGAAGGCGGCCGGATTCGCCGTCCGCACAGTCGTCGGGGAGAACGCCGAGGACGCGCTCAAACGTGTGCGCATCGCCGTGGAAGGGGGTACCGGCGCGCTGATCGCTGTCGGTGGTGACGGCACCGCCAACCTCGCCCTTCAAGCCGTTGCGGGGACCCCCACCCCACTCGGCCTGGTCGCCGTCGGAACCGGCAACGACTTCGCCGGTGCCCTCGGCCAGCCCGTGGGGGACGCGGGTGCCGCGGGCCGTCTCATCGCCGAGGCTCTCAAGGCCGGCCGGGTGCGCGACATCGACCTCGGACAAGTCGGCGACCGCTGGTTCGGCACGGTCCTCGCCTCCGGCTTCGACTCCCGTGTCAACGACCGTGGCAACCGCATGCGTTGGCCCACCGGCCGCTTCAAGTACGACCTCGCGATGGTGGCCGAACTCGCCACCTTCCGGCCCTTCCCCTACCGCATCACTTTCGACGACGGCGTCGTCCGGGAGTTCGAAGCGACCCTCGTGGCCATCGGGAACGGCTCGTCGTACGGCGGTGGCATGCGCATCTGCCCCGGTGCCGACCTCGCCGACGGGCTGTTCGATGTCACCGTGGTCGGTGATCTCAGCCGTACCGAGCTGTTGCGGGTGTTCCCGCGCGTGTATCGCGGAACCCATGTCGAGCATCCCAAGGTCACCGTCCACCGCTCGGCAACGGTGGAGATCGCCGCGGAGGGCATCCGGGCGTACGCCGACGGGGAACCACTGCTGCCGCTTCCGCTGACGGCCCGCTGTGTGCCGGGGGCCCTCCGCGTCATCGGTGCGTGAACTGAGCGACTACTGCCCGAGCGGCGTGAATTGAGGGTTGGGGTCCTGTGCGGCCTGGGCCTGGAGGTGGTCGGACTGTTCCGCGGTCACCCTCTGCTGGTCGCCGCAGAAGGTGCACTGCGTCAGGTACTTGACCGAAACGGGGAAGAGCGGCACGAAGAACAGGGTGAACTTCACGACCCGCTTCCGGAGTGCGTGCGCGCTCGGGTTGCCGCAATTCCCGCACAGGAGCGTGACGATCGCGAGCTGGTACAGATACCCCTTGGTGCCAAAGATGATCACTTTGCGTTCCCTCCCCGGACGACAGTGCCCGGTGAGCCTATCGCTCGCCGTCCCGCACCCCCCCCGCGCCCGGTACGGAACCGGACGCGAGGGGTGCGGGCGTGGGCAGGGCGTACGTCAGTGATCGGCGGCGTACGAGATGAAGGCGGCCCATTGCTGGGGCCCGAAGGTGAGCTGGGGGCCCTGCTGGTGCTTCGAGTCGCGTATGTGGATGGTGCCTGAGCTGGATGCGACCTCGACGCAAGCAGCTCCATCGGGCGTGCTGTGGCTGCTCTTGAACCACTCCAGCGCGGTGCCGTCTCCGGTCAATAGCTTCAGGGTCATGTCTCTCCAAGGAGTTTCTCGATGAAGGCCAGCGACTCTCGCGGAGGAAGGGATTGAGCCCGGATGACCCCGTAGCGCACTTCCAGGACCTGGACTGCCTTGCGGTCCGAGATCAGTCGGCTGGTGAGCTGCATGTCGACGTGTCCCAAATTGGTGCCGTCCTCCAGCCGTAGCAGATGGAAGTGGCCGTCGAGACCGGCGTTGTCCGCGCAGTCTATGGGCAGCACCTGGATTTCCACGTTCCGCATCTGCCCGACCTCCAACAGTCGTTCGAGCTGGCGGCGCAGCACCATTGTGCCTCCGACCGGCCGCCGGAGGGCGGCCTCATCATGCACGAAGCTGAAGGCCGGAACCATTCCCTTTCCATCGATGATGGACTGCCGCGCCAGCCGTGCAGCGACCAGCCGCTCTACTTCCTCCTCGGAGAACACCGGTCGGCGTAGGCCGAACACAGCGCGCAGATACTCCTCCGTCTGCAAGAGCCCATTGACGACGGAGTTGTCGTAGGCGCAGATCTCAACCGCCTCGCCCTCCAACTTCGCCAGATCCCGGACCTTCTTCGGATACCGCGCCTGCTCCACGTCCTTCTTCAGCGCGATGAGCAGCCCACCGGCCTCCAACACCCGGTCCGCCGCCTCAAGGAACGCCGCGCTCGGCGCCCGCCGACCCCGCTCCACCGAGGACACCTGTTCCTCGCTGTACCCGATGGCCGTCCCGAACTCGGCCTGGGTCAGCCCTTTTCGCTCACGGTAGGTCTTGATGATCCTGCCGACCGTCCGCAGGACCGCCGCCGACTCCTCGTCGTCGCCGTCCTGTTGTAGCCCCTGCCCCATCACGCTCACGCCCGGACACCTCCCCGTGCCGCTGTCTCCCGTACTCAACTCGCCCACCACGCACCAGGTAACGCCACACCGCCCGGACACAGCCGGACAGCGACCGGACAGTGACTTCACGTACCGTCGTCGTTACTGGTCAGGGTAGAGACGGTCGACCACGCTGAGTGACATGAACGCCGATATCACCCTCTTCGTCACTCGCCACTTCAGCATTCGTCTCTCGGCCACGCCCAGGGGTGCCCGTCTCGCCCGTCGCCTCGCGGCCGAGCAACTCAACGGCTGGGGTTGGCCGTACGACAGTGAGGCCAACCGCACGGCGACGCTTCTCGTGGCCGAACTCGCCACGAACGCGGTCGTGCACGGCCGGGTGCGGGGGCGTGACTTCCGGCTGTGTCTCACTCTCCACCCGGCGGACACCACCCTCCGTATCGAGGTCACGGACGCCCGCACCGACCGTCGCCCACCCACCCCCGGCACCCTCGCTCCACCGTCCTCCGATGCGGACGGCGGCCGAGGACTCCTCCTCGTGGAGGCACTGTCCACCCACTGGGGAGCCACCGAGGGAGACCCGTACACCAAGACCGTGTGGTGCGAAGTCGCCCTGCGGTGAAGGTCGTTCGCCCGGCATGCGGGAGGGGAGGTATTCGATAGCCTACGAGGCGTGAGTAACGCGTGATCGCGCGAGGCCAGGCCAACGGCCGCGTAGCGCAAGCGCGTTCACCAACACACCACGGGGGTGGGGCCAGTGAAGTTCGACATGGTGAGTCAACAGCGTCGACACCCGGCAAGGGAATTCACGGACCGCGAAGTGATCATTGTGCCCCGTCATGCTTTCCCTGCTGCTGAGGCCGAGAGTCGAGCGTCGCTGCTCGCCGAAGACACCCGGTACGAGGTCGACTCCCTCGTGGAGTTTCCGGATAACTTCAACCTGGCGTTCAAAACCTCCCTGCTTACAGCGAAGACCCACTGTGGGAGTGATGCGCGTGCGGCCTTGTTGCCTACGTGGGAGGCCTGGGTCACGGCCATGCAGGTGGGTTCTGCGCTCTTCGCGTCAGCCACTGCGGATGGGAACCTCGTTGAATGCTGGATCCTGGAGCAGGTCAGAACACTTCCTGCAGTTGGCGTTCAGCCCTACACCGACGCGGAGAGCTGGCTGGACGCGTTTTGGCTCGCGATCATCTGTAGGGAGCGTGGCCGCCTGACCCAGCTTGCCAACGTCCCGGTCTCGTTGCTCCGCGATTCTGGTGCGGTCTTTGACGAGTACGTCTACCCGTGGGTGGAGACATTGCAGAAGTGGTGGCTCGAAGGCGGTGAATTGGGTGAACTCCTCGTCGCTGCCATGCGGGGGACGGACCCCGACGTGCTGCAGGTAGCGGAAGAGGACCTGGTCCTGAAGATCGACTATCCGTCCATCAACCTGTTCGCTCGCTACGTCACGGAGGACTCTGTCGGGTTCAACGAGGCGTTGGCCGATGCGCTGAACTGGCACAAGTCGTACTGGACTCAAGACGAGGAACGTCTGATCAGCAGCTCCGGCCTGGTCGCCCTGAGGCCGCTAGCCATGGCTTGCCTCGCCTACGATGCCGACTTCCCCATCGAGGTGGAGTCGGAGTACCTGCCCATCCACCTCGTCGAGGGCAGCTGGGTCGGCGAGTACCAAACATGAGTTGACATCAGCAAGCCGAATCGGATGAGCGGTGCCATGCCCACACACATTCCACGCCACAAGATTCCGACTGCATCCTCTCCGCGAGCGATGGAGATCATGCGCGCAAGTCTCGGAGAATCCATCGAGCGTTTGGAAGCTTCGCCGAGCATGTTCAACACGGTGCTCAATTCGTCCCTCACCTATGCGCGCTCCTTGTGCGCTACTGACACCACGGCGAGCAACCTTGAGACCTGGGAAGCGTTCGTCTCGGCCATGCAGGTGGGATCGGCGATCTTCAGTGCTGCCGAGATCACTGAAGGAACCGTCCAGTGTCGCATTGCTGACAAGGAACGGTCGATTCCTGCCACCGGACCGCGATATTACGCGGGCGCTGGTAGCTGGATCACTGCGTTCTGGCTCGCAACTGTCTGCCGTGAGTCTGAACGAATGGACCAGTTGTGCAGGATTCCCGTCTCCCTTCTTCGCGCGTCGGGAGCCGAGTACGACGAGTACATCTACCACTGGATCGAATCCCTTCAGGCATACTGGCTTGAAGAGCCAGGGCTCGTTGACAGGTTGATCGCCGCGATCGAGACCTCCTACCCTGAAGTCGCCACGAACACCGATCGCGAGCTCCTCCAGAAGATCCTGTATCAGCCGATCAACTTGTTCCATCGTTTCCTTCGTCAGGATCACACAGGCTTCAACGAAGCGCTGGTCGAGGCACTTGAGCTGCACCGCGACTATTGGACCGCAAGCAAGCAACGGGCAGACAGTGCCGCGGGTTTCCTGTCTCTGGGCCCGCTGGCGATCACTTGCCTTGCCTATGACGCGGGCATTCCCATCGAAGTGGAGTCGGAATATCTGCCCAGAGCCTTGTTGCGACGTTCCTGGGTAGGCGAGTTCGATACGTGAACGGTGCCCGGTGGCTCGGGCTTCCGCGCCTCCGCCACCGGCAGGTGGGAAACCTGTCGGTCGCTGCCGACGCGCGCTGACCGGCGTACGTCGACCAGCCAGTCCGTGAGCTTTCTGTGAATCGGGGTGTGGTGGTAGGGGCTTGGGGACGCGTGAGAGGGGTGGGCCGGGGATGTGAGCGTTGCTGTCTGCGGTGTTGGCGTTTTGGTTGTGCGGGGGTGGTCGGGGGCTCTCAGGAAGTTCCCAGGAATTCTCTGGATGTGGTCAGGGAGGGCTGGCAGCGTCGGGGCTGTGTCGTCGGGAGTTGATTCACAGGAGCCTGCCCCCATGTCCTTTGCCCCGCAGTCCCCGCAGTCCCCGCAGTCCTCGTACTCCTCGCAGCCCCCTCAGTCGTCGCAACTCCGGCAGTTCTCGCAGTACTTGGCCTCTGCCGGATCTCTCTGGCGTCACGTCCTCGCCGGAGCGCTCTCCGTGGTGGCTGCCGTGCTGGCGATGGCCACAACCGCCTGGGTGGCGCTGGCCGTTCTCGGTGCCGGTACGGTCGCGCCGGTCTCTCGGCTGGTACCGGCCCTGGTGAGCATGGCCGTTCGCGGCGGTGTCAGTGTGGAGTCGGCGGCTTCTACCAGTGGTGGCGGGCTGCTCGGAGGTCTTCGCGGGGGCGGCCTGAGTGTCGGGCTGGCCGGTGATGTGGCGGTGACTCCGCTGACCCTGACCTTCGTGGGCACGGTCGTCCTGGGGGTCGCCTTCTTCCGTCCTCTGCACCGGAGTTCGGGGACTGCTCCCTTGACGTTGTGGGCCCGGTGCGGCGGCGCGTCGGTGGCTGCCGCGGTGGTGTTCCCGATCCTCGCGGCCTTCGCTCACGGCACCGCCCGGCTGCCCGAGAACGTGACGCAACGGTTTCGGGAGGGGGCTTCTGACGGTGCGTTCAGTCGGTTCAGCGGTGGGGGCGGGGGGTCTGCCGCGCAACTGTCCTCCGTTAGCTTCGCGACCGATGGTGTGGCGACCGGCTTCCTCGGTCTGTTGTGGGTGAGCGTTGTCCTCGCGGTCGGGTGCGTCGTGGCCCGGCGTACGACACTGCCGTATCCCCACACCCTCGGCCGCCTGCGGCTGAAGTGGAACGCCGTCACGTCGACCCTGACCGGCATCGCCGTCGTGCTGTGCTGCGCGGCCGTGGCCGTCGCGCTGCTTGAAGGGGCCGCCGCCCTGACCGGCCGGGAGCAGGCGGCCAAGGCGGCAGGCCTGTTGCTGCTCGTCGGCCCCAATCTCATCGCCGTGCTGCTCACCTCCGGCCTCGGTACGTCCTGGGAAGCGGGTGTGCACCGACTGCGGCCCAGCGGTGGGGTGTTCGGCATGTTCGGCAGCGGAGGCCAGGGCGGCACCACGGGCGCGGACAGGTCCGTGAACCTCGGTGACTGGTCGGGCGCCGGGATACCGCTGTGGGTGATCGGACTGCTCCTCGTGCTGCTTCTGCTGGTGAGCGCCGGGTTCGTCGTCGCCGCCCGCACCCCGGTGCGTAGCCCGAAGGAGGACTCCGCGTCCCTCCTCGACCGGCACGCGGAGATCGGCGTGCGCTTGGGTATCGCCGTCGGCGTCTTGGTTCTCGTACTTCCTCTGCTGGCACGCGGCTCGCTGCGGATCGGCATCAGTCTCATGGGCGTCGAGGTGGGCGGCCTGACGGCCGGTCTTGACGGAAGTCCGGGGCTGCCCGCGCTCGCCGGTTCCGTACTCGCCACCCTGGCCGGCTACGGCGGCAGCCGCCTGTGGAGTCGATGGGTCCGGCGTCGCGGTCGCGCGGCGCGGCTGCCTGGCAGCGAGGCCCGGCCACCGGCCCGGTCCTCCTCGTGCCAAGTCCCGTCCGACTCGGCCCTGTGAGTGCCGTGTGATCTCCTGGGGAGGCCCTGTCACCTTGTCAGCCCTGTCAGTGAAGGCGGCTCCCCACACCATGGCGGCATCGACATCTCCCTCTCCTACGGGCCGCGCCGACCACCTGCTCGTCGTCGACGACGAGCCCACCGTCCGGGAGTTGCTGCGCACCGCACTGCGCTACGTAGGCTTTGACGTCGACGCCGCCGCCACCGGGCAGGAAGCCCTCGACCTGGCCGCGCGGCGCACCCCCGATCTCGTCCTGCTCGACGTGATGCTCCCGGACATGGACGGCTTCGAGGTGATCCGCCGCCTGCGCGCCCAACCGCGCTCACCCCTGCCCGGTCACGGCGGCGACGTACCGGTCCTCTTCGTCACCGCGCGCGACGACCGGCAGGACCGGCTGCACGGCCTGCGGCTCGGCGGCGACGACTACGTCACCAAGCCCTTCGACCTCGAAGAGCTGATCGCCCGAATCCACGCGGTGCTGCGCCGCACCAGGGGCGAGCAGCCGACCCGCGTCACCGTCGGCGACCTGGTGCTCGAACCCGACAGTCACCATGTCGCGCGGTCGGGGAAGACGGTACGGCTGTCCCCGACCGAGTTCCGCCTTCTGCACTTCCTGGTGGTCAACGCCGAGCGCACCATGACGAAGAGTCAGATCCTGCAGAGCGTATGGGAGTACGACTTCGGCGGCGATCCCAGCATCCTCGACACCTACATCAGCTACCTGCGTCGCAAGGTCGACAGCCAGGGGCCCAAACTCATCCACACCGTCCGTGGGGTGGGTTACGTGATCCGGGAACCGCGACCATGAAGCTCCCCGGCTCGCCGAGACCCTCCAGCTCACCGGAGCCCTCCAACTCGACGAAGCGCCCCAGCCCGATATCGCTGTCGCTCAGGGCGTGGCCGAGCCGGATGTCTCTCCGTAGCCGCCTGCTGTGTCTGTCCATCGCCCTGGTCGCCGTCGGCCTCCTCGGCGCGGGTCTGATCGTCACCACGGCCCTGCACGGCTACCTCCAGGACCGGGTGGACGACCGGCTCGTCCTGACCGGCCAGATCGCCGCCCGCCTGGCACCGCCCTCCGGCACCCCGCCGAACGCGCAGGCCCTCGGCGTCCTCGGGGACACCACCGTGACCTACCTGGACGGCGGCGGTGCCACGCGCAGGACCTTCGACGCGAGTGCCGCGCCGCCCGGCGGCGGGCCCCGACTCCCCGCCCTCGACCGCGCGGCCGTCCTCGACCGGGGAGGCCGGCCCTTCACCGTGCCCGCGAGGGACGGGGACCACCGATGGCGTGTCATCGCCCTGGCCCAGCCGTCCCAGGTCTTCCCGCCCGAGCCGTCCGACGCCCGGGGCAGCGTTCTCGTGGCCTCCTCCCTCGACGAGGTCGACCGCACGGTCACCGAGACCCGTACCCTCGCACTGACCGTGGGTGCCGCCCTGCTCGCGGTCCTCGCCGTCGCCGGGTGGTTCGCCGTCCGTTCCGGTCTGCGTCCCCTGACCCGGATCGAGGAGACCGCGACGGCGATCACCGCGGGCGACTACTCCCAGCGCGTTCCCGAACTGGCCGCCCCCCACACCGAGGTGGGCCGCCTGACCGCCTGCCTCAACCAGATGCTCGCCCAGATCGACACCGCCTTCCGGGCCCGCGCGGAAGCCGAGGCGAGAACCCGGCGCTTCTTCGCCGACGCCAGCCATGAACTGCGTACGCCCCTTGTCGGCATCAAGGGCTACACCGACCTCTACCGCATGGGCGCGCTGCCCACCCGTGAGGACGTCGACCAGACCATGACCCGGATCGCCACGGAGTCCGAACGCCTCACCCGGCTCGTCGAGGAGATGCTCCTCCTCGCCCGCCTCGACGAGCATGCCGGGGACGTGGGCTCCGACCGGGAACCGGCCTTCGCGCTCGACCTCGCCCCCATGGACCTGCGCACCCTCGCCGCCGACGCCCTC
This sequence comes from Streptomyces sp. NPDC104371, assembly GCF_055583785.1. Taxonomy (NCBI): domain Bacteria; kingdom Bacillati; phylum Actinomycetota; class Actinomycetes; order Kitasatosporales; family Streptomycetaceae; genus Streptomyces; species Streptomyces sp. NPDC104371. The sequence continues at coordinate 170,704 of NZ_JBVJNF010000005.1, forward strand.
CACGACGTACGCGCTCTGGACGCCACCCGCCCGGTCGCGCTGACCGGCCCCACGGGCGGAAGGCCCGCCACCGCGCCCGCCGTCGCGGACGAGGCGCGGCTTCGCCAGGTCGTCACCAACCTCATCGGCAACGCGGTCGCCCACACCCCTCCCGGCACACCCATCCGTATCGGCGTCGGCACCGTCGACGACCGGGCCGTCCTCGAAGTCGCCGACCAGGGCCCCGGCCTCACCCCCACCGAACGCGCGCACGTCTTCGACCGCTTCTACCGCACCGACGACTCCCGCGCCCGCACCACCGGAGGCTCCGGCCTGGGCCTCGCCATCGCCCATGCCCTCGTCACCGCGCACGGCGGTGACATCACCCTCGACACCGCCCCCGGCGAGGGGTGCACCTGCCGTATCAGGCTTCCGCTGCCTGGGCCGTCGTACGGACCCTGAGGGCGCCGCCGGTCGGTGCCGTGAGAAACGGAACCGGAACGGGAAGGGGCGGAACCAAATGGCGTGCGCCGTGCGTTGGGAGGGGAAAGGGGGTTCGATGGACGCTGGACTGACGGTGGGCGAGCAGATCGTGCTGCTCGGGCTGGACGAGCGGGACGGTACGCCGCGGGAGCAGTTGAGGGTGGGGTGCGCCGTCGCGGCGGCACCGCTGCTGCGGCTCGTGCTGTCCGGCAAGGTGGTGGAGCGGGACGGTCGGCTGGTCGCCGTGCAACCTCCCGCGGAGGACGAACCGTTGGCGTCGGTGGTGACCGAGCAGATACGGCAGCATCCGGAAGCGAAGCCCCAGGCATGGCTGTTGGCCATACGGGACCAGGCCGTGACGGCCGCCTACGCAGGCCTGCTGGAGAAGGGCCTGGTACGTAGGGAGGGCCGCAAGATACTGGGTTCCTTCGGCTCCTACCGCTACCCGGTCACGGACCCGTCGGTCCCGGCCGAGCTGCGCCGCGAACTGGCCGCGGTGGTACGGGCGGAAGCGTCCCCGGCACCGGAGACGGCGGAACTGATCGCCCTGCTCCACCACGCGCGCCTGCACAGCCTGGCCCTCCCGGACGAGGACCCGGCGAAGACGGCCCCGCGCATGGCGGAAGTGGCGGAGGGCCTCGGACCGGTGGAGACGGTGGGCAAGGCGATATCGGCGGCGTTGGCCGCGGTGACGGTGCTCCTGGCTGCTGTGCCCGGGATGGTGGGGTGAGGGGTCACTGAGGCGCGAGGTGCTTGTCGGCCCCCGGAGCGGGACATCAGCCCGTGTCCAGGGGCCCGTCCTCGTCAGGGACGCACAGCATCCGGTGGTCCGGGAGTACCAGGTCGCTGAGCAGGGGCTCGATGGCTCGTACGCGGACGGCCACCGAGCCGGTGGGTGTCGGGGTCAGGCGCCAGCGGTAGCGCGCCGGGACGTCCTTGGCGGGTTGCTCGCGGGTCGCCAGGCTCACCCAGCGGTCGTAGTTGGTCGGGTACACACGGACCTCGGCGCCGCAGTCGGGGCACATCGGTGGCTCGATCCATGACACATCGTCGGGGTCCGGGTCGGGTAACGGCGCGGTCGTGGCGCCTTCCTCCTCGGCGATGTCGTTGGCCAGTCCGTGCCAGCAGGCGTCGCAGAGTTCGGCCAAGAGACCGATCCGGCCACGTCCTCGTACGGTGGGATCGCACGTACCGCAGAGCTGGCATGAAGCCCATCCGTTGCCCCGAGTCGCCCCCATACGTCGAGTGTGGGTAGATACGCGCAACCTCGACAGGGCGCGAATCGGCCTCATTCGGTGGCTTGATGACATCCGGGATGCCCGGCGCGTGGCGTGTGGTCGCCGTCGGCCAACGCAAAGTGACGAAAGGGCCACCGGAGCACCACGCGTGGGCATAGGCTGAGGGAGTTACCGCACACGGGGCTGGGGCGGTCCGTAGTGCGGCGGAGGTGTCATGGGTGGGGTCCCGTACGCGTCAGCGGTGGTCGGCGAATCCGGGGTGCCGAAGGCGTCGTCGGTGTGCTGCGAGGGGACCGTGGTGCCCGACCCCTACGGCGACCAGGCCCTCCTGACCCCTGACATGACCAAGGGATATGAAGCCGTACCCGACCGGGAACGGGAGCGGCTGGCGCGCTATCTCGAAGCGGTGGTCGCGGCCCGCCCGGCGCCCGTGCACACCGCCGTCGCCTTCAACGCCGTCTACTTCGGCTACGCCCTCGGCGGCGACGGCTACGGCGGCAGCCCGCTGCGCCCGGACGACTTCCCCGTGATCACCTTCGGGGAGTCCGCTCCCGTGCTCCCGGTCGGCGCCATGGTGTGCGTCGCGACCGGCTCGGACCCGCTCTATGCCGAGATCGTCTACCGGGAAGGCGCACATCCGGAGGTGAGCGCCCTGGGTGATGTACCGGCCTGGGTGTCGGGGGCACCCGTGGGCGCTGAAGGGCCGGACCAGCCGGGGACCGGCGCCGCTCCCCGGCGAAGGGAACTCCTGGTCCCGGATCTCCATGCCTTCGGCCCGGCCCTGAGCCTGTCACCGGCCCAGCTCCACCGCTTGCGCACGCGGCGGCGCTGGATCAACGAGGACGGCCATGTCGTCGTCGATGTCGCTTACCCGTCCCAGGAAGCGGCCCGACGTGATGACCTGACGGCCTATGCGGACTACCTCCTGACGACGGCGCGGGAGCAGTTGCTCAGCCCCTTCGTCCCCGTGTCCCTCGCGGAGTTGGTGGGCGGCACACACGAGGACGGGCTGCGGGCGGGTCTGCTCGGTCTGCTCCACACGGTGCGAGGTGTCCTCAACTCCAGCGAGACACTGCGCACTTGGGGCCAATACGCCATGACCCGGTCCTCCCTCGCGGACTGCTGGCGCGACACCGGACCGTTGGGCGGCGATGACCTCAGGTCCCTCGCGGCAGCGGTGGAACACGCGGCCACCCCGACCAGGCGGCGCTACGGCCTCACCTCTCCGACGACCGTCTACACAGCTATCGGGCCGCGGCTTCGCGGGTTACCCGGGGCCACGGAGCCGCTGAGGGGCGTCGGGTACGCCGCGGCGGTGTGCCGGGCGAATCTGGCGCTCGCCGACGTCGTTCAACGGGACAGCGATCAAGGCCTGTTCGATAACGGCTCCCGGGTCACGCTTGATGACGCCTTCGAGGGCGGAGGCATATGGCGGTCCCACCATCCCGGCGACGCGGAAGCCGCCGGAGATCCCCTGATCCCCGCCGGACACGGGTGGGCCTCCACGACACATGCGCCGTCGGAGCCGGACGAAGGCGTAGAGGCGGAGCCGGACGAAGGCGCAGAGGCGGAGCCGGACGAAGGCGCAGAGGCGGAGCCGGACGAGGACACGGAGGCGGAGCCGGTCGACCTTCCCCTCCCCGACGAGGACGACCTCGGCCCCAGTGAACTCCTGCGGGCCGACGCGTACGAGATCGTCTGGCGGTCGCCCCTGCGGCTGGCCCATCTCATCGGTGGCTGGTTCCCCCTGCACCCGCAGGTCGCGCGCGAACTTCACCGGTCTCACGGCCGACGCCTCACCGCACGCCTCGAACTCGACCACTTCGGCAACTTCGGAGACCTCAGCGGCATCGGTGACCGCGGCGACTTCGGCAAGGAACCATCCGGGAACGCGGCCGTTCAGGACGTCACCGCCGAACTCGACGACGACATCGGCCGGTTGACCGGAGTCTCCTGGCCCCCTGACTTCTTCCCCGGTCTGACGCTCGAACTGCGCTGGCCCCGCGGCGGCGTGGTGATCCGCGCGGCCACGGCACGGCTCAAGGAACCGGTGCGGGTCGGCGACCGCGTGGTCGGGCACTGCTTCGACCCCCGTGTTCTCACCAGGGAGGACGCTCCGGGCAGTGACCGTCATCGCGACACGGCGGCAGGGCTCGGCCCCCGGCAACTCGTGATGCGCACCGTGCGCCGCTGCGGGCTGCTCACCCTGGACGGCCATGCCCTGCTGGACCGTTCGGCCCTGCCCGGCGCGGTCTACGGACGCCGACCGGCACGGTCGCAGACCGCCGCCCTGGAAGCGGCTGTCGCGGAACTGCTCGCGGAACGGCACCTGGAGCCGGCTCTCGGCAGCCGCGACGCCTGGGGCCAACCGCACTTCCCCGCGCGAGACGCGGAGCCGACCATCCCCCTCATCGGCTACCGCCCGGCCGGATGCCGGGTGATACGTCCATGGGGCGGCACCGAACCGCCGAGCGGCGCGGGGCTGCGCGGCGTCCAGTTCGTCCCCGGCCATCTGCGCCGTCTGCAACCAGGCCGCATGCCCAGTGAAGTGCAGCGAGCGGCCTTCCGGGAGCACTGCCGCAGGCTCGGCAAGGCGGATGGCTGGGAACTGCCCTACGGATACACGTTCGTCACCGAGCACCTGCGTGGCCGCTGATCCGCCAGCGGTCGCAGAAACGGAGTAGGCGTACATGCAAGACCGCTACCGCGTCGTCACGGGGCCGCCGTGGTCCCCGCCGAGCGTCTCGGCCGAGAGCCTCGAAGGCCTGGCCACCGCGCTCAACGACCTGGACCGTCCGGCCGCCGCCGCCCTGAGCGACCTCACGGTCGACATGGTGGAACTCGCCTTCAACTCCCTGCCGCCCAGGAACCGGCAGGCGTTGCTGGGGAGGCTGGGAATCCGCATGGCGGCCCCGCGACGAGCGAGCAGGGCCCTGTGTCGCGACATGCTCGCCAGGCTGTGGCGCGAGTCGCGGCAGCACGCCTGCACCTGCGGCGTCAAAGAGCTCACGCTCATCGTGATGAACCAGGTCGGGCGGTTCGTCTTCGCGCGGAACGACGAGGCGATGCCCAACCCCGTTTCCCGGTGGGGTGCCACGCTGGTCCGGGCCACGGTGTTCGCGTGGTGCAACGCCTCCGTCGCCGACGCCCACGTCATGGCCTGGGCCGCGGACCAGGACTGGTTCGCGGCGACGGCCGACGAGAAGGAGGCGACACGACTCGCCGCCGTCGGCGACATGGCGCGGTCCGTCGTCGCGGCGAGTCCGGGCTTCACGCCCGACAGACCGGAGGGCCAGGAACCGTCGCCGGTGAGTGAGGGGAAGCGCGAGCACGCTGCCGCCGACGGCCGCACGGGTACGGACACCCCCGCATCGGACATCGTCACCTCGGACGATGTGTCCGCGACGGCGCCCGAAGGCACCCGGACCGAGACGGTGACGGACCTGGAAGCGGTCTGCCGAGAGCTGGAGTCGGCTCTCGCGCAAGCCCGGCAAGCCGTGGCGAAGGTGGCCGGTGCGGTCACGGACGGCCGCCCGCCGCAGGACGAGGACATGGCTCCGCTGGCCGTGCTGGGCGCCGCCTTCGACAGCGCCGACGCGAAGTTCCGCGCGGCGGGGATCGAGCGGGTCCCCCGCCGCCTCCAGGACATGGCGGACGCCGCGCACGCGCACCGGGCGGCGCACGAACGCGACCTCCGGGCGCGGCAGACGGTACGGGAACTGCTGGGCGTCACATGCGGCCCGGACAGCTCCATGGACCTTGCCGCCGAGGCCGTGCGCGGCGTGGCCCGCGGCCTGCTCGACGCACCGGTGTGGGAGCAGACGCAACGGCAGGAGGCCGACGCGCTCGCCACCTTGGCGCGGCTCATCCGGCTGGGGAAGCAGGCAGACGCCGCACCCGAGATCCTGGCGCTGGCGCAGCAGGTCACGCGGGTGCTGCCCACGTGTGCTGTGGCGGCGGTCATGGCCCATGAACTGATCCTGGGCGAGTCGGAGGACGCCCGCCGCGAATCCGCCGCCGCTGAGGCGGACAGCACCGACGGCACCGACGGCGACGCGACGGATACCGCCGAGCCCGTGAGCGGTACGACGACCGGGGAGCACGAGGCCGTATCGCCCGCCGGGCCCAGGGAGCAGGTCGAGCCGAGGGAACCGGTCGAGCCGAGGGACGGGACCCCGACGAGCGGGACCGTCGGCCAGACCGCCGAGAAGGCCGCTCCTCACCTCGCCCCGAGACCGGAAGCCGCCGCCCCCCGCCAGGACGACGGCGTACGGGCGATGACACCCGCCGCCGACCACCCGGCACCGTCCATGGACCCGGACCCGGACCCGGACACGGACGCCGCCGCCCCGTCCGAGGCGTCCCCGGCGCCCGCCCCCGCCCTCACCCCCGTCGCGGCACGTGGCCAGAACGAGGACGCGCCTGCCCCGGCCACCTCCGCGCACGAGGACTCCTCCGAGGGCGAGGCCGAGCGGGTGCTGGCACGGCTGATCGTGGAACGGCGCTTCGGACTCGCCCATCATGTGGCGAGCGCCGCCGGTCACCCTGAGCCGCAGACGGCGGCGCTCCGGCTGGCCGGTGCCGCCGCGCTGCTCACCACGGGCGACAGCCGGAGTGCCCGGTTGACCGCGGACCTGCTCCAGCAGTACGGCGGATACGGCGGCCGTGACATGGAGGGCAGCGAACTGCTCCTGCTCCCCGCCTTGTTGCGTACGGCGCTGATCAACGGCGACCCGCTCGCGGGCGCTCAGCTCAAGGCACTCGTGACCCGGCTGCCGGACCGGCTCGGGGAGGCGGCGACCGCGGTCGCCGACCGCGCCCTCAGTGGCGCTCTGACGGTCGCCTCCCCGTTGGCCGTCATCGCGGGCGTCTCCGAGACGGAGGCCCGGCTGCACGAGTTGCGCGAGCAGTGCACGGCGCAACTCGCCCCGCAGCGGCTGCGGTTCGCGCGGGCGACGGAGATCGCCAAGCGCTGGCTGGCCCCCGACGACGGGATGCTCGGCTCCCTGCTCATCACCGTGGTCCGCGACCAGCGCGACGCGGTGACGCGGGTACGGGAGCAGGCCGAACGCCTGTCGAAGCTGGCCGAGGTCAACAACGAGATCGACCGCATGGACCGCAAGTACCGTACGTCCGGCGGCAAACCACTGCAGGGCTCGGGGCGGCAGGACCTGGTCCATGTGGTGGAGCGAGCCGTCGGGCTGGTCAAGGAGTGGTGCCTGGCGGTCGACGGCACCCGCCGCAAGGACCGGTCCGACAGCAACCGGGCGGCCAAGGAGATCTCCTCCCTGCGCCAGTCCCTGCTGGACGGCAGGCAGGTGGTGCTGGGCGAACTGGAGCAACTGGCACGGCGTTCGGGCGCCGTCGCCGCCGCGACGGCATGGGCGGCACGCGCGTCGATGGAGGAGCTGTTCGCGCTGCTGGCCGGTGACACCGTGACCACGCGCCGCGGTGGCTCGATCGCCCCCGAACTCGTGCTGGACGCCGAGCTGTTGAAGGTGTGCGACACCTTTGACGAGCGGCCGTCGCTCGACCGGCTGCTGACCGCGGTCGACCGGAGTTGGCCGGACGCCCTCGCCGAGCGGGTCGCCCACGACGCCTTCACCGCGGCGCGCACCATCATCGACCTGGCCGGACGCGGGGTGCTGCCCGCCGCGCGGGAAGGGGAGTTCACCTCGCGTGCGGTCACCGAGATCGCGGAGCGGGAGGACGCCCGGCGCGCGGAGCTGCGCCGGGACCACGACGAACTCGTCGCCGAACTGCACCGCGCGCAGGCCGACAGCGCCGTGACCGACGACCAGGACCTGCGCCTCCAGGAACTGCTGGCCGACGCCCGCGACCGGCTCGACCGTACCGACGCGCATGACCTGATGGACGTACGACGGGCCCTCGACACCGTACGGCGCGAGCTGCCTGCCTTCCGGCAGCAGGCCGCCGACCGGATCCGGGCCCGGCTCGACGCCCTGGACTCCACCCCGGACGAACGCGCCCAGGTGCTGCGGCACTTGGACACGGGAGGCCTCGCCACCGCGGCCGACCTCGTCTACTTCCTGGAGATCGGCGAACCGGTACCGGAGATCGAGACCGGTGAGTCCCATCTGACGGAGTTCTTCCCGGCCGTGCCCGACGGACTGCTCAAGGGCATCGACCGCGACCTCGTCGACCTCGTCCGGTCCAGCGGCAAGCATCCGACGCTTCCCGTCCTGGACTACGGCACCCTCTCCACCGACGAGGCGGCCCTGGCGGCCGACGCCCTCGACAAGTGGCGGGAGTTGGGCGCGACCGAGCGGAAGGACCGGTTCGACGTGTCCGCGCGGCGGCAGTTGCTCCCGGCGCTCAAACTCCTCGGCTACGACGCCAAGAGCGCCAGGCCGCTGGACGAGCGGTCGCCGCACCGGCGCGAGTACCGCCTGTTCGAGGTGACCGAGGTGGAGATCAACGGCAGGGCGAAGGCGCCCGCGTTCGGCTCGCAGATCGGCGAACAGGGCGGCAGCCTCCGCGTGTTGATGGTCTGGGGCCGTCCGCCCGCCAAGGTCGTCATGAGCCTGGCGTCCCGCGACACCAGTGGTGAGAGCCTCCTGGTCGCCTACTTCGGCACGCTGGGCCGCGAGGCCCGCGTCGAACTCGCCGTCGGCTCCGATCAGTTGCAGCCCCTGCTGGTCGTGGACGACGCCGCCCTCGCCTATCTCGCGGCCCGCGGCAACCGCCAGGTCAGCACGGCCACGAAGACACTGCTGCCGTTCTCCGGTGTCAACCCGTACATCAGGGAGAAGCGCGGCCGGATCGGCGGCGAGATGTTCTACGGCCGTGACGCCGAACGCAAGAGCATCCTCGACCCGCGCGGCACCCAGGTCATCTTCGGTGGGCGAGGCCTCGGCAAGTCGGCGCTGCTCAGCGACGCCGGGGACCGGTTCGCGGAACAACGCGCCGGATACCACCAGGCGGTGTACGTGAACCTCGACCAGGAGAACATCGGCAAGGGCAGTACGTTCGGGCCCGACGCGCTGTGGAGCGTCCTGGGCAGGAAGCTGGTCGAGACGCAGGTGCTCGACCGGCCGCAGAGCCGCAAGTCGCGGCAGGACATCTCCGAATGGGTGAGCGCCGGTGTCCGGGCGTGGCTCGACAAGGACTCACGCCGCCGACTGCTGATCCTGCTCGACGAGTGCGACCAGTTCTTCGAGGCGGACGCCCCTCGCTTCGACCAGACCAAGAAGCTCAAGGGCCTCGGCTCCGACACCAAGGACCGCGCCAAGGTGGTCTTCGCCGGGCTGCACTCCGTGCAGCGGTTCTCCAAGCTGGCGAGCAACGGGCCGTTCAGCCACCTCGCGCAGACCCCGAAGGTGATCGGCCCGCTCGCCCCCCAGTTCGCCGCCGAGCTGCTGGTCGAGCCGATGCGGGCCCTCGGCTTCGAGTTCCAGGACATGGACCTCGTCAACCGGGTGCTCGGCTACTGCTCCTACCAGCCGTTCCTGCTCCAGATGTTCGGCCATCGGCTGGTCGAGCTGATGCACCGCAAGCGGGCGCGGCGCGGTGCCGAAGGGCCCCCGTACCCGGTGGAGGTCGCCGACATCGAGGTCGTGGAGTCGGACACCGGGCTCAGGGACGGTATCTCGGCGGCCTTCAAGGACACGCTGAGCCTGGACCACCGCTATGACGTGATCGCCAACGTGCTGGCGTACCACGCCCGCCACCACGGCCTGGAGGTGCGGCTGAGCGACGCCGAACTGCGTGAGGAGTGCGAGACGTTCTGGCCCAAGGGCTTCGAACAGCTCGACACCGAGGGGTTCCGGGCCTATCTCTCCGAGATGGTGGGCCTCGGTGTCCTCGCGCCCAACCACGACGGCCAGGGCTGGCATCTGCGCGGCCCCAACGCCCTGCGGATGATCGGTACGTCCCACGAGGTGGACGCCCGCCTGCTCAGGGCCGAACAGGACTGTGAACTCCAGGAGAGCATCGTGCAGGAGGGCCGCCCCGAGCTGCCCGACGGCCGACCGGCTCCGCTCACCATCACACAACTGGACGACCTCCTCGGCGAGCGGTCCAACCAGACGAGGGTCGTTCTCGGCACGACCGCCACCGGTGTCACCGATGTCGGCGACACGCTGCGGACGGTCGCCGGGCGCATCGCCGACTGGAAGCTGCCGCCCGTCGGCAAGCCCAGCGTCTACAAGCAGGAGCTGAGGGGCGGACTGCCGCGTGAACGGCGCGTCGTCATCAGCGACTTCGCCACCTACCCGGCGCGGCCCGAGACCTGCCGGGAGGCCGTCGACCTGGCCGAGACGCTGCTGCCCGCCACCCCGGGAGTGACCCGCTCCGTCGTCCTCGTCACCGATCCCGCCCAACTCGCTCTGTGGCGCGCCTTGTTGACGGGAAGCGAACCCACCTCGGCCGCCCCTGTGGTGCTGCGCCGTCACGATCGCCGCAGCCTCCGCGGCTGGGCCCAGCGCGTGGAGAAGTTCCACACGGAGGACCGCCTCGACCGTCTCTACCAACTGACCAGCGGTTGGCCGCTCCTGGTCGACCGGGCACATCGCCTGCACGGCGAACTGGGCGACCCCGACGAGGTGTTGCGCCGACTGGCCGACCTGCGTACGGACCGGGGCGAGGCCCGTGCCTTCGCCGAGGCGACCGGCGTGTACGCGGACCCGCTGCTGGCGACGGGCTACCGGGCCCTCGGCGACGAGTTCGGGGAGGACCCGTTCGACCTGGAGAGCGCGGTGACGGCCGTGGCGGTCCAGATCGAGGACGAGGACCAGGCTCGGTGGATCATCAACTGCCTGGACGCACTCCAGGTATTCGACCGCGAGGACACCGAACTGCGCCTGGAACCGCTGCTCCGCCATTGTGTGGCGCTCCATGCGTGACAGCGTCGGCGGTCACGCCTGCGTCGTGTCGTCCGCCTGCTCGCCCAGGTTCTCCGCCAGTCGGAACAACGCGGGCAGTGCCTGCGCGATGGCGGTTCGGGAGGGGGCGTCGAGTGCGGCGAGGGCTGTGTCGATGCGGCGTTCGTGGGCCGTTGTCCAGGCGGTGAGCTGTTCGCGGCCGGCGTCTGTGAGGGTGACGACGGAGGCGCGGCGGTCGGTGGGGTCCACCTCGCGTGCGACCAGTCCGGCGCTGATCATCTGGGCGATCAGGCCGCTGACCGTGCTCGGGGCCAGGCGGCGGCGGGTGGCCAGGTCGGTGATCCGTACGGGGGAGTGCTCGCCGAGTACCTGGAGCAGCTCCACCTGGGCCATAGGGAGGGTCTCCCACGGGTAGTCGGTGCGGATCGAGGAGCGCAGGGCGCGGCGCAGCCGGGTGACGGCCTCGGTGAGCAGACGCGCCTCGGGCTCCTGGGGGCGTGGCTGCGCTGACATGCGGCAAGGGTAGCCGGGTCGTACGCGAGTACGGTCGGGCTGCCCGCCGTTCGCCGCCCGTCGGTCAGGAGCCCGTGTCCGACACGCGCGGGCTCAGCCACACCGACGCCACGGCGAGGGCCGCCGCGGCCAGCAGGGCGGTGGCGGCCCAGCGGGCCCCGGCCTCGGTCCCGGTGCCGCCCGACAGATGCAGGGCGAACGTCACCAGGGCCACGCCGAGCGCGGTGCCCAGCCCGCGCGCCATGTTGACGAGGCCGCCGCCCGTGCCGGAGGTGCGGGCCGGGATCGCCCCCATGATCATGGCGTTGTTGGCCGGGGTGAACGTCCCGAGGCCCAGCCCGGTCAGCGCCAGCACCGGCACCAGTGGGCCGGTCGTCAGCGGGACGACCAGCAGCCCGGCCACCGCCAGGGTGAAGACGCAGGCCCCGGCCAGACAGCGGCGCCGGTCCGGGAGGCCGCGGGGCAGCAGTCGGTCACCGACGGTCGCGGCCAGCGCGAACCCTGCGGGCAGGGCGGTGAGCGTCAGCCCGGCGGTCAGGTCGGAGGAGCCACGCGCGGTGAGGACGACCGGTACCAGGACCAGCGGTCCGAACAGCACCAGATAGCCGCTGAGCGCCCCCACCAGACCGAACGCCACCGTGCGCACCCGCAGCAGGGCCAGGTCCAGCAAGGGCGCGCTCGTCCGCCGCTGCCGACGGACGAATCCCCAGCCGCCCAGAGCCGCCGCCGCGCACAGGACGGCCACGCCCCAGCCGGGCACCGGCAGTCCGGACGCGGCGGAGAGAGCCATCAGGGCGCTGGTGGTCGCGAACCCCAGCAGCGCGAAGCCCGGCCAGTCGAAGCGCGCGACACGGGTACGGGCCCGGGTGCGGGGGAGGAGGTAGTGCCCGCCGACCAGCGCGACGATGCCGACGGGGACGTTCACCCAGAACACCCACCGCCAGCCCAGCGTCGACACCAGCGCCCCGCCCACCGTCGGCCCCAGCGCCAGCCCCAGCGCCTGCGCCGCCGCCTGTACACCGAGCGCGCTGCGCATCCGGGCGCGCGGGGCACTGGTGGTCACCAGCGCCACGCTGTTGGCCTGCATCAGGGCCGCACCGGCCGCCTGCACCACGCGGAACGCGGTGAGCGCGAGCAGTGTGGGAGCGAAGCCGCAGGCCGCGGAGGCCACGGTGAAGACGGCGAACCCGTACAGATACAGCAGCTTGCGGCCGTGCGCGTCCGCCAGTCGTCCGGCGGGCACCAGCAGCGCGACCAGGGTCAGCAGATAGGCCAGGGAGACCCATTCGACCGCCGCCAGCGAGGTGTGGAACTCGGTGCGCAGGCTGCCGTAGGTCAGCGTGACGATGCTGGCGTCGAGCTGACCCATGAACGCGCCGAAGCACACCGTGCCCACGGCCAGCCACCAGGCGTGCGGCCATGACCGCACCCCCTCGGGCCGGGGCCGCTCCGCCACGAGCAGGGCGGGCCAGCGCCTTCCGGGGGGACGAGGGCTCTTGCCGGTGGCCATGCCTCCCAGGTTATATCGGACACCGAAGTATTCTGCCGCCGTCCCCTCGCACGCCGCCGTCCCCTCGTGCCCAGCAGATGTGCCTTACGTCCCAGACGCCTACGGCTTCGTCCGCGCCGCCACGATGGTGCCGTCCCGCCTGATCTTCGGCAGATCCCGCTGCGGTGTGGGCAGCAGGGCCTTCGTACGGTCGATGGTGCCGTCCTCGGCGACGCCGTACAGCGCGTTGTAGATGGCGCGGACCGCCGGACCGGAGCCACCGGAGCCCGTGCCGCCCTGGGAGATCGTCATGACGATCGCGTAGTCCTTGGTGTACGTGGCGAACCACGAGGTGGTCTGCTTGCCGTAGACCTCGGCGGTACCGGTCTTGGCGTGCAGCGGGATCTCGTCCTGCGGCCAGCCGCCGAACCGCCAGGCCGCCGACCCCTGGGTGACGACGCCCGCGAGGGCCTGGTCGATCTGGTCCCGGGTCTGCTTCGTCATGGGCAGCTTGCCGTGCGTCCGGGGCGCGATCTCGGTGACCTTCTTGCCGTCGGGGCTGACGACCGCCTTGCCGACGGTGGGGACATGGAGGGTGCCGCCGTTGGATATCGCCGCGTAGATCGAGGTCATCTGGACGGGGGTCACGAGCGTGTCGCCCTGGCCGATGGAGTAGTTGACCGAGTCACCGGCGCGCATCAGATTGCCCTGGCGGCAGTTCTCGTAGGCGATCTGCTCCGCGTAACTGCCGTCCCGCTTACCGGACTTGCACCAGGCGTCCTTGTTGGCCTCCCAGTACTCCCGCTTCCAGCGGCGGTCGGGGACGCGCCCGGCGGCCTCGCCCGGCAGGTCGATACCGGTGGCCTTGCCGAGGCCGAACTGGTGGGCCGTCTTGTAGAACCAGTCGTGGGCGCCCTTCTTCGCCGTGAGGCCGCCGTCCTTCTTCCACTCCTCGTGGGCGATGCGGTAGTAGACGGTGTCGCAGGAGACTTCGAGGGCGCGGCCCAGCGAGATCGGCCCGTAGCCCTTGGACTCGAAGTTCGTGAAGACCTGGTTGCCGATCGAGTACGACTCGCTGCACTCGTAGGGACCCCCGAACGGGTAGCCCGCGTTGACCGCCGCGGTCGTCGGGATGACCTTGAAGATCGAGCCGGGGGCGGCCAGACCCTGCGTGGCGCGGTTGAGCAGCGGGTTGTTGGCGTCCTTGCCGGTGAGCTTCTTGTAGTCGGCGGCGGAGATACCGCCGACCCAGGCGTTCGGGTCGTAGGTCGGGTTGGAGGCCATGGCGACGATACGGCCGGTCTTGGCCTCCATGACGACGACGGCACCGGAGTCCGCCTTGTAGCGCTGGTTCGTGTTGTGGTCCCACTGGGTGCGGGCGGCCTTCATCGCCTTGTCCAGCTCGGCCTCGGCGATCCGCTGGACGCGGGAGTCGATGCTGGTGATCAGGGTGGAGCCGGGGCGGGCGGCGTCGCTCACCGCCGTGCCGGTGACCCGGCCGAGGTTGTCCACGGTGTAGCGGGTGATACCGGCCTTGCCCCGCAACTCCTTGTCGTACTGGCGCTCGAGACCGGAGCGGCCGACCTGGTCGGAGCGCAGATACGGGGAGTCCGTGTCCTTGGCCTGCTGGATCTCGTCGTCGGTGACCGGCGAGAGATACCCGAGCACCTGCGCGGAGTTGGCGTCGGCCGGACTCGCGTAGCGGCGCGTGGCCTCCGGTTCGGCGGTGATCCCGGGGAAGTCCTCGGCGCGCTCGCGTATTTGGAGGGCCTGGCGCGGCGTGAGCTGATCGGTGATGGGGATCGGCTGGTACGGAGAACCGTTCCAGCAGGGCTGCGGCGTCTTGGCGTCGCACAGCCTGACCTTCTCCATGACGTCCTTCGGCTTCATGCCGAGCACGCCCGCCAGCTTGGTGAGGATCGCCTTGCCGCCGTCGTCCGTCTTCAACAGCTCGGTACGGGAGGCGGAGACCACGAGCCGGGTCTCGTTGTCGGCGAGAGGTACGCCGCGCGCGTCCAGGATCTCGCCGCGTACGGCGGGCTGGACGACCTGCTGGACGTGGTTGCCGGACGCCTTCTGCGCGTACTCCTCGCCCTCCCTGATCTGGAGGTACCACAACCGGCCGCCGAGCGTGGCGAGAAGGGTGAGGACGAGGAACTGCAGGATGACGAGCCGGATTTGGACGCGCGGGGTCCGACCCGTCTCCGGAATATTGGTCACGCCGCCGTTTCCCTGCTGTGCCGATATCGGACAGCCCTCAACTCGTCGACCGCGCCCGCTTCGTCGTCAATGTCGCGATGTGGGGGAAACCGGATCGGACCGGAAGCGGGCGGGCGTGCGCGGGAGTTCATTCCCGGCAGGAGATGAAGGCATCTGTGGGACGCAGTTTAGGTGACCCGAATTCCGCCCGGCGAACCGCACTGTTCCATCTCGGTCGATTGGGTGGCAGGGTTCGCGGGCAAGCCGCCTGACCTCGCGACGGCGATGCTCTCCGAGCGCCCGCTCCCACCTGATCGGCCCATACGGGCCACGGGAGGTGGAGTGTGCCCTCCTGCGTTCCGAGCGACGGCCGCGTTAACTTGTCCGCGTTGTATGGGTCCCTTTGCGGGGTTCGCCCATCGACGCTACGGCTTGCAGGGTGCGGTTCCCCTATGGTCTGTGGGGGGTGAGGGGTGGTCATGGCCTACAGCTCGAACTTCACACGCGCGAGCGTCCGCCGGTTCGCGGCGCCCTCGGTCGCCGGTGAGTCGTGGCGTGACTCCGGCCCACCGCTCATCGCCTTCGTGGCGGTCGCCTTCACTCTGGCCCAACTCGCCCTCGTACGGCCGGGCATGGGGCTCGGCTGGGACGAGACGGTCTATGTCAGCCAGGTCAGCGGCCACGCCCCGGCCGCGTACTTCAGCGCGCCGCGCGCCCGGGGCGTGTCCCTGCTGGTCGCCCCGATCACCTCCTGGTCCTCGTCCACCGCCCTGCTCCGGGTCTATCTGGCCGTACTGTCGGGAGCCGCGCTGTACTTCGCCCTGCGGGTGTGGCGCGGCCTGTTCCCGGGCCGGGTCCTCGCCCTCGGCGGCGCGTTCTTCGCGAGTCTGTGGGTGACCGTGTTCTACGGCCCGCAGGCCATGCCCAACTACTGGGTCGCCATCGGCGCGTTGGCCGCGACCGGCTGCTTCCTGCGCTCCCAGGCGGACAGCACCGACCGGGCCGCTCTGTGGGGACTCGCCGCGAACGCCGCGCTGATGGCGTGGATGCGGCCCACCGACGCGGTGTGGACGACCCTGCCCCTGTTCGTCCTGCTGGTTCTCGTCCGCAGGTGGCGCCGCCCGCTCCCGTTCCTCGCGCTGGCGGGCGGGCTGGCCGCCGGGGCGCTGGAGTGGGTCGTGGAGGCGTACGTCGCCTACGGGGGCCTCGCGCAGCGCCTGTCCGCCGGTTCGCAGGCCCAGGGCGGCCTGGGCTGGCACCTCGCCCTGCTCGACCAGATGCGCAGCCTCGGCGGGCGCGCCCTGTGCCGCCCCTGCGCCGGCGCCATGCCGTATCCGCTGGTGACCGCGTGGTGGTTCGTCCTGCCCCTGCTCGCCGCCCTCGCCGCGGCTGTGGCGGTCGGCCGGGCCGGACGCACCTCGCGCACCCTGGTGCCCCTGGCCTGCGCGGCGACCGCGGCGATCCCCTACCTCTTCCTCATCGGGTACGCCGCGCCCCGCTTCCTGCTCCCCGCCTACGCCCTGCTCGCGATCCCGGTCGCCGACGCCCTCCTGCACCTGGTCACCGCGCCGGACGGCCGTCGGCGGCGGATCGTCTCGGTCCTGGTGGCGCTCGGGCTCGTCGTGCATCTGGGGGTGCAACTCACCGTCCTGCACGGCCTGGTGGAGCGCACCACCGTCGACCGTCACACCTGGTCCCGTATCGCCGCCGATCTCCACCGGCTCGGCCTGCGGTCACCCTGTCTGCTGACCGGCGAGGAGGCCATCCCGATCGCCTTCTACGCCGGTTGCTCCTCCGCCGCGACCAGTGGCAACAACACCAACAGCACGGCCGCCGCGATCGCGGACACGGCACGGCGCGTGCCCACCGCGCATCTGGGTACGACCACGGGGCGTCGGCCGTCGTACACGCGCGGCTGGACCGCGTACACCGTGGAGGGCGTACGGGTTCTCGTGGCCCCCAAGGCCGGGGAGCGTGGCGTGGCTTCTGTGACCGGATGGGGTGGGCGCGGATGACTTCCGAGACGGGCATCGAGTCGGGCGTCGGGTCGCGTGTCGAGTCGGGTATCGAGACGGGCGTCGGGTCGCGTGTCGGGACCGGCGTCGGGTCGGGTGTCGAGACGGCACCCGTCACCTGCGGGCCGTCCGCCACCCCGGCCCCGCGCCGACGGGTCCCCTGGCAGGTCATCGCTGCCGTCGCCGTGCTCGTGGGCGGCGCGTTCGTCGCCTGGCGGCACTGGCCCGTGATCGTGACCAGCGCCCACCGGCTCACGGACGCCGACCGGGGCTGGCTGCTCCTGGGGGCGACGGCCACGGTGGCGACCTGGATGTGCGCGGCGCTCGCCCAGCAGGGCGCGGTGGCCGAACCGCTGCCCGGCGGACGGCTGCTGGCGGTGCAGTTCGCCGCGTCCGCCGCCAACCACACGCTGCCGCAGGGCATCGGCGCGGGCGCCGTCAACCTGCGCTTCCTGACCCGCAGCGGACTGCCCATGGCCCGCGCGGCGACCGCGCTCGCGGTCAAGGCCGCCGCCGGGGCCGTGACACGCGGCGCGCTGATCGCGGGCCTCGCGCTCACCGGCCCCGGTCTGCTGAGCGTCCCGCATGTCTCCCCGGTGGCCGTGGCGGCGGTCCTGCTGGCGGCCGTGGCGCTCGCGGTCGTGCCCGGACCGCTGCGGCGCGCCTGGCGGACCATGCTGGCGGACGTACGGGCCGTGCACCGACTGCCCGGCCGCGCAGCCGCGTTGTGGGGCGGCTCGCTGGCCTTCGCCTCGCTGCACGCGCTGGTGGTGGTCGCCGTCACCCGGTCCCTGGGCCTGCCGCTGCCGGTCTTCCGGGTCGCCCTCGCCTATCTCGTGGCGAGCAGCGCGGCGGTGCTGCTGCCCACCCCCGGTGGCATCGGCTCCCTGGACGCCGCGCTCGCCCTCGCGTTGACGCTCGCCGGAGCACCCGGCGGCGCGGCGGCCTCCGTGGTGCTCGGCTACCGCCTGCTCACGGTGTGGCTGCCGCTGATCCCGGGCCTCGTCGTGCTCGGCATACTCGTACGTCGCAAGGTGCTGTAGCCGCCGCAACTTCCTTGCCGTGCGGGACAGGTGGAGGTCAGAGGTGTGTGTGGTCCGTCAGGCCGGATACGCGTGCGTCTGCGCCGCCTTGACGGACGCCCAGACCGACGCGCCCGGATGCAGGCCCAGTTCGGCCGCCGCGATCGTCGTCAGGTCGGCGGCCAGGGGCAGTTCGCCGGTCAGGTCCACGCGGATCTGGTCCCCATGGGTCTCGAGGCCCGCGACCTCGCACCGCCACAGGTTGCGCGCGCTGGAGCCGCTCGGCCGGTCCAGGTGCAGGGTCACGGCGCCCGGCGGGAACGCCACGAAGGCGGGCCCGGACAACTCCTCCGTGGTCGCGATCGCCGCGCCCGTGTCGAGCCGTACGGTGTGTTCGTCGGCCTGCCCCCGGTAGAGGTTCAGGCCGACCAACTGCGCGATGTAGTCGGTCCGGGGGCGGCGCGCGATGTCGGCGGGGGAGCCCTCCTGCACCACCTGGCCCCGCTCGATCACGACCAGCCGGTCGGCGAGCACCATGGCGTCCAGCGGGTCGTGCGTGACGAGGACGGCGACCGCCTCGAACTCGGCCAGATGGCGCCGCAGTTGAGACCGTACGTCGAGGCGGGTACGGGCGTCGAGCGCGGCGAGCGGCTCGTCCAGCAGCAGAAGCCGGGGGCGGATGGCCAGGGCGCGGGCGAGGGCGACGCGCTGGGCCTGGCCGCCGGAGAGCCTGGCGGGCCGGGCGCTCGCGTGGTCGGCGAGACCCAGGCGGGAGAGCAACTCGGCGGCCTGCGCGCGCGCCTCGGCCTTGGCCGCGCCCCGGCAGCGCGGCCCGAAGGCCACGTTGTCCAGCGCGGACAGATGCGGGAAGAGCAAGTAGTCCTGGAAGACCACGCCGACCGGCCGGTGTTCGGGCGGCACACCGTCCAACTCGGCGCCGTCCAGCCGCAGATGACCACCGGAGAGCGGGGCGAGACCGGCGAGCGCGCGCAGGGCGGTGGTCTTGCCCGCGCCGTTCGGACCGAGCACGGCGACCACGTCACCCGGCGCGGCGGTCAGCGCCACGTCCAGGTGGAAGGAGCCGCGGTCCACGACGAGCCGGGCGTCGAGACCCCGGCCCCGCGCTTCCTCGATGACGCGTTCGGCCTCGGCGCCATGGCTGCCGCTCGTAGGGGAGGCATGGGAACGGGCGGCGGTCATGACGCCGTGATCCAGCGGTCGCGCAGCCCCGCGAGGACGGCGATCGAGACGGCGAGCAGCACCAGGCTCAGCGCGATCGCCGCGGCCGGGTCGTTCTGCAGGGCCAGATACACGGCCAGCGGCATCGTCTGCGTACGGCCGGGGAAGTTGCCCGCGAAGGTGATCGTCGCCCCGAACTCGCCGAGCGCCCGCGCCCACGCGAGCACGGCACCCGCCGCGATGCCCGGCGCGATCAGCGGCAGGGTGACCCGGCGGAACGCGGTGAAGCGGGACGCGCCGAGCGTCGCGGCGGCCTCCTCGTAGCGCGGATCGGCGGCCCGCAGCGTGCCCTCGACACTGATCACGAGGAACGGCATCGCCACGAACGCCTCGGCCAGCACCACCCCGGCCGTGGTGAACGGCAGCGTGATCCCGAACCACGCGTCCAGCCACCGTCCCACGACCCCGTTGCGCCCGAGCGCCAGCAGCAGGGCCACACCGCCCACCACGGGCGGCAGGACGAGCGGCAGGGTGACCAGGGCCCGTACGAGGCCCCGGCCCGGGAAGTCCGTACGGGCCAGCAGCCAGGCCAGGGGCACGCCCAGCACCATGCTCACCGCGGTGGCGGCGGTCGCGCTCACCAAGGACAGCCGGAGCGCCTGCCACACCTCCGTGCTGGTCAACTGGGTCGGCAGACTGTGCCAGGGGGTGCGGACGAGCAGCGCGATCAGCGGCAGCAGCAGGAAGGCCAGACCGACCAGAGCGGGCAGCAGCAGCGGCAGCGGGGCGCCGGAGCGCCGCCGGACACGCCCGCGCCGCGGCTCGCGCACGAGAGCGTCCTTCGCGGGGGCGTCGATGGTGCTGCTGCTGACCGTCGGGTCGGGTCGGGTCATGGCTTGAGGAACCCGGCCCCGGTCAGGACCTTCTGGCCCTCCTCGGACCGTACGAGCGTGATGAAGGCCTTCGCCGCCGTCGTGTTCCGCGCGTTCTTGAGCAGGGCGATTGGGTAGTCGTTGACGGCCTTGGCCGACTCGGGGAACTCCACGCCGGCCACCTTGCTGCCCGCCGCCCGTACATCGGTCCGGTAGACCACCGCGGCGTCTGCCTCCTTCAACTCCACCTTCGTCAGCGCGCTCTTGACGTCCTGCTCGTACGACACCGGGGTCAGCTTCAGACCCGCGGCGTCCAGCGCCTTCTGCGCGGCGGCACCGCAGGGCACCGTCTTGTCGCACAGGACGACCTTCAGACCGGACGTGGTGAGGTCCTTGAGGGAGGAGACCTTGCCGGGGTTGCCGGGCAGGGTGGCGATCTCCAGTTGGTTGCGGACGAAGGTGACGGGGGCTTCGGCCGTGCCCTGCTTGTCCGTCACGAGCGCCATGGTCTTGGGGCTGGCCGCGGCGAAGACGTCCGCCGGGGCACCGCTGGTGATACCGGCCGCGAGGCTGTCACTGCCACCGAAGTTGAAGGACACCTTCGTGCCCGGGTGTTCCTTCTCGAACTCCTTGCCGAGGGTGGTGAAGCTCTCCTTGAGGGAGGCCGCGGCGAAGACGGTGACCGTGCCGGTCGGCTTCTTCGACGCCGAGGCGTCGGACGCGGAGGAGGAATCCGAGCCGGACGAGTCGGATGAGGAACAGGCGCTCAGGGCCAGCAGCGCGGCGGCCCCCGTGCCGGTCAGCCGCAGGATGCGGCGGGTCCGGTGGGCCCGGCGGGTCTGACGGGCCTCGGGGGTCCGGCACATGGAACGGATCTTCACGGATCCACTCCCTCCTCTTCGGTCTCTCGTCCAGGAGGGATCACCGACCCCTCCGATGCGTGGAGCACGACCGATCATACTGACGCAGATGCCAACCGGAAGTCCTTGGTCACATCGCAGGAGCTGGCCGGTACGGGGGATGGGGTGCGCATATGCGTTCGCCGTCCAGCATCCGCTCTGTGGCTCAAGCCCGGTCGATGTGCACGTTGGTCGACTTCACGCGGGCGGTGGCCTCCACCCCGACCTCCAGGCCGAGTTCCTCCACGGCCTCCCGGGTCAGCAGGGAGACCAGGCGGTGCGGCCCCGCCTGGATCTCTACCTGGGCGGCCACATCGCCGAGCTTCACGGCGGTGACGATGCCGGGGAACGCGTTGCGGACCGAGGTGGACGAGGGGGCGTCCTCCTCGCCCGCGCCGCCGCGGGCCAACTCCACCGAGAACGCGGCCAGATCCCGGCCGTCGATGACCCGGCGCCCGCTCTCGTCGCGCCGCGTCGCCATCCGGCCCGCGTCCGCCCACCGCCGCGCGGTGTCCGGGCTCACGCCCAGCAGGCGGGCGGCCTGGCCGATTGTGTAGGACTGCATGGGCGCCACGATAGGCGCCCGCGCCGCGCCGCCCGAAACACGTCCAGCCGGGTTCCTCCTGCGTCGGATCAGCCCGAAACCGACATACCTGGCCATTCCGCGTGACAGGATCCGGGCCCATGGGACGCCCCATCCACGTCCCGTCCCGTCCCGTTCCCACTCCCGCCCCCACGCACGAGTACGGAGTCAGCCACCCATGTTCCCGATGCGTACCCCTCTGCGCCGCGCCGGCGCCGTGTCCGCCCTCGCCGTCGCCGGTCTTCTCGTTGCGGCGGGTGCGGCCTCAGCCCATGTCACCGTTCAACCCGAGAACTATGCCAAGGGTGCCACCGATGGTGTGCTGACCTTCCGGGTGCCGAACGAGGAGGACTCCGCCGCGACCACCAAGGTGCAGGTCTTCCTGCCCACCGACCATCCGCTCCTCGGGGTGATGGTCAGGCCGCAGGACGGCTGGACCGCGAAGGTGACCACCAGCAAGCTCAAGAAGCCGGTCAGGACGGAGGACGGCACGCTCACCGAGGCGGTCTCCGAGATCACCTGGACCGGTGGACGTATCCGGCAGGGTCAGTATCAGGACTTCGCTGTCGCCTTCGGTCAACTCCCCTCCGACACCGATCAGTTGACCTTCAAGGCACTCCAGACCTATTCAAGTGGCAAGGTGGTCCGCTGGATCGAGGCGGCCCCGAAGAGCGGGGCGGAGCCGGAGAACCCCGCGCCGGTCCTCAAGCTCACGGCCAAGAGCGCGGCGAGCGACGGCAGTTCGGCCACCTCACCCCTCACGTCGGCGCAGAAGTCGAGCGTCTCCCCGGCAAAGGCCGCCGCCACCAGCGACTCCATGGCTCGCGGCCTGGGCATCGCGGGCCTGGCCGTCGGTACGCTGGGCCTGGCCGCCGCGGCCGTCGCGCTCACCCGCGCCCGGCGCGCGCGTGGCTCCGTATCCGAGTGATCCGCCCGGTGGGGTGGTCGCGTGTGCGCTGCGCCACCCCACTCGTACCGCCTCCCGGTCCGCCTGATCCAATGGTCGGTGCGCCTGACGAACGCGCTCAAACGGCGCTCATCACCCCCAGAAGTGTCGCGGTCCGTGTCGCAGTTGGGCCGAACAGGTGACCATGCGTAAGAATTGGGCGGTGCAGACATTGAGTGCGAGCCAGCGCGGGGAGGGCCGGTGAACAGTCACGATGTCACCGACGAACAGTGGGAAGGGCTCGCTCAGGTCGTTCCGTTGCGGGGCCGGGATGCCTGGCCGTCCGCGGTCAACCACCGATCGATCCCCGAGGCGGAGACCGAGGCGCGACGCCGCTTCGTGGTCCTGCGGGTCAACGTGTTCGCGGATGCCCGCGAAGTCGCCGAGACGTTGATGGCCGGGGTACCCGTGCTGCTCGACCTCACGGGCGCGGAGACCGAGGTCGCCAAGCGGGTACTGGACTTCAGTACCGGTGTGGTCTTCGGCCTGGGCAGCGGGATGCACCGGGTCGACCGCAATGTGTTCCTGCTGACGCCTCCGGGGACCGAGGTGCGGGGACTGATGGAGGGCGCGGGGGTACCCGGCGTCTGAGGAGTGGAGGGTGATGGCCGAGCGGACGGCGGTGGCGCCTGCGCTCGGCCCTCGCCTGTAGGCGGCGGGGGCGTGCCGCGTGCCGGTGGTAGACCTGAGCCCGTGACAGAGGAATCGGGACAGCGGCGGAACGACCTGGATGTGGCGCGGTTGCAGCGGCGGCTCGCGGACTTCGCGGCGGCGCGCGACTGGCAGAAGTACCACACCCCCAAGAACCTGGTGGCCGCGCTCAGCGTCGAGGCGTCCGAACTGGTCGAGATCTTCCAGTGGTTGACACCGGAGCAGTCGACGCGCGTGATGGACGATCCTGACACGGCCCATCGGGTGACCGACGAGGTCGCTGACGTGCTCGCGTACCTGCTCCAACTGTGCGAAGTGCTCGGCATCGACGCGCTCGCGGCGCTGGACGCGAAGATCGACCGCAACGAGGAGAGGTTCCCGAAGCCGGGACCGAAGTGATCGGGAAGCGAGCCTCGTCACTCTCCGGAGTTGTGATGTTGATGAACTCGCCCAAGTTATCCACAGATTTCGGACCAGCTCTGGCTTTTCGCCGCGTCTGCCTTCACTCTGGGTAGTGAACAACGGAGTTCAGGAAGACGTGCGGGAGCGCGTCTGGACGGAGCGGGGGCAGCGCATGGACGCGGTGCGGCTCATCACGGCGAGCAGGGATGCCCTGGCGGGGAGCGGCGACGGAGCGAAGATCATGGCAGAGGCCTGGCAGGCATATGCGCTGGCCCAGGCGATAGGCAGCCGCCTGGCGGTGTCGGGCCCGCCTCAACTGCGCGGTGAGGCCTTGGGGTTGACGGAGCTGGCGGGCCGGGGATGCGGGGTCCTGGACACGCCCTGCGTCGACGTGGCGGATCTGCGCGCCGCCCAACTGACGGACCTGGGCGATGCCCACAAGGCTCTGCTCGACCTCGGCACCCTCCTGGTGGAGCTGGGCATGGCCCTGGTGGCCGTCGCGAGCGCGGCGGACGACGAGAGTACGTACTGGCAGTGCATGGAGGCGATAGACGCGGCGGACGAGTCGAGGGACCGGGTCAGGGAGATGCTGCGCAGACTGGCGGCGAAGGAGGGAGAGGCCAGGGAGCGATACAGGACGGCGGGCTGAGGGCGCGGCTGCGGATCGGCGCTCTCCGGATCGGCGCTCTCCGAAGCGGCCCTGTCCGAACCAGCCCTTTCGCATCGGCCGTTTCCGGATCGGCCGACCGGTGGATCTTGCCCCGGCGCGCGAAGGGACCGAGGGGCCCGACGGCAGCGATGCGGCTGACGGGCGGCCGGACGTGCAGGATAGAAGCATGGATTTCCGCATCTTCACCGAGCCCCAGCAGGGGGCGACCTACGACACCCTCCTCACCGTCGCCAAGGCCACCGAAGACCTGTCCTTTGACGCCTTCTTCCGGTCAGACCATTACCTGAAGATGGGTGACGTGGACGGCCTCCCCGGCCCCACCGACGCCTGGATCACCCTCGCCGGTCTCGCCCGTGAGACCAAGCGCATCCGCCTGGGCACCCTGATGACCGCCGCCACCTTCCGGCTGCCCGGCGTCCTCGCCATCCAGGTGGCGCAGGTCGACCAGATGTCCGGTGGCCGCATCGAACTGGGGCTGGGCGCTGGCTGGTTCGAGCAGGAGCACACGGCGTACGGCATCCCGTTCCCGAAGGAGAAGTTCCCGCGCCTGGAGGAGCAGCTCGCGATCGTCACGGGGCTGTGGGCGACGGAGGTCGGCAAGACCTTCAGCTTCCACGGCAAGCACTACGACCTCACCGACTCGCCCGCGCTGCCCAAGCCCGCCCAGTCCAGGGTCCCGGTGCTCATCGGCGGCTTCGGCGCGACCCGCACGCCGCGGCTGGCCGCGCAGTACGCCAGCGAGTTCAACATGCCGTTCGCCTCGATCGAGGACAGCGAGCGCCAGTTCGGCCGGGTCCGTGCCGCCGCGCAGGAGGCCGGGCGCTCCGCGGACGCGCTGACGTACTCGAACGCGCTGGTGGCCTGCGTCGGCCGGGACGATCAGGAGGTGGCGCGCCGCGCCGCCGTGATCGGCCGCGAGGTGGACGAGTTGAAGGCCAACGGCCTGGCGGGCTCCCCGGCCGAGGTGGTCGACAGGATCGGCCGGTATGCGGAAGCCGGTTGTCAGCGTGTCTACTTCCAGATCCTCGACCTCCACGACCTGGACCACCTGGAGTTGATCTCCTCGCAGGTGCAGTCGCAGTTCTGAGGTGAGCGGCCGCGCGCGCCGGTAAACCGAAGGCGGCGGTCGGTCGGCTTGTGCCAAGGTGAGACCGTCGTCCTGCCGAGCCCCCAGGATCACTGTCCCTGGGGGCTTTCGCGCGCAGGCCATCCACCACTGTCCACCACCCCGTCGGAGGGGTAGCCCATGTTCCTGACCATCACCGCCACCGGTACTCCCGAGCGCCCGGCCACCGATCTCGGCTTCCTGCTGCACAAGCACCCGGATCGCGCGCAGGCGTTCACCACCTCCCATGGCACCGCGCACGTCTTCTACCCCGAGGCGGACGACCAGCGCTGCACGGCCGCGCTGCTCCTGGAGGTCGACGCGGTGGCGCTGGTGCGCAAGAACAGGAACAAGGGCAAGGGGCGCGGCGGCACACCACACATGGCGCTCGCGCAGTACGTCAACGACCGTCCGTACGCGGCCTCTTCACTGCTCGCGGTGGCGCTGAGCAGCGTGTTCTCCAGTGCGATCAAGGGGGTCTGCGCGGCGCGGCCCGAACGCGCGGGCCAGGCACTGCCGTTGCGCATCGAGATCCCCTCACTGCCCGCGCGCGGCGGCACCGGGCTCATACGCCGTCTGTTCGAGCCGCTCGGCTGGACGGTCGACGCCGTGCCGGTGATGCTGGACACGCAGTTCCCCGAGTGGGGCGAATCCCGTTACGTGGGCCTCGTCCTGGAGTCCTCGGAGCTGACGCTGGCCGAGGCGTTGCGGCACCTCTATGTCCTGCTGCCGGTGCTCGACGGTGCCAAGCACTACTGGGTCGCGGCGGACGAGGTCGACAAGCTGCTGCGCGCCGGTGAGGGCTGGCTGTCCGACCACCCCGAGCAGCAGTTGATCACCAACCGCTATCTGTCGCGCCGTTGGTCCCTGGCCCGTGAGGCGCGGGAGCGCCTGGAGCTGGTGCGGCTGGCCGAGGCGGACGACAGCGAGGTCGAGGAGATCGACAACGCGGTCGGGGAGGACACCGGGACGGGCGAGGAGGAGAACGGGGAGGCGACCGGCACCGGGCAGCCCACCGAGGCGACCGGTACCGACGAGAGCGTCGGCACCGGCGAAGAGCCGCAGGTGCCCGAGAAGCCCGCGTCCCTCGCCGTGCAGCGGCGGGACGCCATCGTCGCGGCGTTGCGGGCCTCCGATGCCGCGCGCGTGCTCGACCTCGGGTGCGGCGAGGGCCAGTTGGTGCAGACCCTGCTCAAGGACCCGGCGTTCACACAGATCGTCGGCGTCGATGTGTCGATGCGGGCGCTCACCATCGCCTCGCGGCGGCTGAAGCTGGACCGCATGGGGGAGCGGCAGTCCTCGCGCATCACCCTGTTCCAGGGCTCGCTCACCTACACCGACAACCGGCTCAAGGGCTACGACGCCGCTGTCCTGAGCGAGGTCATCGAACACCTCGACCTGCCCCGGCTGCCCGCCCTGGAGTACGCGGTGTTCGGCTCGGCCCGCCCGCGTACGGTGCTCGTGACGACCCCGAACGCCGAGTACAACGTCCGCTGGGAGACCCTCCCGGCCGGGCATGTCCGCCACAGCGACCACCGCTTCGAGTGGACCCGGGAGGAGTTCCGCGCCTGGGCCCGGCAGGTCGCCGAACAGCACGGCTACGGCGTCGAGTTCACCCCGGTGGGCCCCGACGACCCCGAGGTGGGCCCGCCCACCCAGATGGCCGTGTTCCACCTGCGTACGACGACCCCGACCCCGCACACCGTGAAGGAGGCGACGGCAGCATGACCGAGACCCAGGGACGCACCCTGCCCGTCACCGACCTCTCCCTCGTGGTCCTGATCGGCGCGACCGGATCGGGCAAGTCGACCTTCGCGCACCGGCACTTCCAGCCGACCGAGGTCCTCTCCTCGGACTTCTGCCGCGGCCTGGTGGCCGACGACGAGAACGACCAGAGCGCCAGCCGCGACGCCTTCGACGTGCTCCACTACGTCGCGGGCAAGCGCCTCGCGGCGGGCCGGCGCACGGTCGTCGACGCGACCAGCGTGCAGCAGGACAGCCGCCGCCAGCTCATCGAACTGGCCAAGCGGCACGACGTGTTGCCCATCGCGATCGTGCTCGACGTACCCGAGGAGGTGTGCGCCGAGCGCAACGCGGCCCGCACGGACCGGGCCGCCATGCCACGCCGGGTCGTCCGGCGCCACGTACGCGAACTGCGCCGCTCCCTCAGGCACTTGGAGCGGGAGGGCTTCCGCAAGGTGCACGTCCTGCGGGGCGTGGAGGAGATCGAGCACGCGACGGTCGTGACCGAGAAGCGGTTCAACGACCTGACCCACCTCACCGGCCCGTTCGACATCATCGGCGACATCCACGGCTGCTCCTTCGAACTGGAGGCGCTGCTCGGCAAGTTGGGCTACGTCGACGGGGTGCACCCGGAAGGCCGTACGGCCGTCTTCGTCGGCGACCTCGTGGACCGCGGCCCGGACAGTCCGGGCGTGCTGCGCCGCGTCATGGCGATGGTGGCGTCGGGCGACGCGCTGTGCGTGCCCGGCAACCACGAGAACAAGTACGGGCGTCACCTCAAGGGCCGCAAGGTCCAGCACACGCACGGACTCGCCGAGACGATCGAGCAGATGGAGGGCGAGAGCGAGGAGTTCCGGCAGCAGGTAAGGGAGTTCATCGAGGGGCTGGTCAGTCACTACGTCCTCGACGGCGGCCGACTGGTCGTCTGCCACGCCGGGCTGCCCGAGAAGTACCACGGCCGTACTTCTGGCCGGGTCCGCTCGCACGCGCTGTACGGCGACACCACCGGGGAGACGGACGAGTTCGGCCTGCCGGTGCGCTACCCCTGGGCCGAGGACTACCGGGGCAGCGCGGCCGTGGTGTACGGCCACACCCCCGTCCCGCAGGCCACCTGGCTGAACAACACCATCTGCCTGGACACGGGCGCCGTCTTCGGCGGCCGGCTGACCGCGCTGCGCTGGCCGGAGCGGGAGTTGGTCGACGTACCGGCCGAGCAGGTCTGGTACGAGCCGACCCGGCCGCTGGCCACCGAGGCGCCCGGCGGCCTCGACGGCCGCCCGCTCCAGTTGACGGACGTACAGGGCCGCCGGGTGGTCGAGACCCGGTACGCGGGCCGGATCACCGTCCGCGAGGAGAACGCGGCGGCGGCGCTGGAGGTCATGAGCCGTTTCGCGGTGGACCCACGTCTGCTGCCGTATCTGCCGCCGACGATGGCGCCGACCGCGACGTCGGACATCGAGGGCTATCTGGAGCACCCGGCCGAGGCGTTCGCGCAGTACCGGGAGGACGGGATCGCCCGGGTCGTGTGCGAGGAGAAGCACATGGGGTCGCGCGCGGTGGCCGTCGTGTGCAAGGACGCGGAGACCGCGAGCCGTCGCTTCGGCGTGGACGGCCCGACCGGCGCGCTGTACACCCGCACCGGACGGCCGTTCCTCGACGACGGGGCGATGACGGAGGGCATCCTGGACCGGCTGCGGGAGGCCGTCTCGGCGGCGGACCTGTGGCGGGAGCTGGAGACGGACTGGCTGCTGCTGGACGCGGAGCTGATGCCGTGGTCGCTGAAGGCGACCGGCCTGCTGCGCACGCAGTACGCGGCGGTCGGCGCGGCCTCCGGGGCGGTGTTCCCGGGCACGCTCGCCGCGATCGAGGGAGCGGCGGCGCGCGGCGTCGACGTGGCGGACCTGCTGGCCGGACAGCGCGAGCGGGCGTCGGCCGCGACGGCGTTCACCGAGGCCTACCGCCGCTACTGCTGGCCGACCGACGGCCTGGAGGGCGTGCGCCTCGCGCCTTTCCAGATCCTCGCGGTGCAGGGCCGCAGCCTGGCCGGGCTGCCCCACGACGAGCAGTTGGCGCTGATCGACCGGATGGTCGGACACGACGGCAGCGGGCTGCTGCGGACGACCCGTCGGCTGTTCGTGGACACCGAGGACCCGGAGTCCGTGCGCGCCGGTGTCGACTGGTGGCTGGAGATGACGGGCCGCGGCGGCGAGGGCATGGTCGTCAAGCCGGTCGAGGCGATCGTGCGGAGCGGCTCGGGCCACCTGGTGCAGCCGGGCATCAAGTGCCGTGGCCGCGAGTACCTCAGGATCATCTACGGTCCGGAGTACACCCGCCCCGAGAACCTGGCCCGGTTGCGGAACCGGTTCCTCGGACACAAGCGTTCGCTGGCCACGCGTGAGTACGCGCTCGGCCTGGAGGCCCTGGACCGGCTGGCGGCGGGCGAGCCGCTGTGGCGGGTGCACGAGGCCGTGTTCGCGGTACTGGCACTGGAGTCGGAGCCGGTCGACCCCCGTCTGTGACGGGATCGCCACCCAGCGCCGATGACGTGGTGCGCGGCCGGAGTGCCGCGCACCACAATCGCTTCCCGTTCGTGCCGTACGACGGATGAACGCGCGCCCGGCCGGTCAGGATGAAGGCATGGGATTCCATGTCGACTCCGAGGCCGGGCGCCTGCGCCGTGTCATCCTGCACCGGCCGGATCTCGAGCTCAAAAGGCTCACGCCCAGCAACAAGGACGCGCTTCTCTTCGACGACGTGCTGTGGGTGCGCCGGGCGCGCGCGGAGCACGACGGGTTCGCCGATGTGCTCCGTGACAGAGGGGTCGCCGTCCATCTCTTCGGCGATCTGCTCACCGAGACACTGGCGGTCCCGGCGGCCAGATCCCTGGTCCTGGGCCGCGTCTTCGACGAGAAGGAGTACGGCCCGCTCGCCACCGACCATCTGCGCGCCGCCTTCGAGAACCTGCCGGCCGCCGAACTCGCCGAGGTGCTCGTCGGCGGGATGACCAAACGGGAGTTCCTGGACGCCCACCCGGAACCGTCCTCGGTGCGGTTCCATGTGATGGACCTCGACGACTTCCTCCTCGGGCCCCTGCCCAACCACCTGTTCACCCGTGACACCTCCGCCTGGATCTACGACGGCGTCTCCATCAACGCCATGCGTCTGCCCGCGAGGCAGCGTGAGACCGTCCACTTCGAGGCGATCTACCGGCACCACCCGCTGTTCCGGGACGAGGCCTTCCAGGTCTGGTCCGAGGGGCAGGCCGACTACCCGTCCACCATCGAGGGCGGTGACGTCCTGGTCATCGGCAACGGCGCGGTGCTCATCGGCATGAGCGAGCGCACCACACCCCAGGCCGTCGAGATGCTCGCGCACAAGCTCTTCGCCGCCGGGTCGGCCCGGACCATCGTCGCGCTCGACATGCCGAAGCGCCGCGCGTTCATGCATCTCGACACCGTGATGACCATGGTCGACGGCGACACCTTCACCCAGTACGCGGGGCTCGGCATGCTCCGCTCGTACACCATCGAGCCGGGGGGCGACGACAAGGAGCTGAAGGTCACCGACCATCCGCCCGAGCACATGCACCGCGCGATCGCCGCCGCGCTCGGCCTGAGCGAGGTACGGGTGCTGACCGCCTCCCAGGACGTGCACGCGGCGGAGCGGGAACAGTGGGACGACGGCTGCAACGTCCTCGCGGTCGAGCCCGGGGTGGTCATCGCCTACGAGCGCAACGCCACCACCAACACGCATCTGCGCAAGCAGGGGATCGAGGTGATCGAGATCCCCGGGAGCGAGCTGGGCCGGGGGAGGGGCGGGCCCCGGTGCATGAGTTGTCCGGTGCAGAGAGATGCTGTTGGTGCATAGGCACCCACCGTGCCCACGTCGCTCCGTATAGAAATGTGAGGTCTCGTATACACTTACATTCGTTCCCCTGTTCGTCTTGCCTTTCGCACCTCTGGAGCGCCCTATGGCGACCGTCCCGACCGCCCTCGCGGGCCGCCACTTCCTCAAGGAGCTGGACTTCACCGCCGAGGAGTTCCGCGCGCTGATCGAGCTGGCCGCCGAGCTGAAGGCGGCCAAGAAGGCCGGGACCGAGCCGCAGTACCTCCAGGGCAAGAACATCGCGCTCGTCTTCGAGAAGACCTCGACGCGTACCCGCTGCGCGTTCGAGGTCGCGGCGGCCGACCAGGGGGCGCACACGACGTATCTCGACCCCGTCGGCTCGCAGATCGGGCACAAGGAGTCCGTCAAGGACACCGCCCGGGTGCTCGGCCGGATGTTCGACGCGATCGAGTACCGCGGGCACGGTCAGGGCGTCGTCGAGGAGCTGGCCACCCACGCCGGAGTCCCCGTCTACAACGGCCTCACCGACGAGTGGCACCCCACGCAGATGCTCGCCGACGTGCTCACCATGACCGAGCACTGCGACAAGCCGCTGACCGAGACGGCCTTCGCCTACCTCGGCGACGCCCGGTACAACATGGGCAACTCCTACCTCGTCACCGGCGCCCTGCTCGGCATGGACGTCCGCATCGTCGGCCCCCGGCTGCTGTGGCCGGACGACACCATCATCGAGGTGGCCCAGCATCTCGCCCAGACCTCCGGCGCCCGGATCACCCTCACCGAGGACGTCAAGGAAGGCGTACGCGGCACCGACTTCGTCGCCACCGACGTATGGGTGTCGATGGGCGAGCCCAAGCAGGTCTGGGACGAGCGCATAGCGCTGCTCGGCCCGTACGCCGTGACCATGGACGTGCTGCGCGCCACCGGCAACGACGACGTGAAGTTCCTCCACTGCCTCCCGGCCTTCCACGACCTCGGCACCGACGTCGGCCGCGAGATCCTCGAGCGGCACGGGCTGACCGAACTGGAGGTCACCGACGAGGTGTTCGAGTCCGAGCACTCCGTGGTCTTCGACGAGGCGGAGAACCGGATGCACACGATCAAGGCGGTCCTGGTCGCCACCCTCGGCTGACACGGTCTCCCCTCCCCCCAAGCCCCTTCCCGTACCATCCTCGGCGGGCCCGGAACCACCCCCTCCGCGCCCGCCGTGCGACCGCCCCCAGCTCTCGGCGTCCCCCCACGGACCCTTGAGCGACGGCACCCCTCCGGTCGCCCCGCACACCGAAAGAGCACCACCCCCATGCCCGGCTCACCCGCCAACCGCTTCCGTATCAAGTCCCCCACACGGCTCGTCGCCGAGGCAGGCGCCGACCTCGAAGGCCATGGCCTCAAGCGCCATATGGGCCTGTTCCACCTCGTCTGCTTCGGCGTCGGCGCGATCGTCGGCACCGGCATCTTCGTCGGGCTCTCCGAATCGGTCGCCCAGGCCGGTCCCGCGGTCGTCGTCTCCTTCGTGCTCGCCGCGATCACCTGCGTCTTCACCGCGTTCGCCTTCGCCGAGTTGGGTGGCGCGATCCCGGTCTCGGGCTCCTCGTACTCCTTCGCCTACGCGGGCCTCGGCGAGGGCACGGCCTTCCTGGTCGGCTGGTGTCTGCTGCTGGAGTACGGCATCTCGGTGTCCGCGGTCGCGGTCGGCTGGAGCCAGTACGTCAACGAGCTGCTGCACAGCCTCACCGGCTGGACGCTGCCCGCGGCGCTCTCCGCCGGACCGGGCGACGGCGGGATGATCAACCTTCCCGCCGTGATCGTGATCGCCCTCGCCTCCGTCCTGCTCGTGCGCGGCGTACGCGAGAGCGCGGGCGCCACGGCCGCCATGGCCATCCTCAAGCTCGTGATCCTCGTCGCCTTCTGCGTCATCGGGTACACCGCCTTCAAGGACGGCAACCTCACCCCGTTCTCCCCGGCCGGGCTCGGCGGCATCGGCGCCGGCACCACGGCCGCCTTCTTCTCGTACATCGGCTTCGACGCGATCACCACCGCGGGCGAGGAGGCCAAGAACCCCCGCCGCGACATCCCGGTCGCCATCCTCGTCTGCATCGGCGTGGTGACGCTGCTGTACTGCGCGGTCGCGCTCGCCGCGATCGGCGCCATCGGCGGCCCCGAGGTCGGCGGGCGGCCCGCCGCGCTGTCCTACGTCGTCAACCAGGTCACCGGCTCCACGATCGGCGGCGGTGTCATCGCCTTCGGCGCGGTCGTCGCCATCGCCTCGGTCGTCCTCGCCGTGATGTACGGCCAGACCCGCATCCTCATGTCGATGTCCCGGGACGGACTCATCCCGCGGGTGTTCGAACGCATCTCGCCGAAGACCTCGACGCCGGTGGCGGGCACGCTGCTCGTGGCGCTCGTCTTCGCGATCCCGGCGGCCTTCGCCTCGCTGGACTCCGTGGTCAACCTGTGCACCATCGGCACGCTCGCCATCATGGCCGTCGTCAACATCGCGGTCATGGCGCTGCGCCGCCGTGAGCCGGGCCTCGCCCGCACCTTCCGGGTGCCGCTCTACCCCGTGATGCCGCTGCTCGGCGTCGCGTTCTGCCTGTACCTGATCTACCAGACGGGCTGGACGACCTGGGCGCAGTTCGTGGCGTTCCTGGCGGTCGGATCCCTCGTGTACGTCCTCTACGGGCGTCGGCACTCGCGGCTGGCCGCGGGCACGGGCACGGCCGAGGTCACGCCGGACGCCACTGCCGTGGAAACACCGGCAGTCTGAACCACACCGCCTTGCCGGACGCGGTGAGGCGGTGGCCGCAGGACGAACTCAGGCTGCGGATCAGCAGCAGGCCCCGACCGTGCTCCTGCCACGGGTCGGGGTCCTCCACGACCGGCTGGGTCAGATTGCCGGGCGGCGCCGGGTCGGGGTCGTGCACCTCGACCTTGCAGCCCGTCGGCAGCAGCTCGACCACCAGCTCTATCGGACCCTCACCCGCGGCGTGCTCCACGGCGTTCGCGACCAGCTCCGCGGTGAGCAGCTCCGCGGTGTCACCGTCGGTCGTGTGCTCGACATCCGTCAGCGCCGTACGGACCAGGGCACGGGCGACGGGCACGGCCTCGGCGGTCTGGGGCAGGGCGACGCGCCAGAAGGCGGGTTCGGGGGGCTCGTACAAGGCGGATCCGTTCCTGGCGCGCAGGGTGTCCTGCTCTCCATATGAAGGGCATGGTACGGCGCGCCCCATACAGGGCGGTCGGCGGGGTTTCGCCCGGAAACCGCATCGTTTCCGGTGCGTCGATTCCGGTCTCTGCTGTCTCGTGAGGGCACTACCTCCACCGACGCCCCACAGAACCACGCAGTGCCCACCGTTACCGGGCTGTCGACAAGGCGTGACGAGACACCCGACCTTCTCGATCGGCCGAATCGTATCGCGTACTCGTGACGACAGTCACGAACAGGTGATAGCTTCGGGGTGGAGCAGACCAGAGCAGCAGTCCGGACACCGCCCGTCCGAGGAGGCAGCACGCCATGAGTCCCTTCACCGGCTCGGCCGCCCGCACATCCGACTGGCGGCACCTGCGGTGCGTCTGCGCCGACGGGGTCGCCACGGTCACCCTCGCCCGCCCGGAGAAGCTCAACGCCCTCACCTTCGGCGCCTACGCCGACCTGCGCGACCTGCTGGCCCAGCTCTCCCGGGAGCGGTCCGTCCGGGCCCTGGTGCTGGCCGGTGAGGGACGCGGCTTCTGCTCCGGCGGCGATGTCGACGAGATCATCGGCGCCACGCTGTCCATGGACACCGCCTCGCTGCTCGACTTCAACCGCATGACCGGACAGGTCGTACGCGCGGTACGGGAGTGCCCGTTCCCGGTGATCGCGGCCCTGCACGGGGTGGCCGCGGGCGCGGGCGCCGTCCTGGCGCTGGCCGCGGACTTCCGGGTGGCGGACCCCTCCGCCCGCTTCGCCTTCCTCTTCACCCAGGTCGGCCTCTCCGGCGGCGACATGGGCGCCGCCTATCTGCTGCCCCGCGTCGTCGGCCTCGGGCACGCCACCCGGCTGCTCATGCTGGGCGAGCCGGTGCGCGCCGCCGAGGCCGAGCGCATCGGGCTGATCAGCGAACTGACCGAGGAGGGCCGGGCCGACGAGGCCGCCCAGGCGCTGGCCCGCCGACTGGCCGACGGCCCGGCGCTCGCCCACGCCCAGACGAAGGCCCTGCTCACCGCGGAGTTGGACATGCCGCTGGCCGCCTCCGTCGAACTGGACGCCGCCACCCAGGCGTTGCTGATGAACGGCGAGGACTACGCCGAGTTCCACGCGGCGTTCAGCGAGAAGCGGGCCCCGAAGTGGCAGGGGAGGTAGCCATGACAGCGCTGCGCACGGAAGCGGGGCGGCCCCTGCGCGTGGCCGTCATCGGCGGCGGCCCCGGCGGGCTGTACACCGCCGCGCTGCTCAAACGCCTCGACCCCGCCCGTGAGATCACCGTCTGGGAGCGCAACGCCCCCGACGACACCTTCGGCTTCGGCGTCGTCCTCTCCGACGAGACCCTCGGCGGCATCGAACACGCCGACCCGGTCGTCCACGCGGCGCTGAAGGACGAGTTCGTGCGCTGGGACGACATCGACATCGTGCACCGGGGGACATGCCACACCTCGGGCGGCCACGGCTTCGCCGCGCTCGGCAGGCGGCGGCTCCTTCAGATCCTGCACGAGCGCTGCCGCTCCCTCGGCATCGACCTGCGCTTCCGCGCCGAAGTCCCGCATCCCGCCCGGCTCATGGCGGAGTACGACCTGGTGATCGCCGCCGACGGAGTGCACAGCGCCGCGCGCGAGGCGTACGCCGAGGAGTTCCGGCCCTCGATCGAGGAGCACCGCTGCCGCTACATCTGGCTCGCCGCGGACTTCGCCTTCGACGCGTTCCGCTTCGAGATCGCCGAGACCGAGCACGGCGTGATGCAACTGCACGGCTACCCCTACGCCCGCCCGTCCGCCGGGGCCGACACCCCCGCGGGCGCCTCCACGGTGATCATCGAGATGCGCGAGGAGGTCTGGCGGGCGGCCGGGTTCGCGGAGCTGGACACCGCCGAGACGATCGAGCGCTGCGCCAAGCTCTTCGCCGACGCCCTCCAGGGCAGGCCGCTGCGGTCCAACAACTCCGCCTGGACCGCCTTCCGTACGGTCGTCAACGCGCGCTGGTCGTACGACAACCTGGTCCTCCTCGGCGACGCCGCGCACACCGCGCACTTCTCGATCGGCTCCGGCACCAAGCTGGCGGTGGAGGACGCCCTCGCCCTGGTCGCCTGCCTGGAGGAACACCCCTCGCTGCGCGCGGCCCTCACCGCCTACGAGGAGGAGCGGCGCCCGGTCGTCGCCTCCACCCAGCGCGCGGCACGCGCCAGCCTCGAGTGGTTCGAGAACCTCGCCCTCTATCTCGACCAGCCCGCCCGCCAGTTCGCCTTCAACCTCCTCACCCGCAGCCGCCGGGTCACCCACGACAACCTGCGCCTGCGGGACGCCCGCTTCACCGAGGCGGTGGAGCGGGACTTCGGCTGCCCGCCCGGCACACCCCCGATGTTCACCCCCTTCCGGCTGCGCGGTCTGACCCTGCGCAACCGGGTGGTGGTCTCACCGATGGACATGTACTCCGCGCGCGACGGCGTCCCGGGCGACTTCCACCTCGTCCACCTGGGCGCACGGGCGCTCGGCGGAGCCGCGCTGGTCATGACCGAGATGGTGTGCGTGAGCCCCGAGGGCCGGATCACCCCGGGCTGCGCCGGGCTCTACACCGGGCGTCAGGCCGAGGCATGGCGCCGGATCACCGACTTCGCGCACGCGCAGGCGCCGGGCACCGCGATCGGCGTACAGCTCGGGCACAGCGGTCGCAAGGGCTCCACGAAGCTGATGTGGGAGGGCATGGACGAGCCGCTCCCGAGGGGCAACTGGCCGCTCGTGGCCGCCTCCCCGCTCCCGTACAAGCCGGACAGTCAGACACCGCGCGAGCTGACCCGCGCCCAACTGACCGATATCCGCGAGCAGTTCACGGCCGCCACCCATCGGGCCGCCCGCGCGGGCTTCGATCTCCTCGAACTCCACTGCGCCCACGGCTACTTGCTCTCCGGCTTCCTCTCGCCGCTCACCAACCGCCGCACCGACGCCTACGGCGGCACGCTGACCAAGCGGCTCCGCTTCCCCCTGGAGGTCTTCGACGCCGTGCGCGCGATGTGGCCCGAGGAGAAGCCGATGACCGTACGGATCTCCGCGAGCGACTGGGCCGAGGGCGGCACCACGGCCGAGGAGGCCGTCGAGATCGCCCGCGCCTTCGCCGCCCACGGCGCGGACGCGATCGATGTGTCGACGGGGCAGGTGGTGGCCGAGGAGCGGCCCGCGTTCGGGCGCTCGTACCAGACACCGTTCGCCGACCGGATCCGTCACGAGACCGGCATCCCGGTGATCGCCGTGGGCGCCATCTCGTCCTGGGACGACGTCAACTCCCTGATCCTGGCCGGACGTACGGATCTGTGCGCGCTCGCCCGGCCTCATCTGTACGACCCGCACTGGACGTTGCACGCGGCAACCGAGCAGGGCTACAGCGGACCCGGCGTCCAGTGGCCCGCGCCCTACCGGGCAGGCAGCCGACGCCCGCAGACCGGACGCACGGACGCGCCGAAACCCCGGCTCACGCTGGGGAGTTGAGCGGGCGTACCCAACAGGCCTTCGCTGACCGGGACTCAGACCCCGGCGAAGGCCGCCCCCGCGTCCCGCAACCGTTCGTGCAGCGCCCGGAAGACCTCGCTCGAACGGGCGCCCGGCCAGTCCTCCGGGAGCAGTTCGGCAGGCAACCCCGGATCGACGTACGGCAGATGGCGCCAGGAGTCCAGGGCGCGCAGATAGTCGCGGTACGCCTCCTCGGGCGGGGTGTCCTCGCGGCGCTGCCACGTCCGCAGCACCGGGGCGTGGCGGTCGAGGAAGGCCTCGTGCTGTTCGGCGAGCGCGGTCAGGTCCCACCAGCGGGCCACGGCCTGCGCGGTCGGCGCGAAGCCGAGGTGCTCACCGCGGAAGAAGTCCACATACGGGTCGAGATCCAGCCGCATCAGGGTGTGCCGGGTCTCCTCGTAGAGCCGGGCCGGGGCGATCCACACCCCGGGGGCCGCCGTTCCGAAGCCGAGCCCGGCGAGCCGGGAGCGCAGCAGATGCCGCTTCTGCCGCTGCGTCTCCGGTACCGAGAACACCGCGAGCACCCAGCCCTCGTCCCGCGGGGACGTCGTCGCGTACACGCGCCGGTCGCCGTCCTCCAGCAACTGCCGGGCGTCCGGGGACAGCGCGTACCCGGCCGCGCCCGTCGCGGTGCGCTCCGGTACGAGCAGCCCGCGCCGCTTGAGCCGCGACACCGACGAGCGGACGGAGGGCGCGTCGACGCCGACCGCGGCGAGCAGCCGGATCAGCTCGGCCACCGGAACCGGGCCGGGGACGAAACGGCCGTACGCGCCGTAGAAGGTGACGATGAGGGACCGGGGAGCGTGCTGATCGGACACGTTGATCACTCTAGATCGTCCGCGTCAGCCGGCACCGTCCGCGGGTGCCGACTTGACGTCCGTGCTCTCGTCCGTGCTCTCGTCCGTGCTCTCGTCCGCGCGCAGCCGGAACCGCTGGAGCTTGCCCGTCGCGGTACGCGGCAGCGCGTCCACGAAGAGGAACTCGCGCGGGCATTTGTACGGTGCCAACTCCGAGAGCAGGAAGGCCCGTAGCGCCTCCGGGTCACGGGACGCGCCCGCCCGGAGCACGGCGTACGCCACCACGATCTGCCCGCGCGTCGGGTCGGGCCGCCCGACGACCGCCGTCTCGATGACGTCGGGATGGCGCAGGAGGGCGTCCTCGACCTCGGGCCCGGCGATGTTGTAGCCCGCCGAGATGATCATGTCGTCGGCGCGCGCGACATAGCGGAAGTAGCCGTCGTGGCCCCGGACATAGGTGTCCCCGGTGATGTTCCAGCCGCCCCGCACGTACTGCCTTTGCCGCGCGTCGGCGAGATAGCGGCAGCCGATCGGGCCGCGCACCGCGAGCAGTCCGGGTTCGCCGTCGGGCAGGGGTCTGCCGTCGGCGTCCTGTATCCGTGCCTGCCATCCCGGCACCGGAACTCCCGTGGTTCCGGGGCGGATCAGGCCGTCCGCGGCGGAGATGAAGATGTGCAGCAGCTCGGTGGCGCCGATGCCGTTGATGACGCGCAGTCCGGTGCGCTCGTGCCAGGCGCGCCAGGTCGCCGCGGGGAGGTTCTCACCGGCCGACACACAGCGCCGCAGCGAGGTGATGTCGTGCCCGTCCAGGTCGTCGAGCATCGCGCGGTACGCGGTCGGCGCGGTGAAGAGTACGGAGACCCGGTGCGCGGCGATCGCGGGCAACAACTGCCGCGGGCCCGACTGTTCGAGCAGCAGGGCGCTGGCACCGGCCCGCAGCGGGAAGACCACGAGCCCGCCGAGCCCGAAGGTGAAGCCGAGCGGGGGGCTGCCCGCGAACACGTCGTCGGGGCGCGGCGCGAGGACATGGCGGGAGAAGGTGTCCGCGATGGCCAGCAGATCGCGATGGAAGTGCACACAGCCCTTCGGGCGCCCGGTGGTGCCCGAGGTGAAGGCGATCAGCGCCACGTCGTCCGCCGCCGTGTCCACGGGCGCGTACGGCTCCTCGGACGTGGGCAGTCGCGACAGGTCGTCCGGGCCGTCACCGCCGTAGGTGGTGAGACGCAGCCCGGGGACGTCGGCCTTCACCAGGTCGTCGGCCACGCGCGCGTCGCACAGCGCGTGGCTCACGCGGGCGATCTCGCAGATCGTGCGCAACTCGTGCGCGCGCTGCTGGGCCAGCACGGTGACGGCGACCGCGCCCGCCTTCAGCACGGCGAGCCAGCACGCGGCCAGCCGGGGGGTGGTGGGGCCGCGCAGCAGGACCCGGTTGCCCGGGACGACGCCGAGGTGGGAGGTGAGCGCGTGGGCGATCCGGTCGACCCGGGCGCGGAGCTGCCCGTACGTCCACACGTCGCCGTCCGCGGTACGGAAGGCGGGGCGCTCGGGGGCGGTGCGGGCGAGCAGTTCGACGGCGGCGTTCAGCCGTTCGGGGTAGCGCAGCTCGGGCAGGTCGAAGCGCAGCTCGGGCCACTGCTCGGGGGGCGGGAGGTGGTCGCGCGCGAAGGTGTCGACGTGGGCGGTGCGGATGGCCTCGGCCGACGTCGGTGCCGGCGCGGGGTCCGCGGTGTCCGTGGCGCTGGTGGCGTCCCTCGGGTCCATGGCGGTTCGCCCCTTGTCGTGGTGGGCTCCCTGGGCGTGGTGCGCTCGCGCATCGAGCGTATCGTGTTGGTGACGACAGTCAATGCTTCGCGATACGGTCGGAGGAACAGCCCGGCGCCCCCGGTGCGCCGTCAGGGAGAGGGGACCGGCCATGAGCGCATTCTCACTCGACCCGGCGCGCACCGCCTGGCGCGCCGAACTGCGCGCGGCGGCCGAGGAGCGGCTGCGCCCGCTCGCGGAGAAGGGCGAGCCGGGCCGCGTCAACCGCGCGCTCGTCGCCGAACTGGGTCAACTCGGTCTGCTGGAGCGGCTGTTCACCTCCGGCGCGCTCGACCTGTGCCTGATGCGGGAGTCCCTCGCGTACGCCTGCACGGAGGCGGAGACGGCACTCGCCCTCCAGGGCCTGGGCGCGTACCCCGTGCACGCGTACGGCACCGAGGCCCAACGCGACCGCTGGCTCCCCGGAGTCCGCGCCGGTTCCACGGTGGCGGCCTTCGCCCTGACGGAACCGGAGGCGGGCTCGGACGCGGGGGCACTCGCGTTGCGGGCGGAGCCGGACGGGCGTCGGGGCTGGCGGCTCACCGGGGAGAAGTGTTGGATCTCCAACGCCCCCGAGGCCGACTTCTACACGGTCTTCGCGCGGACCACCCCCGGCGCGGGTTCCCGTGGCGTGACCGCCTTCCTGGTGCCCGCCGACCGCACCGGCCTGACCGGCAGCGCGCTGGACATGCTCTCGCCGCACCCCATCGGCGCCCTCGCCTTCGACGCCGTACCCGTCACGACGGACGACCTCCTCGGCGAACCCGACCGCGGCTTCCGTGTCGCCATGGGCACCCTCAACCTCTTCCGCCCCAGCGTCGGCGCCTTCGCCCTGGGCATGGCACAGGCCGCCCTGGACGCGACCCTCGCCCACACCACACACCGGCAGGCGTTCGGCGGCGCGCTCAAGGACCTCCAGACCGTCTCCCACCAGGTCGCCGAGATGGCCCTGCGCACCGAGGCGGCCCGCCTCATGGTCTACGCGGCGGCGACGGCGTACGACGCGGACGCCCCGGACGTCCCACGCCGCGCCGCCATGGCGAAGCTGCTGGCCACCGAGACGGCGCAGTATGTCGTCGACACCGCCGTCCAGTTGCACGGCGCCCGCGCCCTGCGCCGCGGCCACCTTCTCGAACACCTCTACCGCGAGGTGCGCGCACCCCGGATCTACGAGGGCGCGAGCGAGGTCCAACGCGGCATCATCGCCAAGGAGTTGTACGCCACCGTGGAGGCATCGTGACCACCGAACGCACCGACCGGCCCGTCCTCTCGCGCGTCAACCCGCCCACGCTGTCCCGGCCGTCGGGCTTCAGCCACGCCGTGGTCGCCACCGGGTCCCGGGTGGTGTTCCTGGCGGGCCAGACCGCGCTCGACGCGGACGGCAAGGTCGTCGGCGCCACCCTGCCGGAGCAGTTCGAGCGGGCCCTGACCAACCTGCTCGACGCCCTGCGCGCCGCGGGCGGCACCCCCGCGGACCTCGCCCGCGTCACCGTCTACGCCACCGACGTGGCCGACTACCGTACCCACGCGCCCGAACTCGGCGCGGTCTGGCAGCGGTTGGCGGGCCGTGACTACCCCGCGATGGCGGTCGTCGGCATCACCCGCCTCTGGGACGAGGAAGCCATGGTCGAACTCGACGGATTCGCCGTCCTCGCGTAGCCCCCGCGCGGAAGCGGGACCCCAACTCGCCACCGAAGGGGTGACGATCACACCTCCGCGCCCGACCTCCCGGTACCTGTGGGAATCCCCCACACCAGGAGGTACTCCCATGTCCTTGCGCCATGCCCTCGGCGCGGTCGTCGCGGCCACCCTGCTCCTGTCCGCCGCCCCCGCCGCGGGCGCCACCTCCGGCTCGTACGACAGGCTGACGATCGACCCGACCGGACGCCTCACCCGCTACGGCCTGCTCACTCTCTCCGGCAGCTATCGCTGTCACAGAAGCCACGGCCCCGTCTTCGTCTCCTCCTCGATCTCCCAGCGCGACCCCCGGGTACGCCACGGCATCGGCGGCACCATGGCGATCTGCGACGGCACCTGGCACCGCTGGGCCAACTCGGAGCGCAACGAAGGCGTGTACCACCTGGGCCGGGCCTACGTCGAGGCCACCTTGCTGGAACTGAGGGCCACCGGGCTGCCGTTGCCCCACTTCCACGCGGTCGAGCGGAAGACCATCACCCTGACCAGACGCTGACCCGACACCACGAGCGACCCCGGCGCACCTGTGAACTCCCCGCCGCACGTGGCGCGTCGGGAGCGCCGGGCCGCATCGTCCAGCAGACGGTCCGCCGTGACCAGGATGGGCGGCCTGGTCTCACGCCTCGGGTGGCGCCGTCAGTGTCGCCCGGACGGTCTTGCCGCTGGGCGGGTAGGGGACGGTCTCCCAGTGGTCGGCGAGGGCGGCGACCAGCGACAGGCCGCGCCCGCCGAGGCACAGCGCGCCCGGTTCCGCGTCCGCCGCGGGGAACCGCGGGTACCGGTCCCCACGGGCGTCGGTGACCTCGACGCGGAGGTGACCGGCCGACGGGTCGAAGGCGAGCGTGAGCCGGAAGGAACGGCCGGACACACGACCATGGAGGACGGCGTTGGCGGCAAGCTCCGCGACGACGATCTCGGCGCGCTCCGTGAGGGCCTGCGGGGCACCCCAGAGCCGCAGTTCGGTGACGCTGAGAAGCCGGGCGAGCCGGGCACCGCGCCGCGTGGAGGACAGCAGCTGTGTGAACATGCGTACGGGGGTGCTGACGTGGGGAAACGCTTGGTTCATGGGGGCAGCGTGGCGGTCGGGCACGGGGGAGAGCGAGCGGCACGCCTCGTACGGTGAGTCAGCGTACGGGCACGAAGAGTGGACAGTACGCGGACGGCTGCGTCACGCTGAGTTGTGTGTACGGGGCGGCGCAAGGGGCTGTCGCGGTGCGGTACGAGGAGAGGGGCGGCGGATGGGCAACGTCGAAGGGGGCGCGGGTGAGGTCGAATGGGAGCGGGAGCCTCATCCATCGGACAGTCTGCGCACGTTCGGCGCGGTGGTCCAGGCGCTGCGCGAGCACGCGGGACTCAGCCGCGCCGAGCTGGCTGCTCTCATCCAGTTCTCCAAACACACCGTGGAGTCGGTGGAGTTGGGCCGCCGAATGCCGGACGAGGCCTTCGTGGACCGCGCGGAGGGAGCGCTCGGCAACACGGGTGCGCTGCGGAAGGCCGCCCCGTATCTGAGCCGCAGCGAGGTGGGCCTCGCGGCTTGGTTCCGGCAGTGGGCGAGGCTGGAGCGGGAAGCGGTGAGCCTGTGTACGTACGAGTGCAGGCTGGTGCCGGGGCTGTTGCAGTCGGAGGCGTATGCGCGGGCGGTGTTCGAGGGCACGATCCCGCTGCGGATGGACGACGAGTTGGAGGAGCAGCTCACCGCGCGAATGGACCGGCAGGCGATGATGCGGGAACGGCCGACGGTGCCGTTCAGCTTCATCGTCGAAGAGCACGTGTTCCGGCGGCGGTTCGGGGACGCGCGGGCGATGCGCGAGTTGGTGGACCATGTTCTTGAGCGCAGTGCCCCGCGCAATGTGACGCTTCAAGTGGTTCCGCTGGATGTAGGGCTGCATGCGTGCCTGGACGGGCCTGTGCAGGTCTTGGAGACCTCGGCAGGACGACGACTGGGGTACTCCGAGGGGCAGAAGAACGGGCGGCTGATCTCGGATGCCAAAGAGGTGAGTGTGCTCTGCCAACGCTATGAAACACTGCGCTCGCAGGCCCTGAGTCCCAATGAATCCCGGGCCTTGCTGGAGCGACTGAGGGAAGAGCTATGAGCAGCGGTATGAGGGAACTCGCCTGGTTCAAGTCCAGCTACAGCGGCAGCGAGGGCGACAGTTGCGTGGAGGTGGCGATCGCTGAACAGGCCGTTCACGTACGGGACTCGAAGGATGTGGGGCGTCCGGCCTTCGCTGTGGGTCGTGGAGGCTGGGAGTGCTTCGTGCGGTTCGCGGCGGAGTGCTGAAGGATTCCCGGGGCCTGCTGGAGCGACTGCGAGGAGAGCTATGAGCAGCGGGGCATCGGAACTGGCCTGGTTCAAGTCCAGCTACAGCGGTACTCAGGGCGATGACTGCGTGGAGGTGGCGATCGC
The DNA here is from genome assembly GCF_055583785.1 of Streptomyces sp. NPDC104371. Classification (NCBI taxonomy): domain Bacteria; kingdom Bacillati; phylum Actinomycetota; class Actinomycetes; order Kitasatosporales; family Streptomycetaceae; genus Streptomyces; species Streptomyces sp. NPDC104371. Next base: position 214,773 of record NZ_JBVJNF010000005.1, read on the forward strand.
TGAACAGGCCGTTCACGTAAGGGACTCCAAGGATGTGAGGCGTCCGGCCTTCGCTGTGGGTCGTGGAGGCTGGGAGCGCTTCGTGCGGTTCGCGGCGGAGCGCTGAAGGATTCCCGGGACCTGCTGGAGCGACTGCGAGGAGAGCTATGAGCAGCGGGGCATCGGAACTGGCCTGGTTCAAGTCCAGCTACAGCGGCAGCCAGGGCGACAGCTACGTGGAGGTGGCGATCGCTGAACAGGCCGTCCATGTACGGGACTCCAAGGATGTGGGGCGTCCGGCCTTCACCATGGACCGTGAAGGCTGGGGACGCTTCGTGCGGTTCGCGGCGGAGCGCTGAGGAGTACGCCCCGCAGATTTCACCGATCGCGCCCCGCTCCGGAACTTCCGAAGCGGGGCGCGAGGCGTGTAGCGGCCGGGCTCAGATGTCCCGGAAGATCTCGATCTGCGCCCCGACCGAGTTGAGTCGTTCGGCCAGGTCCTCGTAGCCGCGGTTGATGACGTACACGTTCCGCAGGACCGACGTGCCCGGGGCCGCCATCATCGCCAGCAGGACGACCACCGCCGGGCGCAGGGCGGGCGGGCACATCATCTCGGCGGCGCGCCAGCGGGTCGGGCCTTCGACCAACACCCGGTGCGGGTCGAGGAGTTGGAGCCGTCCGCCGAGCCGGTTCAGGTCGGTCAGATAGATGGCCCGGTTGTCGTAGACCCAGTCGTGGATCAGCGTCTTGCCCTGCGCGGTGGCCGCGATGGCCGCGAAGAACGGGACGTTGTCGATGTTCAGGCCGGGGAACGGCATCGGGTGGATCTTGTCGATCGGCGCCTCCAGCTTGGAGGGGCGCACGGTCAGGTCCACCAGCCGCGTACGGCCGTTGTCGGCCACGTACTCGGAGGAGCGGTCGTGGTCGAGCCCCATCTCCTCCAGCACCGCCAGCTCGATCTCCAGGAACTCGATCGGCACCCGGCGCACCGTCAGCTCCGACTCGGTGACGACCGCGGCGGCCAGCAGGCTCATCGCCTCGACCGGGTCCTCCGAGGGGGAGTAGTCGACGTCGACGTCGATGTTCGGTACGCCGTGCACGGTGAGCGTGGTGGTGCCGATGCCCTCCACCTTGACGCCGAGGGCCTCCAGGAAGAAGCAGAGGTCCTGGACCATGTAGTTGGAGGACGCGTTGCGGATGACCGTGACGCCGTCGTGGCGGGCGGCGGCGAGCAGCGCGTTCTCGGTCACGGTGTCGCCGCGCTCGGTCAGCACGATCGGGCGGCCGGGGGTGACGGACCGGTCCACCACGGCGTGGTACTGCCCCTCGGTGGCGGTCACGTCGAGTCCGAACCGGCGCAGCGCGATCATGTGCGGCTCGATGGTGCGCGTCCCGAGGTCGCAGCCGCCCGCGTACGGGAGCCTGAAGCGGTCCACGCGGTGCAGCAGCGGGCCGAGGAACATGATGATGGACCGCGTACGGCGGGCGGCCTCCGCGTCGATGGCGTCCAGATCGAGGTCGGCGCCCGGCACGATCTCCAGGTCGACGCCGTCGTTGATCCACCGGGTGCGTACGCCGATCGACGCGAGCACCTCCAGCAGGCGGTAGACCTCCTCGATGCGGGCGACCCGGCGCAGGACCGTGCGCCCCTTGTTGAGCAGGGAGGCGCACAGCAGCGCCACGCACGCGTTCTTGCTCGTCTTCACGTCGATGGCGCCGGAGAGCCGACGGCCGCCGACCACGCGCAGATGCATGGGGCCCGCGTAGCCCAGGGAGATGATCTCGCTGTCCAGCGCGCCGCCGATTCGGGCGATCATCTCAAGGCTGATGTTCTGGTTGCCGCGCTCGATGCGATTGACGGCGCTCTGGCTGGTGCCGAGCGCCTCGGCGAGCTGTGCCTGCGTCCAGCCACGGTGCTGGCGGGCGTCACGGATGAGCTTGCCGATACGTACGAGGTAGTCGTCTGACATGAGGTTGAGGCTATCTCAGATATGAGATGGCGCCTCCTGAGGGGGTCCATTCGGGTGACCGACCCTCAAGGAGGCGCACTCCAACGGCTCAATCAGCGGCCTGGCCCAGCGGCGGCCAGTCGAGGAGGTGTTGCAAGACGGTGTCGTCGCCCTCGGTGCGCAGGCTGTCCAGGGGGAGACGGCCGTAGAGCGTGAGGAGTACGTCGCTCGCGGAGCCGTGGAGGGACGCGTCGGCGGACGCGGCGCTGTCGAGCACGCGGGCGCCGGTGGGGCCGAGGTCGAGCAGCCAGGAGGGACCCTCGGTGGTGCGCAGGGCGATACGGACGGGATCGTGCGGCCAGGGGCCGCAGGCGCCGAGGAGCACGGTGAGGAACTCGTCGATGCCGTCCACCGCGATGGCCGGGGGGACCGGCTGCGGGCTGCCCACGGCGAGCTGGCCGTCGAAGGCGTGGACGGCGGCCTCGTGGACCTGGCGGCGGGCCGTCACCCCGACCGTCGTGGGCGCCTCGGAGGCGGCCCACCAGCCCCAGCATCCCGCCTCGGGCCCGGCCTCGCGCAGCGCGCCGACGAACGCCTCGGTCGCCGCGCCCAAGTCCGCGGAGCGCTCGGGCGCCGCGGGCGGCTGCTCACTCGGCCCGGCCAGGACGACGGCGGTCCAGAAGCGCTGCGCCTGCGTGAGATGCACCAGCAGATCCCGCAACGACCAGCCCGGACAACTGGGAACGGCTAAGCCGAGATCGTCGGCGGAGTCACAGACCTTGAGCAGCGCGGCGGAGCGGTCCTCGATCTGGGACAGGAATTCCTCGAAGGAAGGTGTCTGAGTCATCCTCACGTTCTAGCAGCCGCCACTGACATCGACCGGTGTTCCGGCGATCCGCGAAGAGGAGACGGGTGGGCGCGTGCCGCCAGCAAGAGGTTCAAGAGGGTCGAGAGGTTCAAGGGGGTCAAGACGACACGGTCAAGGCCAGCGAGGCGACGGCGGTGGCGAAGTAGAAGCCGGGAAACGCGAGGTTGTAGAAGACGCGGGCGCGCAGATGGAAGGCGAGCGCGCCCAGGTAGAGCAGGACGAGACCGCAGGCCGCAGCGACACCGAGGGGGCGCAGTGAGTCGTAGAAGAGGCCGAGGAGGAGGCCCGCCGCACCGGCCAGCTTGAGGGTGGCCAACCGGCGCAGCCAGGCTCGGGGCACACCCACCTCCGACGAGTTGGCCAGCACGAAGCTCGCCCCGGCGAGGTCGGCGGCGGCGATAGCGATGTTGATGGCGGCGGTGAGCAGGGTGACGACGAGGAGTGCGATATCAAACATGCCTTCAGTCTTCGCGGGCGCTTCCGCACCGTCCAATACCTGCTTCTATAACCTGGTGGCATGGATGTGGACACGCGCCTGCTCCGGTACTTCGCCGCAGTGGCGGAGGAGGGCAGCCTGACCGGGGCGGCGGAGCGGCTGTTCGTCTCGCAGCCCGCGCTGACCAAGCAGATCCGGCGCCTGGAGGACGATCTCGGGGTACGGCTCTTCACGCGTTCGCGGTCGGGGATGGCGCTGACCGAGGCCGGTCGTGAGCTGGCCTCGCGGCTGCCCGCGCTGCTGGACGGCTGGGACGAGGCGGTGCGGGCGACCGGCCGGGCAGCGCGGGTGCTGCGCCTGGGCTTCCTGGACGCGGGCGCGGTGGGCGCCGTCCCCGAGGTCATCGCCGAGTTCCGCCGGGCGCGGCCGGAGTGGCGGGTCGAACTGCGGCAGTTCGACTGGTCGGACCCGAGCGCCGGTCTGGCCCGGGGCGAGGTGGACGCGGCAGTGGTGCGTCTGCCGTTCCCGGGGCAGGAGAACCTGACGGTACGGGAGTTGTTCGTCGAGGAGCGTGGGGTGCTGCTCCCGGCTCGGCATCCGCTGGCGAACAGCGAGACGGTGGAGTTCCGGGAGCTGTGGGACGAGTCGTTCGTCGCGGCCGGAGCCGGGACCGGAGCCTGGAGGGAGCACTGGCTGGCGGCGGAGGAGCGGGAGGGGCGCCCCGTCCGGGTCGGCGCCGTCACCAGCCGTCCCGACGAATGGCTCGGAGCGGTGGCGGGCGGCTGCGTGGCGCTGGCCCCGGTGTCGGCGGCCCGCTTCTACTCCCACCCGGACGTGGTGTTCCGCCCGGTCCGCGGCGTCTCACCGAGCCGGGTGGGGCTGGCCCGGCCTCGGGGACGGACTCACGAGGCGGCGCTGGACGAGCTGCTGGAGGCCATCGCGCGGCGGCTGAGCCGGAGTTGACAACGGGGCCGACGGGCCGCCCGGCCGGATCGGCACCGCTCCCGGCCGCGGCAGCCGACACGCCGCCCGGCCGGATCGGCCACCGCTCCCGGCCGCGGCAGCCGACACGCCGCCCGGCCGGATCGGCCACCACTCCCGGCCGCGGACGCGTCGAACGGCTCGCCCGGTACGAGGACGGCCCAGCGGGTTCCGGCATGACCATCTCGCGCCTATGTACTAGAGTTATCTCGACATCGAGATATCTGCCGAAGGCACCGCCGTCGCCATTCCGGTAAGGGTTACCTAACTTACCCTTACCTTAGCGGGTCGACCGAGACGCGTGGCGGCAGGATTGCGGTGGTACGCGCACATCAATGAAGGAGACTGTCGTGTCGGCGAACAGCTTCGACGCCCGCAGCACGCTGCAGGTGGGCGACGAGTCGTACGAGATCTTCCGGCTGGACAAGGTGGAGGGCTCGGCCCGCCTGCCGTACAGCCTCAAGGTCCTGCTGGAGAACCTGCTCCGCACCGAGGACGGCGCGAACATCACCGCCGACCACATCCGCGCCCTCGGCAACTGGGACTCCCAGGCCCAGCCGTCGCAGGAGATCCAGTTCACGCCGGCCCGCGTGATCATGCAGGACTTCACCGGCGTGCCCTGTGTCGTGGACCTCGCGACCATGCGTGAGGCCGTCGCGGCGCTCGGCGGCGACCCGGCGAAGATCAACCCGCTCTCCCCGGCCGAGATGGTCATCGACCACTCCGTCATCGCGGACAAGTTCGGCACCAGCGACGCCTTCAAGCAGAACGTCGACCTGGAGTACGGCCGCAACCGCGAGCGCTACCAGTTCCTGCGCTGGGGCCAGACCGCGTTCGACGACTTCAAGGTCGTCCCGCCGGGCACCGGCATCGTCCACCAGGTGAACATCGAGCACCTGGCCCGCACCGTCATGGTCCGTAACGGTCAGGCGTACCCCGACACCCTCGTCGGCACCGACTCGCACACCACCATGGTCAACGGCCTCGGCGTCCTCGGCTGGGGCGTCGGCGGCATCGAGGCCGAGGCCGCGATGCTCGGCCAGCCGGTCTCCATGCTCATCCCGCGCGTCGTCGGCTTCAAGCTCACCGGTGAGCTGCAGCCCGGCACCACCGCCACCGACCTGGTGCTGACCATCACCGAGATGCTCCGCAAGCACGGTGTCGTCGGCAAGTTCGTCGAGTTCTACGGCGAGGGCGTCGCCGCCACCTCGCTGGCCAACCGCGCCACCATCGGCAACATGTCGCCGGAGTTCGGCTCCACCGCCGCGATCTTCCCGATCGACGGCGAGACCCTGAACTACCTGCGCCTGACGGGCCGCAGCCAGCAGCAGGTCGCGCTGGTCGAGGCCTACGCCAAGGAGCAGGGCCTCTGGCTGGACCCGAAGGCCGAGCCCGACTTCTCCGAGAAGCTCGAGCTGGACCTGTCCACCGTCGTGCCCTCGATCGCCGGCCCGAAGCGCCCGCAGGACCGTATCGTCCTGGCCAACGCCGCCGAGCAGTTCAAGCTGGACGTCCGCAACTACGTCGACACCGTCGACGAGGCGGGCGTGGAGTCCTTCCCGGCCTCCGACGCCCCGGCCCTCCACCCGAACGGCACGCCGTCCAACCCGGTGCAGGTCACGGCCCCCGACGGCACGACCTACACCCTGGACCACGGCGCGGTGACGGTCGCCGCCATCACCTCCTGCACCAACACCTCGAACCCGTACGTCATGGTCGCCGCCGCCCTGGTGGCCAAGAAGGCGGTCGAGAAGGGCCTGACCCGCAAGCCGTGGGTCAAGACCACCCTCGCCCCGGGCTCGAAGGTCGTGACGGACTACTTCGACAAGGCGGGCCTGACGCCGTACCTGGACAAGGTCGGCTTCAACCTCGTCGGTTACGGCTGCACCACCTGCATCGGCAACTCCGGCCCGCTGCCGGAGGAGGTCTCCAAGGCCGTCAACGAGCACGACCTCGCGGTCACTTCGGTCCTTTCCGGCAACCGGAACTTCGAGGGCCGTATCAACCCCGACGTCAAGATGAACTACCTGGCCTCCCCGCCGCTGGTGGTCGCGTACGCCCTCGCGGGTTCCATGAAGATGGACATCACCAAGGAGGCGCTGGGTACCGACCAGGACGGCAACCCGGTCTACCTGAAGGACATCTGGCCCTCGGAGGCCGAGGTCAACGACGTCGTCGCCAACGCCATCGGCGAGGACATGTTCAACAAGTCCTACCAGGACGTCTTCGCGGGCGACGCCCAGTGGCAGGCGCTGCCGATCCCGACCGGCAACACCTTCGAGTGGGACGCGGAGTCGACCTACGTCCGCAAGCCCCCGTACTTCGAGGGCATGGAGATGGAGCCGGCGCCGGTCCAGGACATCGCGGGCGCCCGTGTCCTCGCCAAGCTGGGCGACTCGGTCACCACCGACCACATCTCCCCGGCCGGTGCGATCAAGGCCGACACCCCGGCCGGCAAGTACCTCACCGAGCACGGCGTCGAGCGTCGCGACTTCAACTCCTACGGTTCCCGCCGCGGTAACCACGAGGTGATGATCCGCGGTACGTTCGCCAACATCCGGCTGCGCAACCAGATCGCGCCGGGCACCGAGGGCGGCTACACCCGCGACTTCACCCAGGACGGCGCGCCGGTCTCCTTCATCTACGACGCCTCGCGCAACTACATCGCGCAGAACACCCCGCTGGTCGTCCTGGCGGGCAAGGAGTACGGCTCCGGCTCGTCCCGTGACTGGGCCGCGAAGGGCACCGCGCTGCTCGGCGTCAAGGCCGTCATCGCCGAGTCGTACGAGCGCATCCACCGCTCGAACCTCATCGGCATGGGCGTGCTCCCGCTCCAGTTCCCGGAGGGCGCCTCGGCCGACTCCCTCGGTCTGACCGGCGAGGAGACCTTCTCCTTCTCCGGCGTCACCGAGCTGAACGAGGGCACCACGCCGCGCACGGTCAAGGTCACCACCGACACGGGCGTCGAGTTCGACGCGGTCGTCCGCATCGACACCCCCGGTGAGGCCGACTACTACCGCAACGGCGGCATCATGCAGTACGTGCTGCGCAGCCTGATCCGCAAGTAAGCGGTCCGGCAGGGCAGTTGAGGGCCGCATCCCGCAGGGGGTGCGGCCCTCGACCTACGTGTAGGGGGGCGGGACTCTCGCGACAGGCCCTAGATCCACCCCGCGGCCTGGGCGATCACGAACGGTGCGGGGACCAGGGCCGTCATGCCGAGCCACAGATGCGGCCGTCTGCCCTCCTGCCACGGTATGAGGACATCCACCACCAGCACCATCCCGACGACGAACGCACCGCCCAGCACCGCGCCGAGCGTCATACCGAGGGTGTTGCCCGCGGGCTCCTTGCAGCCCAACCGGTCGGCGCAGCGGGTCAGTTCATGTCCGGTCAACAGCCATCGGACGCACAGGCCGGGAACGATCGCCACCGCGCCGATCAGAAGGTTCGCCACCGCGGGCGCCCACCAGGAACCGGCGGTGCCCTTCTCGCGGCCACCGTCCGCACCGGAACCGTGCACAGCCCGCCCTCTCCCCGGTCATTGCGTTCGTTAGCTAGATGACCACGAGAGCACCAGGGTTGCCCTCGCGCGGCCCGGCGCCGGGAACACCGCCCCCACGAGTGACCTTGCGTGACCTCCCGTCAGGCCAGCAGTTCCACCTCCGCGAGGGTCGACGCCTTGTCCAGCACGAGGCGGTAGCGCGTGTGCGCGGTGGGGCGCGGGATCGAGAACACCCTCGTCTGCCGGTCCCAGGCGAAGGCCTGGCCCTCGCGCCGGTCCAGCGTCGTCCAGCGCGTACCGTCCTCCGAGGCCGTCAGCGTCCAGCCTGTCGGGGCCCGCGTGTGGTCGGCCGGGGACGTCAGGGTGTACTGCACCGCCTTGGTGCGGGCCGCCACCGGCAGATCCACGCTCGTCACGCTCGCCTCGGTCGCCGACGTGTTGTCGAACAACGGTCCCTCGGCCCGCAGTCGGTCCGTACGCGGGGACGGCACCTTGTCGTCCTGGGTGATCGAGACCGGCCCTGCGTTCTTCCCCGTGCCCCAGGCCGACGGCCGCGGACCCATGGCGAAGTCCAGCACCGCGCCGCGGGCGAGCAGCGCGTGCGGCAGCGAAGTCGACGTCCACGCCGTGCCGTTGACCTTGAGCCCCTGGACGTAGACGTTCTTCGCGCTGTTCTCCGGCGCGTTGACGACGAGGTCCCGGCCGTTGTCGAGATGCACCGTCGCCTTGGTGAACAACGGTGATCCGACGGCGTATTCACCGCTGCCCATCACCAACGGATAGAAGCCCAGCGCCGAGAACAGATACCAGGCCGACTGTTCACCGTTGTCCTCGTCGCCGAGGTAGCCCTGCCCGATCTCGCTGCCGGTGTACAGCCGGGAGAGGACCTCGCGGACCTTCGCCTGCGCCTTCCACGGCTGCCCGACCGCGTCGTACAGGTAGATCACATGGTGCGCGGGCTGGTTGGAGTGCCCGTACATGCCCATCCGGACGTCCCGTGCCTCCGTCATCTCGTGGATGACGCGGCCGTACGACCCCGCGAACCGGGGTGAGGCCGTCTCGGGCGTGGTGAAGTACCGGTCGAGCTTGGCCGCGAGCCGGGCCCGTCCGCCGTACAGGTTCGCGAGGCCCCGGCTGTCCTGCGGGACCGTGAAGGCGAGGCCCCAGCCGTTCGTCTCCGTGTAGTCGCCGCCCCACACCCGCGGGTCGTAGTGCGCCGGGTCCAGCCGCCAGGCACCTCGGGCGTCCCGGCCCTGGAAGAAGCCGACCCTCGGGTCGAAGAGGCGGACATAGTCGCGGGCGCGGTTCAGGAAGTACGCCGACTCCTCCGCGTAGCGCTTCGTGCCGGTCTCCTTGTACAGCGCCCGGCCCATCCGCGCGATGCCGTAGTCGTTGATGTAGCCCTCCATCGCCCACGACAGGCCCTCGCCGGTGGCGGTGGTGGTGTAGCCGAGGAACGGCGAGGTCACCATGCCCTTGCGGCCGACCCCGGACGAGGGCGGCGCGACCGTCGCGTTCTTGACGGCCGCGTCGTAGGCGGCCCGCGCGTCGAATCGCACACCCTTGACGTAGGCGTCGGCGAACGCCACGTCCGAGGACGTGCCGGTCATCAGGTCGGCGTATCCGGGTGAGGACCAACGGGACGTCCAGCCGCCGTCCTTGTACTGCTGCACGAAGCCGTCGGCCAGCTCGCCTGCCTGACGAGGCGTCAGAAGTGAGTACGCGGGCCATGTGGTCCGATAGGTGTCCCAGAAGCCGTTGTTGACGTACACCTTGCCGTCGACGATCTTCGCCCCGGTGCGCATGGGCGTGTCCGCACCGGTCGCGGGGGAGAAGGGGGAAGCGTAGCGATAGGCCGAACCCACCTTCTCGAAGCCCGAGTTGGGGTACAGATACAGGCGGTAGAGCGACGAGTACAGCGTTGTGAGCTGATCCGGCGTCGCTCCCTCGACCTTGACCTTCCCGAGCAGTTGGTCCCAGGCCTGCCGGGCGCGCTCCTTCACCTCCTCGAACGACGTGCCGTCCGGGGCCTCCTGGCGCAGATTGGCCTTCGCCTGGTCCACGCTGATCAGCGAGGTCGCGAGCCGAAGGGTCACCGTGCGGTCGGCGCCCGGCCTGAACCGCAGATACCCCTTCACCCCCGAGGCGGCCCCGTCCGTCACGGGCGCGTCGAACACGCCGTAGACGAACAGCCGGGTCGCCCCTGTCGACAGAGGGGACTTCACGTCCGAGAAGCCGGTGACGGTCCCGTTCGCCTTGTCGAGGGTCAGCCCGCCCTGCGCCGTCACGTTGTCGAAGAGCACGCTCGCGTCGTCGCCGGGATAGGTGAACCGCAGTACTGCCGCGTGGTCGGTCGGCGCCATCTCCGCCCGCAGGCCGTTCTCGAAGGTGACTCCGTAGTAGTACGGACGCGCGGTCTCCCGCTCGTGCCGGAACGCCAGCGCCCGCGCGGTGCGACCGGTGTCCGGGGTGCCGGCCGCGGCCGACGGCATCACCTGGAACGTCTGCCGGTCACCCATCCACGGACTCGGCTCATGACTGGCGCTGAACGCCTGGATCGTCGGCAGGTTGGCGGCGCCATTGCCCCGCGCGTACTCGTACAGCCAGCTCAGCGAGGACGCGTCGGTCACCGGTGTCCAGAAGGTGAAGCCGTGCGGCAGGGCCGTCGCGGGGAGGGTGTTGCCGCGCGAGAAGGTGCCGCTGGAGTTGGTGCCGCGCGTCGTCAGCGCGTAGTCGGACAGATGCGCCTTCGGCTTCTCGGGCGGTACGGACCTCAGGGCGAGGTCGTCCAGCCAGCCCTGGAACCTGGCGGGTCCCTTCGGCGCGTCGTAGGCCACCAGGATCCGGTCCACCGTCTTCCCGGCCGCGACCGACCCGATCCGCGCGACCACGTCGTTCCACTGGTTGACGGACAGGACCTTCGCCGCGCCCTGCCCCCGCGGACTGAGCGGGAAGCCGTGCTGGTCGAGCGCGCCGAGGTCGCTGAGCGAGGTGCCGTCGGTGAAGACGAGGTCGACGGAGACGTAGGTGGCCGCGTAGTCCCGGACCCCGTCCGCCATCGACGGGAAGACGCGGTACGAGAGTCGGGTGTCGCGGTCGACGCGCAGACCGACGTGGAAGATCTTGTTGTACGCGTACGCCCGGCCGCGCGCCGTGTGCGCTCCCGCGTACCGCAGGGCGTACCTGCCCGTGAAGCCCGCGTTCGCCTTGTCGGTGGGGGAGTTGCGCGGGCCGTGGTCCACCGTCGAGCGCATGCCCGTGCCGGGCCCGTCGGTCACACCGGAGGACCGCCGCGCGCCGTCGGCCGCGGTGTCGGGGGTGTCCACCCACGTCGGCGCGGGGTCACCGGGTTCGAACGAGGAGGCGAACTCCTGTGCGGAGGGGGTGTGTTGCGTGGTGGTCGCCACCGCCGCGCCCTGAGCGGTCACGAGCACCGCGTAGGCGACCGCGACCACGAGCGCGGTGGAGGCCCAGCGGCCCCGTGGCCGGTGCCTACGCGAACGGGCTCCCTGCGCGGGTAAAGGGCGAGACAACGTTGTCATCGTGACTGCGCGAGGATCCGACAGGGACCAAGTGGTCTGTGATGTCACGGTGTTGAGTGTGCCATTCGAGCCCTATGTGGCGGATATCCCGTTCGACGGGACGCGCGGGCGTTTCGTGTTTCCGCGAGGTCTCAACTTCGAAAAGCACGGAGCCAACCTTGCGCTCGATCTTGCTCAGCTCACGTGAAGTGGACTATACCTGTCGGCGTCCGGGCAGCCATCACCAGCCGAACGGCGGTCGCGGGCAGGCACGACCGGGGGGAATCGGAAGACGGTCGACCGGCCGAGCACGACCGGCTGTGGCGCCGTCCCACTGAATCCCTCATGCACGACCCGAGCTTCACCATCATCGCGGTGCCGGGGAGGATCCGGTTCACCGCCTGAGTCCTGGAGAAGGCGAGGACTTGAGCATGGGATCCACTTCCGGCGAGCACCATGAGAGCACCACCACCGGGGGCGTCGGCCGACGCGACCTCATCAAGCGGTCCGCCGCACTCGGCCTGGTCTCCGTGCCCACGATGAGCTTCCTGTCCGCCTGCGCCAGCAGCGGAGGCGGCGGCAAGGACGACAAGCCCAAGACCGGCAAGAAGACCGCGAAGAACCCGCTGGGCGCGGACGACACCGGGCAGATGGAGTTCGTCCTCTTCGACGGCGGTTTCGGCAAGGAGTACGCCGAGGACGCGGTCAAGATCTACCAGACGAACTTCCCCAAGGCGAAGACCAAGTTCTCCGCCACCCAGAAGATCATGACCGTCCTTCAGCCCCGCTTCAACCAGGGCAACCCGCCGGACCTCATCGACAACTCCGGCGCCGAGCAGATGGACATGGGTGTCCTCGTCGGCAAGAAGCAACTGGCCGACCTCACCCCGCTCCTCGACGCGCCGTCCTACGACGACCCGAACAAGAAGGTCCGCGACACACTGCGGCCGGGCATCGTCGAGATGGGCCAGTTCGACGGCGCCCCCGTCTGGATCATGTACTACGCCTACACCGTCTACGGCGTCTGGTACTCGCAGAAGGCCCTGGACTCCCTCGACGAGAAGTACCCCGAGACCTGGGACGAGATGCTCAAGGTCTGCGCCAAGGCCAAGAAGAAGGGCATGGCCGGCTGGACGTACGCGGGCAAGTACCCGTACTACATCCCCTTCTCGCTGTACCCGATGATCGGCAAGGTCGGCGGGCGCGAGGTCCTCGACGCCATCGACAACCTGGAGCCGAACGCCTGGAAGCACCCGGCGGTCAAGGCCTGCTTCGAGGCGTACTACGAGCTGTACCAGAAGGGCTACATCCTCAAGGGCACCCCCGGTCTCGACCACATCCAGTCGCAGACCGCCTGGGCCAAGGGCGAGGCGCTGTTCCTTCCGAACGGCTCCTGGGTGGAGAACGAGTCCGCGAACGTCATCCCGGCCGACTTCGACCTCGCCGTCTCCGCGCCCTCGGGCATCGACTCCTCCGACAAGCTGCCCTTCGGCACGATCTGGGCCTCCGGTGGCGAGCCCTTCATCGTCCCGGCCCAGGCGAAGAACCCCGCGGGCGGCATGGAGCAACTGCGCATCATGCTCAGCGAGGAGTCCTCGAAGAACTTCACCGCCAAGGTCAAGTCGCTGTCGGCGTTCAACGGCGGCACCACGGGCATCGACCTCACCCCGGGCCTGAAGTCCGGTGTGGCCGCGCTGGAGAAGGCGGGAGACAACGTCCTGAACCCGCGGCTTCAGGACTGGTACGTGAAGCTCGAGAAGGAGCAGATCGGCACGGCCTGCCTCGGCGAGATGATGGCGGGCCGCCTCACCCCGGCCGAGACGATCAAGAAGATCCAGGCCTTCACGGACGAGGCCGCCAAGGACCCGTCGATCAAGCACTACAAGCACCAGTGACGATCCGTCACCGCCGCCGTCGGCCGTTCACGCGGCCGACGGCGGCGGCGATGCGGCGAAATCGGGGTCGGTAGCAATGCAGCACGGCAAGTACCGGTTCATCGTGGGGTTCCTGACCATCCCCCTCGGGCTGTACGCGATCTTCGTCATATGGCCCTTCATCCAGTCCGTCTACTACTCGTTCACGGACTGGACCGGGCTGAGCCCGGACTTCAAGATGGTGGGCTTCGACAACTACACGAGGATGTTCCACGACGACGTCTTCTGGAAGTCGCTTCAACACAGCCTGCTCTTCGCGCTGTTGGTGCCGCTGGTGACGATCGGTCTGGCGCTGTTCTTCTCCTTCATGATCAACGTGGGCGGCCGACGGCGGAAGGGCGGCCCGGCGATCTCCGGCGTACGCGGCTCGTCCTTCTACAAGATCGTCTACTTCTTCCCCCAGGTCCTCTCCATCGCCATCGTCGCGCTGCTGTTCGCGTTCGCGTACAACCCGGACACCGGGGCGATCAACTCGCTGCTGCGCGGCATCGGGCTCGGCAGCGTGCAGCCGCTGTTCCTCGGTGACCCGAGCCTCGCGCTGTGGTGTGTGATGGCGGTCCTCGTCTGGTCCACGGTCGGCTTCTTCGTGGTCCTCTTCTCCGCCGGTATGGCCTCCATCCCGGCGGATCTCTACGAGGCGGCGCTGCTCGACGGGGCGGGGCGCGCCACGACGTTCTTCAGGATCACCCTGCCGCTGCTGTGGGACACCGTGCAGTCCGGCTGGGTGTACATGGGCATCCTGGCCCTGGGCGCGGAGTCGTTCGCAGTCGTACAGATCATGACGACCGGGCCGGGCGGTCCGGACTACTCGACCACCGTCCTGGTGCTGTACGTCTACCAGAAGGCCTTCCGCGACGGTCAGGCCGCCTACGCAACCACGATCGGTGTCGCCCTGCTCGTCGTGACGCTGCTGTTCGCGGCGCTCGTGATGAAGCTGGGCCGGCGCGAGCGGCTGGAGTACTGACCATGAAGACAACCGAGACCCCCGCTCCGCTCCCGGCCGAGCCCGGCGCCACGGTGACCAAGACCGACCCCGGGCCGCCCGGCCCGGCGCCGCGGCGCAAGAAGGACGGCGCCGTCCTCAACGTCTTCTCGCACGGCATGCTCATCCTGTGGGCGTTCATGGTGGGCATGCCGCTGCTGTGGGCGGTGCTGACGTCCTTCAAGGACGACAACTCGATCTTCAGCTCGCCCTGGTCGCTGCCGGACACGCTGCACTTCGAGAACTGGTCGCGGGCGTGGACCGACGCCAACATGAGCGGCTACTTCCTCAACACCGTGGTGGTGGTGGGCGGTTCGCTCATCGGCACGCTGGTGCTCGGCTCGATGGCCGCGTACGTCCTGGCGCGCTTCGACTTCCCGGGCAACCGGTTCATCTACTACCTGTTCATCGCGGGCATGAGCTTCCCGATCATGCTGGCGCTGGTCCCGCTGTTCTACGTCGTGAACAACATGGGCCTGCTGAACACGATCCACGGTCTGATCCTCGTCTACATCGCCTACTCGCTGCCGTTCACGGTCTTCTTCCTGACCGCGTTCTTCCGCTCGCTGCCGACCTCGGTGGCCGAGGCCGCGTTCGTGGACGGGGCCTCGCACGCCCGGACGTTCTTCCAGATCATGCTGCCGATGGCGAAGCCGGGACTGATCAGCGTGGGGATCTTCAACTTCCTGGGCCAGTGGAACCAGTACATGCTGCCGACGGTCCTGAACACGGACCCGGACAAGCGGGTGCTCACCCAGGGGCTGGTCCAGCTCGCGGCCAGCCAGGGCTACAAGGGTGACTGGTCCGGCCTCTTCGCGGGGCTGGTGATGGCCATGCTGCCGGTGCTGGCGGCGTACATCATCTTCCAGCGCCAGGTGGTCCAGGGGCTCACCGCGGGAGCCCTGAAGTAGCCCGCGAAGGCCCCGCGGGGCAAGCGCCCCAAGGGATCCGCCGCGAGGATCCGCCGTAAGGGAACCGAACAAGTCAAAACACCGATGCCGCCCCTCGACCACGGGGCGGCATCGTCATGTCCTGGCCATCCATGCCCTGCCCGCCACCCGATTTCCGTCAAGGACTTGACTGCGGTAACCCGTTCAGCGGACTTTGGAGTTCACAACTTGTACGTGACCCGGGTCCCGAGGAAGTGGCCTGGGGCACACCGGTGGCCTCCCGGCCGCCGGGCCGAGGGCAGGAGTGGAGAGTCGATGGAGACTCCGGGGTCGCAGTCGTCGCTGCACCGGGCAAATCTCGAGCGCGTCGTCCGTGCGGTGCGCCTTGCCGGGTCGCTCACACAGGCCGAGATCGCCAGGACGACGGGCCTGTCCGCGGCGACCGTCTCCAACATCGTGCGGGAGCTGAAGGACGGCGGAACGGTCGAGGTCACGCCCACGTCGGCGGGCGGTCGCCGGGCCCGCAGCGTCTCCCTCAGCGGTGACGCGGGGATCGTGATCGGCGTCGACTTCGGGCACACCCATCTGCGGGTCGCGGTCGGCAACCTCGCCCATCAGGTGCTCGCCGAGGAGTCCGAGCCGCTCGATGTGGACGCGTCCGCCGAGCAGGGCTTCGACCGCGCGGAAGAGCTGGTCAACCGGCTGATCCAGGCCACCGGGGTGGACCGCGCCAAGGTCGCGGGCGTGGGCCTGGGCGTGCCCGGACCGATCGACGTCGAGTCGGGCACGCTGGGCTCCACCGCGATCCTGCCGGGCTGGTCCGGCACCAGACCCGCCGAGGAGCTGCGCCGACGGCTCGGCGTCCCGGCGTACGTGGACAACGACGCGAACCTCGGCGCCCTCGGTGAGCTGGTCTGGGGCAGCGGCCGAGGGGTCAAGGACCTCGCCTACATCAAGGTCGCGAGCGGGGTCGGCGCCGGGCTGGTGATCGACGGGAAGATCTACCGCGGCCCCGGCGGCACCGCCGGGGAGATCGGCCACATCACCCTGGACGAGTCCGGTCCCGTCTGCCGCTGCGGCAACCGCGGCTGCCTGGAGACGTTCACGGCGGCGGGGTACGTCCTGCCGCTGCTCAAGCCCGGTCACGGCCCCGATCTGACCATGGAGGGCGTCGTCCGGCTGGCGCGGGAGGGCGACCCGGGCTGCCGCCGGGTGATCGCCGACGTGGGCCGCCACATCGGCAGCGGCGTGGCCAACCTCTGCAATCTGCTCAACCCCAGCCGGGTGGTCCTCGGCGGAGACCTCGCCGAGGCCGGGGAGCTGGTGCTCGGCCCCATCCGCGAGTCGGTCGGGCGGTACGCGATCCCCAGCGCCGCCCGTCATGTCTCGGTGCTGCCGGGCGCGCTCGGAGGCCGCGCCGAAGTGCTCGGCGCACTCGCTCTCGCGCTCAGCGAGATGGGCGATTCGACCCTTTTGGACGGAACCCTGTCCCCCAATTCCCCTGCCTTCACTTAGAGAACGGATGGCATCGTTGCCATCTCGTTAAGGATTTACTTCTTGACGTCGTACGTATGGCCGACTTGACTTCCTGTCACCTCGGCCGCACCGTCGCGGCCTCGTCAGGGAGGTTTCTGAAGTGAACACGCGTATGCGTCGTGCCGCCGTTGCTGTTGCCGTGGGTGCGATGGCCGTCTCGCTGGCCGCCTGTGGCAGCGCCAAGGAGTCGGGTGGCGACTCTTCTTCTTCGTCGAGCGCGAAGAAGAAGGGTGACGCTATCAAGGTGGGCCTGCTGCTGCCGGAGAACAAGACCGCGCGGTACGAGAAGTTCGACAAGCCGTTGATCGAGAAGAAGATCAAGGAGCTGACGGGCGACAAGGCCACGCTGGAGTACAACAACGCCCGGCAGGACGCCAACCTCCAGGCGCAGCAGGTCGACACCATGATCACGAGCAAGGTCGACGTCCTGATCATCGACGCTGTCGACTCCAAGGCGATCGCCAACTCGATCAAGAAGGCCGATGACGCGGGCATCCCGGTCGTCGCGTACGACCGCCTGGCCGAGGGCCCGATCAAGGCCTACACCTCGTTCGACAACACCGAGGTCGGCAAGACGCAGGGCGCGGCTCTGCTCAAGGCCCTGGGCGGCGACGCCAAGAAGGGCAAGATCGTCATGATGAACGGCTCGCCCACCGACCCCAACGCCAAGCAGTTCAAGACGGGTGCCCACTCCGTCCTCGACGGCAACGTCACGATCGGCCGCGAGTACGACACCAAGGAGTGGTCGCCGGACAACGCCAACTCCAACATGGAGGCGGCGATCTCGGCGATCGGCAAGAAGAACATCGTCGGTGTCTACTCCGCCAACGACGGCATGGCCGGCGGCATCATCACCGCCCTCAAGGCCGCGGGCATCTCCGGTGTCCCGGTCACCGGCCAGGACGCCGAACTCGCGGGTGTGCAGCGCATCGTCACCGGTGAGCAGTTCATGAGCGTCTACAAGTCCTACCCGCAGGAGGCGGAGGTCGCCGCGGAGATGGCCGTCCTCCTCGCCCAGGGCAAGTCGCTGGACTCCATCGCCAAGGACAAGGTCGACAGCCCGACCGTCAAGCAGGTGCCCTCGCTCCTGGTCCCGGTCGTCGCGCTGACCAAGGAGAACATCAAGGACACGGTCCTCAAGGACGGCATCTACACCACCGCCGAGATCTGCACCGCGCAGTACAAGAAGGACTGCGACAAGATCGGTCTGAAGTAACCGGTCCAAGCCCCTATCCCCGTACGGGACTTCCCCTTTGAATTCCCGTACGGGACGGGTGCTCCGACAGGCGGCGTTCGCCCTGTCGCACCGAGACTCCCCCCGGCGCCCCGCATTCACCAGCCCCGCAAGCTCATGGCGGGGCGCCGGAGGGGAACCCTTCCCCCATACTCTGCACAACCTTCCGCCGGGTCAGGCGGCGAAGGAGATGGTTCACGTGTCCGCTACGCCCGTGCTGGCGTTGCGCGGGGTCTCCAAGCGGTTCGGTGCCGTTCAGGCGCTCACCGACGTAGAGCTTGAAGTCCACGCCGGTGAAGTGGTCGCCCTGGTCGGCGACAACGGCGCCGGAAAGTCCACGCTGGTCAAGACGATCGCCGGCGTGCACCCCATCGATGAAGGCGCCATCGAATGGGACGGCAAGACCGTCCAGATCAACAAGCCCAACGACGCCCAGCAGTTGGGCATCGCGACGGTCTACCAGGACCTCGCGCTGTGCGACAACATCGACGTCGTCGGCAATCTCTTCCTCGGCCGTGAGCTGACGCGGCGCGGCGTCCTCGACGAGGTCGAGATGGAGCGGCGCGCCCGCGAGCTGCTCACCACCTTGTCGATCCGCATCCCGAGCGTGCGCATCCCGATCGCCTCGCTCTCCGGCGGCCAGCGCCAGACCGTGGCCATCGCCCGCTCGATGCTCGGCGACCCCAAGCTGGTCATCCTCGACGAGCCCACCGCGGCCCTCGGTGTCGAGCAGACCGCCCAGGTCCTGGACCTGATCGAACGGCTGCGGGAGCGCGGCCACGCGGTGATCCTCATCAGCCACAACATGGCCGATGTGAAGGCCGTGGCGGACAAGGTCGCGGTGCTCCGCCTCGGCCGCAACAACGGCGTCTTCGAGGTGAAGACCACCTCGCAGGAGGAGATCATCTCCGCCATCACCGGCGCCACGGACAACGCGGTGACCCGCCGTGCGGCGCGCGCGAACGGGGAGGATTCCCAGTGAGTACCGACAAGACCTCCGAGGCACCGCAGGACGCGCGGACCGCCGAGAACCCCGAGGCCGCCGCTGCCGCGGTGACCGCGGTCGACCCCCGCCTCCTGGTGCGCGAGCAGGGACTCGCGGGCTATGTGGGGGAGTTCAAGCGCAAGATGCGCGCCGGTGACCTGGGCTCGCTGCCCGTCATCGTCGGCCTGATCGCCATCTGTGTGATCTTCCAGAGCCTGAACTCCGCCTTCCTGTCCGCCGAGAACATCAGCAACATCACCATCACGATGGTCGGCACGGGCATGATCTCGGTCGGCATCGTCTTCGTGCTGCTGCTCGGCGAGATCGACCTGTCGGTCGGTTCGGTCAGTGGTGCGGCCAGCGCCCTCACGGCCGTGTTCGCCGTCAACCAGGGCTGGCCCGAGTGGGTCGCCGTGCTCACGGCCGTCGCGGCCGGCGCGGCCATCGGCGCGGTGCACGGCTTCTTCTTCGCGGTGCTCGGCGCCCCCGCCTTCGCCGTGACCCTGGCCGGTCTGCTGTTCTGGCTGGGCTTCATGCTCCAGGTGCTGGGCGAGAACGGCACCATCAACCTCAAGAGCGACGGTCTCATCGGCCAGCTCACGACGTACTTCTTCGCCGACGTGGCAGCCGCCTACGGTCTGGCCGCGCTCGTGGTCGTCGTGTTCTTCGCCACCTCCTACCTGGGCAACCGCCGCCGTGAGGCCGCGGGCGTCCCGACCCGCCCGCTCAGCGAGACCGTCCTGCGTACGGTGCTGCTGGCGGTCGTCTCCTTCGCCGCGGCCTATATGTACAACCAGTACAAGGGCCTGCCGCTGGCCACGGTGATCTTCCTGGCCTTCCTGGTGCTCACCGACTTCCTGCTGCGCCGCACCACGTACGGCCGCAAGGTCTTCGCGCTCGGCGGCAGTGTCGAGGCCTCGCGCCGTGCCGGTATCAACGTCACGGCCATCCGGATCTCCTGCTTCGCGATCTCCGGACTCTTCGCGGCCATCGGCGGCCTCTTCCTGGCCTCCAAGATCGCCTCGGCCAACCAGAGCGCCGGTACCGGTGACCTGCTGATGAACGCGATCGCCGCCGCCGTCATCGGTGGCACCAGCCTCTTCGGCGGGCGCGGGCGCACCTGGAACGCCCTGCTGGGCGTGATGGTGATCGTCTCGATCCAGTACGGCCTCCAGTTGGAGTCCATCGCGGAGCCCGTGAAGTACATGATCACGGCGGGCGTGCTGCTCACCACGGTCGTGATCGACTCGATCACCCGCAAGACCCAGAAGACCGCGGGTCGCGCGTGACCCACCGGTCGTAAGGCCCTTGTCCGTGCCCGGTACCCCGAGCGGTACCGGGCACCGGCCTGTGCGGTCGGACGCGTGGCCTGGAATACGAGACCCGCCCGTGATCCGCGCAGGCGGAACATTAGACTCACCCCGGCGACAGCTCTATAACAGCTCGACTTCAAGGAGGCACGGGTGCCGCTGCTGACCCGCATCAGGGGACCGCGCGATCTGGACCGGCTCAACCTGGAGGAGCTGGACAAGCTGGCAGAGGAGATCCGGACCTTCCTCGTCGGCGCCGTCTCCAAGACCGGCGGCCACCTCGGCCCGAACCTCGGCGTCGTCGAACTCACCATCGCCCTCCACCGTGTCTTCGACTCCCCGCGGGACAAGGTCCTCTTCGACACCGGCCACCAGGCCTACGTCCACAAGCTGCTCACCGGCCGCCAGGACTTCTCCAAGCTGCGCAGCAAGGGCGGGCTGTCCGGCTACCCCTCGCGTGCCGAGTCCGAGCACGACATCATCGAGAACTCGCACGCCTCCACCGTCCTCGGCTGGGCCGACGGCCTCGCCAAGGCCAACCAGCTCCTCAAGAAGGACAGCCATGTCGCCGCCGTCATCGGCGACGGCGCCCTCACGGGCGGTATGGCCTGGGAGGCGCTCAACAACATCGCCGACGCCAAGGACCGTCCGCTGGTCATCGTCGTCAACGACAACGAGCGCTCGTATTCCCCCACCATCGGCGGCCTCGCCAACCACCTGGCCACCCTGCGCACCACCGACGGCTACGAGAAGTTCCTCGCCCGCACCAGGGAGGTGCTGGAGCGCACGCCCGTCGTCGGCCGCCCGCTCTACGAGACCCTGCACGGCGCCAAGAAGGGCCTGAAGGACTTCATCGCCCCGCAGGGCATGTTCGAGGACCTGGGCCTGAAGTACGTCGGCCCGATCGACGGCCATGACATCGAGGCCCTGGAGTCCGCGCTGGCCCGTGCCAAGCGGTTCGGCGGCCCGGTCATCGTGCACTGCCTGACCGAGAAGGGCCGCGGCTACAAGCCCGCCGAGCAGGACGAGGCCGACCGCTTCCACGGCATCGGCCCCATCCACCCCGACACGGGCCTGCCCATCAAGGCCGCCGCCGCGAGCTGGACCTCCGTCTTCGGCGACGAGATGGTCAAGCTCGGCCGTGAGCGCGACGACATCGTCGGCATCACCGCGGCGATGCTCCACCCGGTCGGCCTGAAGAAGTTCGCGGAGGCGTTCCCGAACCGCATCTACGACGTCGGCATCGCCGAGCAGCACGCCGCGGTCTCCGCCGCGGGCCTCGCCACCGGTGGACTGCACCCCGTCTTCGCGGTGTACGCGACCTTCCTCAACCGCGCCTTCGACCAGGTCCTCATGGACGTCGCCCTGCACAAGTGCGGAGTGACCTTCGTCCTCGACCGGGCCGGTGTCACGGGCGACGACGGCGCCTCCCACAACGGCATGTGGGACATGTCGATGCTCCAGGTGGTCCCGGGCCTCCGGATCGCCGCCCCGCGCGACGCCGAGCAGTTGCGCGCCCAACTGCGCGAGGCCGTCGACGTCGACGACGCGCCGACCGTGGTGCGCTACTCCAAGGGCGTCGTCGGTCCGGCCGTCCCCGCGGTCGGCACGGTCGGCGGCATGGACGTACTGCGCAAGGCCGACGCCCCTGTCCCGGACGTCCTGCTGGTCTCCGTCGGCGCGTTCGCTCCGATGTGCCTGGAGATCGCCGACCTCCTCGACAAGCAGGGCATCTCCACCACCGTCGTCGACCCGCGCTGGGTCAAGCCCGTCGACGAGGCCCTCGCCCCGCTCGCCGAGCGGCACCGCGTGGTCGTCACCGTCGAGGACAACTCCCGTGTCGGCGGCGTCGGTTCGGCGGTCGCGCAGGCGCTGCGCGACGCGGGCGTCGACGTCCCGCTGCGCGACTTCGGCATCCCGCCGCGCTTCCTCGACCACGCCCTGCGCAAGGAGATCCTCGCGGAGATCGGTCTGACCGCGCCGGACATCGCCCGCCAGGTCACCGGGCTGGTCTCCAAGCTCGACGGCCGGTTCGACCGCGCGGGCGCCGCGCGGACCGCGGACGCGGTCGAGTCCGCGCGCGACTGACCCGACCCACAGGTCTCCTCGGGCCGGTTCCGCCATCCTTTCCGGTGGCGGAACCGGCCCATTCGCGTGAATCCCCCTGCTTGAGGGCATATGGGGCACGCCCCCTCTCGATCATGTCGGGGACGACGAGCGTGGGAGGAAGCCCGTGAGCAGTGCCCTCTTCCGGACGAAGAACGTCGAGCAGTCGATCCAGGACACCGAGGAACCCGAGCACGCGCTCAGGAAGACCCTGTCCGCCCTGGATCTGACCGTCTTCGGCGTCGGGGTCATCATCGGCACCGGCATCTTCGTCCTGACCGGCAAGGTGGCCAAGGAGAACGCGGGCCCCGCGGTCTCCCTGGCCTTCGTCGTGGCCGGGGTCGTCTGCGCGCTGGCCGCGCTCTGCTACGCGGAGTTCGCCTCGACGGTCCCCGTCGCCGGTTCCGCGTACACGTTCTCGTACGCCACGCTGGGCGAACTGCCCGCCTGGATCATCGGCTGGGACCTGGTCCTGGAGTTCGCGCTGGGCACGGCGGTGGTGGCGGTCGGCTGGTCCGGGTACATCCGCTCGCTGCTCGACAACGCGGGCTGGCATCTTCCCGCCGCGCTCAGCAGCCGGGAGGGCGCGCACGGGTTCGGCTTCGACATCCTCGCCGCCGCGCTCGTCCTGGCGCTCACCGTCATCCTCGTCGTCGGTGTGAAGCTCTCGGCGCGGGTCACCCAACTCGTCGTCGCCGTCAAGGTGACCGTGGTGCTGATCGTGATCGTCGCGGGCGCGTTCTTCGTCAGCGGCGCCAACTACCGGCCGTTCATCCCCGCGCCCCAGCCGGTCCCGGCGGGCGGCAACCTCAAAGCCCCCCTGATCCAGCTCATGTTCGGCTGGGCGCCGTCCAACTTCGGGGTGATGGGCATCTTCACCGCCGCGTCCGTCGTCTTCTTCGCCTTCATCGGCTTCGACATCGTGGCCACGGCGGCGGAGGAGACCAGGAACCCGCAACGGGACATGCCGCGCGGCATCCTCGGCTCCCTGCTCATCTGCACCACGCTGTACGTGGCGGTGTCGATCGTCGTCACGGGGATGCAGCGCTACGCCGATCTGTCCGTGGACGCCCCGCTGGCCGACGCCTTCAAGTCCGCCGGGCACCCCTGGTACGCGGGCGTGATCAGCTTCGGCGCCGCCGTCGGTCTGACCTCCGTCTGCATGATCCTGCTGCTCGGCCAGACCCGTGTGTTCTTCGCGATGAGCCGTGACGGGCTGCTGCCGCGCTTCTTCTCCCATGTCCACCCGCGGTTCAAGACCCCGCACCGGCCGACCATCCTGCTCGGCGTGATCATCGCCATCGTCTCGGGCTTCACGAGCCTCAGCGAACTCGCCGAACTGGTCAACATCGGCACGCTCTTCGCGTTCATCGTGGTCGCGATCGGCGTGGTCATCCTGCGTCGGACCCGCCCCGACCTGCCCCGCTCGTTCCGCACACCGTTCGTGCCCTGGGTACCGATCCTGTCGGTGTGCGCCTCGCTGTGGCTGATGCTGAACCTGCCCGCCGAGACCTGGCTGCGGTTCGCGATCTGGCTGGTCATCGGCGTCTTCGTGTACGCCCTCTACGGCCGCTCGCACAGCCGCCTGGCCGAGCGGGAGGCGGCCCCGGCGAAGTAGGACTCAAGGCGGGGCCGTCAGTCGAGCACCGTACGCGGCCCGGCCACCTCCGCGCCCAACTCCCGTACGCGGCGGCGCAGTTCCCGGTCCGCCGTGATGACGAGGCAGGTTCGTCCCGCGGCGCGGGCGGTCACCGCGACGATGTGATCGTCCCCGCTGCCGGGCGCGTCCTCGACCCGTACACCGGGCACGGAGGCGACACCTCGGGCCGCGCCCTCGACCACGAGGACCACCTCCAGGGGCCCGGGATGTCCCGGCACCCCTGACTCCGCGCGGGGCACCAACCGGTCCCGCAGCCGCTCGGCGGCACCCCGCCGGTCCCGCCACCAGCCGTCCGGCACGGAGCCGACGACGTTCGCGCCGTCGACGACGAGCAGTGTCGGGGCCGCCTCGCCCCGCTCCACGCCTTCGGATCCGTCCATGCCCTCAGCCTGACACGGAGCGCGCGACCCCGGCGACGGCGTCCGTCACGCGCGCGTGAACGGATGAACGCCGCCTGGGGAACTCCTGAGCGAACGAATTATGATGTCCCGAGTCTCAGGGGTCCCGTGTTCGTGACGCGACGGGTTCAGGAAGGTGCACCAGGCTATGCGCAGAGGGTCGTCAGACCGCGTGGGTGCCGCGCACCCGACCGGGCTCACGGCCGCGGCACGCGAGCGGATCGCGTCCGGGGCCGCCCACGGCGACTGGCTCACGCTCGGCAAGTCCGGTCGGCTCAGCCTGTACGCCCCCACCGACGGGGGCTTGCTGCGCTGGACGGAGGTCACCGCCGGCGGCCCTGAGTGGAGCGGACCGCACTTCGTGGCCGCACCCGGGCTGACCCACCTGGCAGTGGCTCAGGGACCGGACACCTATGTCCACTTCCTCGGCCGCAGAGAGCGAGCCGCCGCCGACGGCGCGCGGAGCGTGGACCTCGTGCACGCCATCCAGTACCAGACGGGACTGGCCTTCACCGACTGGCGCTCGCTCGGCAATCCGGACAAGGACCGTGAGCGGGGGCGGCAGATGGGCGCACCGCTCGGAGCGATCGCGTCCGACGGCACGGTGCACGTCTTCGTACGGAACGCGCAACGCGGCTTGTCGCTGCGCCGGGAAGGGCCGGGCGGCAAGTGGAAGGCCTGGGAGGACCTGCACGGCGTCGGCATCGACGCGCTGTGCGCGCCGGTCGCCCTCGCCACCGGCCGGATCGAGGTCTGCGCCGCGGCCGAGACCGGCGTGTTCCTGTGGCGGCAACTCGAGCCGGGCGGTGACTTCACCGGGCCGCGCGGCTTCTCGCTGCGCCCGTCGCCGGGCACGGTCAGCGCTGTGGAGAGCGGACCGGAGCGCGCCACGTTCTTCTGGACGGACGCCGACAGCGGCGGTGCCGCGGCCTGGCGGGTGGGCCGCTGGCCGACCGCGCTGGGCGGCTCCCCGGCCGACCGTCCGTACGCGGCACTGCGTACCTCATTGGACGGCTACGACTGTGTCGTCCTCGCCTACCGGGACCGCGACGGCTCGGCGGTGCTCGGTGTGGGGGGTACCGAGGACGAGGACAACGGCTTCTGGTGGTACACGCTGGCGGAGTCCTGCCAGGGCGCGCCCGCCCTGGCGCGGGACGGGCACGGGCGGGTGGTCATGGCGCTGATCGATCCCGACGGCGTACCGAAGGTGGCCCGGCAGGAGAACGCCGCCGGGCTCACGTTCAGTCAGTGGCACAGACTCTGAGGAGTCCGCGGGCATCAACCACCCGTCGCCGGTGACTTCTTGGCCGACTCGGGGATCTGCTCGTCGGTGCGGAGCGCCTTCCACAGCGTCGTCGCCTGCGGCTCGGCGGCCACGACCCGGTTCGGGTCGATCTTGTCGTAGGCCACCGGGAGCATGATCGTCTCCATGGTGGACGGATCCACGCCGTTCATGCTCCGGCCGAACTCCGCCAGCTTGGTCAGGGAGGCCAGTTCCGAGTCCGTCGTGAGCGCCGTCGTCAGTTCGTCGGCGATCTTGTAGGTCTTGGTGGGGCTGCCCATCAGGTCCTGCTTCTTGATCTCGCTCAACAGCGCGAGCATGAACTGCTGTTGCAGGCCGATCCGGCCGAGGTCACTGCCGTCCCCGATGCCGTGCCGGGTCCGTACGAACTGAAGGGACTGGGTGCCGTCCAGGCGATGGGTGCCGGCGGTCAGATCCAGGCCGCTGGACTTGTCGTGGATGTCCTTGTCGACGGTGACGGTCACGCCGCCTATCGCGTCCACGAGACCCTTGAATCCCGCGAAGTCGATCTCCATGTAGTGGTCCATCCGTACCCCGGACATCTTCTCCACGGTTTTGACCACACACGCCGGACCGGCCTGGGAATAGATGGAATTGAACATCACGCGGTTCGCCGAGGGCACTTCGGTGCCGTCCGTCTTCGTGCACTCGGGGCGCGTCACCAGGGTGTCGCGCGGAATGCTGATGGCGACGGCCTGCTTACGGCCCTCGGGTATGTGCATCACCAGCGCGGTGTCGGAACGCGCCCCGGCGACATCGCCCGTGTGCAGCGCGGCGTTGGCACCCGCACGCGAGTCGGAGCCCAGGATCAGCACGTTCTGCCCCGAGGTGGGCAGCTTCTCCGGCCGGTCGTCGCCGAGCGCCTTGTCGATGTCGACGCCGTCGATGTTGCCGTCCAGGTTGCGGTACAGCCAGTAGGCGGTGCCACCCGCGGCCAGCAGCAGGACCAGAACCGTCAGGAGCACGATGCGTCCCCAGCGCCGCTTGCCGCGCTCGGGCGGCCGTCGCCTGCCGGTGGCGGACCCGCGAGTTCCTCGCGGCTCCGTGGTCGCGCTGTGCGTCATTGACTTCGGTCCTCTCCTCATGGGCTCCGCGCCTGCGGAGTTGCGGGGCCCGGGTGGGGGGTGACCGGCCCACTGATGCGATCGTCCAGCGGGAGAACTATAGGCCTACGTGTTGTCGCGTATTAAGGGCGGTTGACCACCGTACGAGACAGCGATGAAGGACACATTTACTCATCTTGACCAGACGTTATGTTCGAATAGTATGTGGAAAACCTGTGGTTGAAGGTTGGAGGGGGCTCACATCTTGGTCACAGGTTCGGATGATGCCAAGGCGGCAAGGGGGTTGGCCGGGCACGCCGAGTAGGGGTGGACGCCCGAGGTGGGATGTCTGTTGTCCCCATGGGTGAAATGTCTCGGTAGGAGTGCGCGTTGGTGGATCATCCGCGTCTGAGTGTTGTCGTTCCCTTTCAGGACGTCGAGGTCTACCTCGCCGAGTGCCTGGAGTCGATCGCACGTCAGTCGTTCCGTGACTTCGAGGTCATCCTCGTCGACGACGGTTCCACGGACGGGTCCACGCGGATCGCGGCCGACTTCTGCGCCGTCGACCCCCGTTTCCGACTGATCCGTCAGCACTCGCAGGGACCGGGTCACGCCCGGAACACCGGGCTGCGCGCCATGCATCCCCGAGGCGAGTTCCTCGCCTTCGTCGACGGCGACGACGTCATTCCCGAGTACGCCTACGACTTGCTGATCCGCACGCTGGACGAGTCCGGCTCGGACTTCGTCTCGGGCAACGTGCAGATGATGAACTCCACGAAGAAGTGGCAGTCTCCGCTGCACAAAGGCCCGATGCAGAAGAACCGGCGCGGAACGCACATCACGAAGTTCGACGCGCTGATCTACGACCGCACCGTCTGGAACAAGGTGTTCCGGAGGTTCTTCTGGGACCACAACTTCATCCAGTTCCCCGAAGGCGTCCTGTACGAGGACTCGTGGGTCAACATGTTCGCCCACTTCCGCGCCGCCAAGGTCGATGTCATCACGGACATCGTCTACTACTGGCGCCGCCGGGAAGGTGGAGCCGCCCCCTCCATCACCCAGCGCCACACCGAACTGTCGAACCTGCGCGACCGTGTCTCGGCGGTCCAGTCGGTCAGCCGATTCCTCGCGGAACGGCGCTCCCGGCTGTACGAGGAGAGCAAGCGCAAGTACGACCTCGCCTGTCTGAAGTCCGACCTGATGCTGCATCTCAAGGTGCTGCCCGACGCGGACGAGGAGTACCGGCAGGCCTTCATGGAGTGGGCCAACGAGTTCCTCGACGAGGCCGATGCCGACATCATCGACGAACTCCCCGCCGACGCCCGGGTCAAGTGGCTCCTGGTGCGTGACTGGCGGCTGCCCGAACTGCTCGAGGTCATCGAGTTCGAGCGCCGCGGCGGTCCGATGCCGGTCCAACGGCGGTTCCACCGCTATCTGAAGTACCCCTACCTGGGGGACCGGGAAGTCGGCATCAGCAAGAAGGCGTACCGGCTCGACAAGGAACTCTCCTTGCACGGCTCGCTGACCGGGGCGCGGTGGAGCACCAACTCCGACTCCTACCTGCTGACGCTCACGGGAACGGCGTACGTCCGCTTCATCAACGTGCACAAGAAGCACATGTCGGTGAAGGCCATCGCCCTGCGGAACAAGAAGCAGGGACGCATGGTGATCAGCACGGCGAAGACCACCTACGCGCCCCAGGCCACCGAGCACTCCAACCAGAATCGTTACTGCTACGACTGGGCGGGCTTCGAGTCCCGGCTCGACCTGACCCGCCTGAAGCGCAAGGGCCAGTGGGTCGAGGGGACCTGGGACGTCGCCGCGGGTGTCCTCAGCCGCGGGCTGTTCCGGTACCGGGGCATCGACCGGGGCGGCGCGGGAACCGCCGCCAATCCGCCGTACCGGTACGTCGACAAGAACACCCGTATCCTCCCGCTGTTCCTGCAGGGCAAGCTCAAGCTACGCGTGGAGACCGTGCGCTGCCGGATCACCGGTCACCGGGTGGCCGGGGACCAACTGGAGCTGCGTGGCGTCTATCTCGGCCCGAAGGTCCCGGAGTGGGGCAAGTTCCGGGTCACCAGCATGAGCGGGGCCGGGCGGCACGACGCCTGGGTCCGCTTCACCCCGGGCGGTGAGGGCTGGTGCACCTTCACCACCCGGCTTCCGCTGCGTTCGCTGGTGCCGGGATACCGCGCGGACATCCAGGCCGGGGCCCAGATCCCGGAGTCCTGGAGCATGGGCAGCAACGGCTGGAAGACCACCTTCCATGTCGAGGGCCGCAAGATGACCATCTATCCGGTCATGGCGGAGGAGACGACGGACGGGCACTACCGGATGCCCGATTCCCTGCAGACCCGCGAGGGCGACCGGGAGGTCGTGGTCCACCGCAACGGCTCGGGCTACCTCGTCCTCTTCGAGCGCGCGACGCTGCCCATGGCCACGAACTTCGCCTGGCAGCCGGACGGCTCACTGGACATCACCGGCCGCTACCTGGCCGCGGACCAACTGTCCGCGCAGGAGTACCGCAGCACGCACATGGTGGTGCGCTCGCGTGCGCACGGCGCGGAACGAAGCATCCCCCTCGCCTGGAGCGGCAATGAGTTCCGCTGCGTCCTGACCCCGGCCGGCATGAGCACACTCGCGGGCGAGATCCCGCTCGCGGCGGGCCGCTGGGACTTCTTCCTGCGTCGCCAGGACCTCTCGGCGGTGGCCCGCGAGGACCGTCTCGAAGACCTGATGGTGAAGATCGAGCAGGACCTCATCGAGGCCTGCCCGCAGGACTACGAGGAGAACGAACGCCGCTACGAGCTCCAGGCCGAGGCCTTCGACCGGCTGTCCCTCCTCGTCCACTCCGCCATGCCCGACGACGCCCGCGGCCCGTACCGCCAGAAGCTGCTGCGCACCAAGGCCTACCCCGCGGCACGTCGGCAGGCGGTACGGCCCGCGATCCTCTTCGACGCCTTCAAGGGCACCCAGTACTCCGACAGCCCCCGCGCCCTGCACGAGGAACTGGTACGTCGGGGCGTCGACCTCGACCATCTGTGGGTCGTGCGCGACGACCAGGTCCATGTGCCCCCGACCGCCACGCCGGTGCGTATGTGGTCCCCCCAGTGGTACGAGGCGCTGGCCACCAGCCGCTACGTCGTCGCCAACAACCACCTTCCCGACTGGTTCCAGAAGCGGGACGGCCAGACCGTCGTGCAGACCTGGCACGGCACCCCGCTGAAGAAGATCGGCCACGACATCGAGTCCATCCACTTCGCCGACCAGCGCTATCTGGAACGGGTCGAGAAGGAGGTGCAGAACTGGGACATGCTGGTCTCGCCCAACAGCTTCTCCACACCGATCCTCAAGCGCGCCTTCGGCTTCCCGGGCGAGATGGTGGAGTGCGGCTACCCGCGCAACGACATCCTGCGCCTGCCCGGTACGGAGGCGCGGGAGCAGGAGATACGCCGCCGTATCGGTCTGCCGGACGGCAAGCGCGTCGTCATGTACGCACCCACCTGGCGTGACGACCAGTTCTACGCCCCCGGCAAGTACAAGCTGGACTTCCGCATCGACCTGGAGGACGCCCTCGCCCGCCTCGGTGGCGACCATGTGCTCCTGGTCCGCCGTCACCCCAACGTGGTGGACCCGGTGCCAGGGGCCGGCGACGGCTTCGTGTTCGACGTCTCCGACTACCCGGACATGGCCGATCTGTCCCTGATCACCGACGTGATGATCACCGACTACTCGTCCCTGATGTTCGACTACGTCAACACCGGGCGTCCGATCCTCTTCTTCACCTACGACCTGGACCACTACCGCGACACCCTGCGCGGCTTCTACTTCGACTTCGAGGGCAGCGCTCCGGGTCCGCTGGTGTACACCTCGCAGGACCTGGTCACCGCGATCCGCGAGATCGACCGGATCCAGGACGCGTATACCGAGCGATACCGATGGTTCCAGCGCGAGTTCTGCGACCTCGACGACGGGTACGCCGCCGCACGCCTCGCGGACCGGATGCTGGTCGCGGGCGGGGACCTCGCACCCCAGCAGGCCATGGCTCCGGCGGTCGGCACCGTCGACACCCGCCACACCGGGCGCGCGCTCACGCCCATCCAGTGGAACTCCCCGGGCTGGTTCGCGTCGCGGCAGGGCCCGGCGCAGGCTCCTGCCGGGTCCGACGGGCTGGTGGGCGCGATCCCCGTACAGCCCGGCCCCGCCGACCGCGAGGTGTCGCCCGCCGCGCTGGGAGGTCCGCAGCAGGCTTACGCGCCCGCGGACCACCAGCAGGCTTACGCGCCCGCGGGCGAGGGCGTGATCGTATGACGGCGTCGGCCGGGTGTGGGGGCCGTGGCCGTAGCGCACCGCCGCATCCGGACCGGCCGGACGGTCGCGGCGCTCGATGACCGCGCCCCCGTACGTGCCCGAAGCGCTCACTGTCACCGTCACCGTCCCGGCGCGGCTGTCGGCCGAGCGCTTCTCCCGCGTCGCCTCAGTCGGTCCGTACGCGCAGGAGCAGGGCGAAGTGGTCGGAGGCGCCGGTGTCGTGCAGCGTGCACCGCGTCCTTCGCAGCCCGGTGAACAGATGGTCCAGCTTGTGACCGGAGACATGGGTCGCCCGGCCCGAGCGGGCGGACGCGGAGGCCTGATCGCACTCCCGGTGGACGGTGTAGGGCACGGAGGGCCACACCCACGCGAGGGGGTTGCGGGCCCCCGGCGGATCCACGTTCAGATCACCGCCGTACACCGTCCGCCGCATGGGCACCGCGGCGATCAGCGCCTTCAGTTGATCGTCGCGCAACTCCCAGCGCGGATGCGCCAGATCGCTTCCCCGCGGACTGAGATGGGCGTTGCACAGCCGGATGTCCCGCGCCGCGACGGAGGCGCACAGGATGCCGCGCCGCACGCCCACGGAGGGCTGTTCCGAGGGCACCGTGGCGATGTGGGACAGGGGGTACGCCGAGAGGATCGCGATACCGGCGGCACCCTGCCCGGCCTCGGCACACCGCACCGTGGTGTTGTGGCCCGCCTCGTCGCGTCGGCTGTAGGCCCGGAACGCCGTCTGCCAGGAGGACGGGCCGAGTTCCCCGCGTACCGCTTCGACATCGGCGGCACAGGCCTCCTGAAGGAAGACGACCCGGGCCCCGTACCGGGTGACGAGGCCCTTCAGCTCCCTTTGCTTGAGGGCACGGCTTCCGGTGCCTTCACAGTGCCACTGCCGTACGCCGCACATGTTCCAGGTCGCCACGGTCAGCGTCCGGTCCGAGGAGGCGGAAGCCGTCGGCCGGGCCGGATGCGCCACGGTCACCGCTGCCACGAGTCCCAGCAGGAGCACCACCGCGCTCACGACCCCGCGCCGCCGCCGGAATCGGCCGGACAGGGACAGGGATCGCACGGACAGCATCCCGCCATGATGACCGACCGGCCGAACCAACACCAAAGTTCCGATCTACCACCCCGCCTCGGGCCCCCGTCTCACGGGGGTACTGCACCGCCCGACGCCGAAGCACAGCACAGAGTGGAATACGCACATGGCCAAAGCACCCTCGAACGGGCGGCAGTTGCTCAACGGGATCGAAGCCTCCGGGACGTTCCCGGTCGAGTACCGGTTCACCCATGCCAAGAGCGGCAACCGGCATCTGGTCGTCGTCTTCGCCAACTTCTCGGCGCCCCACGACTACGGATGGTCGAACGGCGTCTTCGACAACGTCAGGGCCAACATCCTGTGGATCCGTGACCGGTTCGACGGCATGAACAGCTACTACCTCTGCAAGGAGATGGACTTCTCCCTGGAGAGATCCGTCGCCGGGCTCATCTTCAACGTCATGAAGGCACTGGAGCTCACCCCGAACGACGTCACCATGTGGGGCGGGTCGAAGGGCGGCAGCGCGGCCCTGTACTTCGGGCTGCGCTACGGCTTCCGTAACATCGTCGCCCTCGTGCCCCAGTTCCTGATCGGGACCTATGTGGCCACGATCCACCCGAAGGTGGCCCAGTACATGCTGGGAGAGGGCGTCCCGGAGGAGAACGTGCGGATCGTGGACGCGATCCTGCCCGACCTCGTCCGGTCGGAGACCAACCGTGGCGCCAACATCTATCTGCTGTCCTCGCCCCAGGACGAGCAGTACACGAACCAGGTGGAGCCCTTCCTGGGGCTCTTCCAGAACTACGAGAACTTCAACTTCATCTACAGCGAGTCCCCGTTCATCACCGACCACACGCAGGTCACCCGGCGTAATGTCCCCGCCCTCATGGGCATAGTGAACCTCCTCGCCGACGGCACCCCGCCGCGCCTGGGCTATGTCCGCAACGGCTACGAGGAGCCCGACCGCGACCGGTCCGCCATCAGCGCCTACCTTGACGCCACTTCGGTGGTGAGGGGAACGGAGTTCCCGGCGCCCGTGGTGACGGCACCGGCGTTCCAGGACGAGGTGCGCCGGGACGCCGTACGGTTCACGGGCTATGCCCAGGGCGCCGTCCGCGTCGTCGTCTGGGAGCACGGCAAGTACCTGGGGCGGACCGATGTCGCCGCCGACGGAAGCTGGTCCTGGGAGCTGGGCCGGGCCTGGAGCGTCGGCAAGCATCCCGTGAAGATCTACGCGGTGGACGCGGCGGGCTTCCAGACCGAGCGGACCGAGGTGCTCTTCACGGCGGTCGAGGGTGCGGCGGGGGCCGGGGCCGCCGTTCCGCCGGGAGCCGGGATGCCGGGCGCTGTTGTGCAGGGGGCCGTGCCGTCGACGGTCGGGGCCGACTCGGCCTCGCCCGTGGTGCTGGAGCCCGTGGCCCATGAACAGGTGATGGGCTCCCGGGTGGTCTTCACCGGGTCCGCCACGGGCGCCGCACAGGTGGGAATCCGGGAGAACGGCGTGTTGCTGGGCGCGGCCGCGGTCGCGCCCAACGGCAGTTGGTCCTGGGACTCGGGCTGGGCGTGGAGCGCCGGCATGCATGTCGTCGACGTCTTCGCCGTCGACGCCTCCGGCGGCGAGTCCCCGGTGACCCAGGTCCCCTTCACCGTCATGAACGCCCCGGCCGGGGCGGGGGCGCACCAGTACTACGGCTAGTGCCTCAACGGGCACCAGGAACGCGAAAGAGGGCCTCCGCACAGAGCGGAGGCCCTCTTCAGCAAGGGGAACGCAGGACGGTTACGCGGGAACCGACGCCACACCCGGCGCCAGGAACTTCTTGCCGTTCACCCGCTCCGAGACGCCCTCGCGGTCCAGGTACGGCGTGATGCCGCCCAGGTGGAAGGGCCAGCCGGCGCCCGTGATCAGGCAGAGGTCGATGTCCTGGGCCTCGGCGACGACACCCTCGTCGAGCATCAGGCCGATCTCCTGGGCGACCGCGTCCAGGACCCGGTCGCGGACCTGCTCCTCGGTCAGGACGGTGTCGCCCTGCTTCAGCAGCGCGGCGACCTCCGGGTCCAGCTCCGGCTTGCCGCTGTCGTAGACGTAGAAGCCGCGCTTGCCCGCCTCCACGACCGCCTTGAGGTTCGGGGAGACCGTGAAGCGCTCCGGGAACGCCTTGTTGAGCGTCTCCGACACATGCAGACCGATCGCCGGACCGACCAGCTCCAGCAGCACCAGCGGCGACATCGGCAGACCCAGCGGCTCGACCGCCTTCTCCGCGACGGCGACCGGGGTGCCCTCGTCGATGACGTTCTGGATCTCGCCCATGAAGCGGGTGAGGATGCGGTTGACGACGAACGCCGGGGCGTCCTTCACCAGAACCGCCGTCTTCTTCAGCTTCTTGGCGACACCGAACGCCGTGGCCAGCGAGGCGTCGTCGGTCTGCTCACCGCGGACGATCTCCAGCAGCGGCAGGATCGCGACCGGGTTGAAGAAGTGGAAGCCGACGACCCGCTCGGGGTGCTTCAGCTTCGAGGCCATCTCGGACACCGAGAGGGAGGAGGTGTTCGTCGCCAGGATCGCGTGCGCCGGGGCGACCGCCTCGACCTCCGCGAACACCTGCTGCTTGACGCTCATCTCCTCGAAGACCGCTTCGATGACGAAGTCGGCGTCCGAGAAGCCCTCGGCCTTGTCCAGCACACCGGACACCAGCGCCTTGAGGCGGTTGGCCTTGTCCTGGTTGACGCGGCCCTTGCCCAGCAGCTTGTCGATCTCGGCGTGGACGTAGCCCACACCCTTGTCGACGCGCGCCTGGTCGATGTCCGTGAGGACGACCGGGACCTCGAGGCGGCGCAGGAAGAGCAGCGCGAGCTGCGAGGCCATCAGACCGGCGCCGACCACGCCCACCTTCGTCACCGGGCGCGCCAGGCTCTTGTCCGGGGCACCCGCCGGGCGCTTGCCGCGCTTCTGGACGAGGTTGAACGAGTAGATACCGGCGCGCAGTTCGCCGCCCATGATCAGGTCCGCGAGGGCCTGGTCCTCGGCGTCGTAGCCCTGCTGCAGGTCGCCGTTCTTCGCCGCGGCGATGATGTCCAGGGCGCGGTAGGCGGCCGGGGCCGCGCCGTGCACCTTGGAGTCGGCGATGAACCGGCCGCGCGCGACGGCCTGGTCCCAGGCCTCGCCCCGGTCGATCTCCGGGCGGTCGACCACGGTCTCGCCCTTGAGGACGGAGGCCGTCCAGAGCAGCGACTGCTCCAGGAAGTCGGCGCCCTCGAAGATCGCGTCGGCGATGCCGAGTTCGTGGACCTGCTTGCCCTTGAGCTGCCGGTTCTGGTTCAGGCTGTTCTCGATGATGACCGAGACGGCCTTGTCGGCGCCGATCAGGTTCGGCAGCAGGGCGCAGCCGCCCCAGCCGGGGACCAGGCCCAGGAAGACCTCGGGGAGCGAGAACGCCGGCAGCGCCTTCGAGACGGTCCGGTACGTGCAGTGCAGACCGACCTCGACGCCGCCGCCCATCGCCGCGCCGTTGTAGTACGCGAAGGTGGGAACGGCCAGCTTCGACAGCCGCTTGAAGACCTCGTGGCCGCCCTTGCCGATGGCCAGCGCGTCCTCGTGCTTCTTCAGCAGCTCGACGCCCTTGAGGTCGGCGCCGACGGCGAAGATGAACGGCTTGCCGGTGATACCGACACCGACGATCTCACCGGCCGCGGCCTCCCGCTCGACCTGGTCGATCGCGGTGTTGAGGTTCGCGAGCGAGGCCGGGCCGAAGGTGGTCGGCTTGGTGTGGTCGAAGCCGTTGTCCAGGGTGATCAGGGCGAAACGGCCCGCCTGGAAGGGGAGTTCGAAGTGGCGTACGTGCGCCTGCGTGACGACCTCGTCGGGGAACAGCTCGGCCGCACCCTTCAACAGCTCAGCGGTGGTGCTCACTTGTCCCCCTCGAAGTGCGGGTTCTCCCAGATGACGGTCGCGCCCATGCCGAAGCCGACGCACATGGTGGTCAGGCCGTAGCGGACCTCCGGCTGCTCCTCGAACTGGCGGGCCAGTTGCGTCATCAGACGGACGCCGGAGGAGGCGAGCGGGTGGCCGAAGGCGATGGCGCCACCGTACTGGTTGACGCGCGCGTCGTCGTCCGCGATGCCGTAGTGGTCGAGGAAGGCCAGGACCTGGACGGCGAAGGCCTCGTTGATCTCGAACAGGCCGATGTCCGAGATGGACAGGCCCGCCTTGGCGAGGGCCTTCTCGGTCGCCGGGATCGGGCCGTAGCCCATGACCTCCGGCTCGACGCCCGCGAAGGCGTACGAGACGAGGCGCATCTTGACCGGCAGGCCGTTCTCGCGCGCGAAGTCCTCGGACGCGATGATCGACGCGGTGGCGCCGTCGTTCAGACCGGCCGCGTTGCCCGCGGTGACCCGGCCGTGGACGCGGAACGGCGTCTTGAGGCCCGCGAGGTTCTCCAGCGTGGTGCCCGGACGCATCGGCTCGTCGGCCGTGACCAGACCCCAGCCGGTCTCACCGGTCTCGGGGGTGGTGCGGCGCACGGAGATCGGCACCAGGTCCTGCTGGATCTTGCCGTCGGCGTACGCCTTGGCGGCCTTCTCCTGCGAGCGCACCGCGAATTCGTCGGCGCGCTGCTTGGTGATGTGCGGGTAGCGGTCGTGCAGGTTCTCCGCCGTCATGCCCATGAACAGGGCCGACTCGTCGACCAGCTTCTCGCTCACGAACCGCGGGTTGGGGTCGACGCCCTCGCCCATCGGGTGGCGGCCCATGTGCTCGACACCACCGGCGATGACGGCGTCGTACGCGCCGAACGCGATGGAGCCCGCGGTGGTCGTCACGGCCGTCAGCGCGCCCGCGCACATGCGGTCGATCGAGTAGCCGGGCACCGAGGTGGGCAGGCCCGCGAGGATGCCCGCGGTACGGCCGAGGGTCAGGCCCTGGTCGCCGATCTGCGTGGTCGCGGCGATGGCGACCTCGTCGATCTTCTTCGGGTCCAGACCCGGGTTGCGGCGCAGCAGCTCCCGGATCGCCTTCACGACGAGGTCGTCGGCGCGGGTCTCGTGGTAGATGCCCTTCGGGCCCGCCTTGCCGAACGGGGTGCGGACGCCGTCGACGAAGACGACGTCCCTGACGGTACGAGGCACGATGGCTCTCCTCCAGGGTGCGGGATGGCACTGCTGCGACACGCTGAGCGCGCGCTCAGGCCCATGCTACTCATGGGTAACCATGCTGCCCAGTCCCGCGGCCCCAAGCGGCGAAGGTCACACACCATCGGCGCACCCCGCGACCCCTGCCGCCGCAGTCGTCGCTAGACCCGCTTGATCGTCATCGCGGCGACAAGAGCCGGTGTCACGAGTTCGATCTGCCACGTACGGGCGCCGTACCCCAGCAGCGCGGACGCGACCGTCGTCTCGTCGGTCTGTGTCGGCGGCTGCCAGCACACCCGTCGCACCGTGTCCGGGGTGATCAGGTTCTCCTGCGGCAGGTTCAGCCGCTCGGCGAGCGCGGACACCGCGGCGCGCGCCGCGGTCAGTCGCGCGGCGGCGAGGGGGTTCTTGTCGGCCCACGCGCGCGGCGGCGGGGGCCCGGCGACCTGCTGCCCCGGCTGCGGCAGCTCGGCCTCGGGCAGCGCCCTCGCGCGGTCCACGGCGGCCTGCCACTGGTCGAGCTGGCGGCGGCCCATGCGGTTCCCGAAGCCGCTGAGGGAGGACAGGGCGTGGACGTTCGGCGGGATCGCGAGGGCGGCCTCGATGATCGCCGCGTCCCCGAGCACCTTGCCGGGGGAAACGTCACGGCGCTGGGCGATCCGGTCCCGGGTCTGCCACAGCTCCCGGACGACCGCCATCTGCCGACGGCGGCGCACCTTGTGCATGCCGGACGTACGGCGCCAGGGGTCCTTGCGGGGCTGCGCCGGCGGCGCGGAGGCGATCGCGGCGAACTCCTCCAGGGCCCATTCCAGCTTGCCCTGCCGGTCCAGGTCCTTCTCCAGCGCGTCGCGCAGATCGACGAGCAGCTCCACGTCCAGGGCGGCATAGCGCAGCCAGGGCTCGGGCAGGGGCCGGGTCGACCAGTCGACCGCGGAGTGCCCCTTCTCCAGGACGAACCCGAGGACGTTCTCCACCATGGCCCCGAGCCCCACGCGCGGGTACCCGGCCAGGCGCGCGGCCAGCTCGGTGTCGAACAGCCGCGTCGGCAGCATGCCTATCTCGCGCAGGCACGGCAGATCCTGGGTGGCGGCGTGCAGCACCCACTCCGTCCCGGCGATCGCCTCGCCGAGGCCCGACAGATCGGTGCAGGCCGCGGGGTCGATCAGGGCCGTACCGGCGCCCTGGCGGCGCAACTGCACCAGATAGGCGCGCTGGCCGTAGCGGTAGCCGGAGGCGCGTTCGGCGTCGACGGCGACGGGGCCGGTGCCGGCGGCGAAGGCGGCGATCACCTCGGCGAGCGAGGCGTCGTCGACGACCACGGGCGGGATGCCCTCCCGTGGAGCGAGCAAGGGGAGCGGCGCCGTTTCGACGTCGTCCGGAGGAGCGCCTCCGGTGGTACGCAGTGGGCTGTCTGCTGCGGTCTCTTGGGCGTCGGTCACATGTACCAGGGTATCCGTGGATGTGCCGCGCCCGCCGACGGAACGTTCCGTCGGCGGGCACGGGAAGGTCGTGAACCAGTCATACGACCACGGGTCGAGGGTGGATCGGGCGGTATCGGGGGCTATCAGGGGGTATCAGGTAGATCGGCGGGTCGGTGTCGGGATCAGGGTCAGTGGATGATGCCGGTGCGCAGGGCGACGGCCACCATCCCGGCGCGGTCGCCCGTGCCGAGCTTGCGGGCGATCCGGGCGAGGTGGCTCTTGACGGTCAGCGCGGACAGGCCCATGGAGACGCCGATCGCCTTGTTCGACTGGCCTTCGGCGACCAGGCGCAGCACCTCGACCTCACGGCCGGACAGTTCGCGGTAGCCGCCCGGGTGGCTCGGGGCACCCGGGGGGCGGCGGTGCAGACGGGCGGCGGCGGCACCGATGGGGGCGGCGCCGGGCCGGGTGGGGAGCCCGATGTTCGTGCGGGTGCCGGTGACGACATAGCCCTTCACACCGCCCGCGAGGGCGTTGCGCACGGCGCCGATGTCATCGGCGGCGGACAGGGCGAGCCCGTTGGGCCAGCCCGCCGCACGGGTCTCCGACAGAAGAGTGAGGCCGGAGCCGTCGGGAAGATGGACGTCGGCGACGCAGATGTCGCGCGGGTTGCCGATACGGGGACGGGCCTCCGCGATGGACGACGCCTCGATGACGTCGCGCACTCCGAGCGCCCAGAGGTGGCGGGTGACGGTGGAACGGACCCGAGGGTCGGCCACGACCACCATGGCGGTCGGCTTGTTCGGGCGGTAGGCGACCAGGCTTGCGGGCTGCTCGAGGAGAACGGACACCAGGCCTCCTGGGGGTGCGGGACGGGGCCGGCTCTGGGGGTGAAGCCGGGACGAACCGTGCTTTCAAGGTCACAGTCGTCTTCGGCATCACACACGTGCTCCTTTAGGGAATGATCACGATTTGGTGAGTAACAATCCGTGCAATTCGGACGAGCGAGCGATCAGGCGAAGATCGATCGGGAGCGTTCCTTTGTCGATATCGGGTCGAAAGTGGCCGTATCGACAAAGTGATGACAAGGATCGTCAAGATCGTCCGGTGGGTCGACGGGGGCGACCGGCGCGGGCACGGGCGGGTGTCGGCGCACGCGAGAGCGCGCCGTGGCGACATAGCGGCACGGCGTGTCCGAGACGGGGGAGCGGGGTGTCAGCGGGGGCGTGGGCCCCGGCGCTGGGGCAGCGTCACCACCGAGGTGTCGCCCGGAGCCGCCGGGGGCAGGCCCGCCACCTGGGACAGCAGATCGGACCAGGACGCCAGGTGCGCGGCCGTGTCCGGGGCGCCGCCGAGGCCCTCGTGGGGTGTCCAGGAGGCGCGGATCTCGATCTGGGAGGCGGCCGGGCGCGCGGAGAGCCCGCCGAAGTAGTGGGAACTCGCGCGCGTGACGGTCCCGCTCGCCTCGCCGTACGACAGCCCGCGGGCCTGGAGCGCGCCGGTCAGCCAGGACCAGCAGACGTCCGGCAGCAGCGGGTCGGCGGCCATCTCCGCCTCCAGCTCCGCGCGCACCAGCGTCACCAGACGGAAGGAACCCTGCCAGGCGGCGTGCCCGGCCGGGTCGTGCAGCAGGACGAGGCGGCCGTCGGCCAGGTCCTCGCCGTCCTGGACGACCGCGGCCTCCAGCGCGTACGCGTACGGGGCGAGCCGCTGCGGCGGACGGACGGCCTCGATCTCGACCTCCGGTCGCAGCCGTGTGGCCCGCAGCGCGTCGACCGCGGCACGGAAGGGCGGCGGAGTCGTATCCGTCGTATGCGCCTCCCCCTCCTGCGCTTCGTCCATTCCGTCAGCGTCGTCCGTCAGTCGTCCCTGAGCCGCAGCCATGCGGGGAAGATTAAGCGGAAGAAAGCGGCTTCGCAGGGATTGCCTGCGGCGGTTTGGCCGGGAACGGCCGGGGCCTTGCCCCTGATGTTCCCCGCCTGTGCGCCGTGCGAGACTTTCGGTGTGAGCGCGAACCTCCGCCCCGCGACGGGCCAGCCGACAGCGACGTACGACTCCGCCTTCCTCAAGGCGTGCAGACGCGAGCCTGTGCCGCACACCCCGGTGTGGTTCATGCGCCAGGCCGGACGCTCCCTGCCCGAGTACCACCGGGTGCGCGAGGGCATCCCCATGCTCGAGTCCTGCACGCGGCCCGACCTGATCGCGGAGATCACCATGCAGCCGGTCCGCCGGCACGGCGTGGACGCGGCGGTCTACTACAGCGACATCGTCGTCCCGCTCAAGGCCATCGGTATCGAGGTGGACATCAAGCCCGGCGTCGGCCCGGTCATCGCGCAGCCGATCCGCTCCCGCGCCGACCTGGCCCGGCTGCGCGAGCTGACCCCCGAGGACGTCTGGTACGTCACGGAGGCCATCGGCCTGCTCACCGCCGAGCTGGGCGCCACCCCGCTGATCGGCTTCGCGGGCGCCCCGTTCACGCTGGCCAGCTACCTCATCGAGGGCGGCCCCTCGCGCACGTACGAGAACACCAAGGCGATGATGCACGGCGACCCGCAGTTGTGGGCCGACCTGCTGGACCGGCTCGCGGAGATCACGACCGCCTTCCTCAAGGTCCAGCTCGACGCGGGCGCCTCCGCGGTGCAGCTCTTCGACTCCTGGGCCGGCGCGCTCGCCCCGGCCGACTACCGCCGCTCGGTCATGCCCGCCTCGGCCAAGGTCTTCAGCGCTGTCGAGGAGTACGGCGTCCCGCGCATCCACTTCGGTGTCGGCACCGGTGAGCTGCTCGGTCTGATGGGCGAGGCGGGCGCGGACGTCGTCGGCGTCGACTGGCGGGTGCCGCTGGACGAGGCCGCCCGCCGGGTCGGTCCCGGCAAGGCCCTCCAGGGCAACCTCGACTCGGCGATCCTCTTCGCCCCGCGGGAGGTCGTCGAGGCCAAGGCGCGCGAGGTGCTCGACGACGCCGCCGGGCTCGAGGGCCATGTCTTCAACCTCGGCCACGGTGTCATGCCCAACACCGACCCGGACGCCCTCACCCGCCTCACGGAGTACGTCCACACGCAGACGGCCCGCTGACCACCCCGCCACCGGCCCACCCGGCGGTGGGCCGGATCAGGCATCGTGGATCTCCTCGGTGAGAGCGGTGTAGGCGCGGAGGCGGTCCGGGTGGTCGGGCGTGCCGTCGATCCGCTGGGCCGCGAAGAGGCCGGGTGAGGTCGGCAGCCACGGTGCCTGGCGGACGACCAACTCGTCCCCGGGGCCGACGACTTCGTCCAGTACGGCCTCGACGAGCAGGTGGTTGAGGTGGACCAGGCAGTCGGCGACGGTCACCCCGGCGGTGGCCACATGCAGCTCCCGCCGGACGGGAGCGCGGCCTCGCGGGTCCTGGTCGGCCAGGACCCGTACCACCGCGGAGGGCCGGGTCGGCAGTTCGGCCGCCCCGTCGAAGAGCTTCAGCAGCCGCCGCAGGGTGGTGCTCTCCTCGGCCGGTGCCGGGCCCTGCCAGGCGGCTGACCCGTCGTCGGCCACGTAGTCGAAGGCGAACCGGTCCTTGAGGTTGTCCGGGTTTCCGGCGAGGAAGACGGTCCGGGTGAAGTCGCGGCGCCAGTCGACGGCCGCGGACGCGTCGACGCGCGCGGCGAACGCGCACGTGGCGCGCGCCCAGGACGGCAGGTCGAAGTCGCGCAGCACGCAGACCGCCTGCACCCTGGCGTCCTGCGCGGCCCCGGTGATCTCCCGCTGCGCGGCGAGCAGCCCGTCGGCGGTCAACAGGTCGAAGCGCGCGGCCAGTTCGGGCCGGGCGGTCGCGATGCGCCGCGCCACCTCCGCACGGAGCAGTTCCTGGGAAGTGGTCACAGGTAGACCGCCGACAGCAGGTCGTGACTCGGTGCGGGCCGGTGTCTGGCCAGCAGACTGGACGTCAGCCGGTACGGATTGACGTAGAGATGGTCACCGCGGTGCCGGGCGAGCACCTCCGGCAGTGGTGCGGGGTCGGTCGTCCTTGTGCCGGACAGCAGCCGGGCGGCACGCGCCAGACTCTGGCGCAGCGCCTCGTGACGGAAGGACTGCTGCTCGCCCTGGCCCAGCCCGGCGATGAAGTACAGCCGCATGCCCAGCCGGAGCACCGGCTCGTCGTACTCGGCCGCGGCCCTGCTCAGCAGCGCGCCGGTGGTGTGGTCGTGCCAGTCACCATGGCGCGCGGAGCGGATCCGCCCGTCGATGGGGACCCGGCCGAGCGTGATCCTGCGGATGGTTGCTCCGAACTCGGACAGGGTGCGCTCCAGCAGCAGGTAGTCGGGTTCCAGCTCGCGGTCGTAGAGCAGCACCGTCTCGTCGAACCGCGGTGCCAGCGGTATGAGTTCGCGCAGCGCGCAGGCCAGGTAGTTGGGCCGGCCCCGGGCATCGACGATCTGGCGCAGCGGCAGCCCGTACCGGGTGGCGTCGAGGAAGACTGGGCCGCCGTAGGCGCGTTGGTCGAGACACATGCCGAGGGTGCCGAGGCGGTCGATCGCCTCCTCCAGTCGCAGTCCGGGCGGCTGATGCGCGAGCAGCCCGGGGTCGTGCATGCCGAGGCGTGCGTAGTGCGCCGTCCACAGCTCCAGGACCCGGGCGCTCGCCGGGTGGACCCAGCCGTGCAGCTCGACCGCCTCCACGTACGGACGCAGGGCGGCGAGGCCGGCCCGCTGTCCTGCGGCCCGGTAGCCGACGTACAGCTCGCCGATGGCCTCCTCCGTGAGACCGGAGTAGTCGGTGTCCCCGGCGGTGCGGTCGAGGTACTCCCAGAACCCGAGGGTCTGCTCCGTGGGGTGGTAAGTGGTGGGGCTGTACCGATAGGTCACCTCGGCCAGGCGCGCGGTGGCCCGGTACATCACGTCGGTCCACAGCAGCCCCTTGAGATGGCTCGGGGTCAGGGGCTTGGACGGGGTCACGGTGATCGGGGCCAGCAGCAC
Organism: Streptomyces sp. NPDC104371; assembly: GCF_055583785.1. NCBI lineage: Bacteria > Bacillati > Actinomycetota > Actinomycetes > Kitasatosporales > Streptomycetaceae > Streptomyces > Streptomyces sp. NPDC104371. Next base: position 258,231 of record NZ_JBVJNF010000005.1, read on the forward strand.
CCGGCGCCGCGCCGCACCGCGGGGCAGCGGCGCCGGGTCGTGTGCGGGCACCGGACCGGCGGTGTTCCCGCCGGTCACTGTCGCGCTCGTCATCTCAGCTCCGTCGCCCGTGGACGAAGAACACCCGGCGTACGGCGGTCACGGAGCGGTCCGGTACCGGGTCGGGCCAGCGTCCGTAGTCGGCCGCCGGTTCGCCCGGCTGCGTGGCCTCCACGGTGAAGCCGTGCGCGCCGAACAGCGCTTCCGGCTCGTCCGTGCCGGACACCCATGGGCAGCCCCAGTCGGCGAACACGTCGAGCAGGTCACGCATGTCCGGCAGGGTCAGCGAGGCCGCGTTGACGACGTCGGCGGCGATCCGGCTGCCCGGTTTCATGATCGCCGCAACGCGGTCGAGGACGCGGCGCGTGTCGTCGTCGGGGAGGTAGTAGAGCAGCCCCTCCAGCAGCCAGGTGGACGGTCGGTCCGGGTCGTAGCCGGCGGCCGTCAGCTCGCTCTCCCAGTCGGGCGAGGTGAGATCGAGGGCGATCGAGCGATGGTCGACCCGCGGTCGTACGTCCCGCAGCACCCCCTCCTTGTAGGCCAGGACCGCGGGCCGGTCGACCTCGAAGTAGCGGATACGGGAGGGCCAGTCGAGCCGGTAGGCGCGCGAGTCCAGCCCGGCGGGCGCGAGCACGATCTGGTTCATCGCCGGGTCCTCGGCCGCCTCCTGGAGGAAGTCGTCGAAGAACCGCGTGCGGATGGCGTTGTAGTCCGGGGTGCTCGGCACGGTGCGGTCCGCGTCCTTGGGGAAGGTGGCCTCGCGGACCGAGCGGAGCAGATCCGGGCCTCCCTCTCCGGCCAGTCGGGCCGCGTAGGGGTCGTCGTAGAGCCGGTCCTCCCGCGCGGTCTCCGCCGCGCGCAGCGCTGCCGTCAGGAGCGCGGTCCGCTCGACGGCGTCCAGCTTCTCGGTCATGCCGTGCCTCCCCCGCCGACCGGATCGGTGCCGGTCAGTCGCTCCCAGAGTTCGTGGTCCTGCCTGAACAGCCGGTCCTTGACCTGGGTCGGCCGGATGCCGGTGGCGACGCGGGCGTGCCAGTCCCGCAGGAAGGCGTCGCCGTCCAGGCGCCGTACGGTCACAGGGCCGAGGCGGCCGGTCGAACGCGCCGTCCGATACGCGGCCGACTCCCGGCCGATGGCCGTGTCCAGCTCGGAGGCGAAACGATTCGTCTCCTGCGCGCTCCACAGACCGCGGGCCGCGACGGCGAACTCGTAGTGCGCGACCGCGCCTTCGGGCCGGTCCGCCACCCGGCAGGCGGCGTTGCGGACATCGAGACCGGTCGCCCGAGCGGCCTCCGCGAGCGCGCGGATGACCTGGGCGTCGCGCAGCCGCTCGCCGACGGCGTCCGACCGGGTGCTCCGGCCCGCGTACTCCACCCGTGGGACGCCGCCGACCCGGTCGACGACCCGGACCACGTCGCCGACCGCGTAGCGGTACAGGCCGCCGATGTGGCTGAAGATCACGTGGTAGTCGCGGCCCGGCTCCAGCTCGTTCATGGTCAGGGTCGAGGAGTCGGGCCTGATGTCGGCCTCGGCGTCCAGGAACTCGTAGGCCGAGGCGGTCACCACCAGGGAACCGGCGGAGCCGTGCCGGTCGAGCGCGACACCGACGGGCCCCTCGGAGGCGGCCACGGGCGCGGGCAGCGCGGTCACACCGGGACCGAACTCCTCACGCAGCCGCTCCAGATAGAGCGACGCCATGCCCGTCGTCCAGAAGAACAGCGCCCGCATATGAGGCCAGACATGGGCCGGGCGCACCGTCCCGAAGTGGTCGGCCAGCCGCTCCAGCGTGGCCGCCCGCTCCGGGTCGGGACTGCCGTACGGCACCCCGCCGAGCGTGCCGTCGCGGATCTCCTTGACCAGCCGGGGCCACCAGAGCCCCAGCTGATACGGCAGGGCGGCGACCATCGCCGGGTTGATCCCGATGACGCAGCGGACATCGCTCTCCACCGCGAGACGCAGCCGCAGATAGGCCTTCTCCAGGTGGTCGTTCTCCTCGACGGCCACCGGGAGCGTGCCCCATGACGCGAACGTGCCGGGCTCGGCGGACAGCGGCTCGCCGAACTTGCTGCCGAGGTCGACCTGGCTGGCGCCGACATGGGGCCGGCCCGAGGCGGTGGTCGGAGGCGCGGGACGCGGGTCGTGCTTCAGGTTCAGGACGGCGTCCGGCCGGTCGAGCACATCGGGGAAGTGCTCGATCAGCGGGGCCCAGGCCGCGTAGTAGAAGGGGAAGAAGGTCCGGCGCATGAAGCCCGGGGTGACCGGGATCTTCTTGTGGGAGCCCGTGGTGCCGCTGCTGGTGAAGTACACCGCCGGGTCGTCCGCACTCAGCAGATTGCTCTCGCCCGCCGCCATCCGCTCGATCCAGGGTGCCAGCGCCGCGTAGTCGTTGATCGGCACCGCTTTGCGGAAGTCGTCCATGGAGCGGATCGCACCGAAGGAGTGGGCGCGGCCGTACTCGGTGTCGGCGTTGTGTTCCAACAGTTCGGACAGGACCCGGCGTTGGTGGTCGTCCGCGTTCGTGAGCGCGGCTTCGAGGGTCGCGCGTTCTTCGAGGACCCGCTTCCGGTAGTCACGCATCCTGGACGGGTCCGTCCATAACTCAGCCGATTTCACGGTCCATCACCTCTCCTAGTATCTGTACGGTCCGCGCGATGTGTTCCTGCTCCTCGACGACGGTGACCGGAAGGTGCCGGACCTCTTCCCACATGGCCGCGCGCAGGTCGGACTGGAACTTCTCGAACGATGTCTGGTCGGGCTGTTCGCCGTAGTACTCCAGGGAGTTGGTCCAGGCCCCTTCGCCGCAGCGCTGCCAGGCGGTGGCCGTCGACACCTCGAGGAAGACCACGCGGTGCGGCTGGGGAAAGGTGCGCCACCAGTCGAACACCGGATGACGGTCGACACCGGCCAGCCGGCACTTGGCGAGGATCTTGTAGTAGTACGAGTCGACCAGAACCGGTGCTCCGCCCGGACTCCGCTCGATGCTGTCGCGCAGATGGACCGTCGCTGTCTGCAACAGGCTGACCATGAAATCGAGGGAGTAGCCGTGGTGGAGATCGGGCAGGACATCGGCGACCAGGTTGCGGCGCAGCCGTCCGATCAGGGAGTGGCCGGACTCCAGGAAGTCGTCGTCGAGGGAGACGATGTGCCAGGACGGCGCGTGGTCGGCGAGTTCCGTCAGCGCGGACGACTTGCCGGCGTAGTCGGTGCCGAGCAGCACGACGAACGGGGGTGTGGTGCGCAGTGCGCCGGATGCGGGGTCGCGGGTGCCCGTGAGGGTCGTGGCATCCCGCGTCATCAGCGGGCCTCCGCGCCCGGACAGTGTTTCCCGGCGCCGTGAAATCCGCGGCGTACGGGGTATCCGGAAGCGGGCACCGGTCGGTGGACCGGAGGGCAGTGCCTTCTCCGTGTGGAATTACTCAATGAGTCAGGGACGGTGGATCGTAAACCGGAACCTGCCGAAGTCGACATGCTTTCCCCCAATTTCGATGTGCGGTTCCATCGGCTCGCGCGGTTCATCCCCCTGTGCCGAGCCAATGACTTGACCAACCGGGCAGACCATATTGCACGTCGCATTGTGGATCAAGACCCCGATAGTCCCCCGTCCGATGGGCCGAAAGGGATCGTTGCACGCTGAATGCGCCCCTGGTTATGGTTTCCACAAGGGGCGTTCCGCTTTCCGGAGATCGGACCCGAAGGCTCTTCACAGGAGCGGCTTTGCATCGCCTTCAGCGGCGTTTCTTCTTCGCCCTTACCGGGCCTCGCCCCTACCAGGACCCCCGCGCCTGCCTGCCCCATTGGGGGCCGGGCGGTCGGGCGGGCTGTGGTGGCGGTGGGGTGCCCCGGCGCAGCGGCCAGGCGATCAGCATGCCCACGATGAACCCGACGACATGCGCCGCGTACGCCACGGTCCCGGCCGAGGAGACGGCGCCCCCGGACGAGTAGATCGCCTGGAGCACGAACCAGAAGCCGAGCACGATCCACGCGGACAGCCGCAGCGGCAGGAACAGCAGGAACGGCACCAGGATCCAGACCTTGACCCGGGGATAGAGCACCAGATACGCGCCGAGCACGCCCGCGATGGCCCCCGAGGCGCCGATCAGCGGGTCGCGCGAGCCGGCGTTGAGGAGCGCGAAGCCGTACGCCGCCGCGTATCCGCAGGCCACGTAGAACACCAGGTACCGGATGTGGCCCATGCGGTCCTCGATGTTGTTGCCGAAGATCAGCAGGAACAGCATGTTGCCCAGCAGATGCAGCCAGCTTCCGTGCAGGAACATCGCCGTGAGGACGGAGACCGGCGGCGACTTGTCGTAGTCCGGCGGCGCGACCACACAGCCCGCGCCGTGCGGGCCGACGCCCACCTGGCCCGTGGGGACCAGGTGGGGTAGCTGGCCGTGGATCAGCTCGCGCGGCACCGCCGCGTACTGGTCCAGGAACGCCTGGAGATGACAGAGCTGCGCGAGGTTGCCCTGCCCCGCCACCGAGCCCGCGAGGCCCGGGGTGCGCAGGAAGACCACGACGTTGATCAGGATCAGCGCGTACGTCACGTAGGGCGTACGCCGCAGCGGATTCACATCTCGGACGGGGATGACCACAAGGAAGTACTGCCCGGGATGGACCGGGCGAATCGGTGAATCCGGCGATCAGGAGGGGCGTTCCTCGGGGGCGCGTTCCTCCGTGGGGGTGGCCGGTCCTCCTGGTCCGTGGCCGGGGTACTGGTGCAGCGCGGGGAATGCCGGGACCGCCGGGACCCTGCGCGCCGCTCGCCGGGGGCGTATCAGCCGTATCCACACCAGTACCAGCAGCCCGACCGGTACCAGGAAGGGCAGGGCCGCGGCGAGCGCGAGGCCGATCCACCGCAGCATCGTGGCCAGGACATGCCAGCCACCCGCCAGCGCGTCCAGGAAGCCCGTCTGCTCGTCGTCGTCCTTCGCCGCCTTGTGCACGGGCGTCTCGGCCAGCGAGAGGGTGATGGTGGCGAAGCCGATGCGGTTCTTCAGGGACGCCTGCTGGGCCAGCAGCGCCTCCAGACTGGCCTCGCGCGAACTCAGTTCCCCTTCCAGGGAGACCACATCGCTCAGCTCGGTCGCCTTGTCCATCAGGTCGCGCACGCGTGCCACGCTGGCGCGCTGCGACTTGATGCGGCTGTCCACGTCGACGACCTGCTCGGTGACGTCCTCGGCCTGGGCGGTGCGGTCGAGGAGCTTGCCCGTGCCCTGGAGATCGGCGAGCACCGCGTCGTACTTCTCGGTGGGCACCCGCAGGACGATCTGGGTGTGCTCACGGCCCCCGGAGTCGCGGCCGGTGTTCTCCTTGCCGACGTATCCGCCCGCGTTCTCGGCGGTCGTCCGTGCCGTGTCGAGCGCCTTGGGCACGTCCTTGACCTGCACGGTCAGTGACGCCGTACGGATGATGTCCTGCGTGGCGAGGTGAGGTGCGCCGGTAGCGCGCTTGCCGCTGCCGCCCTTGGCGTTGTCGGTGGCCCCCTGCTGCTCGGCGCCGGGCGCGGCGGCCCTGGCGTTGGAGCGGTCGGCGGAACTCTTGTCGCCGGAATCGGTGGCGGTGCCGCTGCAGCCCGCCAGCGCGAGCGTGGCGGCGAGCAGGGCCGCGGACAGTAACCGGACCGGCCGTATCCGGGACCGTGGAGCGTGCATGCGGTCATCCCCCGAGGGTTGTTGGTGACGGATGTTCCTTCGATCATTCGACGCACGGCCCGGCCGGAACGTTTGGCCGGATCCGGTCCCGATGCGGTCACGGTTGGGACTCGGCGGGGACACCCGGCCCATGCGGGACGGGGCCATGGTCGGGACGCGGCAGGGTCCACCCGGCCCATGCGAGCGCCGTCACGGGGTCTGAGAGGCTTGGGGTCATGAGCGCAGATCGGGCCCGCGCGGACGCGGGGCATGTCGTTGTCGTCGGAGGCGGGATCGCGGGACTGGCCGCGGCCCACCGGCTGCTGGACCGAGGCGCCCGGGTGACGGTTCTGGAGGCCTCGGACCGGGTCGGCGGGAAGCTGCTGCCCGGCGAGATCGCGGGCGTACGGGTGGACCTCGGGGCCGAGTCGATGCTGGCGCGGCGGCCCGAAGCGGTGGCGCTCGCGCGCGAGGTCGGTCTCGCGGACCGCCTCCAGCCCCCGGCCACCGCGACCGCCTCGATCTGGACCCGCGGCGCCCTGCGGCCGATGCCCAAGGGGCACGTCATGGGCGTGCCCGGCGCCGCGTCCGCGCTCTCCGGCGTGCTGTCCGACGACGGTCTGCGCCGTATCGAGCGCGACGCCGAGCTGCCGCGCACGGAGGTCGGCGACGACGTGGCCGTGGGCGAGTACGTGGCGGCGCGCCTCGGCTGCGAGGTCGTGGACCGCCTGGTGGAGCCGCTGCTCGGCGGGGTGTACGCGGGCGACGCGTACCGGATCTCGATGCGCTCGGCCGTCCCGCAGCTCTTCGAGGCCGCCAAGGAGCACGACTCGCTGACGGAAGCGGTCCGCGCGATCCAGGCCAAGGCCGCCGCGGCACCGCAGACCGGCCCGGTGTTCATGGGCGTCGCGGGCGGCGTGGGCCGGCTCCCGCTCGCCGTCGCGGAGTCCGTACGGGCGCGGGGCGGCGAGATCCTCACGGGGACCCGGGCGGACGCGCTGAACCGCACCCCGGAGGGATGGCAGGTCCTGATCGGGAACCGCGTGCTGGACGCGGACGCGGTGGTCGTCGCCGCGCCCGCCCAGGCAGCCGCCGAGCTGCTGCGCCCCACGTCCCCCGGCGCCGCCGACGAGCTGCGCGCCATCGAGTACGCCTCCATGGCCCTCGTCACGCTCGCCTACCGCCGTGCGGACATCGCGCTGCCCGAGGGCAGCGGCTTCCTGGTGCCGCCGGTCGACGGGCACACGATCAAGGCGTCGACGTTCGCCTCGCAGAAATGGGGCTGGCTCGCCGAGCAGGACCCGGACCTGGTCGTGCTGCGGACGTCCGTCGGCCGCTACGGCGAGACCGAGATCCTGCGGCGCGAGGACGCCGACCTCGTGGACGTCTCCCGGCGCGACCTGCGCGAGGCGACCGGCCTGGACGCCGCCCCGGTGGAGACCCGCGTGACGCGCTGGACCGACGGGCTGCCCCAGTACCCCGTCGGCCACCACGCGCGCGTGGCGCGCATCCGCGCGCGGGTCGCGGAACTTCCGGGTCTGGCCGTGTGCGGAGCGGCCTACGACGGCGTCGGCATCCCGGCCTGTGTCGCGAGCGCGTACGCGGCCGTGGACCAGCTCGGCGGTGACCTGCGCGGTGTGCAGCAGCTCACCGCACACCCGGTGCAGAGCCTTCACGGCGGAGCGGGAGAATAGGAACATGAGTGACGACGCCACCACCACCGAGACCGGCAGGATCCCGAACAAGGGCAAGTTGGCCAAGGACCTCAACGAGGTCATCCGCTACACCCTGTGGTCGGTTTTCAAGCTGAAGGACGTACTGCCCGAGGACCGCGCGGGGTACGCCGACGAGGTCCAGGAGCTGTTCGACCAGCTCTCCGCCAAGGACGTGACCATCCGCGGTACGTACGACCTGTCGGGCCTGCGTGCCGACGCCGACCTGATGATCTGGTGGCACGCGGAGGACAGCGACCAGCTCCAGGAGGCGTACAACCTCTTCCGCCGTACGAAGCTGGGCCGGGCCATGGAGCCGGTCTGGTCGAACATGGCGCTGCACCGCCCCGCCGAGTTCAACCGCTCGCACATCCCGGCGTTCCTCGCCGACGAGACGCCGCGCGACTACATCTGCGTCTACCCGTTCGTGCGCTCGTACGACTGGTACCTGCTGCCCGACGAGGACCGTCGCCGTATGCTCGCGGACCACGGCAAGATGGCCCGTGGCTTCCCGGACGTGCGCGCCAACACGGTCGCCTCGTTCGCCCTCGGCGACTACGAGTGGATGCTGGCCTTCGAGGCCAACGACCTGCACCGCATCGTGGACCTCATGCGTCATCTGCGCGGCTCCGAGGCTCGGATGCACGTCCGTGAGGAAGTGCCGTTCTTCACCGGCCGCCGCAAGTCGGTCGCGGACTTCGTCGCCGGGCTCGCCTGACGCTACCGGCCACGAGCCGCCCACTCCTCGACGACCCCGCCTCGGGCGGGGTCGTCGGTGTTCCGGGGCCGCCTTACCGGTTCACACCGGCTGTCGGAACAGGACCCGGCGTGTGGCGCGGGCCAGTCGGGTTGCGGGGTGGCGGGACGGCGGGGTCGGGCCCGAGCGGTCCAGCCACCAGGTGCGCAGCCGTCGCCGGGTGGCGGTGTCCGCCGACTGCCCGCTGAGCAGCACCTGTTCGGCGAAGTCGAGGGCGTCGCGGCGGTAACCGCCGGTCATGGGGTGGCCCTCGGCGTAGGCGAGGAAGGCGGGTCGGTACGACTCCCCGAGGATCGCGGGCAGTTCGGGCGCGACCTTCGCCACGACGCTCGCCCGCTTGGCGGCGAGCGCACGCGCCTGCACCCCGAGCCGCACCCGGTCGAACCCCTCCGGCGCGGGGGTACCGGCGACGAGCGTGGAGAGCAACGCGGCCTGCGCGAGCGCGAGTCGCTGCCGCACCGAGGTGGTGTCGGCGGCGGCCTCCCGTGCCGCCGTTCCGCGCGGCAGCGGGTCACGGGCCTGCACCGTCGCCCTCTCCGCCTTCTCCACCGTCTCCCGGATGACCGCCAACTCCCGCTCCAGCTCGGCCGGTTCGGGGAAGTTGTCGTCGCGTTCCAGGAGCACGCCGGGCGGGGTCGTCCGGGACGCGAGGTCGGCCAGGACGTCGAGGACCGGCTGCGTCACCGGGTGGGCGTGGCTGTCGTGCCAGACGCCGTCGCGTTCGAAGCCGCCCGCGACATGGACGTACGCGAGGGCCTCGACGGGCAGTTCGTCCAGTGCCCTCGCCGGGTCCTCGCCCCGGTTGACGTGGTTGGTGTGGAGGTTGGCGACATCGATCAGCAGCCGTACGCCGGTGCGGTCGGCCAGCTCGTACAGGAACTGACCCTCCGTCAACTCCTCGTCCGGCCAGGCGAAGAGCGCCGCGATGTTCTCCACGGCGAGCGGGACGGGCAGCGCGTCCTGCGCGATGCGGACGTTCTCGCACAGGGCGTCCAGCGCGTCGCGGGTGCGCGGGACCGGGAGCAGATGACCGGCCTCCAGGCGCGGCGAGGCGGTCAGCGCCCCGCCCGCCCGTACGAACGCGATGTGCTCGGTGACCAGCGGCGCGCCCAGCGCCCGCGCGCGCTCGGCGAGGGCGGCCAGCCGCGTCTCGTCGGGCCGCTCCGCGCCGCCGAGCCCGAGAGAGACGCCGTGCGGGACGACGGTCACGCCGCGCTCGCGCAGCCGGAGCAGCGACTCGGGGAGATGCCCCGGGCAGACGTTCTCGGCCACGGTCTCGACCCAGTCGATGCCCGGCATACGCTCCACCGCGTCGGCGATCTCCGGCCGCCACCCGATGCCCGTTCCCAGTCGCACCCTCGTCCCCCTCCTCCGCCGGACCGCCCCCTGTGTGACCACGTCATGGCCCCGGAGCGCGCGACCGAACCCTTCCGCGGGGACGTTCAGAGCAATACTTGAGGTTCCGGGCGTCGGTGCTGCGGCTCAGTCCCGCAGGGCCGGATGGTCCGCCACCACGGTGCAACTCCCGGGCGCGATCTCGGTGTAGCCCGCGTCCCTCACCAACGGCAGGCCGGACGCGGTCAGTTCGCTCCAGTGCAGTGGATCGGCGGTGCGGACAGCGAGGGGGAAGCCCGCGTCGCGCCAGGTCGCGCGCTCCTCGTCGGACAGGGCCCACCAGGCGAGTTGGGCGCCATGACCGGCCTGGGCCATCGCCTTGCCCGCCGACATCTCCAGGCCGGGGTTGAGCCACAGCACGGGGGTCACCCGGTCCGCGTCCAGGGGCGGCTCCGGGTCGTCGAGGTCCGTGCCCGACACCTGGAGCCGGGCCAGCTCCTTGGGCCAGCCGTCCAGCGGCACGGGCGGGTAGACCCGGACCTCCGCCGACTTGCCCGTGACCGTGATGCCCGGCAGCGCCTCGGCGCGCCGCCACTCCGCGCCGCGCGCCCGGCGCACCACCTTGCGGATCCGCGCGTCCTGCCAGTCCCGCATCGCCTCGGCCCACTCGCCCTCGCCCAGCGAGCGCTCGTCGCTCAGGATCACGAGGACGGCGCGCGCGGCGGTCTCCAGGGCGTCCGTGCGTGCCGGAGGGGCGGCGCGTTCGACGCGGACGACGAGCGGCAGGACGAACTGCCGTGCCTCGTCGGCGGCGGTGGTGGGCTCGGAAGGGGAGGCTCCCTGCGGGGCGGAGGTCTGGTCGCTGGTCACGTCGTCCAGTCTGCCAGGCGGGGGAGCGGCGCGACGTGGGGGAGAGCGGCCACCGTCCTCCGTATCGGCCCGCGGGGCCTCACGCCCGTCCGGCCGACGCGGCGATCGACTGGGAGACCTTGGTGAACCGGTAGCCCCGCGCGCGGAGTTGGGGCACGACCGTCCGGACCACCTGTTCGGTCAGCGGCGCCCCGGCGCGCGTGCAGTGCATGACGACCACGGAACCGGGCCGCACCCCGTCCAGCACCTGCCGTACGACCGTCCGCGCGTCCACCGCGAACGCGTCGCCGCTGGGCACGTCCCACTGGACGGCGGTGAGGCCGAGCGAGCCGATCACCCGCAGGGCGTCGTTGTCGTAGCAGCCACCGGGGAAGCGGAAGTACGGCATCGGACGGGGCACGCCCGCCCGGCGGATCGCGGTGTCGGCGTGCTCCACGTCCGCGCGCATCCGGTCCTCGGGCAGCGCGGGCATCCCGAAGCAGCCGCGGATGAAGGCGTAGTGGCTGTAGGAGTGGTTGGCCACCTCGAAGAGCGGGTCGTGCCCGATCGACCGGGCCTGCGCGGGGTACGCGTCGGCCCATCGGCCCGTCATGAACACGGTCGCGGGCACCTTCAACGCACGCAGCGCGTCGATCAGCCCGGGGTTGTCGAAGCGCTCCCCGGCCGCCGCGCGCGACTCGTCATCCGCGGTCATGTCGGCGTCGAAGGTGAGGGCGACGATCTTCTCGTGGGTGGTCGCGCGCTTGAAGACGGGCGTCAGCCCACCCGGTCCCGGAACGAGCGGGGGAGGCGCCGACGCCACCCCCGAGGGGATCGTCTCCAGTTGTACGGGCCGAGGGGCGTCGGAGGCGCCACAGGCGGCGAGCGCCGCGACGAGGGCACAGAGGGGGGCGATACGTCGTACAAGAGAGATCACCATACGAACGTAATGGCGGGAATGAGAGGGAATGCCCACCTGTCGCACGCGCCGGGCGCCACGGACCATGAAGTCACCCGCCCGGCTGCCCCGCTCAGGGCTTGTCCAGAGCTACTCCAGGTCTCGTCAGGGCTCGTCACGTCTCGCGGGTGAGGAACGTCGTCGTGGGGTCCAGTGGCGGGGTGGGGTCGGTGGTGTCCGGCAGGTCCGGTGGGGGCTCCGGTTCGGTCGGCAGGCCCGGGAGGGGTTCCTGGGTCGCGGTCTTGGGCGGTGGTGGCTGGGGTTCCTGTTGTTGGGCCGCTCGTTCGAGGAAGCGGAGGAGTTCCACCGGGAAGGGCAGGACGAGCGTGGAGTTCTTCTCGGCCGCGACCGCCACCACGGTCTGGAGCAGCCGCAGTTGGAGCGCGGCAGGCTGGTCGGCCATGACCCCGGCGGCCTCCGCCAGCTTCTTCGACGCCTGAAGCTCCGCGTCCGCGTTGATGACGCGCGCGCGGCGCTCGCGGTCCGCCTCGGCCTGGCGGGCCATGGACCGCTTCATGGTGTCCGGCAGCGACACGTCCTTGATCTCGACCCGGTCGATCTGCACACCCCAGCCCACGGCCGGGCTGTCGATCATCAGCTCCAGGCCCTGGTTGAGCTTCTCCCGGTTGGACAGCAGATCGTCCAGATCGCTCTTGCCGATGATCGAACGCAGCGAGGTCTGCGCCATCTGCGAGACCGCGAACCGGTAGTCCTCGACCTTGACCAGGGCGTTCGCCGCGTCGATCACCTTGAAGTAGACGACGGCGTCCACGCGCACGGTCACGTTGTCCCGGGTGATGCCCTCCTGTGCGGGGATCGGCAGCGTCACGATCTGCATATTGACCTTGTGCAGCCGGTCGACCACGGGGATCACCATGGTGAAGCCCGGCGACCGGGGCGTCTCCATGAGCCGTCCGAGACGGAAGACCACCCCGCGCTCGTACTGCTTCACGACCCGTGCCGCGGCGGTCAGATACACGAGCCCGCTCGCACCGGCCGCGACCAGCGCACCCACCAGCTCCGGGAGCATGGGACCTCCTCGTCGAGAGGTCGGATATGGCGATAGATCGGATGTGTCTGCTTCTGTCACGATAGTTCCGGCCGGGGACGCGAGGCGAGGGCAGTCCGGGCCGGTGACGGGTCGGTGAGGGGCCGGTGCGGCCGTGGAGCGAGGCCCCGCCGGTGCGGCGGCGGGACCCGGGAGAGCGCGGAGCCCACGGGCTCCGGGTCAGCCGCGGGCGGGCGTCACCCGTACCGGCTCCGTCCCCGCCGCGCTGTGCCGCTCCGCCCAGTGCGTCAGGGCCGTACGGCAGGCGTGGTCCAGATGGTGCAACCCGGACAGGTCCAGCTCGACGGGGCGGTCCTGCGGCAACGCCTCCAGGGTGCCGAGGAGCTTCGGCAGCCGCAGGAACGTCGCGTTGCCCGCCAGATGGACCTGCACCGGACCCGCGCCCTTGTCGACGACGTCCAGCCGGAGATGCGAGGCCTCCCACGCGGTCTTCACCACGGACAGCGCGAGACCGATGAGCACGCCCTCGAACATGCTGACCACCATGACCGAGACCGCCGTGACCACCAGGATCAACGCCTCGCCCGGATGCTCGCGCCACAGCGCGACCAGGCGCCGTACGGGCACGAGCTTGGCGCCCGAGTACACCAGGACGCCCGCCAGGGCCGGGATCGGAATGTATGCCAACAGGGACGGCAGCAGCGCCGCGAACAGCAGCAGCCACACCCCGTGCAGCACCCGCGAGGCCTTGGTCCGCCCCCCTGCCTGGACGTTGGCCGCGCTGCGGACGATCACCGCGGTCATCGGCAGCGCGCCGAGCAGCCCGCACACGGTGTTGCCCGCGCCCTGCGCGATCAGCTCGTGGTCGTACTGGGTGCGCGGACCGTCGTGCATCCGGTCCACGGCGGCGGCGCTGAACAGCGACTCGGCCGACGCGATCAGGGTGAAGGCGACGACCGTGCCGAGCATGCTCACGGTCGCCAGCTCGCCGAAGGCCTCCAGGGGCGGTGGCTGAAGGGACTCCAGCAGGCCCCGTACCTCGACGGTGGCCACCGGCAGGGCGAGCGCCGTGGCCGCGGCCGTGGCGAGGCCGACCGCCGCGAGCGGCGCCGGGACCGTACGGACCGCGGGTGGCAGGTGCTTCCAGAGCACGAGGACGGCGACGGTGCCCGCGCCGAGCGCGAGCGACGCCGGTGCGCGGCCGCTCTGCGCCGCGTCGACGAGCGCCTGCGGCAGCCCGGCTATCTTCGCCAGGCCCGAGGCCGGGGCCGTGGCGTCGGCCACCGGGTAGAGCTGTCCGGCGATCAGGACGAGCCCGATACCGGCCAGCATGCCCTCCACGACGGAGACCGAGATGGCCCGGAACCAGCGCCCCAGGCCGAGGGCGCCCAGGGCGAGCTGGAGCAGGCCGGTGGCGAGCACGACCGCGCCGAGCACGGGCAGCCCCGAGTCCCGGACCAGTTCGAAGACCAGCACGGTCAGCCCCGCCGCCGGTCCGGAGACCTGGAGGGTGCTGCCGCGCATCAGACCGGTGACGAGGCCGCCCACGATCCCGGTCACCAGACCGAGTTCGGCGGGCACACCGGAGGCGACGGCCACGCCCACGCACAGCGGGAGCGCGACCAGGAACACGACGAGGGAGGCGGCGAGGTCCTGCCGCAGACGAGGGAACCTCTTCGGCGCGGTCATCGGGTCCTCACCGCACCGGAGTCGGGCCGCGGACGCGATGACCGCGCGCGGGCATGAGCGTGATCGACAAGGGGCTGCATGTGTCAGTTCCTCCTGGCGCGCCTCGGTCGGCGCGTCGGTGTGACAGAACGGGCAGATGCGGGCACGACGACACGACCCACGTCGGGACGCTCGGCCGACGTGGCGTGGTGGGGGAGGTCGTGGTCTGCCCGTACCCGGAGAGCGGCTCAGCTCGGCCGCGACACCTGGGATGCCGCGAGGGGATGAGCGGCCCCGGGTCTGGAGACGCGCGGCGGGGCGGGCCGGGCGGCGGGCGCGGGGACGGCGGTCGTCAGGTCGGATGCCATGCGGACCCTCCCCGCGGCGTGCGTCCGTTCGGCGCGCCGTCGGCACGCCCTCACGGATACGGTACGTGAGGGCGCCGCCACGGTGTGATTCGGGTAAAGAAGAGCCCAAAAATCGAGGTGAGGATGGCTGGAACTCGCCGATGTCGTACGGCTGTTCGGTCCTGGCGCCGGTGCTGCCACGACATCGGCCGCGGCTCGGCTACGGCGTCACGAGGCCCTTCGCGTCACGGGCGAGGGCGGTGAGGCGGGAGATGGCGCGGAAGTACTTCTTGCGATAGCCGCCGTTCAGCATCTCCTCGCTGAACAGCCGGTCGAACGGCAGCCCGGAGGCGAGCACCGGCACCTCGCGGTCGTAGAGCCGGTCCGCGAGCACCACGAGCCGCAGCGCCGTCGACTGGTCCGGGACCGGCCGCACGTCGGTGAGGCAGACGGCCTTGAGGTCGTCGGTCAGGGCTCCGTACCGGCTGGGGTGGACGCGCGCGAGATGCTCCAGCAGCGACGGGAAGTCGTCGAGGGAGGCGCCCGGGGTGGCCTGCGCCGCCCTCGTCACCTGCTCGTCGCTGTACGGGGCCGGTGCCTCGGGCAGCCCCCGGTGGCGGTAGTCCTCGCCGTCGATGCGCAGCGTACGGAAGTGGGCGGACAGCCCCTGGATCTCGCGCAGGAAGTCCACGGCGGCGAACCGGCCCTCGCCGAGCTTGCCCGGCAGGGTGTTGGAGGTCGCGGCGAGCGCGACGCCCGCCTCGACGAGCTTGCCGAGCAGGCTGGAGACGAGGACTGTGTCGCCGGGGTCGTCCAGCTCGAACTCGTCGATGCACAGCAGCCGGTGGTCCGACAGCGTCCGCACCGTCTGCTGGAAGCCGAGCGCGCCGACCAGGTTCGTCAGCTCCACGAAGGTGCCGAAGGCCTTGAGCGAGGGCTCGGCCGGGGTCGCGTGCCACAGCGAGGCGAGCAGATGGGTCTTGCCGACGCCGTAGCCGCCGTCGAGGTAGACGCCACGGGGGACGGCGGGGGCCTTGGACGACTTCGCCTTCGCCTTGCCGAATCCGAAGAACGAGCGCCTGGCGGGGGCGGCTTCGGCCCCGAGCCCGGCGGCGAAGCCTTCGAGGACGCCCACGGCCTCGCTCTGGCTGGGCTGGTTCGGGTCCGGGAGGTACGTGGCGAACCGGACCGAGTCGAAGCGCGGCGGCGGCACCATCTCGGCGACGAGCCGGTCGGCGGGCACATGCGGCTCGCGGGCGCACAGGGACAGCGGGACCGCTTCGGCTATCGGATCGGCCGCGGGGACGGCAGTGGAGGACGACACGATCCCCCACTCTAATTGCCGTGCCACACTGCACGACATGCGACGCCTGTTCCCTGTGACCGACCAGACAGTGACCTCACCGCCGGGCGCGGCCCCGTGGAGCGGGGAGGTCCGGGGCGACGCGCGCACGGACCGCGAGTGGACCCTGGCGGAACTGGCCGACGCCTACGCCTACCCCGAGCCCCGCTCCGGCGCCCGGGAGCCCTGGCTGCGCGCCAACATGGTCTCCTCGCTCGACGGCGCGGCCCAGCACGACGGGCGCTCCCAACCGATCTCCTGCGCCGCCGACATGCGGATCTTCGGCACGCTTCGGGGTCTCGCGGACGCCGTGCTGGTGGGTGCCGAAACGGTACGGCAGGAGCAGTACCGCCCGGCTCGCGCGCGCGAGGCCTTCGCGGCGCGGCGCGCGGCGGCCGGACAGGGGCCCGCGCCCGCGATCGCCGTGGTGAGCCGGGGCCTCGACCTGGACCTCACCCTGCCGCTGTTCACCTCGCCCCTGGTGCCCACCCTCGTCCTGACCGGGGCGGGGGCGCCGCAGGACCGCGTGGCCGAGGCCGAGAAGGCGGGCGCCCGCGTGGTGATCGCCGGGGAGGGCGCGAGCGTGGACCCGGCGCGCGCGGTACGCGCCCTCGCGGACCTCGGCATGACGCGGCTGCTGACCGAGGGCGGCCCCCGGCTGCTGGGTCAGATCGTCGCGGCCGGGGTGCTGGATGAGATGTGTCTGACCCTCTCGCCTATGCTCACGGCGGGTGACGCGCAGCGGATCGCCTCGGGGCCCGCGGTGGCGGTGCCCGAGCGGTTCACCCTTGCCGCGTTGCTGGAGGAGGACGGATTTCTGTTCGGCCGGTACTGCCGGACCTGAGATCACGGGGCAGGATGGTTTCCGCAGGGCCTCGACGGCCCATGGAGGAACGAGGCCCCGCGGGGCCTCGAAGGAGAAGGGGCGCGTGGCGTGTTCACGAGCGTACTGATGATCGAGAAGGCCCTCACGTCCGCTGACGTCGAGTTCGTCACCACCTTGCACGGCGAGGAGCCGGTCTCCTTCCACGTCCTGCTGCAACCGCGCGGCGACCAGGCGGACCGGCTGCTGCGGGCCATCGACGACATCGCCCTCGGCGAGCTGGACGAGGCGGCGCACGAACGGGAGACCCCGGAGGGCAAGGACGCCGAGGCGCTCGGCCGCCAGGCCCTGGAGGTGTCGCTGTCCGCGCTCCACGCGGCGGGCAGCGAGGCGAAGGGCCACATCGTCGAGGACCATCCGCTGGAGGCGCTCAAGGCGCTGGTCGGCGAGAGCGGCGCGGACGAGGTGATCGTGCTGACCGACCCGCACTACGTGGAGGAGTTCTTCCACCGCGACTGGGCCTCGCGGGCCCGGCACAAGGTGGGCGTGCCCGTGCTCAAGCTGTTCTCGCACAGCAAGGCGTAGCGACACGGTGTACGGGGTCGCTCGCGTCACGGCATAGGCTGGGCCGCTGACCGCAGCCGTACCAGCACCCAGGAGACACGCATGGCACCCGGCCTCCCCACCGCCATGGACCGACCGCACTTCATCGGCATCGGCGGCGCCGGAATGTCGGGTATCGCGAAGATCCTCGCGCAGCGGGGCGCCAAGGTGACCGGCAGCGACGCGAAGGACTCCGCGACCGCCGAGGCGCTGCGCGCGCTGGGCGCGGTCGTCCACATCGGCCACGCGGCCGAGCACCTCGCCGACGACGCGACCTGCGTGGTCGTCTCCTCCGCGATCCGCGCGGACAACCCCGAGCTGGCCCGCGCGGCGGGGCTCGGCATCCCCGTCGTGCACCGCTCGGACGCGCTGGCCCGCCTGATGGACGGGCTCCGCCCGATCGCGGTCGCCGGTACCCACGGCAAGACGACCACGACGTCGATGCTCGCGGTGTCCCTGACCGAGCTGGGCCTCACGCCCTCGTACGCGATCGGCGGCGACCTGGACGCCCCGGGCTCCAACGCCGAGCACGGCGCGGGCGAGATCTTCGTCGCCGAGGCCGACGAAAGCGACCGCAGCTTCCACAAGTACGCGCCCGAGGTCGCGGTCGTCCTCAACGTCGAGCTGGACCACCACGCGAACTACGCGTCCATGGAGGAGATCTACGACTCCTTCCGTACCTTCGCGGACCGGATCGTGCCCGGCGGCACGCTGGTGATCTCGTCGGACCACGCGGGCGCGCGCGAGCTGACGCGGCGGCTGGACGGCGCGGTGCGCACGGTGACGTACGGCGAGGCGCCGGACGCCGACGTCCGTATCCTCTCGATCACCCCGCGGGGTCTGACGAGCGAGGTGACGGTCCTCCTGGACGGCGCCGAGCTGACCTTCGCGGTCTCCGTCCCCGGCAGCCACTACGCGCACAACGCCGTGGCCGCGCTGGCGGCGGGCGTCGCCCTCGGTATCCCGGCGGCCGAGCTGGCCCCGGCGCTGGCGGCGTACACGGGCGTCAAGCGCCGCCTCCAGCTCAAGGGCGAGGCGGCCGGGGTGCGGGTCATCGACTCCTACGCGCACCACCCCACCGAGATGACCGCCGACCTGGAGGCCATGCGGGCCGGGGCCGAGGGCCGCGTCCTCGTGGTCTTCCAGCCCCACCTCTTCTCCCGCACCCAGGAGCTGGGCAAGGAGATGGGCGAGGCGCTCGCCCTGGCGGACGCCTCGGTCGTCCTGGACATCTACCCGGCCCGTGAGGACCCGATCCCGGGCGTGACGAGCGAGCTGATCATCGAGTCGGCACGGGCCGCGGGCGCCGAGGTGCAGCCGGTGCACGACAAGGCGGGTGTCCCCGAGGCCGTGGCGGGAATGGTCAAGCCGGGGGACATGGTTCTCACCATGGGCGCGGGTGATGTCACGGAGCTGGGCCCGCGCATCCTGGACCGTCTGTCGAAGTAGTCGAAGTAGTCGAAGTAGTCGCAAGTAGTCGAACCAAGGGGCTGACACTCATGGCGTACGACGTCGAGAAGCCGGACGAGCAGTGGCGTGCGGAGCTGAGCCCGGCGGAGTACACGGTCCTGCGGCAGGCCGGCACGGAGCCCGCCTTCACGGGTGAGTACACGGACACCAAGACCAAGGGTGTCTACTCCTGCCGTGCCTGCGGCGCCGAACTCTTCACCTCGGACACGAAGTTCGCCTCGCACTGCGGCTGGCCGAGCTTCTACGACCCGCGCTCCTCGGACGCGGTGGAACTGATCGAGGACCGCTCGCACGGGATGATGCGCACGGAGGTCCGCTGCGCGAGGTGCGGCTCCCATCTGGGCCATGTCTTCGAGGGCGAGGGCTATCCGACGCCGACGGACCAGCGCTACTGCATCAACTCGATCTCGCTGCGGCTCAGTCCGGCGGAGGACTGAGGCTCCCGGCCCATCAGGGCATCGCCAGCAGGCCGACGATGCCGATCGCGCCGAGGGCGAGGAAGGCGATCCCGACCGCCTTGCACAGGCGGAACGTCACCAGACCGGCGCGCGGTGACCACACCGCCGCGCCGATCCGGCCGCCGGCGCGCGGCATCGCGACGTAGAAGCCCCGGCAGAAGGCGGCCAGGCCGATGGCGAGCGCCAACGCGCAGCCGCAGATCCCGGCCAGCCGCCCGGCCGTCGGGGCCACCCCGACCGTGTGGCAGTAGCCGTTCGCCTCCCGCTGCACCGGCAGTACCGTCCTCGGCTCGAAGGAGTCGCCGATGCGCGCCCACCGGTCCACGACCTGGTGATCGTCGGAGCGGAAGGTGCCGTAGCAGTGGGTGGTGCGCTGCTTGCCGATGCCCGAGGTGTTGCACAGCTCTATCGTCAGCAGCCCCGGGGTGCCGGAGGCGCGCGTGGAGTACTTCAGGCCGTCGGCGACATGCACGCCTTCGTAGCTCCCGAAGGCGCTGAACATCACCCCCATGAACAGCAGCGTCACCGCGAGACAGACGCGCCCCGGCAGCGACTTCGGCATGTTGTCCGCCCATGTCCGGCGTGTCGCCGCCGCCTTCGCCACCTTCACGTTCTCCCGCCTGACCGCACGTGACTTACCTGCCCGATGCCGATACGGTCGGCCATCATGCCATCGGCAGCTATGAGTCCGACGCGGCAGCCCCTGGGACGGGCGTCACGGGTGCGGTGGGCGAGGAGTGGGCTGCCGACCGGGTGCCCGGGTACCGTGACCCGATCGGTTTAGACTCTCCCGGCAACGGCCCGAACATCACGGCCGATTGAGGCCGCTCACTGCCCCACCCCGAAGGGTATTCGGCACTTTGATACGGATAGATTCAGTCACCAAGCGGTACCCGGACGGCACGGTGGCGGTCGACCGGTTGTCCTTGGAGATACCGGACCGCTCGATCACCGTTCTCGTCGGCCCCTCGGGCTGCGGCAAGACGACGACCCTGCGCATGATCAACCGGATGGTCGAGCCGAGCGAGGGCACGATCACCCTCGGCGGCGTCGACGTCAGCCGCCAGCCGGTGAACTCGCTGCGCCGGTCGATGGGTTACGTCATCCAGAACGCCGGGCTCTTCCAACACCGCACCATCGTCGACAACATCGCGACCGTGCCCCGGCTGCTCGGCCAGAGCAAGGCCCGGTCCCGCGCCCGCGCGCGGGAGTTGATGGAACGGGTCGGGCTGGACGCCTCGCTCGCCAAGCGGTATCCGTACCAGCTCTCGGGCGGACAGCAGCAGCGCGTCGGCGTGGCGCGTGCGCTCGCCGCGGACCCGCCGGTGCTGCTGATGGACGAGCCGTTCTCCGCCGTCGACCCGATCGTCCGCAAGGGCCTCCAGGAAGAACTCCTGCGGATCCAGGGCGAGTTGGGCAAGACCATCGTCTTCGTCACCCATGACATCGACGAGGCGATCCGGCTCGGCACCATGGTCGCCGTGTTGCGGACCGGCGGCCGGCTCGCCCAGTTCGCGCCGCCCGCCGAACTGCTCTCCTCGCCCGCCGACGCCTTCGTGGAGGACTTCCTCGGCGCGGACCGCGGCATCCGGCGGCTGTCGTTCTTCCCCGCTCAGGCCCTGGAGTTGAAGAAGACGCCGATCGTCGCCGTCGACTCCACCGCCGAGCAGATCGCCGCGCGGACGACGCCCGAGACGCCGTATCTGCTCGTCACCGGCCTCGACGGCAGGCCGCTGGGCTGGAGCGAGCCCGCGGACCTGGTCGCCGGTGACATCGACGTGGCCCGACTGCTGCCGTACGGACGGCCGTTCGCGTACGGCACGGACTCGCTGCGCGCCGCGCTCGACGGTGCCGTGCTCTCGCCCACCGGCTGGGCCGTGGCGGTGGACGACGCCGGGCGGGTCATCGGGGTCGTGTCCCAGCAGGCCGTCGGCGAGGCGATCCGGGCCGCCCACGCCGAGGGGCTCACCGCGGCGAAGGTCGCCGGATGAACGACTTCTTCCATATCCCGAGCGACCTCCAGAACACCTACTTCGGGCTGATCGTCCTGCACCTGAGGGAGGCCCTGATCCCCGTCCTGGCGGGGCTGGTCGTCTCGCTGCCGCTGGCCCAACTGTGCGTGCGCTTCCGCTGGTTGTATCCCCCCGTGCTGTGGTCGACGACCATCCTGTACGCGATCCCGTCGCTGGCCTTCTTCGTCGTCCTCATCGACTACACGGGCATGAGCGAGACCACCGTGATGATCCCGCTCTCCGTCTACAGTCTGGTCGTCCTCGTCCCGGCCATCGTGGACGCCGTCCGCTCGGTGCCGCAGGAGACGCTCGACGCCGCCACCGCGATGGGCTTCGGGCCCGTACGCCGGTATCTCCAGGTGCAGTTGCCGATCGCCGTGCCCACGATCATCGCCGGGCTGCGGGTGGCCACCGCGTCCAGCATCAGCCTCGTCAGCGTCGGCATGCTGATCGGCAACCAGGGCGCGCTCGGCAATCTGCTGCATGACGCGAACATCTACAACCGGCCCGTGTACGCGGTGAATTCGGTGGTCACGACGGCGGTCCTGGCGATCCTCGTCGACGCCGCGCTGGTCCTGATCCGCGTCCTGCTGACCCCCTGGATGCCGAGCGGTACGAACCGCGCGGGACGGAAGAACCGCGGCGGCGCGGCCGTACCAGCCCTCGAGGAGTCGGCCCGGTGAACGTCCTGACCTTCATCCACGCGTTCTTCAGCGACGGATCCCACTGGCACGGATACGACGGCATCCCCACCCGGCTGACGGAGCACCTCCACTACTCCCTCCAGGCCCTCGCGATCGCCGTCGTCATCGGACTCCCGATCGGGCTGATCACCGGCCACTACGGGCGCGGCGGCAACGCCATCGCCCTGGTCGCCACCGGCAGCCGGGCGCTGCCCACCTTCGGCCTGCTGGTGCTGATGGTCATGTGGCTCGGGTTCGGTCTGGGGCCCGTGATGATCCCGCTGGTCGTCCTCGCCGTCCCGCCGATCCTGGTCACCACCTACGAGGCGGTCCGCTCCGTCGACCCCTCACCCGTGGACGCCGCGCGCGGCATGGGGATGCCCGAGTCACGGATCCTCCTCCAAGTGGAGCTGCCCGGCGCCCTGCCGCTGATCCTCGGCGGCGTGCGCTCGGCGGCCATCCAGATCGTGTCGACCGCCACCATCGCCGCGTACGTCGGCCTCGGCGGGATCGGCCGGTACATCATCGACGGGCTCTATCAGCGGAACTACGAGAAGGTGGTCGGCGGCGCCACGCTGGTGGCCGTGCTGGCGCTCGTGACGCTCGGGGTGTTCTGGGCGGTCGCGCGGGTCGCGGTGTCGCCGGGCGTCCGCAGGAGCGGCTGACCACCGGATCACCGGTCGAAGCGACGACGGGCCCGGGACGGCTTCCACACCGTCCCGGGCCCGTCTTGTCCCGTCCGCGTATCCGCGGCCGTCGTCGGTCAACTGCCGCCGCTGCGGGCCAGCGCCTGCTCCAGAACGACGAGCAGCGCGTCACGGACCGAGCCGCGCTCACGGGCGTCGAAGACGATGACCGGGACGTGCTCGGAGACGTCCAGCGCCCAGCGGGCCTGGTCGATGTCGTACTCGACCTTGCCGTCGAAGGCGTTGAGCGCGACGGCGAACGGGATCTGCCGGTGCTCGAAGTAGTCCACGGCCGCGTAGCAGTCGTCCATGCGCCGGGTGTCGACGATGACGAGCCCGCCCACCGCGCCCTCGACGATGTCGTCCCACATGAAGCCGAACCGGTCCTGGCCCGGGGTGCCGAACAGATACAGCTTCAGCGTCGGGTCGATGGTGATGCAGCCGAAGTCCATCGCCACCGTGGTCGTCGTCTTGCCCGGGGTGTGCGTGAGGTCGTCCACGCCCGCCGCGACCTCGGTGATGGCCGCCTCGGTGGTCAGCGGCTCGATCTCGGAGATCGAGCCCACGGCGGTGGTCTTGCCCACGCCGAAGCCGCCCGAGATCACCATCTTGACCGGCAGCGGCGGCCGTACGGCGCCCCGCGCCGCCGCGCCGGGGCCCCGCCCCGGTCGGGCGGGACCGGGCGCACGGGGCGGGGAGGCCGGTTCAGTCGGTGTCACGGAGTACCCCCCGGGAGTCGGGGATGGCCCGCAGGCCATCGATAACCCTGCGCAGGACGGATGCGTCGTGTGTGACGTCGGCGTGCGGCACGTGCACCGTCAACTGCCCGGCCGCGCGCAGGTCCTCGGCGAGGACCCGGACCACGTTGAGATGCAGCCGCAGCCGGGCCGCGAGCTCCGCGATGGACTGCGGACGCCGGCACGCGGCGACGATGTCGTGCTGCTCGAAGGAGAGCAGGTCGAGCCCGTCGAGCCCCGCGGGGGTGGCCACCACCTGTGTCTCGACCGGGATCGGCCGGCCGGACGCGGTGGGCGCCACCCGGCCGGCGGTGAGCAGGAACGGCCGTACGGCGGAGGCGGGGCCCACCGCTTCCGGCGGAGGGGAGCCGTCTTCGCCGGCGCCGCGTGGCGTGCGGCCGTCCGCCATGGGTGTTCTGTCCTTCCTGGACCGGGTGGATACCGGTCACCCCGTTGACGCGGCGCCG
Organism: Streptomyces sp. NPDC104371; assembly: GCF_055583785.1. NCBI lineage: Bacteria > Bacillati > Actinomycetota > Actinomycetes > Kitasatosporales > Streptomycetaceae > Streptomyces > Streptomyces sp. NPDC104371. Next base: position 281,816 of record NZ_JBVJNF010000005.1, read on the forward strand.
ACGCTGTTCTTCAGCTCCAGCACGAGCTGGGGGCTGAGCGCGGTACCGACCCGATTCGCGAACAGAGTCATCTCGTAGGCGACGTTGCCCAGTTTGGCCTCCTTGTCGGCGACCACGCCGAGCACGGCGCCGCTGCCGATCGCGGAGACCAGGACATGGCCGCCCTCCAGATCGATGATGACCTTGTTGAGCCCGCCGAGCCCGTAGTTGCCGGAGGCCCCGGCGGCCAGGCTGGTGATGCCGGAGACGATGGCGGCGAGCCGTTCCGAGTCGGCGTGCTCGCGCAGTTCGGAGACGGCGATGAGCAACCCGTCGGAGGAGACGGCTATGGCGTCGACGACACCCGCGGTCTCCGTCGCGAAACGATTGAGCAGCCAGGTGAAGTCGGCTGCGGCGGCCTGGAGTTCGGCCGGCGTGGTGGCTCCTGCCGGAGTCTCACCTGTCGACGTGCTCACTGTTCCGCTCCTTCCGGGAGGTGGTTCTGGTCGTGCTGGTCGTGCTCGTGCGGGGCGGTCCGCCGGGCGCTGTCCCGATGGGCGCGCTCCACGGCCGCCTCGAACTCCTCGAGTGCGGAACGGACTTCGTCCGCGTCGGCGAGCCGGGGGGCCTGTCGTTCCTGTCCGGCGGCATCGGCGCCGGTGGTCCGCAGGGTCGCGCCCCGGACGCGTCGGCGCAGGGGGCGGGCGCCGCCCGGTGCGTCCCCGGCGGGTGACGGCGCCGCGTCCCGCGTGGCCGGTTCCGGCTCCTCGGTCCGGGGCCGGGGGACCAACGGGGGCTCCTCGGCGCGGTCGTGGGAGGTCGTACGGTCGACGGGCGCCGTCTTCGCGGGAGTCGGGCTCGTCTCCGTACTCTGCCCTGCGTCCGGCTCCGTGCCCGGCCCCGCGTCCGGCTCCTGCTCGCGGCGGGGGACGCGCCGGGGCAGCGCGGCAGCCGCCGGGGTCTCACCCGCGGCGCGGGCCGACGACGGCACGGGGCCGCCGCTCGGCGCGGGCGCGGGCACCTGGCTCGGGCCCTGCGCGGCCACCGGGCTCATCGTCAGCAGCAGCGACGAGGGGATGCCGACGGTCGCCGTGACACCGCCACCGGCCGTCCGGGACAGCTCGACCACCACCTCCCAGCGGCGCGCCAGCGTGCCCACCACGAACAGGCCGAGCACCTTCGTCGGGACGACGTCCAGGCGCTCACGGCGGATCAGCCGGGCGTTCTCCTCGGTGAGCCGCTCGGCGCTCATGCCGAGGCCGTGGTCGACGACCTCGATCGCCGCGCCGTGGCCGGTCGTCCGTACGGTCACCTCGACGGGGCTGCCCGCGGGCGAGAACGAGACGGCGTTCTCCACGAGTTCGGCGATCATCAGCGTCAGGTCGCCGATGATGTCGGGCTCCACCATGACCTCGGTACCGGCGCGCAGCCGTACCCGCTGGAAGCCCTCGATCTGGCCGAGCGCGGCCCGTACGACGTTGGTGAGCGCGGTGGGACCGGCGTCCAGGACCGTCTCGCGGATACCCGCGAGCAGCATCAGGCTGTCGGCGTTGCGCCGCAGACGTACGGCGATGTGGTCGATGGAGTAGAGGCGTTCGAGCAGAGCCGGGTCGGTCTCCCCGCGCTCCACCGCGTCGATCAGGGCGAGCTGACGAGTCGTCAGGTTGCTGACCCGGCGCCCGACGTTGCCGAACATCTCGGCGACGTTGCGGCGGCTGAGCACCTGACGCTCCAGGAGCGCCGCCGCGGTGGTCTGCACATGGTTGAAGGCCTCGGCGAGTTCGCCGATCTCGTCCCGTACGGTGACCGGCACCTCGCGCAGCCGCGGCGGTCCCGCGTCCTCCGCGTCGTCGTCGGCCACGCGGGCCAGTTCGCGCCCGGCGACCTCGGCGACCTGCTGGGCGGCGTCGGTGAGCGCCTGCACCGGCTGGACGACCGAGCGGCGCACCGCCACCGAGAAGGCGAGCCAGAAGCCGAAGCCGAGGACCGCCACACCGAGCAGCAGACCCGCGCGCCACCAGGCGTCGCTGGAGGTGTCCTGCGCGCGGTCGGCGATCTGGCCGATGAGCGAGGCGGTGATGTGCAGTCGGCTCGCGGCCTGCTTCGGGTAGTCCGGGTAGTTGCTCAGGGCGTGCTCGAAGGCCCGGCGGATCTCGGCGGGGGTAGTCGCCTGCAACGCGCTGGGGTCGACCTGGAGTTCGGCGTAGGCCTGGGCGATCGACCGCTGGGCCGTGCTGCGTTCGATGCCGGACAGCTCGTCCGCCTGCGCCTCGGTGGCGAACCCCCCGAAACGGTCGGCCTGGTAGGTGTACAGCTCGTAGGAGCCGACGGCGTTCGTGAACTCGATGAGGGCGTTGCTGTCCCCGGTCGTCGCCGAGAACACGCTGGTCTCGAAGGCGCTGTGGGCGGCGTCGGCCCGCAGCAGGGAGTCCAGCAGATTGCCGGTGAAGGTGGCCGCGAGCCCGGCGTTGCGGTCGAGGCCGAGCCCGTCGAGCAGCCCCTTGGCGGCGTTGGTGTAGGCCGGGTCGATGTTGTCGGCGGGCAGATAGTCCCGCGCGATCGTCTCGCGCAGCGTCGTCAGGCCCTCGACCTCCTTGAGGGCCTGCGCCTCGGTCAGCGGCAGCCGGTCGCCGAAGGTGGCACGGACCTGCTGGACCTGCTTGTCCACGGCCTGTTGCGCCCGGCGGTAGGCGGTGAGCGAGGGCTTCTCGTCGCCGGCCGCCGCCTCGTACCGCACGGAGAGCAGGATGGCCTGCTGGTGTTCGCGTTCCACCCGGTCGACGAGGACCGCCACCTGTCCGCTGTCGCGCACCAGTTGGGCCGCCGACGCGGCTTCGCGCGCCTGCTGCACCTGGTCGACGATGACGAGCGCGAGCAGGACGCCGAGCATGGCGAGCGGAACGCCGACGAGGACGTTGAGCTTGCGCCGGAACGTCCAGCGGTCGGCGAAGCCGCGTATGCCACTCTGGGGCGGCGACGGCGCCGGCCGGGCCGGCGCGTCCACCTCGGTCGTGGACACCAAGCCTCCTTCGAGGGCGTGTCAGGGCGTGTTCAGGGCGTGCGAAGAGTGCGTGTGACCGTCGTCGGCCGACCGGGGGCACCGGTGAAGCCGGTGGTGCCGGGCGCGGAACAACGCACGAAGGACAGGGACTTCGCAGGTGCTCCGCAACGCGGCGCGCCGCCGGTTGCCCGGAGACTATCGCCTCTTCAGGCGCTTGATCGTGTCGCCCTAAGTCAAGAATCCATTACAAAGGGCGGGTGCTTCCCTTGTGGCCCGGTCCGCGCTCCACCACCACCCGATGTTCATAAGTGGCTACCCATTGAAGCCAATTGGTGATCAGAAGGCCCTTGACTGATCAAGAACGGGCTGGATTGGATCAGTAGGGTGCGATGCCTCGTGCTTCGCACCACTGCGCCATGCCCTGCCCAAGCCCTCAGCCCGGAACGGGAACCGTGACTTCTACGAACACCAGCACGTCCAGCAGGAGATTCCCCGGCGCGGCGGTCGTCGCGCTCGCCGCCACGTCGGCACTGCTCGCGGGGTGTGGCTCGTCCTCCGACGACAAGTCCGACCCGCTCAAGGAAGACAAGGCGGGCGGCAACTCCGTCGTCGTCGGCTCCAACAACTTCGCCGAGAGCATCCTGATCGCGGACATCTACGGCGAGGCGCTCAAGGCCAAGGGTGTCGACGTCACCTACAAGCCGAACATCGGCAGCCGTGAGACCACCTACGGCCTGCTGAAGAACGGCTCCGTCACCGTCCTGCCCGAGTACAACGGCGCGCTGCTGGCCTACCTGGACAAGGACGCCGCGCCGAAGACGCTCGCGGAGACGACGGCCGCTCTCAACGCCAAGCTCGACGCCAAGCTGACGCTCCTCGACCCGGCGCCCGCGCAGGACAAGGACGCCGTCACCATCAACGCGGCCACCGCGAAGAAGTACCACCTCACCAGCAAGTCCAGCATCGGGGACCTCAAGGGTGTCGCGAAGGACCTGGTCATCGGCGGCTCGCCGGAGTTCCAGACCCGTATGCAGGGCCTGGAGGGCCTGAAGAAGCTCTACGGCGTGGAGTTCAAGTCCTTCAAGGCGCTCGACGCCGGCGGCCCGCTGACCCAGGCCGCGCTGACGAAGAACACCGTGCAGGCCGCGGACCTCTTCACCACGGACCCCACCATCGCCAAGGAGAAGTTCGTGGTCCTCCAGGACCCGGAGAACCTCTTCGGGCTGGAGAACGTGCAGCCGCTGGTCTACAAGTCGGGGCTGCCCAAGAAGGGCGTCGACGCGCTCAACGCCGTCTCCGCCAAGCTGGACACGGCGACGCTGCTCGACCTCGACACCCAGGTCCAGCTCGGGAACAAGGACCCGCTGGACGTCGCCAAGGCCTGGCTGAAGTCGGCCGGTCTGGACTGACCCACGTGGACGTCACCGCGGACGGACCGACGCGGGTCCCCTCGCCCTCCGGGGCCCCGGGCACCCGCGTCGTCCTCAACGGCACCGGCCTCCGGGTCGACGGGGTGGTCGGCCTCGCCGACGGCACGGCCGCGCCCGCGGTGCCCGAGGCGGCGCTGGAGCGGGCCCGGCGCTCCTGGCACACGGCGGACCGGCTCGCCAGGACGGGCCGGCTCTACGGCCGCGGTACCGGCGTCGGCGCCCACCGCTCGGTGACGGTCACGGCGGGCGACGAGACCGACCACGGACGACGCCTGCTGCGCAGCCACGCGGGCGGCGCGGGCGCCCTGCTCCCGGCCCGCCAGGTCCGCGCGATGCTGGCCGTGCGCGCCAACCAGCTCCTGGCGGGCGGCTCCGGGATCCAGCCCGCGTTCATCACCGCCCTCACCGAAGCGCTGCGGCTCGGCGTCCATCCCGCCGTCCACGAGTACGGCGGTCTCGGCACCGGCGACCTGACCGCGCTGGCCGAGACCGGCCTCACCCTCATCGGGGAACGCCCCTGGCTCGGCGAACCCGAAGGCGGCCTGCCCGCGCCCGTCCCCCTGCGCCCCGGTGACGCGCTCGCGCTGCTCAGCAGCAACGCCCTCGTCCTCGGCCGGTCCGCGCTGGCCTGCCATGACCTTTCGGTGCTGCTGCGCGCCACGCATGCCGTGGCGGCCCTGTCGCTGGCCGCCGTCTCCGGCTCCCTGGAGGCGTACGCGGCACCCGTCCACGCCGTACGCCCCTATCCGGGACCGGCGCGCGCCGCCGCGGAGGTACGGCGCCTGCTCGGCGTCCCCGACCGGCCCGGTCCTTCGCAGGGGCGGATACAGGACCCGTACGGCTTCCGCGCGTTCCCGCAGGCGCACGGGCCCGCCCTGGAAGCCGCCGAGGCGCTGCGCCGCGTCGTGGAGGTGGAGGTCAACTGCCCCTCGGAGAACCCGCTGATCGGTGCGGACGGCACCGCTCACCACCACGGCGGCTTCTTCGCGGCCCCGCTCGGACTGGCCCTGGACGGGCTGTGCCTGGCCCTCCTCCAGACCGCCCAGCTCTCCGGCGCCCGGCTCGCCGCACTGGGCCGCCCGGATCTCACCGGACTGCCCGCCTTCCTCGCCTCGGGAGCCGCGAGCAGCTCGGGCACGATGATCCTGGAGTACACCGCCAACTCCGCGCTGGCGGAGCTGCGTTCGTGCGCGGTACCCGCGTCGGCGGGCCACGCGGTCCTCTCGCACGGCCTGGAGGACGCGGCACCCTTCGCCTCCCAGGCCGCGCGCCAGACCCTGCGCGCCGCCGAGGCCTACCGCACCGTCCTGGCCTGCGAACTCGTCACGGCCGTACGGGCGTTGCGCCTGCACCCGGACCCGCCGTCGGTCCCGGCGTTCACCGTGGCCACAGCGGCGCTCCCCGCGGACACCGAGGACCGGCCGCTGACGGGAGACGTGACCGTCGCGGCCGAACTCCTTCCGACGCTGGCCGAGTTGTAGGACGGGTCACCGCCTCGCCGGGGCGGGCGCCGAGCGCCCCCGCGTCATCACCGCTGTCGGTAAGGGCTTTCCGGTGCTTCCGGTACGGCGTAGGCGTACGTAGACGTAGTCACCTCACGTAGACACCCGTCACTCGGAACGGTGACTCTCCGTGCAAGCCCCACTCCGCCCTGCCGTCGAGTCGGCCATCCGGCCGGTACCATCCGGCACGGGTCGCCGGGCAACGGCGCCCACGGCGGGTTCGGGCCTCGAGAGTCCCGGCGACCGGTCTCCGGATGACGTCCGGCGCCTGGTGACGCATCCTTGCATGGGGTGTGTTCGGGGTACCCGGGAGTCCTGAGCGAGCGACGGAGGAGGCGTACGGCGGCTGCCTCCGGGAACCGGGCGGTGTGGTCATGGTCGAGAACGAGGTACGCGACTGGAGGGAAGACCCCGGGTGCTCGGTGTACGGCGCACCGTGCTGGGTCAGCCTCACCGCGCGCGATGTCGAGGTCGCGGAGAACTTCTACCGAGCGGTGTTCGGCTGGGAGTGGCAGCAGGACAGCCTCGGTGACCGCTTCCGCGTGGCGCTGGCCGACGGGGTCCCGGTCGCCGGGCTCGCCGCCGTGGCCTCGATGTGGCAGATGGCCGTCACCTGGACGCCGTACTTCGCGGTCCGCAGCGCCGACGAGGCCGTGTCCCGCAGCAGGGAGCGCGGCGGTACGACGGCCGTCGGGCCGATCTCCCTCCCGCCCGGCAGGGCGGCCGTGGTCGCGGACCGCGACGGAGCCGTCTTCGGCATCTGGGAGGGCCGGCTCGTGTCGGGCTGGCAGCAGTGGCGCGAGGACGCGCCCACCTTCATCCGGCTGCACACCCGCGACGCCTTCGACGCCGCCATCTTCTACGGGGAGGTCCTCGACTGGGCCTCCCCGCAGAGCAGTTGCGAGGTCGGCTACGACGGTGACGAGGTGGTCCTGCGCAGCGAGGGAACGGTGGTGGCGCGGATCCACTCGGGGGCGGTGGAGGCGGCGCCCGACCCGGCGGTCCGCCCGCACTGGGAGGTGCACTTCGCGGTCACCGACCTCGAGACCTGTATCGAGACCGCCCGCGCGAACGGCGGCGAGGTCGTCCAGTGGGAGCGGGGCGCGCAGGAGGCGCTGCTGGGCGATCCCGACGGGGCGCGGTTCACCGTGACCTCGAAGCGGGAGCCCTGAGCCGGAGGACGGCCGTACGCGGCGCACGGCCCCGGCGGACGGGAACCGGTGGATGAGCCCCGCAGGGATACGGGACCGGCGCCCGCCCGCCAAGGGCGCGGCGGTCAGGAGGTGGCCGACTCGGCGGGGGCGACGGGAGGTGTGGCCGACTTGGCGGCCGACCGCTCGCGGCGGCGGCGCAGGAGGCCGCGGCGCGGCTCCTGGTCCGGCAGCCAGCCGAAGGCCAGACAACTGCCCGTCACGCCCAGCAGCAGCCCGATCATGAAGCCGCCCAGGTTGGACGTGAGCCAAGTGCCCAGGGAGAGCAGGACGCCGATGATCGAGTAGAACAGCCGCTGGGCGGGGTTGAAGAGGATCAGCAGCCCGCACAGCAGCATCACGGTCGGCAGCAGATACCCCGCGAGGCCCTGCATACCGACGTGCAGCACCACCTTCAGCGACGCCTTCTCGGTGAGCAGGACCTCCCCACCGCCCAGCGTCAGCAGCAGCCCGCCCCAGAAGGGACGCTTCGCCCGCCACTGCCGGAACGCGACTTTGGGCCGGGCCATCAGCACCCCGAGCTGCTGAAGCGGAGCTTGAGTCCGGGCAGCTTGAACACCCCTGCCGTGGTGGCGTAGTTGGTCTGCCGGAGGTTGCCGATGTGCACGGTGTCGGCCTGCTGGCTGAACACACCCTTGTTGCCCCGGGCGTTGGCCTTGTTCAGCGTGCTCGCGTCGTTGCCGATCTCGATGTTGTTGAACGCGGCGTCACCGGACAGCTCGGTCGAGTCGGTGGTCAGATCCTTCGCGGTCACCGGAGTCGAGCCGGTGCCCGCGGTGATCAGGAGGTTCGTGCCACCGAGGTCGACGCTCTGACACAGCTTGGTGAGCGTCGCGTTCTTGATCGCGGAGGTGACGACCAGCACCTGGCCACCGGTGTCGCCGGCGTTCGGGCTGTCCTCCGCCATGTTGTCGAGGTTGCCGAACTGCTCGAAGCCGGTGCCGTCGAGGTTCGTGGCGGTGACCGTGAACGGCATCCCGGAGATGGCGAACTGGACGCCCAGCGCGCCCTGGGCGGTCATGATCGCGAGAGTCGCGGCGACCGCGGTGGCGGGCACCGCCATGATCGCGGTACGGCGCAGGCGGACCCGCCCGCGTCTTTCGGGTGCCACCGGGGCGGTCGTGCCGCCTTCCGGGGGCTCAGGGGTCGAGCCGGTGGACGCCAAGGCGTCCGAGGACGAGGCCATGTCTGCTCCTGGGCATAGTCAATGCGAGTAGGGCTTCCTGGCACGTTGTCCTGGCGCGGACAGCGCCTGCCGTACACGCTTCCTCGCACCTCCCGGCGTATGCGAGGCCTTCTCGTGGTAGGGCAGTGGCCGCCGAAGTTACCCGTGGTTACACCCACGGTCAAGGGAGTTGTGAGACAAAGGTGTTGATTGTACGGCGCGCGCGTGAACACGGTTCGTCGAAGACCAACTTCCGTGCCGCGCCTTGACATTGACGGAGCGTCAGGTCTACAACAACCCCTGCGTTCCCATGGATCCGTGGCGCCGGATCCCTCGCACGGCGCACCTCGCACTCCCGGCCCCGCCCCGCTGGGGCGTCGGTGACCTCTCTGTGTGCGCGGTGCGATGCACGGATCTCTCGCATGGCCGCGATCCACCGCTCTGCCGCGGCACCGGCACGGCCGCCACGCCCCTTCCCCGGCCCGCCCGGCGCCGCTCGTCGCTGCCGACCCGTCACGCACGGAGAAGGCGTCATGGGTCGGCAGCGTCGTACCCCACCTCCAGCCCCCACTTCGGAGAAGAGGCTCCCCATGCGTACGACCCGAACCCTGCTCGCTCTCGCCGGTGCCGCCGCCCTCGGCGTGGCCCTGGCGTCCCCCGCCTCCGCGAGCGGCGAGGTGCTCACCACGACCGACGGCACCGCCGTCGCCGTCGGGGACGTCCTCAACGCCTCGCTCGCGAGCGGCACCGCCGCCACGCTCTACTCCAGCGCCACCGGCACCAGCGGTATCTCCTGTACCGGGTCCACGTTCACCGCCAAGGTCACCGGCAACCCGGCCGCGCCCGGCACCGCCACCGAGTCGCTCACCGGCCACACCTTCGACAGCGCGACCTGCTCCAGCAACGTCGTCGGTGTGACGGGGGTCAGCAGCATCACCGTCGACCACCTGCCGTACACCACCACGGTCGGCTCCGGCGGCACGGTCACCGTCACCCCGGCGGCCGGGTCCACCATCCAGACCACGGCGACGCTGAAGACCCTGCTCGGCACGATCACCTGTGTCTACCAGGCCCCCAGCCTGACCGGTTCGGTGAACCCCTCCACCCATGGCATCGAGTTCAGCGCCCAGCACTTCACCAAGGCCTCCGGCTCGACCCTGTGCTTCGGCGACGGCTACTTCACCGCGAAGTACGCGCCGGTCGTCGACACCAGCCAGGCGGGCAGCCCGGTGGTCCAGGTCAACTGATCGGTGATCGACGGACGCGTCCGTCGGTGGCAGCCCGCACGACCCAGGGCCGCCACCGCCGGACGCGCCCGGCTTCCGGGCCGCCAGCGGCTTCGCGCGGTTTACTGATCACTCAGCGTGCCCACGAAGCGATCCCCGACGGGGCCTCCTCGGTGCCCGGGGATCGCGTCAACCGCGAGAAGAGGGAAGCCATGTCCGTCATGCGAGTGGCGCAGGTGACCGAGCCCGGGGGAAGGTTCGAGATCGTCGACCGGGAACTGCCCGAGCCGGGACCGGGGCATGTGCGGATCGCGGTGGAGGCTTCCGGTATCTGCCACAGCGACGCGATGTTCGTACAGGCTTCCTTCCCCGGCACCACGTTCCCGCTGGTGGCGGGGCACGAGGTGGCCGGCCGGATCGACGCGGTGGGAGAGGGAACGGCCGACTGGAAGGTCGGCGACCGGGTCGGGGTGGGGTGGTTCGGAGGACAGTGCGGCCACTGCCCGCCCTGTCGTCAGGGCGACTTCGTGAGCTGCTTCAACCTGAAGGTCCCCGGCCTGTCCTACGACGGTGGGTACGCCACCCACATGGTCGCCCCCGTCGAGGCCCTGGCCCGTATCCCCGAAGGCCTGGACGCTGCCGACGCCGCCCCGCTCGGGTGCGCGGGGGTGACGACGTTCATGGGGCTGCGCAACAGCCCCGCGCGCGCCGGTGACCTCGTCGCGATCCTGGGCGTCGGCGGCCTCGGGCACCTGGGCGTCCAGTACGCGGCCAAGATGGGCTTCGAGACCGTGGCGATCGCCCGCGGCCAGGACAAGGAGCCGCTGGCGCGGCGGTTGGGCGCGGACCACTACATCGACAGCACGGCCGCGGACCCCGCGCGGGCGCTGAAGGACCTGGGCGGCGCGAAGGTGGTCCTCGCCACCGCGGCCAACTCCGACGCCATGGCGGCGACGATCGACGGGCTCGCGCCGCGCGGCCGGTTGGTCGTCATCGGGGTCACGGACCAGCCGATCAAGGTGACGCCGTTGCAGCTCATCACCGGCAGCCAGTCCGTGGCCGGACACGCGTCGGGAACGGTGCGGGACGTGGAGGAGACCATGGCCTTCAGCGCGCACGCCGGTATCCGCCCGATGGTCGAGGCCGCACCGCTGGACGAGATCAACACCGCCTTCGCCCGGATGCTCTCGGGCGCGGCGCGCTTCCGTATGGTGCTGAGGACGACCTGACGCACCATCAAGTCATCATCAGTCGCAGCGACTTGATGCCGTTGATGAAGTTCGAGACGAGTCGCTCGGGTGGCGCGGCGAGCCGGGGACGGGGCAGCGCCCGCAGCATCTCCTCGTGGAGCACCCGCAGTTGCAGCCGTGCGAAGTGCGCGCCGAGGCAGACATGCGGGCCGTCGCCGAAGGAGACGTGCGGGTTCGGCGCGCGGGTCAGGTCGAGTCGGTCGGGCGCGGTGAAGGCGCGCTCGTCGCGGTTGGCGGACGCGTGGAAGACCACCACCTTGTCGCCCTCGCGGATGCGCTGACCGGCCAGCTCGGTGTCGACGGCGGCGGTCCGCCGGAAGCTGAGGACCGGCGGATGCCAGCGCAGCAACTCCTCGACGGCGGAAGGGAGTTGCTCTGGGCGGCGGCGTAGGTCCTGGTACGCCGACGGGTGTTCGGCGAGCGCCAGGAGGCCGCCCGGCGCCGCCGAGCGCACCGTGTCGTTGCCCGCGATCGTCAGCAGGAAGAAGAACATCTCCAGCTCGGGGCCGGTGAGTTCGGGGTCGGTGGCGAGGGTGGTCATGATGTCGTCGGCCGGGTGCTCCCGCTTGTACGCGGCCAGGTGCCCGGCGTAGGCGAACATGTCGCGCAGGGCGCCCGGCGAGCGCGGGTTCACCGGTCTGCCCTCCGCGTCCACCTGCGGCTCCCCGGCCTCGTCCGGGTCCTGGTAGCCGATCACCCGGTGTGTCCAGTGCAGCAGCAGATCCCGGTCGGACGCGGGAACGCCCAGCAGATCGGTGAGGTTGAGGACGGCGTAGTCGTCGGTGACGGCGGCGACGACATCGCAGGTCCCGTCCCCGGTGCGGGCCTGTTCGAGGGCGTCCGCGACCAGGGCGCGGGCGCGTTCCCGGGCGGTGGCCGCGAAGCGGTCGATACGGCGCGGGGTGAAGGCACGGCTGACCAGTCGCCGCAACCGGCCGTGGTCCGGCGGGTCCTGATTGAGCATCATGCGTCGGATGAACGGCAGGTCGTCCGGGTCCGGGTCGCGGATCTGCGTGGCGCCGAGACAGGAGGAGTAGGTCCGCGCGTCCTTGAGCACGCGCACCACGTCCGCGTGCCGCGTCACCGCCCAGAACCCGGGCCCCGCGGGCCAGCCGAGCACCTCCGGCTCGTCCTGCCAGGCGACCGGGTGGTGGTCGCGCAGGGTGCGGTACGCGGCATGGGGGACACCTTCGGCGTACCGGCGCGGGTCGAAGACGTCCGGGACGGGCGGCGCGTCCCGGACGCTCACGCGACCTCCTCGGCCCGCAGGAAGTCCTCGACCGTGCGCAGCAGTTCGAGGGGTGTCTCGTCCATCGCGTAGTGCCCGGCGGCGGGCAACTCGCGCAGCGCGCCCTGCGGATACCAGCGCAGCCAGGTCTCGCGCATCAGGGCCGCGGACAGCGCGGGGTCCAGCGCGCCCGTGACGGCCAGCGCGGGCACGCGCGAACCCGTGACCTCCGTGTGGAAGTCCTCCAGGGCCCAGGAGTCCAGCCACGTACGGAAGGCCTTCGCGTCACTGCGCGCCAGCGAGCGCGCGACCATCCGGTCCAGCCACGCGGCAGGGCGCCGTCCGCCCGTGGTGACATCGAGGATGGCGCGCCGGTGGTCCGGGCGGTGCGCGGCGCCCGCGAACAACTCCCACTGGTCGGCGGGCAGTCGCAGGCCCGAGGCCGGGACGGGGGAGACCCCGACGATCCGGCGCAGCCGCGCGGGCGCGAGCGCCAGCAGCCGTTGGGCGACCGCGCCGCCCATCGAGTGCCCGATCACGGAGAACCGCTCCCAGCCCAGCCGGTCGGCCAGCGCCACGAGGTCCGCGGCGGCCTCGGCGGTACTGAACGCGCCGGCCGCGTCCTTCGCCGCCCCGTACCCGCGCAGGTCCACCAGCGCGTAGGTGAACTCCCGGCGATCGAGGTCCGGGAGCACCGCCGCGTACGCGGCCCGGTCGGCGAACCAGCCGTGCACCGCGAACACCTTGTGGGCGCCGTCGCCGTGCACTTCGTGAGGCAGTACGAAGGAGGTCATGCGACCACGGTGGCGTGGGGGAGTGGGCTCGGCAAGGGGGCGTGCACAGCGAGAAGCCGCCGTGGACGGCCCCGCGGAGCTGCCACGACCGGCACCGTCGCGAGGCCTCCGCGCCCCGAATGCACACGATGGTGTGATCATGTTCTGCCCCGCGGATGCCCCCGACGGGCCCTGGGTAGGGCCGGGCCATGACGCAGCCGTTCGAACTCCCTCACTTCTACATGCCGTACGCCGCGCGGCTGAACCCCCATGTCGACGAGGCGCGGGCCCACACCACTCAATGGGCGCGCGCCATGGGCATGTTGGAGGGGTCCGGCATCTGGGACCAGGCCGACCTCGACGCCCACGACTACGGCCTGCTGTGCGCGTACACCCACCCTGACTGCGACGGCCCGGCCCTCTCGCTCATCACCGACTGGTACGTGTGGGTGTTCTTCTTCGACGACCACTTCCTGGAGACCTTCAAGCGCACCCAGGACCGCGCGGGTGGCAAGGCCTATCTGGACCGGCTGCCGTTGTTCATGCCGCTCGACCTCACGACCCCGGTGCCCGAGCCGCAGAACCCCGTCGAGGCCGGACTCGCGGATCTGTGGGCGCGTACGGTGCCGTCGATGTCCCTGGACTGGCGCAGGCGGTTCGCGCTCGCCACCGAGCATCTCCTCAACGAGTCCCTGTGGGAGCTGTCCAACATCAACGAGGGCCGGATCGCCAACCCGGTCGAGTACATCGAGATGCGCCGTAAGGTCGGCGGCGCCCCCTGGTCCGCCGGGCTCGTCGAGTTCGCGACCGCCGAAGTGCCCGCCGTCGTCGCGGAGTCGAGGCCGCTGCGCGTGCTCATGGAGACGTTCTCCGACGCGGTCCATCTGCGCAACGACCTCTTCTCCTACCAGCGCGAGGTCGAGGAGGAGGGCGAACTCAGCAACGGCGTTCTCGTCCTGGAGACGTTCTTCGACTGTGCCACGCAGCAGGCCGCCGACACCGTCAACGACATCCTCACCTCGCGCCTGCACCAGTTCGAACACACCGCGCTCACCGAAGTGCCCGCACTGGCCCTGGACAAGGGCCTGACCCCGGACCAGGTCGCGGCCGTCGCCGCCTACGCCCAGGGGCTTCAGGACTGGCAGTCCGGCGGCCATGAATGGCACCTGAGGTCCAGCCGCTACATGAACCAGGGCGCCCGTGAGAAGCGGCGGCCCCTCGGGCTGTCGGGCATCGGGATGTCCGCCACCGATGTGCGCGCCCTGCTCGCCGACGCCGGGGCCGAGCGGATGCGCGCGTACACGCACGTCCCCTTCCAGCCGGTGGGGCCCTCGCTGATCCCCGATCTCCCCATGCCCTACGAGGTGCGGCTCAGCCCCCATCTCGACGGCGCCCGACGCCGCCTCGTCCCCTGGATGCACGGGACGGGCATGCTCCAGGAAGGCGTCTGGGACGAGGACAAGCTCGCGGCGTACGACCTTCCGCTGTGCGCGGCGGGCCTGGACCCCGACGCCACCCCCGAGGCGCTCGACCTCAGCTCCCGCTGGCTCGCCTGGGGCACCTACGGCGACGACTACTACCCGCTGGTCTTCGGCAACCGACGCGACCTCGCGGCGGCCAAGCTGTGCACCGAACGGCTGTCGTCGTGCATGCCGCTCGACGGCGAGACGCCGCCCGTGCCCGTCAACGCCATGGAGCGCGGACTGCTCGATCTGTGGACGCACAGCACGGCCGCGATGACGCGTGAGCAACGGCGCTCGCTGCGCGCCGCCGTGGACACGATGACGGAGAGCTGGCTGTGGGAGCTGTCCAACCAGCTCCAGCACCGCGTCCCGGACCCCGTCGACTACCTGGAGATGCGCCGCGCCACCTTCGGCGCCGACCTCACCAAGAACCTGTGCCGCATGGGGCACGGCCCCGAGGTCCCGGCCGAGGTGTACAACAGCGGCCCGGTCCGCGCGTTGGAGAACGCGGCCATCGACTACGCGATGCTGATCAACGACGTGTTCTCGTACCAGAAGGAGATCGAGTACGAGGGCGAGGTGCACAACGCCGTCCTCGTCGTGCAGAACTTCTTCGGCTGCGACTACCCGACGGCCACGCGCGTCGTGGGCGACCTGATGAACCAGCGCCTGGAGCAGTTCCAGCATGTCGCCGCGCACGAACTGCCCGTGCTCTACGACGACTTCGACCTGTCCGGCGAGGCACGCGCGACCATGGACGGCTATGTCGGGGAACTGCAGAACTACATGTCCGGCATCCTGAACTGGCACCGCGGCTGCCACCGCTACGGCGCGGCCGACCTGGCCCGCCGCGCCCACGGCTTCGTACCGGACCTCGCACCGGCCGTCATCAAGTGGGCGACTCCGACGGCCCACTTGGCCGCCCGCTGACGGCGACCGCCGCTGACCATGACCGCTACCGACCGCCGCTGACCGCCCACCGGGCGAACGTCGCCTGTCCGGTGCCGTCCGCATCGGGCACCGGGCAGGACGACCGAAAGTAATCGCCCGGAATGGGGCATTCAGGGAACTATGGCGTGGCGACAGGAGTCCTTGGATGTGACGGCGGCTGGACCAGGCTGCCGAGACGAATGAACACAAGGGAACACGGGGGGTGTTCGACCTTGACCGACATCATCGAGCGGGCCATCGGCACAGGGGCGGGGGAGCAGGACGGAGCGCCGGGCCGACCGGCGCCGGGCGAACTGACGCCGTACGCGGCGCCGTTGACGATCCCGCCCGTCCTGCGCCCGTACGCGGGCGACGTCCTGCGGGAGACCGAGATCGCCCTGCGCCCCACGTGGGTGCGCCTGCATCCGCAGTTGCCGCCCACGCTCATGTGGGGGTACGACGGCTCGGTGCCGGGCCCGACCATCGAGGTGCGCCGTGGTCAGCGCACCCGCATCGCCTGGACCAACCGCATCCCGAAGGAGAGCGAGTATCCCGTCACGGCCGTCCAGGTCAAGTCGCGCGAGCGGGGCGCCCCGGCGAGCACGGAGCCGGGCCGTGAGGGCGTCGAACCGGACAAGGACGTGGCGGCCCTGCCCGCCTGGTCGGTGACGCATCTGCACGGCGCCCAGACCGGCGGCGGCAACGACGGCTGGGCGGACAACGCCGTGGGATTCGGTGACGCCCAGCTCTCGGAGTACCCGAACGACCACCAGGCGACGCAGTACTGGTACCACGACCACGCCATGAACATCACGCGCTGGAACGTGCAGACGGGGCTGTTCGGTACGTATCTGATCCGCGACGACGAGGAGGACGCGCTCCGACTCCCCTCGGGGGAGCGGGAGATCCCGCTGCTGCTCGCCGACCGGAACCTGGACACGGACGAGGACGGCCGCCTCAACGGTCGCCTGCTGCACAAGACCGTCATGGTCGAGGAGCGGAACGCCGAGACGGGCAAGCCGGTGACCCTGCCCTTCACCGGCCCCTACACCACGGTCAACGGCCGTATCTGGCCGTATGCCGAAGTGGCCCCGGCCTGGTACCGCTTCCGGCTGCTGAACGCGTCCAACGCGCGCATCTACGACCTCGTCCTCGTGGACGAGGAGAACACCCCGGTGCCGGGTGTGGTGCATCAGATCGGCAGTGACGGCGGGCTGCTGCCGCGCCCCGTGCCGATCGACTTCGACGACGCGCTGCCGACGCTGACCGCCGCCCCGGCCGAGCGGTTCGATCTCCTGGTCGACTTCCGGCAGTTGGCCGGGCGCACGCTGCGCCTGGTCGACAAGGGCCCGAACCAGCCCGCGGGGGTGGCGGACCCGGAGGGCGACGTGCGCTACCCGCACGTGCTGGAGTTCCGCGTCGGCGGGTGCGACGACGAGACCGCGAAGGGGGAGACAGGGGAAGACGCCTTCGAGTTGCCCGAGGTGCTCTCGGGCTCCTTCCGCCGCCTCACGCACGACATCGACCACGGCCACCGGCTGATCGTGCTCACCCCACCGGCCACCAAGGGCGCCGGTGGCCACCCGGAGATCTGGGAGATGACCGAGGTGGCGGACGCGAGGGGCCTCCGGCTCCCCGCCGAGGGTGTCATCCAACTCACCGGCGCGGACGGGAAGACGAAGACGTACCGGCGTACGGCCCGGACGTTCAACGACGCCCTCGGCTTCACCCTCGCCGAGGGCAGCTACGAACAGTGGAGCTTCCTCAACCTCGCCCCGATCGTCCACCCCATGCACATCCATCTGGCCGACTTCCAGATCCTCGGGCGCGACGCGTACGACATCTCGAGCTTCGACCCGGCGATCGGCGGCACCCGCGCCCCGATCGCGTTCGCCGCGGACACGTCGATTCCCCTCGCTCCCAACGAGCGTGGCCACAAGGACGTGTTCCGGGTGCCGGGCGGCCAGATCCTGCGCGTGATGGGCCGGTTCGACGGCGCGTACGGCCGGTTCATGTACCACTGCCACCTCCTCGAACACGAGGACATGGGCATGATGCGGCCGTTCGTCGTCATGCCGAGCGAGGCGATGAAGTTCAGCCATGAGATGGGACACGGCGGGCACGAGGGTCACATGGGCTGACCGACCGCGGGCGAGCGGCAGTTCGGCCAGCGGAGGTTCAGCGGAGCCCCGCCCGCTCGCCCGCGTGCTCCACCGCGGCTCGCGCCGGCGCCCGGACGATCGGGTGCGGGCGCGAGCCGTCGCCCGCCAGCTCCGGCTGGGAGAGGGTGGCCAGGAAGAAGGGATGGCCGGGGAGTTCGGCGACCCGGACGGCACCGTCCTCGTCATGACCACTGAACCGCGGCCCGTGCGCGCGCAGCGTGTCGAGGTGCCGGGTGGGGCCGTACGCGCAGAAGTACTGCTCGACGGTCCGCTCGGCGCCGATCACCGACCGGGCCAGCGAGTCCGGCTCGACACGGACCGCGGCCTCGTGGCCGAGCAGGGCGCAGGCGAGCGGTTCGATGAGCGGGTCGTCGGCGTCGGGGTCGTTCTCGGCGTGCGCGACCCGGGTCAGACCGCAGACCGTACGGGTGTACTCCAACAGGGTGTGCTGGAAGCCGCCGCACGTACCGAGGAACGGGATGCCCTGCTCGCGGGCGGTACGGATCGCGGTGACGCCGCCGGTGGCTGGTTCTCCTTCCTGGTGGCACCGCGTGACCCGTTGATCATCGTTGTGCGCATCGTGCCTCCGTTCGACGCGCTGTAGACGTCACTCCGAGAATCCTGCGCCCCGGCAATGGGCTCGCGTCGGCCCCCGGCGCGGGGCAGGATGCTGCCCGGAGAACTCGGCCTGCTCGACCTGTGGAGGACATGGATGACCGCGCTGCCCGACGACGACGGACCCGTGCGCTTCACCGCCGAGGACTACGCGGCCCGGATGCGGCGTGCCGCCGAGAGCGCGGCCGGGGCCGGGCTCGACGGGCTGCTGATCGCGCCCGGACCCGACCTGGTGTGGCTGACGGGGTACCGGCCGGTCGAGACCGAGCGGCTCACCCTTCTGGTGCTGCGGGCCGGGCAGGACCCCGTCCTCGTCGTACCGACCCTGGAGGCCCCCGACGCCGCCGCGGCGGTCGGCGCGCCCGCGCTGACCCTGCGCGACTGGACCGACGGCCAGGACCCGTACCAGGCGGCCGGCTCCCTGCTCGACGCCACCGGCCGCTACGGCATCAGCGACAACGCCTGGGCCCTGCACCTGCTCGGCCTGCGCGACCGGCTCCCGGACAGCGACCACCTCGCCCTCACCCGCGCCCTGCCGATGCTGCGGGCCGTCAAGGACGCCGCGGAACTCGACCGGCTCGCGGCGGCCGGCGCGGCGGCGGACGCGACGTACGAGGAGATCCGGAAGGTCTCCTTCGGGGGACGCCGCGAGCGCGAGGTCGCCGCGGATCTCGCCGATCTGCTGCGGCAGTTCGGGCACGAGCAGGTCGACTTCACCATCGTCGCCTCGGGCCCCAACGGCGCCAACCCGCACCACGAGGCGGGCGAACGCGTCATCGAGCGCGGTGACATGGTCGTCCTCGACTTCGGCGGTCTCAAGCACGGCTACGGTTCGGACACCTCCCGCACGGTCCACGTCGGCGAACCGACCGACGAGGAGCGCAGGGTCCACGCACTGGTGCACGCCGCCCAGGAAGCGGGCTGCCGGGCGGTCCGGCCGGGCGCGGCCTGCCAGGACGTGGACCGGGCGGCCCGCGCGGTCATCGCCGACGCCGGATACGGCGAGTACTTCATCCACCGCACCGGGCACGGGATCGGCGTCACCACCCACGAACCGCCCTACATGATCGAGGGCGAGGAACAGCCCCTCGTCCCCGGCATGTGCTTCTCCGTGGAGCCCGGCATCTACCTGCCGGGCCGCTTCGGGGTCCGTATCGAGGACATCGTGACGGTGACCGACGACGGCGGACGCCGCCTCAACACCACGGCCCGCGAGATGGCGTTGGTCGACTGACCGGGCCGACGGCACGCTCATGAACCAGCCACCGACACCCACGGCGGAGACCGTACGCCGACTCGCCCGCTCCCACCTTCACGACGGCGGAGGCGAGGGCGAAGGACCGGCTGTGTCACCCGCCGGTGAGGGCGGCGGCCCCCTCTCCACCTGGTGGGTCGGCACGCGCCACGTGCTGCGCCTGGCCACCGACCGCGACGCCTCCGGGCGCCAGCGCCGCGAACTGCGGCTGCGCGCCCTGGTGCGGTCCCACGTCCGGATCGCGGTCCCGACGAGCGTCGCGCGCGGAGAGTGGGCCGATGGCCTCGGCTACACCCTCGACACCCGGCTGCCCGGCGCCGCGGGCGAGGGGCAGAGCGTCTCGGCGGTCGGCGAGGCGGACCTCGCGGGGCTGCTCGCCGGGCTGCGCGAGGTGCCCGTACGACAGGCCGAGGCGCTCGGCGTCCCGCGCGTGCCGCCCCGCTCCCTGGAGACCCTGCGGACGGACGCCGCGCGCGCCGCCGGACGCCTCGCCGAGGCCGACGAGTTCGACCCCGCCCGGCTCGCCCAGTTCACCGCGCCCGCCGCCCGCCAACTCGCGACACAGCCCGGCGCCTCCGTCCTGGTGCACCACAACCTCCGCGGCGACCACCTCGTGGTGAGCGGCGACGGACGCGTGCGCGGTGTGCTCGGCTGGACCGACGCGATCGTCGGCGACCCGGCCGAGGACATCGCCCAGCTCGCCGTCACCCTCGGCGCGCCCGCCGCCGTACGCGCCGCCACCCTCGCCGGGTACGGCGCCCGCCCCTGCCTGCGCGGCCTGTGGCTCGCCCGCTGCGACACGCTCGTCCGCCTCGCCGACGGGCTGGAGGGCCGCGACCGCACCCCGCTCCCGGTCCTGCGCGAGCGGTCGCGGCGCGCCTGGGAGGCGATCCTGCTGGAGCGGCTCGCCGAACTGCCGGACGACGACACGCCGTAGGACCGCAAGCCGTGTGTCACACCTGCGTCAGCACCACGCACGACTCGCCCGGCAGGTGCAACACCCCGTCCTCGTCCGGAGGCGCCACCGGCTCCCACGCGGCCAGCACGCGCGCGTGGACGCCGAGCGGGATCCGGGCCGGCTGCCGGGAGAGGTTCACGGCGACCCGTACGTCCCCGCGGCGGAAGGCGAACCACCGGGCGTCCTCGTCGTAGGCGACCTTCACGTCCGCGAGGTCGGGTCCGGAGAGGTCCGGCTGGGCGTGGCGCAGGGCGATCAGCTCGCGGTACCAGGCCAGCACGCGCGCGTGCGGGGCGCGTTCCGGCTCGGACCAGTCGAGGCAGGAGCGCTCGCGTGTCGCCGGGTCCTGCGGGTCGGGCACATCCTCCTCCGCCCAGCCGTGCGCCGCGAACTCCCGGCGCCTGCCGTGCCGTACGGCGTCGGCGAGGCCGGGGTCGGTGTGGTCGGTGAAGAACTGCCAGGGGGTTCCCGCGGCCCACTCCTCGCCCATGAACAGCATCGGTGTGAACGGAGCGGTGAGCACCAGCGCCGCCGCGCACGCCAGCAGCCCCGGGGAGAGGGACGCGGCGAGCCGGTCGCCCTGCGCGCGGTTGCCGATCTGGTCATGGGTCTGGGCGTAGCCGAGCAGCCGGTGCGCGGGGACGCGGGTACGGTCCAGCGGGCGGCCGTGGTGGCGGCCCCGGAACGTCGAGTAGCTGCCGTCGTGGAAGAAGCCGCCGGTCAGGGTCTTGGCGAGGGCCGCGAAGGGAGCGCGTGCGAAGTCCTCGTAGTAGCCCTGCGATTCGCCGGTGAGCGCCGTGTGCAGGGCGTGGTGGAAGTCGTCGTTCCACTGCGCGTGCACGCCGAGACCCGACTGCGCGCGGGGGGTGATGACACGCGGGTCGTTCAGGTCCGACTCGGCGATCAGGAACAGCGGCCGGTCGACCTCGGCCGCCAACGCGTCCACCGCCTGCGACAGTTCCTCCAGGAAGTGGATCGCGCGCGTGTCGCGCAGCGCGTGCACCGCGTCCAGCCGCAGCCCGTCGAGCCGGTAGTCGCGCAGCCAGGCCAGCGCGCTGTCGACGAGATACGCGCGTACCTCGTCCGAGCCCGGCCCGTCCAGGTTCACGGCCGCGCCCCAGGGAGTGCGATACGTATCCGTGAAGTACGGTCCGAACGCCGGGAGATGGTTGCCCGAGGGGCCGAGATGGTTGTGCACCACGTCCAGGACGACACCGAGGCCGAGTTCATGGGCGCGGTCGACGAATCGCTTCAGGGCCTCGGGCCCGCCGTACGGCTCGTGCACCGCCCAGAGGGACACGCCGTCGTACCCCCAGCCATGACGGCCCGGGACCGGACAGAGCGGCATCAACTCGACGTGCGTGACGCCCAGTTCCGCCAGATGCCCGAGCCGCTCGGTGGCCGCGTCCAGCGTGCCCTCGCGCGTGTACGTCCCCACGTGCAGCTCGTACAGCACCGCACCCGGCAGCGCCCGCCCCGACCACGCGGCACGCCAGGGGTACCGCCCCTGGTCGACGACCGCGCTGAGCCCGTCGGGGCCGTCCGGCTGACGGCGCGAGCGCGGGTCGGGCAGCACGGGGCCGTCGTCCAGGGCGAACCCGTACCGGGTACCGTCCTCGGCCTCCGCCACGCCGGTCCACCACCCCGCGCGCTCCGGATCACGTACCGACGCGCGCGTGGCGCCACCGCAGTGGAGCGTCACCCGGGCGGCCTGCGGCGCCCACACCTCGAACTGCACGGACAGTTCCCCCTTGTCTGCTCATGTGACTGCTCATGTGATGCTCATGTGTGTCTGCTCATGGCGATCCCGTGGGCCCTCATGGGCGTCCTCCTGGGATCCCTCATGACGCACAGGAGATCAATTCCCCGGGGAACCCTCCCCCTTGACACACCGATGCAAGCGCACGGCCCCAAGTGCGGCCCTTCCGTTTTCTGGACACCTCCACCCGCTCTGACCCACAATCACCTGTGTGACGTCGTCCTTCGAGTTCCACACGTACCCCGCGCGGCTGTCGGACGCCGAGCGTGACAGGGCGCTGAAGGTGCTGCGTGACGGCGTCGCCCTCGGGCGTCTGTCGCACGACACGTTCATGCGGCGCATGGAGTTGGCGCTGGCCGCCCGGCAGCCGCATGAACTGGTCGCCCTCACCGCGGATCTGCCGCCCGAGAAGCGCTGGTCCCGGCTCGTCTTCGGGACCGTCGAGGCGGTGTCGGGGTTCGGCGTGCGGCTGCGCAGGGCCTGGCAGGCCGAGCGGCTGCCCAAGCTGCTGCTGCCGCACCCCGGCAGCCCGCACCCGCTGCGGATAGGCCGTGACCCCGCCAGCGGCCTCAGACTCAGCCACGACACGGTCTCCCGCGTGCACGCCGAACTGACCCACCAGGGCGGCCTGTGGGTGCTGCGCGACCTCGGCTCGACCAACGGCACGACCGTCAACGGCCGCCGCGTGATCGGCGCGGCGGTCGTCCGCGACGGCGACCAGGTGGGCTTCGGCGACATGACGTTCCGGCTGGCGACGGAGTAGCCCCGCGCGGGTGCCTATGGGCGGCGCCTGCTGACGGCGTCCACCGGCGGTGCCTACTGCTGGTGCAGCCCGCGCCCCGCGAGCGTCAGGAACGTCTCGCCGACCGCCTCCGACAGCGTGGGGTGCGCGTGGATGTGCCGGGCCACGTCGGACGGCTGCGCGTCCCAGCCGACGATGAGCTGGCTCTCCGCGATCATCTCGGAGACATGCGGGCCCACCAGATGGACACCGAGCACCTGCCCGCCGTCCTGCTCCGCGACGACCTTCACCACGCCGCCCTGCCCGTGCACCATGCCCTTGGCGATCGCGGTCAGCGGCATCGTGTTGACGTCCACCTCGTGCCCACGCGCGCGTGCGTCCGCCTCGCTCAGCCCGACGGACGCGGTCTGCGGCGACGAGTACGTGACCCGGGGCACGGCCGCGTAGTCGACCGGCGCCGACGCCACCCCGGCCAGTGTCTCGGCCACCAGCAGGCCCTCCGCGAACGACGCGTGGGCGAGGCCGAGGGACGGGGGCGGCAGCAGATCGCCCACGACGTGGATGCCGGGCACGGCCGTCTCCAGACGGGCCCAGTCGGCGGGCGCCACGAACCCCCGTTCGTCCGCCGTCAGCCCCGCCGAGGCCAGGTCGAGGCCGTCGGTCACCGGCGCCCGGCCGACGGCCACCAGCAGCCGCTCGGCCTCGACGGTACGGGTCTCGCCGCGGGCGGTGCGTATCCGCGCGCGTACCCCGTCGGCCAGGAGTTCCGCGTCCAGCAGCCGCGCACCCGTCTGCACATCGATGCGGCGCTTCTTCAGACCGCGCGTCAGATGGCGGCTCACATCGGAGTCCTCCAGCGGCACGATCCGGTCCGCCGCCTCCACGAGGGTCACCTCCGCGCCCAGGGAGCGGTGGAAGGAGGCGTACTCGACCCCGATCGCGCCGCCGCCGAGCACCAGCACCGACGCCGGCAGCCCCGGCGCGAACAGCGCGTCGTCGCTCGTGACCACCCGCCGCCCGTCCGGGGCGAGCCCCGGGAGAGTACGCGGCCGTGACCCGGTGGCCAGCACGATCCCGCGACGCGCGGTGAAGTCCTGGACGGTGCCGGTCGGCGCGCCCCCGTCGTGAACTCCCGCCACCCGCACCCCGCGTGCGCCCGTCAGCCGCGCGCTGCCTCGTACGACCCGCACGCCCGCGTGCGCGAGATGCGCCTGCACGCCCCGGTGGTTGCGCCCCACGATGTCATCGCGGGTGGCGACGAGCGCGCCCCAGTCGACCGCGTCCAGCGTGGCCTTCACACCCCAGCGCTCGCGCGCCTCGGCGATCCCGTCGACCAACTCGGCGGCGTGCAGCATCGCCTTGCTCGGGATGCAGCCCCGGTGCAGACAGGTCCCGCCGACCTTGTCCCGCTCGACCAGGACGACGGTCAGCCCCAGGGCGGCGGCGCGCAGGGCGGTGCTGTATCCGCCCGTGCCGCCGCCGATGACGATCACATCAGGTGTGCTCATGGCGTTCATGTCCCCACCCTCGTCCGCCCCTTGCCATGAGTCCAAGGCAATGTTCTTGTGGGATCCATGCACAACGCTTATGGCATGCACCGTGCTTGTGGCATGCGTGACGCGTGCGGGAAGAGCCCCCGATGAGCCTGCGCCAGATGGAGTACTTCCTCACGGTCGTCGAGGAGGCCTCGTTCACCCGCGCGGCGGAGGCCCTGCACGTCACCCAGCCCGCGCTCTCGCACCAGATCAAGGCCCTGGAGAAGGCGGTGGGCGGCGCCCTGCTCGAACGCATGCCGCGCGGGGTGCGCCTCACGCCCATGGGCCGCGCCTACCTCCCGCACGCCGAACTCGCCGTCCGCAGCGCCGCGCAGGCCCGGCGCGCGGCCCGCGCGGCAGGCGCCGCCGAGGGCGGGGAGCTGCACGTCGCGGCCGTCCACCAGGTCGCCGTGGGCTTCCTCCCCGAGGTCTTCGCCCGCTGGCACGCCGCCCACCCCCGCGTCCGACTGCGGTTGCACGAGTACGCGACCTCCGAGGCCCTCCAGGAGCAGGTCGAGCGCGGCACCGCGGACCTCGGCGTCGGGCCCGTGCCGAAGGAGTGGCCCGGCAGCGTCGTCCCGGTCGGCGAGGAGGAGATCGTCCTCGTGGTGCCGTTCGACGACCGCTTCGCGGGCCGCAGGACCGTGGCCCTGTCCGAACTCGCCGACCGCCCCTGGGTGCGCTGCGCGATGGAGCCCGTCGTGCACGGCGAGCGCTTCCTCGACCTGGTCTGCGGCCGGGCGGGGTTCCGGCCGCGTACGGCCGTCCTCACCGAACACACGTCGACGGCCGTGCGGATGGCGGCGGCCGGGGTCGGCGTCACCACCGCGCCCTCCCACGTCGTACGGGGTGCGGTGGGTGAGGACTGCGTCGTGCTCTCCGTCGACCCGCCCTGGAAGCGCCCCGTGGCGGTCTTCTCGCGCGTGCCGCCGACGGGCGCCGCCGAGGCGTTCGTCGACCTGCTGCGCCGCTACGGAGGACTGTCGGCACCCGACAGCGCATAGCCGCGGGCGCGTCACGGCCGCTCGACGCTCCCGTCGGCCCGTTCCAGCAGGGCCACCGGCAGCCGGGCGAAGAGGTCCGCCACGCGCGTGCCGCCCTCGAACTCCCGGTCGGGGGCGAGCACGTCGGTCCAGCGGCCCGTCGGCAGCGTGAGCGAGGTGTCGCGCCAGCCGCCCGCCTCCGCCAGCCGCAGCGACAGTCGCGTGACCGCTGTGAGCGCCCAGTCGGAGCGTACGAACGCCACACAGTGCGCGGCGCCCGGTCCCTCGGCGGACAGGGGCGTGTACGTCGCCGACGTGCCGAAGACCTCCGGGCGTCGGCGGCGTAGTCGCAGAGCCGCCGTGGTGAGGTCCCGCTTGTCGCAGGCGCGGGCTCGCGGTGCGAACGGGGCCCGGTTGTCCGGGTCGACCAGCGCCCGGTACTCGCCCTCCGTGCCCTGGTAGACGTCCGGCACGCCCGGCATCGTCAGGTGGATCAGGGCGGCCCCCAGGACGTTCGCGCGGATGTGCGGCGCCAGCGTGTCGCGGAACCCCGTCACCAGCCGCCCCGGCGCCCCGCACGGGCCGCCCGCGACGAATGCCGCCACGGCCTCCTCGTAGGCGGGATCCGGCTCGGTCCACGAGGTGCGCAGCCCCGCCTCGCGGACGTGCTTGAGCAGCGCCCCCTGAAGGCGCTCCGCGTCCGCCCGCCCCAGTCCGAAGAACGTCTGCCACCCGGCCCACACCACCTGCGCGTCGGGCGCCTCGTGGCCCGCGCGGGCCACCTCGGCCAGCACGTCGGCCCAGCGCTCGGGGACCTGGGTGAGCACCGAGACCGCCGCGCGTACGTCCGCGCTGCGCTTCGTGTCGTGCGTCGACAGGGCGGTGCCGGTGGCGGGCCAGTCGCGCTGCACGCGCGCGCAGTACGCGTGGAAGTCCTCGGCCTTCACGGCCGGGGCTCCGGGATCGCCGCCCACCTCGTTCGCCGACAGCAGCGGCACATAGCGGTAGAACGCCGCGTCCTCCACGGACTTGGCGCGCAGCGCCGACGCCGTCTGCGCGAACCGGGCCCGGAACTCCGCGTGCCCGGGGCCGTCCCCGGCCCGGCCCAGCACCAGATCCCGTACGACGTCCACCGCGTGCGCCTCCTCGGGCACCGTGAACGCGGTACGGGCCTCGGCGGCGGCCTTCTCGGTGAGCACCGCGGCGGCGTCCGTGGAGGCGTACGGACGGTACACCTCCAGCCGGACGAGGAGTTCCCGCAGCGCGGTGCGCAGCGCCCACGGGGCGTGATCGCGCAGGGCGGGGTCCTCGGCACACACGCGGCTCGCCACACGCGTGAGGCGGTCCGTCTCGGCGGCCAGTGCGTGCGTGACGACCCGGTACGCGGCCCGGCGCACCGTCGGGGCCCACGCGCCGCCCCCGTCGTCGGACGACGCCGTGAACCGCCGGTAGAGGCCGAGCAGTTCCTCCGCGCCCGCGGGGTCGATGAAGAGCCCGTCCACCCGGCGCAGCGCGTCGTAGCCGGTGGTGCCCGCGACCGGCCAGCTCGCGGGCAGCCGCTCGTCCGCCGCGAGGATCTTCTCGACCACCGTCCAGCGGCCCCCGGTGGCCTCGCGCAGACGGCGCAGATACGCGTCCGGGTCGGCGAGGCCGTCCGGATGGTCCACGCGCAGCCCGTCGATCACGCCCTCCTCCACGAGCCGCAGCAGCGTTCCGTGCGTCGCCGTGAAGACCTCCGGGTCCTCGACGCGCACCCCGATGAGGTCGGAGACGGTGAAGAACCGCCGGTAGTTCAGCTCGGTACGGGCCAGCCGCCACCACGCCAGGCGGTACCACTGGGCGTCGAGCAGCCGGGGCAGCGGCAGCGACTCGGTGCCCTCGCGCAGCGGGAACTCCTGGTCGCGACAGCGCAGCACGGCCCCGTCGACCTTCAGCTCCCCGAGCTCCTCGCCGAGCCGCCGCCCCAGCACCGGCAGCAGCAGTCGCCCGCCCTGCGCGTCCCAGTCGATGTCGAACCAGCGCGCGTACGGCGACGCCGGGCCCTCGCGCAGCACCTCCCACAGGGCGCGGTTGTGGCGCGGCGAGAGCGCCATGTGGTTCGGGACGATGTCCACGATCAAGCCGAGGCCGTGCTCACGCGCGGTGCGTGCCAGGGAGCGCAGCCCCGCCTCGCCGCCCAACTCGTCGCGCACACGCGCGGGGTCGACGACGTCGTAGCCGTGGGCCGAGCCCGGCACGGCCTCCAGCACGGGGGACAGATGCAGATGCGAGACGCCCAGCCCGGCCAGGTACGGCACGGCCGCCTCCGCCGCCGCGAACGGGAACCGCGGCTGCGCCTGGAGCCGGTAGGTGGCCGTGGGCACGGCCCGGTCGGGGTGCTCCGTACGGTCATTCCGTACGGTCATGAGGTGCCCCGCGCCCGCTCGGCGCCGGATCCCGCCCCGTCCCCCGCGCCCGGCGGGCGCCGCAGCACCGTCAGGCTCCGGTCCAGCAGGGTCAGCCGGTCCCCGGCCGCGACCTCCGGGCCCGCGCCCGGCGCCACCGCCTTCGCGAGCGCGGTGTCGGCGACCACCTGCCACGGCCCCCCGAGCCCGAGCGGCACCACGAACTCCAGCGTCTTCGGGGAGGCGTTGAACAGCAGCAGGAACGAGTCGTCCACGATCCGCTCCCCGTGCGGGCCCGGCTCGGAGATCGCGCTGCCGTTGAGGAACACGGTCAACGCGCCGACCTGCGCCGAGGTCCAGTCCCGCGGGGTCATCTCCGCGCCCCGCGGGGTGAACCACGCGATGTCGGACAGCTCGTCGCGCGCGCCCGCGGCCGAGGGGCCGTGGAAGAAGCGGCGGCGGCGGAAGACCGGGTGGTCGCGGCGCAGCCACACCATCGCGCGCGTGAACTCCAGCAGATCGCTGCCGTCCTTCGGCCACTCCACCCAGGACACCTCGCTGTCCTGGCAGTACGCGTTGTTGTTGCCCCGCTGCGTGCGCGCGAACTCGTCGCCGTGGCTGAGCATCGGAACCCCTTGGGAGAGCATCAGCGTGGCGACGAAGTTGCGCATCTGGCGCGCCCGCAGCTCCAGCACCGCCGGGTCGGTGCTCTCGCCCTCGGCGCCGCAGTTCCAGGAGCGGTTGTGGCTCTCGCCGTCGCGGTTGTCCTCGCCGTTGGCCTCGTTGTGCTTGGTGTCGTACGCGACGAGGTCGTGCAGCGTGAAGCCGTCGTGGCAGGTCACGAAGTTGATGGAGGCCAGAGGGCGGCGCCCGTCGTCCTGGTAGAGGTCCGAGGAGCCGGTCAGCCGGGACGCGAACTCCGCGAGCGTACGCGGCTCGCCGCGCCACAGGTCCCGTACGGTGTCGCGGTACTTGCCGTTCCACTCGGTCCACAGCGGCGGGAAGTTGCCCACCTGGTAGCCGCCCTCGCCCACGTCCCACGGCTCGGCGATCAGCTTCACCTGGGAGACCACCGGGTCCTGCTGGACCAGGTCGAAGAACGACGACAGCCGGTCCACCTCGTGGAACTGCCGCGCCAGCGTCGCCGCCAGATCGAAGCGGAAGCCGTCCACATGCATCTCGGAGACCCAGTAGCGCAGCGAGTCCATGATGAGCTGGAGGACGTGCGGGGAGCGCATCAGCAGGGAGTTGCCGGTGCCCGTGGTGTCCGTGTAGTACCGCGGATCGTCCGCGAGGCGGTAGTACGAGGGGTTGTCCAGGCCCCGGAAGGAGAGCGTGGGGCCCAGGTGGTTGCCCTCGGCGGTGTGGTTGTAGACGACGTCCAGGATGACCTCGATGCCCGCCTCGTGCAGCGCCCGCACGGCCGACTTGAACTCGAGCACCTGCTGGCCGCGCTCGCCCCAGGACGCGTAGGCGTTGTGCGGCGCGAAGAAGCCGATGGTGTTGTAGCCCCAGTAGTTGGTCAGGCCCATGTCCACCAGACGGTGGTCGTTGACGAACTGGTGTACGGGCATCAGTTCCAGTGCGGTGACACCGAGTTCGGCCAGATGTTCGATGACCGCCGGATGCGCGAGGGCCGCGTAGGTGCCGCGCAGCTCTCCGGGCAGCGCCGGGTGACGCATCGTCAAGCCCTTCACATGGGCTTCGTAGATCACCGTGCGGTGGTACTCGGTGCGCGGTGGCCGGTCCTCGCCCCAGTCGAAGTACGGGTTGATCACCACGGAGGTCATGGTGTGCGCCGCCGAGTCGAGATCGCTCCGCTTCTCGGGCGCCCCGAAGGGATAGCCGTACACCTCCTCGCCCCACCGCACACTGCCGCAGACGGCACGCGCGTACGGGTCGAGCAGCAGCTTCGCCGCGTTGCAGCGCAGCCCGCGCTCGGGGGCGTACGGGCCGTGCACCCGGAAGCCGTAGCGCTGCCCCGGCATCACCCCCGGCAGATACGCGTGCCGCACGAACGCGTCGTTCTCCCGCAGTTCCACGGCCGTCTCCGAGCCGTCGTCGTGCAGCAGACACAGCTCGATCCGGTCGGCGGCCTCCGAGAAGACCGCGAAGTTGGTCCCGGCACCGTCATAGGTGGCGCCGAGCGGATACGCCTCTCCAGGCCAGACCTGCATGGAGAAGACCTTCCCAGGTCCGTCGGCCTTCGCGGGGTGTCCTGGTGTCGAGTCTCCCGGAATGGACGTGTCAACAGATATCCACCGACTCACCCTGTGGGGTGAGCGAAGTGCTGTCGGCGCGGCGAGCGGCCGCGGGCCGTCGCCGTCTCGCGCGGGACGCGGACCGAACAGGCTCGCGACACTGCCCTCACCGGGCTTCTCTCCCGCCCCACGCGACGTCAACGCTATGAATCCGCTCACTTCGTCCGCTGCTGTCAACGGGAACACGCTTGTGATGAAAGGGAGTTGGGAAACGACCCTGTCCATCCGGCTGCATCGCGCGGCGATCCCGGAGTACCCTTCCTTGATCGTTGGCTGGGGCCCTGGCCCCTGGGGAGGCTCGGGGGAGCGGAAGGCGGTGCGCGGGTGGGCTCGGGAGGGCTGGAGCTGCCCCCTGGTGGCGAGGGTCATGAGGGGAACTCCACGGATGTCCCGCCCGGGGCGGTGTCCCTGACACGGCCGATGGACATGGGCTCCATCGGACCGGAGCTGGACTGGGACGCCGACGCCTGGCACGAGGTGCGCACGCGCGCCCAGCGGGCGGGTCGGGCCTACATCTGGCTGAACCTCGTCGAACAGCGGCTGCGCGCCGTCGTGGCCGCGGTCCTGCGCCCCGTCTACGAACCCGTGCACGGCGACGACTGGGTGGTCGCCGCCGCCGGTCCGGCCGGTCAGGAGTGGGTGCAGCGCGCGGTCGCGGTACGCGAGGTCAGCCGCCGCAAGGGCTATCTGCTCGACCCCGCCGACGACAACGTCCTGAGCTTCCTCACCCTGCCGCAGTTGCGCGAGCTGATGGTGCAGCACTGGCCGTGCTTCGAGCCGTACGTCGACGAGCGGCGCGATGTCGAACTCGTCCTGGACGAGCTGGAAGTGACCCGGAACGTGGTCTCGCGCAACCGCGCCCTGTCGGAGGCCGTCCTCGCCCAGGCCGAGCGCGCCTCGGCCCGGCTGCTGGAGATCCTCGGCGCGGGCAGCGACGTGCCCTCCGCGCGGCGGCTGCCCGTCGACGCCGTGGAGGACCTGGTGGGCGACCGGTACGCGGACGTGGTCGCCGTCCACCCCGACCGGGTACGGCTGCTGCGGCAGTTCCCCGCCGAGGACATCTTCGGCGGCTCCCGGCGCCTGGACGCCGTCGGCATAGGCCTCAACCTGCTGGTGCAGAACTTCTCCGGCCGCCGGCTGGTGCGGCTGGCCGAGTCGGGCTGCCGGGTGCGCGTGCTGTTCCTCAACCCCGCCTCCAGCGCGGTCAAGCGGCGTGAGCGGGAACTGGGCATCAAGAAGGGTGAGCTGAGCCGCGCCGTCGAGATGAACATCCTGCACATACGCCGGGTCCGCTCGAAGCTGCGCGACCCGGGCGCCTTCGAGATCCGGGTCTTCGACGAGACCCCCCGCTTCACCGCGTACCTGGTCGACGGGGACGGCTCGGACGGCATAGCGGTCGTGCAGTCGTATCTGCGGCGCACCCGCGGCATGGAGGCGCCGGTGCTGGTGCTGCGCGGCGGCAGCAAGGTGGTCAAGTCGCAGGACATCGACGAGGGCGGACTCTTCCCGACCTATCGCGAGGAGTTCGAGATGATGTGGGCGGATTCGCGCCCGGTGTCCTGAACTGTCCGGTGGGGCAAGCGGAACGCGATCCTCGGATTGTCAGTGGCGCATGCGAGGGTGAAGTCACTGGGGGAACGCACCACTGAGAAGGGGGGCCGCCATGGCCTGGCACCAAGAGCTGCTGATCGGCTTCGACCTGGAGACCACCGGGACGGATCCGTTCGAGGCGCGCATCGTCACGGGGGCGGTGATCGAGGTCGAGGACGGACGGCCGCGAGGACGCCGGGAGTGGCTGGCGGACCCGGGTGTCACGATCCCGGACGAGGCGGTCGCGGTCCATGGCATCAGCAATGAACGCGCGACCGCCGAGGGCAGCCCGGCCGACCGGGTCGCGGACGCCCTCGCCGACGTCCTGGTGGGGTACTGGAAGACGGGCGTCCCGGTCGTCGCCTACAACGCCGCCTTCGATCTGACCCTGCTCTCCGCCGAGTTGCGGCGGCACGGTCTGCCGTCCCTGCGCGACCGCCTGGGCGGCACGGACCCCGCGCCCGTCATCGATCCGTACACGATCGACCGCTGGGCCGACCGCTACCGCCGCGGCAAGCGCACGCTCGAAGCGGTCTGCGCGGAGTACGGGGTCGAGCTGGAGAAGGCGCATGACGCCGGGGCGGACGCCCTGGCCGCGGCCCGCCTCGCCGGGGCCATAGCGCGCCGCCACCCGAAGGTCGCGGCCCTCGGCCCGGCGGAGCTGCACCGCCGTCAGATCGAGTGGTACGCGGCCTGGGCGGCGGACTTCCAGAGCTTCCTGCGCCGCAAGGGCGACGCGGACGCCGTGGTGGACGGCGCCTGGCCGATGAGGCGGGCGGTGGAGCGGACGGCCTGACGGGGGCCGCGAGAACGGGGATCGGGGGACTGGGGGACCGGGGTTCAGAAGGGGTACCAGCGGACGGACTCGTCCCCGTCCCGCAGTGACGCCACCCGGCGCTCGAACTCGGCCAGCGCCTTGGGGTTGCTCGGCGCGTGCTGGGAGACCCAGGCGCAACTGGCGGTCTCGCGCGCCCCGCGGAGCACCGAGCAGCCCTCCCACTCGCGCACATCCCAGCCGTAGGTCCGGGTGAAGGACTCGTACGCCTTCGTCGGCAGCCCGTAGCGGTCGTGGGAGAGCGCCATCACCACCAGGTCGTGCTCGCGCAGATCGGCGGCGAAGGTCTCCAGATCGACCAGCACCGGGCCGTCCGGACCGATGTGCACATTGCGGGGCAGCGCGTCGCCATGGATCGGACCCGGCGGCAGATGCGGCGTCAGCGCGGCAGCGGCGGCGGCGAACCCGTCGCGGCGCTCGCGCAGATACGCCGCGTCCGCCGGGTCGATGGCGTCGCCCGCGAGCCGCAGCCAGCGCTCCACACCGCTCAGCAGATCGCGGGCGGGCAGCGCGAAGGAGGGGGAGGGCAGGGCGTGCACGATCCTCAGCAGCTCCGCCAGATCCCGCGGCTCGGCGGGGCGTACGGCATCGGGCAGCCGATGCCACACCGTCACCGGGTGGCCGCCCACCAGCAGCGCCTCGGGCTCGGCGGCGCGCACCGCGGGGACCTCCGCTTCGGCCAGCCAGCGGGCGATGTCCAGCTCCCGCCGCGCGCGGTCGAGGAGTTCGGCGTCGCGGCCCACCTTGATCACCAGGTCACCGGCGGCGAACACCGCGTTCTCGCCCAGGGCGAGGAGCCGCGCGTCGCTCGCCGGGCCGGGCAGTACGCCCGCCGCGGCCAGTACGTCGCGTGCCGTCGCCTCGTCCATCGTCCGCCTCCGTGTACTCGACGCGTCGCCGTCGTCCTCGGTGTCCTGTCGGTCGTCGGTCAGTGTCGCATTCGCACAGGTGGGGCCGTACGGGCGGTGCCCTGATGGCCGGTGCGCGCGGGGGTGCGGGCCCGGTCGCGCACAGGGGTGTGGGCCGGGTTGCCCGTAATAACATTGCACGAGACGTATCGTCTCGCCTACGGTCGGGGCATGCCTACCACCCCGCATCCCGCCCATATCGCCATGTTCTCCATCGCCGCGCACGGCCATGTGAACCCGAACCTGGAGGTGATCCGTGAACTCGTCGCGCGGGGACACCGGGTCACCTACGCGATCCCGCCCGCGCTCGCGGACAAGGTCGCCGAGACCGGAGCCGAGCCCGTCCTCTACCGCACGACACTGCCCTCCCCCGACGACGACCCCGCCGCCTGGGGCACCACCCTCCTCGACAACGTCGAACCCTTCCTGGACGACGCGATCCAGGCGCTGCCCCAACTCATCGAGGCGTACGAGGGCGACGAGCCGGACCTCGTGCTGCATGACACCGCCTCCTACCCGGCCCGCGTCCTCGCCCACCGCTGGGACGTCCCGGCGATCTCCCTCGCCCCCCACTACGTCGCCTGGAAGGGATACGAGGAGGAGGTCGCCGAACCCCTGTGGGCCGAGCCCAGGAAGACCGAGCGCGGACAGGCGTACTACGCGCGCTTCGCGGCCTGGCTCGCCGAGAACGGCATCAGCGAGCACCCCGACCGGTTCGCCGGATACCCCACGCGCTCGCTCGTCCTGGTCCCGCGGGCCCTCCAGCCCAACGCCGACCGTGTCGACGACAGCGTCTACACCTTCGTCGGCGCCTGCCAGGGCGACCGCACGGCGCAGGGCGACTGGCACCGACCGGCCGACGCCGACAAGGTGCTGCTGGTCTCCCTGGGATCCAGCTTCACCAAGCAGCCCGCCTTCTACCGCGCCTGCGTGGAGGCGTTCGGCGGACTGCCGGGCTGGCACATGGTGCTCCAGATCGGCCGGCACGTCGACCCGGCGGAACTCGGGACCGTGCCGGACAACGTCGAGGTACGGGACTGGGTGCCGCAGCTCGCCATCCTGAGGCAGGCCGACGCCTTCGTCACGCACGCCGGAGCGGGCGGCAGCCAGGAAGGCCTCGCGACCGCCACCCCGATGGTCGCGGTGCCGCAGGCGGCCGACCAGTTCGGCAACGCGGCGACCCTCGAGTCGCTGGGCGTCGCCCGCCGGTTGCCGACCGAGGAGGCGACGGCCGAGGCGCTGCGGGAGGCGGTGCTGACCCTCGTCGACGACCCCGAGGTGGCGCGCCGGTCGGGCGAGATCCAGGCGCAGATGGCACAGGAAGGCGGCACCCGGCGGGCCGCGGACCTGATCGAGGCCGAACTGCGCGCGTGACACGGCCCGTTGTGGGTCCCCACAGGACAGCGACGGCCGGGGCGAGTGCCCCGGCCGTCGCCGTCAGTATCGGCGGAAGGTCAGACCCCGACCCGCTCGCCCTCCGGCGCCTGCCGCGGCGGCACCGTGGGCGACTCGTCGTGGGTGAGGTCCGGCAGCCGGTGCAGCCACTTCGGCAGATACCAGTTGCGCTCGCCGAGCAGTGACATCACCGCCGGGAGCAGGACGCCCCGGATGACCGTCGCGTCGATCAGGACGGCGGCGGCGAGGCCCACGCCCATCTGCTTCATGGACTGCATGGACAGCGTGCCGAAGATCGCGAAGACGGCGACCATGATCACCGCGGCGCTGGTCACGACACCCGCCGTGGTCACCACACCGTGGGTGATCGCCTCCTTGGTCGTACGGCCCCGCAGCCGCGCCTCACGGATCCGGGAGACCACGAACACGTGGTAGTCCATCGAGAGTCCGAACAGGATGACGAAGAGGAACAGCGGCAGCCAGGTGACGATCGCGCCCACGCCCTCGGCGCCCACCAAAGACGCGCCCCAGCCGTGCTGGAAGACCGCGACCAGGATGCCGTACGCGGCACCGACCGACAGCAGGTTCAACGCGATCGAGGTGATCGCCACCGTCAGCGAGCGGAACGACAGGAGCATCAGCAGGAAGGCGAAGACGACGACGAACGCGAAGACCGGGACCACCGATCCGACGAGCTGGTCGTTGAAGTCGTGCGACCCCGCGACCTCTCCGGTGATCGGCGCCTGGACGCCCTCGACCTTGCCGAGCGTGTTCGGCCGCACCGTGTCCCGCAGCAACTCCAGGCTCTTGCCCGCCTTGTCCTGGTCGGAGCCGCCGACCAGCGGGACGGACACCAGGGCGATGTTCTGCGCGTCGTGCAGCTTCACGGTGACCGGGCCGCGCGACGCCCCCGAACTGACCGCCTGGGCACGGAACGCGGCGAGCGCGTCCTTCATCTCCGGGGCGTTGATGTCCTTCGCCTTGACGACGACCTGGGCCGGTTCGGAGCCGCCCGGGAAGGCGTCGTTGACGCGGTTGTAGGTGGCCACGATGGGCAGCCGGTCGCCGAACTCCTGGTCCAGTGTGAGGTTCTCGGTCTTCATGCCGAGCGCGGGCGACGCGATCGCCAGCAGCGCACCGGCCGCGACCACCAGCGAGAGGGCGGGCTTGGCGAGGACGACCTTCAGCACGGCACGCCACGTACGGCTGCCCTCCACCGCGGCGCGGCCCCGACGGGCGTTGCGCGCCCGCCGCTTGTCCGGGTGCAGGAACGGGATGCGGCCCTTCTCGACCCGCTCGCCGAGCAGCGACAGCAGCGCGGGCAGCACGGTCACCGAACCGACCATGGCGACCGCCACGACCATCAGCGAGGCCAGACCCATCGCCTCGAAGGTGGCGAGCCCGGTGAACAGCATGCCCGCCATCGCGACGCACACCGTGACACCGGAGACGATGACGGCGCGTCCGCTGGTCGCGGCGGCGATCCGCAGCGCGGTGGCCGGGTCGTGCCCGGCGGCCCGCTCCTCACGCTCGCGGCGCAGATAGAAGAGGCAGTAGTCGACACCGACGGCCAGACCCACCAGCAGCATCACGGAGTTGGCGGTGTCGTCCATCGGCTGGAGATGGCTGACGATGCCCATCAGACCCATCGTCGCGATGATCGCGGTGAGGGCGAGCGCCACCGGCAGCAGCGCCGCGACCAGCGCCCCGAACGCGATCAGCAGGATGCCGAGCGCCACCGGCACCGCGGAGTACTCGGCCTTCTTGAAGTCGTCGCCGAACGCGTCGGAGAACGTCTTCTGCATGCTGGCGCCGCCGATCTCCTCGATCCGCAGCCCCGCGTGCTTCTTCTCGACGTCGGCGACGGCCTTCAGCACCGGCTCGACCCGGTCGCCCGCGGTGTCCGAGTCACCGCGCATCTCGAACTGCACGAGGGCGCTGCGCCCGTCCTTCGAGATGGTCCTGGTGTCGTACGGCGAGGTCACGCCGGTCACCCGGCCGGTGCCCTCGACGGTCCGTACGACCTCGGTGACGGCGGCGCGGAACCGCTCGTCCGTGGCCGTGGTGTGCCCGTCCTCC
The DNA here is from genome assembly GCF_055583785.1 of Streptomyces sp. NPDC104371. Classification (NCBI taxonomy): domain Bacteria; kingdom Bacillati; phylum Actinomycetota; class Actinomycetes; order Kitasatosporales; family Streptomycetaceae; genus Streptomyces; species Streptomyces sp. NPDC104371. Next base: position 318,435 of record NZ_JBVJNF010000005.1, read on the forward strand.
GCCTGGATCAGCACCATCTCGCTCGCCGGCCGCTTGATCCCGGCGTCCTCGATGATCGTGGCGGCGGTGCGCGTCTCCCCCTTGAGCTGGTCGGCGTTGTTGACATCGACCCGGCCCGCCGCCGAGCCGACGGCCATCGCCAGGACCACGAACACCACCCAGATACCGACGGCGGCCCAGCGATGCCGGGCGCTCCAGCCACCCGCCCGCGCGGCGATCCCCCGCACCCGCTTGTCTCCACTCCCCATGCCGGGTCTGCCCCCTCGTCCGCGGGCGACGACTTCCTGCCGTCACCGTTCGATACGAAGGTAGGGGCGGTATAAGCGCGACTCGTCGTACTGGTCGGTGAATCGTGAGCGCCCCGGCTCCTCCCGGCGGACCGCGCCGGTCTACCCATCCGGGAGGACCCGTCCCTTACATCTACTCAGGGTTGTCGGGGGTCGGTATCAGGGTCCGGCCGCCGTCCCCCGAGCCGCGCCAACAGGTCAACCCCCAGATCGCTGACGGTCGTTCTAGGGTGAACGGATGACGACGACGTACGCGGCGCTGCTGCGCGGGATCAACGTGGGCGGCCACCGGAAGCTCCCGATGGCACGGTTGCGCACGCTGCTGACCGGGCTCGGACACACCGGGGTGACCACGTATCTCCAGAGCGGCAACGCGGTCTTCACGGCGGCCCACGGTGACGAGGAGAGCCTGGCGCTGGAGGTGAGCCGCGCGATCGAGGAGCAGCTCGGCTTCGCCGTCGACGTCCTCGTACGCGATCACGCGTATCTGACGGCGGTACGGGACGCCTGCCCGTTCCCGGCGGACGAACTGGAGGGACGGCAACTGCACGTCACGTACTTCTCGGCCCCCGTGGACACCGAGCGGTACGCGGAGATCGACCCGGCCGCGTATCTGCCCGAGGACTTCCGGCTCGGCGAACGCGCGCTCTACCTCTACGCGCCCGACGGACTCGGCCGCTCCAGGCTGGCCGAGCAACTGGCCAGGCCCCGGCGGACCAAGGGGCTGATCGCCACGACCCGCAACTGGAACACGGTCGTCAAACTGGCGGAGCTGACGGCTCCTTGAGCGCACCGCCGCGTGAGCACATCGTCCCCGGAGCCCAACTCCCGGTCCTGTCGCGTTTGTTCAAGAGACCCCCGTCGTCCCTCCCTAGCGTGGAGGCATGAACGACGCCTACAAGAACGTGCATCCCTTCCTGATCGAATGCGCCGCCGAGGCGGCCCGCGTGGCCCGCGGTGTCACGGCGGAGCGGTTGTCCGACCCCACCCACTGCCCCGGATGGGATGTCCGTGCGCTGGTGAACCACTGGGTCCTCTACACCTCCCACGGCCTGGAGCACCGCGCCCGGCGCATGACGCTCCCCGAGGAGCTGACCGCCCGCGACTTCACCGCGGACCCGGACTGGGCGCAGGCGTACGCCGACCAGCTCGACCGCGCCGTCGCCGCCTGGGACGACCCCGCCGTGTGGGAGGGCGAGATCGACCTGGGCATGGCGAAGACGCCCGCGGCCGAGCTGGCGCCGATGCTCGTCAAGGAGTTGGCGGTCCACGGCTGGGACGTGGCCGTGGCCACCGGCCAGGAGTACCGCGTCTCCGAGGCGGCGGCCCGGCTGATCCTGGACGTCGTCGAGACCCACGGCGACCTCTACCGCCAGTACGACGGCTTCGCCGCCCCGGTGCCCGTCCCCGCCGACACCCCTGTCTTCGCGCGGGCGTTGGCGGCCAGCGGGCGCAATCCGCGACAGGGCCGGGCCGGAGAAGTGGATCACTGAAACGGGCGTCGATTGGCCCACGGCCCCGGGCCGGTCGGCGGCTAGCGTCGACGGCATGCCGACTACTCCTGCCGTGCGCGTCGACGCCTACTTCGACCCCGCCTGCCCCTTCGCCTGGATCACCTCCCGCTGGCTGCTGGAGGTCGAGCGGGAACGCCCGCTCGACCTCCGCTTCCATGTGATGAGCCTGTATCTGCACAACCTCGGCAACGAACTGCCGGACTGGTACCGCACGTTGGTCGACAAGTCGATCGGCCCGGTCCGGGTCGCCGTCGCCGCCGCCGAGCACCACGGCGAGAAGGTGCTGCGGGATCTGTACACCGCGTTCGGGACCCGGATACACGAGCGCGAGGAAGAGGACTTCGACGCGGTGATTGCCGAGTCCCTCGCCGAACTCGGGCTGCCGGCCGACCTCGCCGCCGCCGCGCACGACCCCGCCTACGACGACGCCGTCCGCCGCAGCCATGACGCGGGCGCCGAGCCGGACTCGGGCGGCTATGTGGGCACGCCCACCCTCCATGTCGACGGAACCGCGTGGTTCGGTCCCGTGCTGCGGGCCATCCCGAGAGGCGCGGCCGCGGCCGAACTCTTCGACAGCTTCCGGGTGTTGGCCGCGCACCCCGACTTCTTCGAGCTCAAGAGGACAAGGACGGGATCGCTGCGCTTCGACTGAGGCGACACGAGGGAGCGCGGGCGGGCAGCGGGGCCCGCGCCGCGTCGTAGCGCTCAAGGACCACCCGCGCCATCTCCGGTGCCGGGCCCAGGACTTCGGCGCGGATGTCCGCGTGTGCCGCGCCCCGTGCGATGCGGTCCGGCAGCAGGCCGGGCGCCAGGACGTACGGGGCCACGGCCACGCGGGCGCAGCCCAGGGCGCGCAGTTCGCGTACCGCGTCCTCGGTGCGCGGAAGGGCGGCGGAGGCGAACGCAGGCCGCACGGCGCACCAACCGGTGTGCCGCCACTCCCGCGCGATGTCAGCGATCACTGCGATCGCCTCCGGGTCGGAGGAGCCCGCCGAGGCCAGGACGACCCCGGTCGAGGGCTTGTCGGCGGGCGTCAACCCCGCCTCGTACAGGCGCCGTTCCAGCGCCTGGAGCAGCAGCGGAGACGGGCCGAGCACGTCGGCCTGCCGGACCCGCAGCGACGGCGGGGCGTCCCGCAGCACCGCCGGGATGTCCGCCTTGGCATGGAAGGCGCGGGTCAGCAGCAGCGGCGCGGCGACGACATCCCGTACGCCTTCCGCCGCCAGCGACTTCAACACCCCAGTGACGGAAGGTGCGTTGAAGTCGAGGAAGCCCGTCTCCACGCGCAGTCCCGGCCGCAGCGACCGTACCCGCCGCACCAGGGCGTGCACGGTCGCCGCGTGCCGCGCGTCGCGGCTGCCGTGGGCGACGACCAGGAGAACCGGCATAGGACGCACGGGACTTCAGCCCTTCACCAGCAGGCCGCGACTACGCAGCACACGCCGCTCCAGCGGGCTGAACACCAGCAGGTCGACGGCGACTCCGACGAACAGGATGAGAAGGATGGCCTCGAAGACCATGGCCATCGAGCTGGCGTTGCGGCCGTTCTCCAGCAGTGCGCCCAGGCCGATACCGAGGTCCGGCGAGGAGGCGATGATCTCCGCCGCCATCAGCGAGCGCCAGGAGAACGCCCACCCCTGCTTCAGGCCCGCCAGATAGCCCGGCAGCGCGGCGGGCAGGACGATGTGCCAGGCGCCCCGCAGCCCCGTCGCACCCATCGTGCGGCCCGCCCGCAGGAACAGCGGGGGCACCTGGTCGATACCGGAGACCAGGCCGCCCGCGATCGAGGGGACCGCGCCGAGCAGGATCACCGCGTACATCATCGAGTTGTCCAGGCCGAGCCAGATCACGGCGGGCGGCACCCACGCCACCGACGGCAGTGACTGAAGACCGGACAGGACCGGCTTGACGGCCGCGCGCACGAACTTCACGCGGGCCACCAGCAGTCCGAGCGGGGTGCCGATGGCGAGCGCGAGCAGGAAGCCGAGCAGGCCGCGCGAGACACTGGTCCAGATGTAGCCGAGCAGCCTGCCCTCGAGCCAGGCGTTCTCGAACTCGCGCCCCACGTCGGCGGGCGACGGCAGCTTCGCCGGGTCGTCGACGATCTTCAGGGAGATCAGGGCCTGCCAGACCACCAGGACCAGGGCGACGGCGATCAGCGGCGGCAGGATCTTGTGGACGACGGTCTGCCGCAGCGGCGGACGGTTCGTGGCCAGGGCCTCCAGAGCGTCAAGTCCCGCCTCGACACTGCCCTGTTCGGCGCCCTGGGTCGGCCTCGTCGCTGTCGTCGTGTCGATGTCAGCCATGACGGCGGATCTCCCCCCGCAGTACTTCGGTGATCTCCAGGGACAGTTCGGCCACCGGCGCGTCCTCGATACGGCGTGGCTGGGGGATGTCGACTGTCCACTCACGGGCCACCCGGCCCGGTCGGGAGGACAGCAGCACCACGCGCTGCGCGAGCCGTACCGCCTCGCGCACGTTGTGCGTGACGAACAGCACCGAAAGACCCGTCTCCTGCCAGATCCGGGTGAGTTCGTCGTGCAGGGTGTCGCGGGTGATGGCGTCGAGCGCGGCGAACGGCTCGTCCATCAGCAGCAGTCGGCTGTCCTGCGCGAGCGCCCGTGCCATGGCGACGCGCTGCCGCATGCCACCCGACAGTTCGTGCACCCGCTTGCCGTACGCCCCTCGCAGCCGTACGAGTTCGAGCAGCTCCTCCACCCGCCCGCGCCGCTCGGACGCGGGAACTCCCCTGAGCCGCAAGGCGAGTTCGATGTTCTTGCCTGCCGTCAGCCAGGGGAACAGGGCGTGTTCCTGGAACATCAGGGCCGGGCGGCCGTCCGTCGTGAGGGACCCCGCGCTGGGCCGGTCGAGCCCCGCCACCAGGTTCAGCAGCGTGGACTTGCCGCAGCCCGAGGCGCCCAGGAGGGTGACGAACTCGCCCGGCGCGACATCGAGATCGATGTCGTCCAGGACGAGCTGCTCCCCGCCCGGCCCCGCGAAGGACTTCGAGACATGCCGAAGGCGAGCCGCGTACGGGACCGTCTCGGTGGCCCCGGCAGCCGCGGCGGCTTCGGTGGTCTTCTCGGCTTTGGCGTACGTCGTGGCCATGGTCGTCATCTCCTGGGAACGCATCGCGTACGGCGGCTACTTGACGCCGAGACCGGCGTCGTCGGCCGGACTCCCGCCCGCGGCCTTGAGCACCTTGTCGAGAAGGGTGAGGTCGTAGATGCCGTCCAGCCTCGGGTTCTTCAGCAGGCCGGCCTTGACCGCGTGCCGCGCCTGGGCGTCCAGGGTCGAGGCCAGCGGGTCGTCGGTGAACTGGATGGACTTCCACGCCGGGTCGAGGACGTTCGCGGGGAGCGCCTTGCCGGAGTCCACGGCGAGTCGGTCGTTCGCCGCCTTCTTCGCCGCGTCCGGATGGGCCTTGATCCACTTGTTGGTGTCGACCGAGGCCTTCAGCACGGCCTCGACGGCCTTCGGGTGCTCCTTGAGGAAGCTCTGGGACACGATGATGTTCGTGATCACGAACGTGTGGTCCGGCCACAGCGTCGACTCGTCCAGCAGGACCTTGCCGCCCTCGGCGACCAGCTTGGACGCGGTCGGCTCCGGCACCCACGCGCCGTCGATGGAACCGGACTTGAAGGCGTCCGGGGTCACCTTGTTGTCGGTCCGGACGACCGAGACGTCGCCCTTGCCGCTCTGCGCGTCGATCTTCCAGCCTTGCTCCGTCGCCCAGTTGAGGAGTGCCACGTCCTGGGTGTTGCCGAGCTGAGGCGTCGCTATCTTCTTGCCCCTGACGTCCTTCAAGGAGCTGATCTTCTTCGGGTTCACGACCAGCTTCACACCCCCGGCCGCCGAACCGCCGACGATGCGCAGGCTCTTGCCGCCGGACTGCGTGTAGCCGTTGATCGCCGGGGACGGGCCGATCCACCCGATGTCGATGGCACCGGAGTTCAGGGCCTCGATCTCGGAGGGACCCGCGTTGAAGACCTGGTACTTGGCCTGAGTGCCGCCAAGTGCCTTCTGGAAGAAGCCCTTTCGCGCGCCCACGAGCGCGGTCCCATGGGTCAGGTTGCCGAAGTAGCCGATCTTCACGGAGTCGAGCCCGTCGATCTTCTTCGCCCCGGCGGCGACCTGCTGGGTGGCCGGGTCGTCCTTGGCCTGGGAGCCGTAGCCGCAGGCGGCGAGCGTGAGGAGCGGGAGGGCGACGAGCGCGGTGAGGCGGCGGCGAAGCCGGGACGGGGGGAGGGTGGCAGACACGGGAGGTGGTCCTCTCGTCGGCCCGGCGGTCACGGGTCTCAGGTCGTGGCCGGGAGATCGGCAGGTCTTCGGTCCCGCGAAGCGCGGGAGGTGCGGGCGCGCGGGCGGTGCGCGTACGTCATCACGCACATCGCGCCACTCCGCCCTGTCCGCTGCCGAGGGCACCGCTGCCGACGCGGCCACCCTCCTTCGCGAACGTGGAGTAGACGTCGGCAGGAGTCATGAAGGGGGTCCTGGAGGGGGCCGGGGTCATGGTGGGGGCCATCTCAGAAGTCCCACCCGTCCTCGGTGGCCGGGTCCGTCACCGGCTCGGGCGTGGCGAACGACTCGCCGACCATGCCCGCGGTCAGTGTGGTGCCGTCGGCCGGGTCGATCAGGATGAACGCGCCGGTGCGGCGGGAGTCGGCGTAGGCGTCCACGGGCAGTGGTTCGGCGGTGCGGAGTGTCACGCGTCCGATGTCGTTGGCGGTGAGCCGCCCCGGCCGTGGGTGCGGGGAGAGGTCGTCGAGGGTGAGCCGGGAGGGGATGTCCTGGACGAGGGCCTTGACGGTGCGGGTGCCGTGCTTGAGCAGGACCCGGTGGCCGACGGTCAGCGGCTGGTCGGCGACATGGCAGACCGTCGCCTCGATGTCCTGCGTGGTCGCGGGTGCGTGCTCGGTCGGCACGATCAGATCGCCGCGGGAGATGTCGATGTCGTCCGCGAGGAGCAGCGTCACCGACTGCGGGGTCCGGGCGGCGTCGACCGGGCGGCCCAGCAGATCGATGCCGGAGATCGTCGTCGTGTGCCCGGACGGCAGGACCGTGACCGGCTCCCCGACCCGGAACGTACCGGCGGCGATCTGGCCCGCGTACCCCCGGTAGTCCGGGTGCTCGGCGGTCTGCGGGCGGATCACGTACTGCACGGGCAGCCGCGCGTGGCCGTGCGCCGAGTCGTGGCCGGCCGGCACGGTCTCCAGGTGTTCCAGGACGGTCGGGCCGCCGTACCAGTCCATGGTGGCGGACGGTTCCACGACGTTGTCACCGGCCAGCGCGGAGATCGGGATCGCGGTGACCTCCGGGACGCCCAGCTTGGTCGCGTACGCCGTGAACTCCTTCGCGATCGCCGCGAAGACGGGCTCCCGGTAGTCGACGAGGTCCATCTTGTTGACGGCGAGGACGACGTGCGGCACGCGCAGCAGGGCCGCGATCGCCGCGTGGCGGCGGGTCTGCTCGACCACGCCGTGGCGCGCGTCGACCAGGATCACCGTCAGCTCGGCCGTGGAGGCGCCCGTGACCATGTTGCGGGTGTACTGCACATGGCCGGGCGTGTCGGCGAGGATGAACCGGCGCCTGGGCGTGGCGAAGTAGCGGTAGGCCACGTCGATGGTGATGCCCTGCTCGCGCTCCGCGCGCAGTCCGTCGGTGAGCAGCGCCAGGTCGGGGCCGTCCTGGCCGCGGCTCGCCGAAGCGCGCTCCACGGCCTCCAACTGGTCGGCGAGGACCGACTTGGAGTCGTGCAGCAGCCGTCCGACGAGCGTGGACTTGCCGTCGTCGACGGAACCGGCGGTGGCGAACCGCAGGAGGGTGGTGGCGGACAGGCCGGCCGTCGTGGTCGAAGTCGTCGTGGTCATGCTTAGAAGTACCCCTCGCGCTTGCGGTCCTCCATGGCGGCCTCGGAGAGCTTGTCGTCGGCGCGGGTGGCGCCGCGCTCGGTCAGCCGGGAGGCGGCGATCTCGGCGATGACCTGGTCCAGCGTCACCGCGTCCGAGTCGACGGCGCCGGTGCAGGACATGTCGCCGACGGTGCGGTAGCGCACCAGCCGCCGCGCGACTCGCTCGTCCTCCGCCGGGCCGCCCCACGCGCCCGCCGTCAGCCACATGCCGGACCGCTGGAAGACGTCCCGCTCATGGGCGAAGTAGATCCCGGGAAGCTCGATGCCCTCCCGGGCGATGTACTGCCAGACGTCCAGCTCGGTCCAGTTGGACAGCGGGAAGACGCGGACATGTTCGCCGGGCGCGTGGCGGCCGTTGTAGAGCTGCCACAGCTCGGGGCGCTGGCGGCGCGGGTCCCACTGGGAGAACGCGTCGCGCAGGGAGAAGACGCGCTCCTTGGCGCGGGCCTTCTCCTCGTCGCGGCGCCCGCCGCCGAAGACGGCGTCGAACCGCTCGGACCGGATCCTCTCCGTCAGCGGCAGCGTCTGGAGCGGATTACGGGTGCCGTCGGGACGTTCCCTCAGCACACCCCGGTCGATGTAGTCCTGTACGGAGGCCACATGGAGGCGCAGCCCATGGGCCGCCACCACACGGTCGCGGAACTCCAGCACCTCGGGGAAGTTGTGTCCCGTGTCCACATGCAGCAGCGAGAAGGGCACCGCGGCGGGCGCGAACGCCTTCAACGCCAGGTGCAGCATGACGATGGAGTCCTTGCCGCCGGAGAAGAGGATCACCGGCCGCTCGAACTCGCCCGCCACCTCACGGAGGATGTGCACGGCCTCGGACTCGAGGGCATCGAGATGGGAGAGGGCGTAGGGGGTGTCCGTCCCCTCCCGCGCCGTGACGACGGGTGGCGTCATCCGGGTCTCCTTGGTGGTCGCAGTGTTCACGCTGGTCGTGCTCGTCGTGCTCGTCGTGTTGTTGGCGCTGGTCGCGGAAGTCGCCGTCATCGTCAGCCGTGCAGCCCGCACTCGGTCTTGGCGCGGCCCGCCCAGCGGCCGGCGCGCGGGTCCTCGCCCGCCAGCACCCTGCGGGTGCACGGGGCGCAGCCGATGGAGGGGTAGCCGTCCTGGAGCAACGGGTTGGTGAGCACGCCGTGTTCGGCGGCGTACGCGTCCACGTCGTCCTGCGTCCAGCGGGCGATCGGCGAGATCTTGACCTTGCCGCGCCTCGCGTCCCAGGCGACGACCGGGGTGTCCGCCCGCGTCGGGGAGTTGTCGCGGCGCAGCCCGGTCACCCAGGCGTCATAGCCCTTCAGCCCCTCCTCCAGCGGCTCGACCTTGCGCAGCGCGCAGCACAGGTCGGGGTCGCGGTCGTGCAGTCGGGGGCCGTGCTCGGCGTCCTGCTCGGCGACCGTCCGGCGCGGGGTGAGCGTGACGACGTTGACGTCCATCACGGCCTCGACCGCGTCGCGGGTGCCGATGGTCTCCGGGAAGTGGTAGCCGGTGTCAAGGAACACGACGTCCACGCCGGGCAGCGCGCGGGAGGCGAGATGGGCGACCACCGCCTCCTCCATGGAGGAGGTCACGCACCAGCGCGTACCGAAGGTGCCGGCGGCCCACCGGAGGACGTCCAGCGCCGAGGCGTCCTCCAGCTCACGGCCCGCCTGCTCGGCAACTGCCTTGAGATCCACGGATGTTCGCTGTTCCTGACGGTACGTCATATCTGGTCCTCTCCGCTGTCGGTGCGCCGAAGCCCTCGGCTCAGCAGGCCGAGGAACGCGAGCCGGAAGGCCCGGTTGCACGACGCGCACTCCCAAGCGCCGTGCCCCTCCTCGCTGGGCCGCAGATCCTCGTCGCCGCAGTAAGGGCAGTAGAAGGGTGCCGCTCGCCCGCTCACGACAGCGCCTCCTCGTCGGCGCGCGCGACCCAGGCGGCGAACCGCTCGCCGTCCGCTCGTTCGGCCTGGAACCGGGTGAGCACGCGCTCGATGTAGTCCGGCAGGTCCCGCGAAGTGACCTTCAGACCACGGACCTTGCGGCCGAAGCCCGCCTCCAGGCCGAGCGCGCCGCCGAGGTGCACCTGGAAGCCCTCGACCTGCTCACCGTCGTCGTCCAGGACCAGTTGACCCTTGAGGCCGATGTCGGCGACCTGGATACGGGCGCAGGCGTTCGGGCAGCCGTTGAGGTTGATGGTGATCGGCTCGTCGAAGTCCGGGAGGCGGCGCTCCAGTTCGTCGATCAGCGAGGAGCCGCGCGCCTTGGTCTCGACGATGGCCAGCTTGCAGAACTCGATACCGGTGCAGGCCATGGTGCCGCGCCGGAACGGCGAGGGCCGTACGACGAGGTCCAGCGCCCCGAGGCCCTCGACGAGCGCGTCCACCTCCGACTCCGCCACATCCAGCACGATCATCTTCTGCTCGGCCGTCGTACGGACCCGGCCCGAGCCGTGCGCTTCCGCGAGGTCCGCGATCTTCGCCAGCGTGCTGCCGTCGACACGGCCCACACGCGGCGCGAAGCCGACGTAGAAGCGGCCGTCCCGTTGCCGGTGCACGCCGACGTGGTCGCGCCAGCGCGTCACGGGCTGCTCGGGCGCCGGACCGTCGGTCAGCGCGCGCTTCAGATACTCGTCCTCCAGGACCTGGCGGAACCGCTCGGTACCCCAGTCGGCGAGCAGGAACTTCAGGCGGGCGCGGTTGCGCAGCCGCCGGTAGCCGTAGTCGCGGAAGAGGGAGATGACGCCCTCGAAGACATCCGGGACCTGGTCCAGCGGCACCCAGGCGCCGAGCCGCTGTCCGAGCCTCGGGTTGGTGGACAGGCCGCCGCCGACCCACAGATCGAAGCCGGGGCCGTGTTCGGGGTGGCGCACCCCGACGAAGGCCACGTCATTGATCTCGTGCGCCACGTCCAGCGACGGCGAACCGGAGATCGCGGCCTTGAACTTGCGGGGCAGGTTCGAGTACGCCGGGTTGCCGATGACCCTGCGGTGGATCTCCTCGATGGCCGGGGTGCCGTCGATGATCTCGTCCTCGGCGATCCCGGCGACGGGCGAGCCGAGGATCACGCGGGGCGTGTCGCCACAGGCCTCGGTGGTGGACAGCCCGACGGCCTCCAGCCGGTTCCAGATCTCGGGCACGTTCTCGATCCGGATCCAGTGGAACTGGATGTTCTGCCGGTCGGTGATGTCGGCGGTGCCGCGCGCGAACTCCTGGGAGACCTCGCCGATGACGCGCAACTGCCGCGTGGTGAGACGCCCGCCGTCGATCCGGACGCGCAGCATGAAGTACTCGTCGTCCAGCTCCTCGGGCGCCAGGACCGCGGTCTTGCCCCCGTCGATCCCGGGCTTGCGCTGGGTGTAGAGACCCCACCAACGCATGCGCCCCCGCAGGTCGTTGGGGTCGATCGAGGCGAAGCCCCGCCGGGAGTAGATCGTCTCAATACGTGTCCGTACTGCGAGACCGTCGTCATCCTTCTTGAACTGTTCGTTGGCGTTGAGCGGAGTGAAGTGCCCCGCCGCCCACTGTCCCTCGCCACGGTGACGACTCACCTTGCGGCGGGACACGGCAGGGTTCTGTGGCGTGGCGGCCATGGGGAACACGTCCTTCGAGGCAGGCAGACGGAACCGCTCGGACCTGCGGAAACGGGCGCGCGTCAAGATGCGCGCGGCAGGGCGCGAGAGCGAAAGAGAGGGGGGAGAACGGGGCTGGCTCGGGCGCTCAGCTCGCCGGACAGATGGCGCTGGACATGCGGCCGAGATCGACGTGCCGTCGACTCACCAAGGCAATTCCAGCTCCAGACATGACGGAAGGGTGGCACGGCACTTTGGACGCAGTCCAGCTTCATCCGACATGCGGACACCCTTGTCTCGTAGGGTGAGACAAGGGTGTCCAGGAGGGCGCGTGGAGGTCAGGCGTGGGCGCCCGGCCAGGGGCCCGGCGTGGCGACCTCCGGCTCCTCCTCGACCGCGGTGTCGAACAGCCGGAAGCCGCGCCGCTGGTAGTTGGCCATGGCGTGCTCACCGTCCTTGCTGCACGTGTGCAGCCACACCCGCTTCGTCTCCGCCGGCCCCGGCCACCGGTCCGCGAGGTCCCAGGCGCGGGCGACCCCGTACGACAGCAGATGCCCGCCGATGCGCCGCCCGCGGAAGGCCGGGAGCAGCCCGAAGTAGACGATCTCCACGACCCCGTCGTCCTGCGACTCCAGCTCGACGTACCCCGCGGGCGTGCCCCGGTCGTAGGCGACCCAGGTCTCCACGCCCGGCCGGTCCAGGTACTCCTGCCACCGCGCGTACGTCCAGCCCAGCCGGTCGGTCCAGCGGATGTCGCCGCCCACCGAGGCGTACAGGAAGCGGCTGAACTCCGGCGACGGCTCCTGCGCGCGGACGACGCGGACATCGCCCTCGGGTGCCTCGGCGGGTCGCAGGTCGGCCGGGGACGTCTGCTCCAGCGACCAGGTGGTCACGATCAGGGTGCTCATGCGGTCAGGGAATCACGCGGTCACACGGTACGACAATGGCCGTCCGCCGCCATGCCTGAACGTGCCTGCACGTGCCCGACCAGGCCCTACTCCAGCGACTCGGTCACGGACTCCAGGGGAACCGCGTACAGCACCCGCCCCGTGGCCTGCCCGTCCGTGTCCGCCACGCCCTCGGTCAGCGTCCACAGTTCGTCCGTCGTGCGCGCGTACGACAGGGACGCGGTGTGCCGTCCCCAGCAGGCGTAGGTTCCGTCGGCCGCGCAGGTCGCGGCCTTCGCTCCCGAGGTGTTCTGCCGCCAGAGCGTGCCGGGCCTGCCGCCGACCGTCGGCGTCCGGTCGATGTACCAGTCGGGCTGCGCGGCCGGTGTGCGCCGGTACGAGACCACGCCCCGGACCCGGGACGCCTCCGTCTCGTACGCCTCGGTCGCCCGGACGTCGCCGCGCTCGTCCGTGGCCAGCAGACCGCCGCGGCCGGGCTCGGCGCTGTACGCGTAGCGCCACACGCGAGCCGTGCGGCTGGGGTTCGTACGGGTCACCTGCTCGCCCGCGACCAGGCTGCCGCTGCTCGGCGTGGTGGTGCTGTCGAGCGAGAGGGCGGCGAAGCAGGGGGCCGCGCGGTCGTCGGTTCGCGAACAGGGGCCCTGCGTCAGCCGGTAGGAGCCGACCGCGGGCAGCACATAGCGGTTGCCGTGGGCCGCGTAGCCGCCCTCGACGCGGCCGACCGCGGCGCTGTCGACGTTCGCCCGCAGGATGCGGCGCAGGTCGAAGACCAGCAGGGAGTCGCGGGCGGTGACGAGCAGCTTGTCCTGGCGCCAGACCATGCCGGACATGCGGGTGCGGACGGGGGTGAAGTCCTTGCCGCCCGCGCGCGGGACGACCAGCAGGACCCAGCGGTAGGCGAGGCGCGCCGGGTCGTTCGCGTCGATGAAGGCGATCCGGGCGAGGCCCTGGTCGGCGTCCGGGCCGCCGGAGCGGTGGTGGGGGTGCGTCCAGCCGGACAGGATGACCCGGTCCGGGCCCCAGCGGCCGTCGGTGCCCGCGCCGTCGGAGGTGGTGACGGACCGGGGCATCCACTGCGTGGTCGTCGCGTCGTCGCGGTCCCAGCAGTAGGCGCGCGCGGCCGTCGGCTTGACGGGCAGCGCGGCCGTCTCGGAGCTGTCGCAGCCGGACCGGTCGCGCAGCGTGTGGTCGGCGGACGCGAGGACGTCGTGCACGCCGACGCCGCCGCCGAGCGAGCGGGTGAGCGTGTCGAGGGTGCCGCGGTCGGTGAGGTTCTCGTGGAGGCGGAACTGCGCCATCCGGTGCGCGGAGGTGATCCGGGTCAGGCCTCCTGGGTTGTCCCCGCCCGCGGCCTGTGAGGTGCTGATCAGCGTGGCGGCTCCGGTGAGCGCCAGCGCGGCCCCGGTCAGTGCCGCCCGCAGCGCACGGCCTCTGTGCCTGCGTCGATGCCTGCCACGGTGCTTCATACAACCTCCTGGCATGGGCCAACTGCTCCTCGTGGTGTGCGCGTTGACCGGGGAGCAGGTGGGGTGGCCTGTGAGAGGGATGCTACGACAGCCGGATACGGGAGCGATCGAAGACCCGGGAAAACGAGGGCAATCCCTACCGAGGGGTGCTATGGGCGCTATGTGTGCCGGAGGGGCGGAACAGGGAAGGGGCGCGCGACTGTCCTGCGCGCCCCTGTCACAGAGCCTTCTTGACGGAGCGTCAGGAGACCGGCCGCGCCCGCTCCACCACCGAGGCCAGGTCCAGCGTGTGCGGCAGCGTGCCGAACGCCCCGCCCCAGTCGCCGCCGAGGCGGGAGGCGCAGAACGCGTCGGCGACCGCCGACGGCGCGTGACGGACGAGCAGTGACCCCTGGAGCACCAGTGCGATCCGCTCCGTCAGCCGCCGCGCCCGCGCCTCGATGCCCTCCAGATCGGCGAGTTCGGTGAGCAGGTCCTTGATCGCGCCGTCCAGGCGGTGGTCGGCGCCGCGCGCCTGGCCGACCTCCCGCAAGAAGGCGTCGAGCACGCCCGGTTCACGCTGGAGCGCCCGCAGCACATCGAGCGACTGGACGTTGCCCGCGCCCTCCCAGACGGAGTTGAGCGGCGACTCGCGCAGCAGCCGGGGCATGCCGGACTCCTCCACATAGCCATTGCCGCCGAGGCACTCCGAGGCCTCCGTCACCAGCGGCGTACAGCGCTTGGTCACCCAGTACTTGGCGGCCGGCACCGCGAGCCGCAGCAGCGCCCGCTCCTGCTCGCTCCCGTCGTCGTACGCCGCCGCGAGCCGCAGCGCCAGCGTCGTCGCCGCCTCCGACTCCAGCGCCAAGTCGGCCAGGACGTTGCGCATCAGCGGCTTGTCGACGAGCCTGCCGCCGAACGCCTCCCGGTATGTGCAGTGGTGGATCGCCTGCGCCACGGCCTGCCGCATCAGCGAGGCCGAACCGAGGACGCAGTCGAGCCGCGTCGCCGCGACCATCTCGATGATGGTGCGCACCCCGCGCCCCTCGTCACCCACCCGGCGCGCCCAGGTGCCGTCGAACTCGACCTCGCCGGAAGCGTTCGAGCGGTTGCCGAGCTTGTCCTTGAGCCGCTGGATCATGAACACGTTGCGGGTGCCGTCCTCCAGCACGCGCGGCACGAGGAAGCAGGTGAGGCCCCCGTTGCCCGTCGCCGAAGGAGCCGCCTGCGCGAGGACCAGGAACCCGTCCGACATCGGGGCCGAGCAGAACCACTTGTGGCCCGTCAGCGCGTACGTCCCGTCCTCGGCGAGCGGCTGGGCCACCGTGGTGTTCGCCCGTACGTCGCTGCCGCCCTGCTTCTCCGTCATGCCCATACCGAAGACGACGCCGGCCTTGCGGGACGCCGGGCGCAGCTCACGGTCGTAGACCATCGAGGTCAGCCGCGGCTCCCACTCGGCGGCGAGCGCCGGGTCCGACCGCAGGGCGGGCACCGCGGCATGGGTCATCGACAGCGGACAGCCGGTGCCCGCCTCCACCTGCGTCCACACCAGGAAGGCCGCCGCGCGGCGCACATGCCCGCCCGGCCGCGCCCAGGCCGCCGTCAGCCCCGCGCCGACGGCCTTGCCCATCAGCCGGTGCCAGGACGGATGGAACTCCACCTCGTCGATGCGGTTGCCGTAGCGGTCGTGCGTCTTCAGCTTCGGGGGGTTCTCGTTGGCCTCCACCCCCCACTCCTGCACCTGGGCGGAGCCCGCGCCACGCCCGAGCTCCGACAGCTCGTCGCGGGCCTCGTCCAGGAGCGTGGGGTCGAGATGCCGTTCGACGGCCTCGGTGAGGGCCCGGTCGGCACGGAAGACGTCGTAGGCGACCAGCGGCGGGGCCTGATTGGTCACGGTGTGCGTGCGCGCTGCCATGTCTGCGAACTTACCGCCCGGTACGCCATCGGTCACCCCCATCACCCGGGTGCGACCACCGCACCGTGCGGGGGCGTTCGCCACCGGGACCGGTGGGCCGCACGGCGGCGATACCGTAAGGGCGTGCAGCCAGCAGCAAGTGACACCCCCGAGCCGACGTCCGGCCGCCTCCGTCGAGCGCGCGCCCTCTACCGGAACGTCTCCATGCGCAGGACCACCTGGCTGTTGCTGAAGGACACGGTGAACTCGTGCATGGAGTACCGCATCCTCGGCCTCGCCGCCGAGGCGGCGTTCTTCACCCTGCTCTCCGTGCCGCCGCTGCTGCTGAGCCTGATCGGCCTGCTCGGGTACGTCGACGTCTGGACCGGCGCCGACACCATCCACAGCCTGGAGAACAACCTGCTGGAGGCCTCGCGGACCGTCCTGTCCGACCGGGGCGTCAAGGAGATCGCCCAGCCGATCCTGCACGACGTGATGAAGGGCGGCCGGCCGGACGTCATCTCCATCGGCTTCCTGATCGCCCTGTGGTCCGGATCGCGGGCGGTGAACGTCTTCGTGGACACGATCACGGTGATGTACGGGCTCGACGGCGCCCGGGGCATCGTGAAGACCCGGCTGCTCGCGTTCGGCCTGTTCATCGTGGCGCTGCTGATCGGCTCGGTGGCGCTGCCGCTGATGGTGGCGGGACCGGACGCGATGGTGAAGGTCCTGCCGTGGTCGACGACCGTGGTCCAGGTCCTGTACTGGCCGGTGGTCATCCTGCTGTCGGTCGTGTTCCTGACCACGCTGTACCACGTGTCCGTACCGGCGCGGTCGCGCTGGGCCGAGGACGTGCCCGGCGCGCTGGTGGCGCTGGCGATGTGGGTCCTCGGCAGCTTCCTGCTGCGGATCTATCTGACGCACACGGTCGAGGGCCCGACGATCTACGGCTCGCTCGCCGCGCCCGTCGCCGTGCTGCTGTGGATCGGCGTGTCGGCCTTCGCGGTACTCGTCGGCGCGGCCGTCAACGCGGCGATCGACCGGGTGTGGCCGGCCGCGGCGACGGCGGCGGCCCGCGAGGCGAACGAGCGGCAGCGGCACGAACAGGCGACGGAGTACGCGGCGCGGGCCGCCGCCGCCCGCGCGGCCGACGTCGACCCCGACGACCCGGACATGCCCTCCGAGTTCCCCGAGCGCTGGTCCCGCTTCCTGCCCCCGGAGGACGTGACGTCACGCCTGCGGATGCAGACGCGCAGTACGCCCGGCGCCCCCAGCGCGTCCGCTCCGTCGCAGAACGGGCGAGGGACGGCGGGGGACTGAGCCGCGCGTGGCCGCCGACGAGGACACCGCCGCTGACGCTTCCGCCGGGTACGCGGAGCGGGCGTCGCGGCTCGCGGGTGCCGTCGTGTGGACCAGCACACCGTCGACCGTCGTGCCCGTCGTGCCCGCAGCGGGGCGGCCGGTCCTGCCCGACGGCTGTATGGACCTGCTGTGGACCGAGGGCCGCCTCCTGGTCGCCGGACCGGACACCCGCGCGTACCACCCCGAGGGCCCGCCCGCGCGCTGGGCCGGTATCCGTTTCGCGCCCGGCGCCGCACCGGCCTTCCTGGGCGTCCCGGCCCACGAACTGCGTGACCGCCGCGTCGAGTTGGCCGATCTGTGGCCTGCCGCACGGGTACGTCGGCTGACCGGGCGCGTGGACGCGGCCACCGACCCCCCGAGCGCACTGGAGGAGATCGCGCTGGACCGGGCGCGGGAGCTGCCCGCCGTGGACCCGCTGCCCCGCGCGGTGGTCGCGGCGCTCACCGCGGGCCGCTCGGTCGCCGCCACCGCCGACGAACTGGGCCTCGGCTCCCGGCAGTTGCACCGCCGCTCGCTCGCCGCGTTCGGCTATGGACCGAAGACGCTGGCCCGAGTACTGCGGCTCCAGCGGGCGCTGGCCCTGGCGCGGTCCGATGTCCCGTACGCGGAGACGGCGTTCCGCGCGGGCTTCGCCGACCAGGCGCATCTGGCCCGGGACGTGAAGGAGCTGACGGGGATGCCGCTGGGCGCGCTACTGGCCCGCGGGTAGGTCCGCGCCGCCCTCCTGTCCCGTGGGCAGGTCCGCGAACAGATCGACGCCGTTGCCGTCCGGGTCGTGCACGACCGCGTACCGCATCCCCCACACCGCGTCCCACGGCTTGAGTTCACCATGGTGTCCGGCGTCGACCAGCTCCTCGTACACCCCGTCCACCTCGGCGGGAGAGTCGCAGCGGAAGGCCGGCCCGACCCGGCCACCGCCGGTCGACGGCCGCCATCCGGGGTGGAAGGAACGGACGACCTCCTCGGTGTCCAGGGCGAGCCGCAGCCCGCCGGGCAGCGCCGCCTCGACATGCGGGTGCCGCGCAGCATCTTCGGGGAAGACGAGCCCGAGACGGCGGTAGAAGGCGAGGGACGCGGCCATGTCGGAGACGACGAGGCCGATCACTTCGAAGCGTGGAGTCATGCCGTCACCGTAGAAGCCGCCCGGAGACCGGGTCTTGAAGGAATCGGACACGACCGGCCCCGGGGGTTCAGTCCGTCGCCCGCAGTGTCGCGGCGATCGACGCGATCGTCTCCGGTCCCACCCGGCAGCAGCCGCCGATCAGCCGTGCCCCGGCGTCGCGCCAGCCCGTGACCCGCGCGGCGGCGAAGGTGGCGCGGCCGTCCCACGCGTGGGTCCGGGCGTCCCAGGACTCGCCGCTGTTCGGGTAGGCCACCACCGGCTTGCCGGTGACCCGCGCGGCCGTGGCGACCGCGCCGTCCACGTCTTCCGGCGCACAGCAGTTGACGCCCACCGCGATCACCTCGTCCACCTCGGCGGCCAGCGAGAACGCCGCCGCCAACGGCTGCCCGGCGCGCGTACGGTCACCCGAGACGGTGTACGACAGCCAGGCGGGAAAGCCGAGTTCACGGACCACGCGCAGCAGAGCGGTGGCCTCGTCCGTGTCCGGGACCGTCTCCAGCGCGAGCACGTCGGGCCCGGCGGCGGCCAGCACCTCCAGCCGGGGGCGGTGGAAGGCCGCCAACTCTGCGACCGTGAGACCGTAGCGCCCCCGGTACTCGGAACCGTCGGCGAGCATCGCTCCGTAGGGCCCGGCGGACGCCGCCACCCACAGCGGCCGGGCGACCCCCTCGGCCCGCGCCCGCGCCGCCGCCTCGCGGCCCAAGTCCACGCTGAGCGCGAGGAGTTCGGCCGCGCGTTGGTGACCGATGCCGCGCCGCGCGAACCCTTCGAACGTCGCCTGGTAGCTGGAGGTGATCGCCACGTCCGCGCCCGCCGTGAAGTACGCGAGGTGCGCCTCGGTGATCGCCCCCGGCCGCTCGGCGAGCAGCCGCGCCGACCACAGGGAGTCGCTCAGGTCGTACCCGGCCGATTCGAGCTGGTTCGACAGCCCGCCGTCGAGGACGAGCGGTCCGGCGACAAGGGCTTCGGCGAGGGTGGGAACGGCGCGCATGGGACGACGCTAGTACCGATGCCGACACCTCGCGCGCACCAGGCCCGAGCCCCGCTCTGCCGGCCGATCGCGGGATCGAGGTGACCGACATGAGCGGACCGCTGGTCACGTCTGTTTCGTGTTCCTCGCGCGCCGTCCCGATGCTGTCAGGAGCGGCTCTCGGCGAGGAAGTCGCTGATGAGGGCGCCCCATTCGGCCGGGCGCTCGACGAAGGGAAGATGACCGGTCGCGATCTCGGCGTAGCGCGCCCCGGGGATGGCGTCGGCGAGTTGCCGGTGGTGGTGCGGGGTGACGAGTCCGTCGAGCGTGGTGGAGATGACGAGGGTCGGCACGTCGAGCGTGGCGAGGTCGGCCCGGACGTCGAGGTTGAGCACCAGGTCGAGGTGTTCCGGTGTGCCGGGCGGGACGTCCGCCGCGGCCATGTCGAGGGCGGCGTCCAGGTCGTCCTGGGTGAAGGCTTCCAGGGCCGGGGCGCTGAAGGCGAGCAGGGCGGTGAAGGCGGCCACCTGTCGCGGGTCGGCGTCGAGCAGGTCGCGCCACAGCCGGACGGCGAGCAGGAACCGCGGGTCGGGATGAGCGAAGCCCGCGGTGAGGACGAGGGCGGTGACGCGGTCGGGGTGACGGGTGGCGGCCCGGACAGCCACGGGGCTGCCCAGGGAGTACCCGGCGACGGCGAAGGTGTCGAGGCCCTCCTCGACGGCGGTGGCGACCAGTTCGTCGGCCAGGGTGTCGAGGTCGAGCGGTGCCGTGGCGCGTGGAGTGCGGCCGGTGCCGGGGTAGTCCGGGCCGACCACGGTGTGCCGTGCGGCCAACGTGTCCAGAACGGGGCCGTAGTTGGCGTCGATGCCGCCACCGGCACCATGGGCGAGCAACAGCCCCGGACCGCTGCCGCGCACGGTACGGCCGAGGGTCGAGACGGGCAGGGAAGTGGTGGCAGGGGCAAGGGAGTTGATCGGCGAGGACGCCTCGTTGCTGGTCATGCTCGGACGCTACAGTCTGACATCGATGTGAGAGTCAAGGGGAGCGAGGGGCGGGGCACATGCGCATGGGGGAGATGGTTCGGCGTACCGGAGTGAGTGAACGGTTGCTGCGCTACTACGAGGAGCAAGGACTGCTGGCGCCCGAGCGGCTGCCGAGCGGCTACCGGGTCTACGGCGACGCGGACGTGGACACGGTCCGGCGTATCCGCGCCCTGCTCGCGGCAGGACTGCCGACCGCGACCATCGCCCAGGTGCTGCCGTGCGTCCGCGACGACGGTGCCGGGCTCGCGCCTGTGTGCCCCGACCTGGTGGCGCAACTGCGCGGTGAGCGCGAGCGCATCACGCACGCGATCAAGGATCTCCAGGCGTCGCAGGGCATGCTCGACACCATCATCGCCGCAGGCCCCACCGGCATCGACGACACGAACCAGCAGGCGGCGTAGGACAGTTGACGTCGACGGGCCTCACGCGTCCTCGGTGCACAGGTGCGCCGTCAAGGCCGTGCGGGCCCACTCCTCCCAGGCGTCGGGGGTCCAGCCGCGATCGCGGACGAAGATCAGGTACAGCTCCGGGCTGAGCAGCCCGTACAGCAGGTCCGCGGCGCGGTCGGTGTCGATGTCGGGGCGGGCGTCGGCCTTGGTGACCAGGGCCTTCGCCGCGGCGTGCTGGACGATGTAGCGGGGGTCGGGGCCCGTGGACCACCGCGCGGCGATCTCCGGGTCGGTGGCCGCGGCTGCCGCGACCATCGGAATGATCGGGGCGACCCGGCCGAGGATCTCGCCCACGCCCCGTACGTGCACCCGCAGTTGACCGGCGGCCGTCGGCTCGGCGCACGCGGTGCGGAACCACTCGCGGTCCATGGTGGCGACCGGCTCCGCGTCCCCGGCGATGGAGGTGTCCACCACGTCCTTGAACAGCGCGCGTTTGGTGCCGAACGCGAAGTAGACGGTCTGGACGGCCACGCCCGCGCGGTCCGCGACCTCCTGAAGACTCGTCGCCCCGTACCCCTGCGCGACGAACAACTCCCGCGCCGCCGCGACGATCTTCTCGCGCGTGCGCCGCGAGCGCTCGGCCCGCTTGTCGGGCCGTCGCCTGCCTGATCGCTCACCCGGTTCCCCGTCGGACCGCTGGCCCAACTGCCCCGGTCGCTCGCTGAATTGCTCGTCGGATCGCTTGACCGCAGCCATGCCAGGAGTCTATCTCTAGAGTTGGTCACTAGAGTTCGACTCTAGAATCTTGGAGGGCAACGATGAGCAAGACTCGGACGGCCGCGGAACTCGACCAAGAGGCGGCCGTACGCCGTCTGATGGAGGACTACTACCGAGAGGGCAAGCCGCCCTGGGACACCGACGTCACACCGCCCGAGCTGGTGGCCCTGGTGGAGGGCCCCGCCGCGCTGACGCCCGGTCGCGCCCTCGAACTCGGCTGCGGCACCGGCACCAACGCCGTGTACCTGGCCCGGCACGGCTGGCGGGTGGCGGCCGTCGATCTGATCGACCGCGCGGTGCGCCGGGCCCGGGAGAAGGCCGACGCGGCGGGCGTGGACGTCACGGTGCTCTGCGCCGACGCCACCCGGCTCGACGAGGCGGGCGTCCTCGGCCCGTACGACCTGTTCTTCGACCTGAGTTGCTACTGCGGCATCCCGGCGCACCGCCGCGACGGCTACGTCACCGGCCTCACGCGCCGTGCCGCCCCCGGCGCGCTGCTGCTGATGTTCGGGTACGCGCCCGAGGCGTTCGACGACCCGATCTCCGGCGTCACCGCGGACGAACTCCGCGCCAGGTTCACCGGGTGGCGACTGGTCGAGGTGACGCCCGGTACGAACGACGTTCCGACCGCTTGGTTCACCCTGCGCCGCGACGCCGCCGCGGCGATGTGAGAGGGGAGGAAATACGCCCGCGATACGAGGCATACGTCACACCACGGATCCGAGGGGAGGACCGTGGGTCTGGTGTGCGGCGCGCTCGTGGCGCAAGATCTGACATCGAAGGAACACGCGTGTCCTTCCCAGGGGTGAGCGCCGGGCGCATCCCCCGCCATGAAGCCCCTGGGGCGTCCCGACCGGAACCGGGGCGCCCCAGGTCCCGGCCTGTGGGCCATGGGCCGGGCCGCGGCCCGCACCGCGTGACAACGACGTGGCCAACACTTCGGCGAGCACCGAAGCGATCCGCGCCTAGCGTGCACGTATGGCCGAAACGCAGTACGCAACCGGAACCCCGCACCGCAGCACGACCGAGCAGGAAGCCCTCGCCGCGGGCGTCGTCGCCATGGTGGAGCACGTCCTCGCTCTCGCGGCCACCTGGACCGCATGGGACGGCCACCCCCGCCACACCGACGACCGCGTCTACACCCCGCACAAGGCGATCCGCCGGGTCGCCGACCACCTGGTGGACCATCTCGCCGAGTTCGAGGCGAGGCTGGCGGGCGAGGAGCCGCTGCCCGACCACTGGCACGCGTCGGCCTCCACCACACCGGCCGACCTCGCGCGGTTCACACCGGAGGATCTGGACGAGGCGCGCAGCAGGCTGACCCGGCTGGCGCTGATCTGGTCCGTCCGGCTCCGCTCACTCGCCGACGGGCAACTCGACCACTCACCGGGGGAGGGCTGGACCTTCCGCCAACTGGCCGAGCACGTACAGGAGTCGGCGTACTACGCGGACGCGATCGGTGACCTGTCATGACCGCCTTCGCCGACCTCCACCGGGCAGGCGCGCCCCTGGTGCTGCCGAACGCCTGGGACCAGGCCTCCGCGCTGTCCCTCGCCGCCCGTGGCTTCCCGGCCATCGGCACCACCAGCCTCGGCGTCGCGGCCTCCGCCGGACTGCCCGACGGCGCCGCCGCCACCCGCGACCTCACCCTCCACCTCGCGGAAGCCCTCGGCGCGCGGCCCTTCCTGCTCTCCGTCGACGCGGAGGCCGGGTTCAGCGACGACCCGGACGAAGTAGCCGAGTTCGCCCGACAGTTGTGGGCGGCGGGGGCCTGTGGCATCAACCTGGAGGACGGGCTCGGGTCTCCCGGCCTGCTCGCCGCGAAGATCGCCGCCGTCAAGTCCGTGGTGCCCGGCTTGTTCGTCAACGCGCGCACGGACACCCACTGGCTGGGAGACGGCGACATGACGGAGACGCTGCGCCGACTCGACCGCTACCAACAGGCGGGCGCTGACGGCGTGTTCGTACCCGGGCTGACCGAACCCACGGAGATCGCCACCCTGGTGAAGCGGCTCGGCGCACCCCTCAACATCCTCTGCTCCCCGGCCGGTCCCACCGTCCCGCACCTCGCCGACCTCGGCGTCCGCCGGATCAGCGTCGGCTCCCTGCTGTACCGGCGGGCGTTGGGCGCGGCCGTGGACGCGATGGCCGCCATCGCGGACGGACGTACTCCGCAGGGCACCGTTCCCTCGTACGCGGACGTCCAGGCGCTCAACACGCGTGCGGCGTCCACGAGTTCACCGGCAGGAGAGGAACAGACAGCGTCGCGAGGGTGAGCGAGTACGTGACGACCGGGCGCGCCGGCAGTGTGCCGACGCGCCCGGCAGGTCACGGACGGTGCGGACGTCAGGTGGCGTCGCAGCCGATCGAGCCGATCGGATAGTCGTTGCCCGTGGAGGTGGCGGTGAACCCGAAGGTGACACTGCCGTCGGCCGGCACACCTCCGTTGTACGCGGTGTTCTTGACCTTGACCGTGTCACCTGTCGTGGACAGGGAACCGTTCCAGATGTTGTCGATCTGCGTCCCGGTACCGGGCTTCCAGGTCACGGTCCAGCCGTTCAGCGGTGCCGTGCCGTGGTTCATGACCTGCACGGAGCCCTGGAAGCCGCCGCTCCAGGAGCTGTCCACGGTGTACGCGGCCATGCAGGTGCCGGTGGACGGGTCGGTCGGAGTGGGCGTGGGGGTCGGGGTGGGGGTGGGCGTCGAGGAGCCGGAGCCCCGGATGCCCGTCACCTCGCCGTGGCCGCCGTCGAAGGCGATGTCCGAGCAGGAGAAGAAGTTCTCCTGACTGTCGGAGCGCACCCACTGGATGAAGACCAGCGCGTTGCCCGAACGGCCCGAGGGAAGGTTCAGGTCCCAGTAGTAGTGGCCGCCGTCGGTGCCCGGCGAACCCTGCGCGGAGGGGTTGGTGACCGTCTGGATCAAGTCCAGGTCGGCCCAGCGCAGTTGCGAGGTGGGTGACCAGCCCTGCTTGGTCACGTAGACACGGAAGTCACCTGGGTGCGCGGCCCAGTTGCTGTACTGGACCTGCATCGAGGCACCCGAGGTCAGGTGGGTCCGGGGCCAGTCGCCGCGGGCGGCGTTGTAGGCGGAGAAGTCGTACGGCGACTTGTTCCCGGCGCTGCACAGGGTGCCGTCCGGCACGTAACCCGAGCCCCGGCCACCGGCGTTGGAGTCGAGCACGGCGAACCAGTTGTACAGAGGCGTGGTGCCGCTCTGGGCCACCGCGTCCTTGCAGGCGGGGTTCGTCGGGTCGAGGCCACCGCTGGGGGTCTTGGCGTCCTGGTAGCACAGGTAGGTACGCGAACCGGGCATCATCGCCACGCCGTGCGCTTCGGCGCGGCCCTGACCGAGGAACGTCAGGCCCAGTGCCGCGAGGAGGGTGGCGAAGGCCGCCGCCACCGTCAGAAGTCTGTTGCGTCGAGCCACGATCGTCCTGCCTTCCTGATGGGGGTTGGAGGGAATCAGGCCTTGGTGCAGGCGGTGCCGTTGAGAGTGAAGTCGCTCGGTGCGGCGAAGGTGCCGCTGTAACTGCCCTGGAAGCCGAACGACTGGCTGCCGCCCGCCGCTATCTGCGCGTTGTGCGACTGAGCGGTCGCGGTGACGGCACCGGAGGCAGGGGACACCGTGGCGTTCCAGGAGTTGGTGACGCGCTGCCCGGAGGGCAGGGTGAAGGCGAGCTTCCAGTTGTCCACCGGGGTCGAACCGGTGTTGCGGATGGCGACGTCGGCGGTGAATCCGTCGGTCCAGACGCTCGTCCCGTACGTCACCTGGCAGGAGCTCTGGCCGGGGGGAGTGGTGCCGCCCCCGCCACCGCCGCTACCCGTGTTGACCGTCGAGGAGAACGACGTCACCGCGAGGCCCGCACCGTTCTGCCACGGCTCGAAGCCAGCCTGAACGCTCGTCAGATACCAGTCGGCGGACGCCATTTGGCGGGAGATCGCCTGCTGGACGAAGTCCATCACGTCGAAGTTCCAGCTCGTGATCGCCGACGGGGCGACGAAGGACAGCACGTTGTTGGAGCCGTTGTTGCCCGACCACACCTGCCAGGTACGGCCGCCGACCGTGGCCGTACCGCTCTGCGAGCCCACCGGCTGGATCGAGCCGACCTTGTTGAACCAGACCATGATCTCGGTCTGGTTCACGCCGTCCTTGCGGGCCGTCGGGTCCAGCCAGATGTCGTAGGCGGCGTCGTAGACCGCGTCGTTGACGTAGCTGTACGAGATGCCGGTGGGGGCGCTGGAGATGGTGTTGAGCTTGGCCGGAAGCGCGGTACCCGGCGAACAGTTGGTGTAGTGACAGCCGTTGTAGACGGACGGGTACGACTTCGGGGCGCCGTTCGTCGGCACCGACCCGTCGGCCTGACTGATCCGGAAGCCGGAGTCCGTCACGGTGATGCACTGGGTGGCGTCCGTGCCCCAGCGGTTGTTCTGGACGACATAGCGGCTCTGGATCGTGGTCGATCCGAAGGTGTCGCAGATCTGGGTGTCGGCATGGGCCGCCGAAGCGGTCGACAGAACGGCGGCGACCAGGGCGAACACGGTGAGGAGCGCGCCCAGTAAGCCGCGCGTCGTATCGAGCCGGTGGGGCAGCAATCGCATGGGAGGCCTCTTCGGGGGATGAGGTCGGAGGGAGGAGTGCTCCCGCTTGCGCATCTATGGGAGCGCTCCCATCATTGGAAGGGACTATAGGAGTGGAGCATGTGCATGACAAGATGCCGCGCATGTCGGAATTCCCTTGAGCGCGCGGGGAGTTGAGCGGGAGCGGTGGGTGTCGTGGGGGCGCGGGGGTGCTACTGGTCTCCGGGGCTGGGGGTGCTACTGGTCCCCGAGGCCCCGCAGCGCCTTCAAGAGCCGTGCCCCGAACTCTCGCGGATGCTCGAGCGCCCCGACATGCCCGCCCGGGAACTCGGCGAAGCGGCTGCCGGTCAGCTCGGCGGTGACGGAGGCGGTGCGGTGGAGGAGCCCGCCGCGCGAGTCGACGCCCGCGGCGAGGGTGAGCGGGGCGGCCTTGAGGGCCGAGAGATCCGGCTTGTGGGAGCTGAAGGGTTGGAGAACGCGGCTGAGGAAGACGGCCATGGGCGTGGCCAACGCCTCTTCCTCGGACGGCGGTTGACCCTCAGCGGGCAGCGGCGACGGTTCCTTCTCCTCCAGCCCGGCGGCCATCCGTGCCCCGGCCGCCTGGAGGCCCGCCCTGCGATACGTGTCGCACACGTCGGCGAACATCGCGTGCTGCCGTGCCGCGTCCGGCAGTACGTCCACGACCGGCGGCTCGTGCGCGACCACGTGCCGCAGCCGCTCGGGGTGGCGCGCGAGCAGGTCCAGCGCGGTGATGCCGCCCGAACTGGCCCCGAAGACATACGCCGACTCGCCGTCCGGCAGCACCTCTTGGAGCACGCGCCACGCACCCTCGCTCCACCTCTCGACCCGCTGCTCCTCGACGGGCAGACCGAGTCGTCCGTGGGCGAGGCCGAGCGGGTCGTAGGTGACGACGGTGAAGTGAGCGGTGAGGGGTTCCGTCATCGCGTCGAGACCGCCGGGGTGGCCCGCGCCGCCGGGGATGACCAGCAGAACCGGGCCGTCGCCGCGTACGTCGTAGTGGAGGCGGGTCATGACGTGCTCTTCTCCTTGCGCTGAGCTTCGCGCCGCTCTTCGCGGGGCCAGTGTTCCAGTGCCCTGTGCAGGGCGTCGACGGCCTTGTCCCACGAGGCCCGCACATCACGTGACGCGTTGAAGCCCCCGGCGGCCTCGAGGGCGCAGTAGCCGTGGAAGGTGCTGCGCAACAGGCGTACGGCGTCGGTGAGATCGGGCTCTTCGAGGCCGTAGGCGCGCAGCATGCCGTAGGTGATCTCGGCGGTGCGGCGCATCGCGCGGGAGTCGGCCGAGAGGGGCTGGTCGAGCCGGATCTGGGTGGCCGCGTACCGTCCCGGGTGCTTCAGCGCGTACGTCCGGTAGGCGCCGGCGAAGGCGGCCAGCGCGTCCTTGCCCGCGCATCCGGCGACGGCCGCCGCGATGTGGTCGATCATCTCCTCGCCCGCCAGCAGGGCGAGTCGGGTGCGCAGGTCCTGCACGTTCTTGATGTGCGAGTACAGGCTGGCGTCCTTCACGCCGAAGTGGCGCGCGAGGGCGGAGACGGTGACGTTCTCGTAGCCGACCTCGTCGGCGAGGTCGGCCGCCGCCGCGACGACCCGCTCGACGGTGAGCCCGGCACGGGCCATGCGCGTCTCCTTACCTAGAGGTCCTAGGTAACACTCTAGACCACCTAAGTGGGGTCGTGAAGAGGCGAGTTGAGTGGGGGGCGTGGCCGGGCGTCCGGCCTACGCCTCGGCGGCGACCCGGTCGACCCAGTCCAGCATCAGGGCGTCGAACAGCTCGACCTGCTCGATCTGGAGGTTGTGTCCGGCCAGGTCCAGCGTCGCGAAGCTCGCCCGCGGGTAGTGCGGCAGCAGCTCGAACTGGTCGAGGTAGCCGACGCTGGAGTCCTGCCGCCCGGTCAGGATCAGGGTCGGCCGCGGGAACGGCTCGCCGCCTTCCGGGCCCTCGGTGAGCTGCCAATGCCGCCGGACACGGGTCATCGCCTCCGTGTCGGCCACGTCGAGGCCGGACAGGATCTCCTCGCGGAAGCGCCGCGCCGTGTCCGGGGTCTGCACCACCGTGACCTCCTCGAACTCCTCGGCGACCCGCGGGTCGAGCGAGTCGAGCAGGCCGGGTTCGGTACGCAGCACCTGGTGGGCGGGGACCCTGCGTTCGGGGTGCTCGACCGCGTCGGCGAGCGGGCAGATCAGCGCCAGCCCGAGGACCTGCTCGGCCCGCGTCCTGGCGAGCGCGCGGGCGAGATAGCCGCCGTAGGACTCGCCGACGAGCAGGAACGGCTCGCTGCCTATGGTGCGGTCGACGAACTCCTCCACCGCCCGCAGCATGTCGTCCGAACTCGCCATGGACGGCGGGGCGGGCGACCTGCCCATCGCGGGGAGATCCGGATACAGCCGCCGGTACCCCTCGCGTCGCGCGAAGACCGGTTCCACGCAGCCGAGCATCAGGCGATGGTCGGGCGTCCAGCCGTGCAGGGCCAGGACGGGGCGACCGGCGCCCTTCTCGACGAAGTGCAGGGTCGTAGAGGTGTTGTCGGGCATGACGGATCCTCCTCGGTCAGGGGTGTGGTGACAGCCCGAGCATCCTGCCACCTGCCTCTGACAACGCGATCGCGCTTCGTGCCGAGGCGGCCCTCGGACC
Source organism: Streptomyces sp. NPDC104371 (assembly GCF_055583785.1). NCBI lineage: Bacteria > Bacillati > Actinomycetota > Actinomycetes > Kitasatosporales > Streptomycetaceae > Streptomyces > Streptomyces sp. NPDC104371. The sequence goes on from NZ_JBVJNF010000005.1 coordinate 346,836, forward strand.
GAGCGGCTCATCGTGAGCCGCCTCGGACATCACCGCCTTCGGTGGGCGCGGTCGTCGTACTGTGGTGCGCCTTGACGTTCGCCGGTCGGGCGACACGGGGGTACGGGGGAGTTGGCCGGTGGGGGAGAAGCGGGCGGGTGGGCGTGAGCGGGACTTCCGGATCTTCTGGGGTGCGCTGACGCTCTCCGTCCTCGGGGACTCCTTCGCCCTGATCGCGCTGCCGCTGCTGGTGCTGGAGGCGACCGGGTCCGTCGCGCGCATGGGGCTGCTGACGGCGGTCGGTGGCGCGGCGATGGTGCTGTCCGGGGTCTTCGCCGGGGTGGTGGTGGACCGGGTGGATCGCAGGAAGTTGCTCATCGCCTGCGATCTGGTGCGGATGGTCCTGTACGCGCTCGTGCCGCTGGTGTGGCTCGCCGGGCCGCGGATCTGGCTGCTGTACACCGTGCTGCCGCTGTGCGAGGCGGTCGGCATGGTGTTCTCCGTCGCGTATGTGACCGTCGTACGCGGCCTGGTCGACGCCGACCGGATCACCGAGGCCAACGGCCGGTTGAACGCGACCGCCGCCGCGGCGGGGGTGGTCGGCCCGCTCGGCGCGGGTGTCGTGGCGGCCTGGGCGGGACCTGCGGCGGCGGTCGCGGTGGACGCGGCGAGCTTCGGCGTGTCGGCGGTGTGTCTGAGCCTCGTACGGTTCCGGCAGGGCGTGTCGCCCGAACCGGCCGTGGACCGGCAGGGGTGGTGGCGGGATCTGCTCGCCGGGGCGTCGTTCCTGCGACGCCATCCGGTACTGCGTGTCCTGACCTTGCTGCTGTTCCTGTTCAGCTTCCTGGAGTTGGGCCTGAACGACCTGATCATCTACCACCTCAAGCACGACCTCGGGCAGGGCGACGGGACCGTCGGCGGCGTCCTCGCGATCGGCGCGCTGGGCACGATCGCCGGGGCCCTGCTGGTGGCCCGGATACGCCGCCGCCTCGGCTTCGGCCCCACCTGGATCGGCGCGGTGATCGTCAGCGGCTGTGCGCTGGGCGGCATCGGTCTGGCCGGTGGGGTAGCGTCCGTCGCCCTGCTGACCGCGGCGTTCCTGGGCAGCGACAGCATCGCGGGCACATGCTCGATGTCCCTGCGCCAGGAGGTGACCCCGGAGCATCTGCTCGGCCGGGTCACCTCCGCGTTCTGGACCATCCACTACGCGGCGGCCCCCATCGGCGCGGCCGTGGTCACCTGGGCGGCACAGCGCCACGGCACCGCGGTGGTGGGCGCGGCCTGCGGCACGGCATGCGTGGGCATAGCGGCACTGGCCCTGTTCACCCCGGTACGTTCACGCCGCCCGGAGGCCGCGCCCGAGGGGGCGTGAGGGTGGGCGAGCCAGGTCAGTCCCGCGCGCTCCGGGTGATGCGGTACAGCACGTTCAGACGCAACGGCCCGTCGGGCGCGGTGAGATCGTCGAAGTCGTCGTCCGGGTTCCGGGTCATGCCGATCCGGCGCATCACCGCCTGCGAACGGAGGTTGGCGACCGTGGTCACGGCGAGGATCTCGGGAAGCCCGAGCGTGTCGAAGCCGTGGGCCAGGACGGCCCGCGCGGCCTCGGTGGCGTAGCCGTGGCCCCAGGCCGAGCGGGCGAGCCGCCAGCCGATCTCGACTCCGGTGAACGGCATACCGTCATCGACCCGGTCCAGGCCCGCGAAGCCGATGAACCCACCGCCGGCCCGCTCCTCAACTGCCCACCAGCCAAAGCCTCGACGGTCGAACTCGGCCCGGTAACGAGCCACGGAGGCATCGCTCTCCGCACGAGTGAGCGGGTCACCCAAGTGCTCCCGCACCTCGGGGTCGGCGTTCATCGCCGCCCAGGGCTCGAGGTCGGAGTCACGCCATCGACGCAGAACAAGGCGATCGGTACGCAGGTCAACCATGCCGACCAGTCAAGGCGAGACGGCACGTTCCCACAACCGGATTGATCCATCAGGTCACTTCGGCCGCTCCGCCTCCGTGAAGACGAAGGAGAACTCCCTGGGCTCGGCACGCAGGAAGTACTGCGGTAGGGGGCCCGGTCCGCAGGACTGGGTGCCGATTCCGTGGTGGGCGTGGTCGAGGTTGAGCCATACCGTGTCGCCGGGGGTCAGGTCGGTGAGGTGGGTGGCCCTGTCCAGTTGCTCGTTCGTCCAGCGTCGGGCGCTGAACCAGAACTCCGGGTCACCCTCGATCCTCAGGCCGCCGATCTCCGCCCAACGGACATCGGCACGGGCGCCGTTCTCCTGCGGGCGGACGTACGGGGTCTGGAGATCTTCTACGGTGGCGCACCAACGGCCGAGCTGAGACGCCGACTTGGTGTCCGGGTAGCCCTCGCCAGGGCCGCCGCCGAACCAGCGCGCCCGGTCCGCCGTACCCGGCAGCCCCAGCCTGATGCCGAGTCGCGGCAGCGGGACCGTCCATTCGCCCTCGGGCGCGACGGACACCGTCAGCTTCAGGCGGGTGCCGTCCGAGGTCCATCGGTATGTCGTGGTCAAGCCCGACTCCCGGGCCGCGGGCGCTACTCGGGTCCGTACGGTCAGCGCGTCGTCGCCCGGCTCGACCGCGTCCAGGCGGTGCCGCATACGGTGCAGGCCCAGCTTGCGCCACAGCAGGCCGTAGCGGGGGTCGGACTGCCACGGCGCGCCCAGGTCGTTGTCCGTCGGCGCCCGCCACACGTCCAGGCGGAGCCCGGTCACCTCGACTCCGCCGACGCTCCTGAGCGCACCCGTACGCGCGTCGAAGGAGGCCGGGCCGAGGCTGATCCGCTCATCGACGGACACGGGGGTCTCGGTCGGGGCGACCCGCACGGGTGGCCGCGTGGAGAGGGGGAACTGGGCCCAGGCGACCGGGTGTTCGCGAGGGGCCCACGCCGTGTCGGTCGCGAGCACCGCCCTGACCGTCCACCCCGTCTCACCGCCGCGCGCGTCCGGCGGCGGCTGCGGCAGCTTCACCACGGCCGATTCTCCTGGCGACAGGGCCGGGACCGGCAGCGGGCCCGACTCGACCGTCTCGCCGTCGACTTGACAGGACCAGGAGAACGTCAGCGCCGACAGGTCCGCGAAGTCGTACAGGTTGCGGATCCGTACGGCTCCGCCCGTCCCCTCGTCCTCGATACGGACCGGCTCGATCACCTTCTTGTACTCGATCAGCCCCGGCGACGGCGTCCGGTCGGGGAACAGCAGTCCGTCGCAGACGAAGTTCCCGTCGTGCAACTCCTCGCCGAAGTCGCCACCGTAGGCGAAGCCGAGGCGTTCGTCCCTGATGCCGTGGTCGATCCACTCCCAGATGAAGCCGCCCTGGATCCGGTCGTACGTCTCGAAGAGCCGCTGGTAGTCGGCGATGCCGCCGGGGCCGTTGCCCATCGCGTGGCCGTACTCGCAGAGAATGAAGGGGAGTCGGCGGCGCTTGAGGGTGCCGCCGTCCAGACCTCTGCCGATTCGCTCCACCTCCCCGTGGTACGCGTACATCCGTGAATACACGTCCACATCACGGCAGTCGATGTCTCCCTCGTAGTGCACGAGCCGCGACGTGTCCCGGCCGTGGATCCACTCGGCCATCGCCGTCAGACCCCGCCCGGTGCCCGCCTCGTTGCCGAGGGACCACAGGATCACCGCCGGGTGGTTCTTGTCCCGTTCGACCATGCGGGCGGCGCGGTCCAGGAGGGCCGGGGTCCAGCGGTCGTCATCAACGGGGTTGTCCCGCCAGGCCTGTTCGATGAAGCCGTGGGTCTCCAGGTCGCACTCGTCGACGACCCACAGCCCCAACTCGTCGCACAGTTCGAGGAAGGCCGGGTGCGGCGGGTAGTGCGAGGTGCGCACGGCGTTGATGTTGTGCCGCTTCATCAGCAGCACGTCCGCGCGCATGGTCTCCAGGTCGAGCGCGCGCCCCTTCTCCGGGTGCCATTCATGGCGGTTGACGCCCTTGAAGAGGATCGGCCTCCCGTTCACCGTGATCCGGCCGTCCGTCAGGGCGACCGTACGGAAGCCGATCCTGAGCGGTACGCGTTCGCCCTCCGTGGTCAGCACACCGTCGTACAGCGTCGGGGTCTCCGCGGTCCACGGCTCGACGGGCACGGTCACCGGCTCGCCGGTGGCGACCTCGATACCGAGCGCCGGGACGGTGACCCGGCCCGCGACATCCGAGTCGACCTTCAGCGTGCCCTCGCCCCGGACATGGTCGTACGCGGCGTGCACGAAGAAGTCGAGGACGCCGCCCGCGGGGCGATGCAGCAAGGTGACGTCCCGGAAGATGCCCGGCAGCCACCACTGGTCCTGGTCCTCCAGATAGGACCCGGCCGACCACTGATGGACCCGGACCGCCAGCACATTGCCGGTCGGCCGCAGCAGATGCCCCACCGCGAACTCGTGCGGCAGCCGCGAGCCCTGGAACGCACCGAGGTCCGTGCCGTTCAGCCAGACGCGGGCGCAGGACTCGACGCCGTCGAAGCGGAGAACGGCCCCGCCGTCCGAGGGCCAGCTCTCCGGCAGGTCGAAGACGCGCAGATGGTCACCGGTCGGGTTCTCGGTCGGCACCCGCGGCGGGTCGACCGGGAAGGGATAGAGGTGGTTGGTGTAGATGGGGGCGCCGTGGCCCTGGAGGACCCAGTGGCCCGGGACCGAGACCTCCGCCCAGGCGCCCGCGTCGAAGCCGGGCTCGGCGAACGCGTCGTCCTCGGCGTCGGCGGTGGCGGACAGCCGGAAGCGCCATCGGCCGTTCAGCGAGAGGGACGCCGCGTCCGAGGACGCGTACCAGGCACGCGGCGGCAGGAACCCCCTGCCCGGCGCGACATCCTCGATGTAGTCGGTGGTGGTACGGATGCGGAGGGACATCGGCATCGGTCTCCTGGACGAGATCGGCGTGTCGCTGCTGTCTGAGCCAGGGACCATCCTGCACGCAGTCCCCGAGACCGCGCCTCACCTTGCGCCCGACACCTCGCGAACCGGTCCGCCGCGGTCGTATACGAACACCGGGCGACAACCAGCCCACCCACTCGGTAGCGTCGCGCTCATGACACAGCCGCCCCACCCCTCCGTCCTCCCGCAGACCGAACTCACCCGCCACCGCCGCCTACGGGAGCAGGGCAGCCGCCGAAGGGCCGATCTCGACGCCATCCTCGACGCGGGGTTCATCTGCCACCTCGGCGTGATCGTCGAAGGGCGGCCCCTGGTCGTGCCCACGGTGTACGGACGGGACGAGCGCGTGCTGTATCTGCACGGCTCGGTGGCCAGTCGGAGCATGGCGGGCGGCGCCCCCGTATGCGTCACCGTCACCCATGTCGACGGACTCGTCCTCGCGCGCTCGGTGTTCGAGCACGGCGTGAACTACCGCAGCGCGGTCATCCACGGCACCGCCCGCAAGGTCACCGACCCGGACGAGAAGCTGGCGGGGCTGCGCCGGCTCACCGAGCACGCGACACCGGGGCAGTGGTCCTACGCCCGGCAGCCCAACCGCAAGGAGCTGGCCGCCACCACCCTGCTCGCCCTCTCCCTCGAGGAAGCGTCGGTCAAGATCCGTACGGGCGCCCCCGACGACGGCGACGGACCCGACGCCGAGCTGGGCATCTGGGCCGGAACCCTGCCGCTCACCGCCACCTGGGGCGCCCCCGAGCCCGACCCGCTGCTGCCGCCGGACACCCCCGTACCAGCCCACCTCGCGCGACGCGAAGGGACCCGGCACGGCTGACGCGCGGCCCGGGGCATACCGTGAGGAGTCGAATGCCCGAGCCGGGAGGAGATATGGATGGGTAGCCGCACCGCACTGGTCGAGGATCTGATGGAGCGATTCCCGCATGTACCGCGGGAAGCCGTCTTCAAGGAGGACCTGCTGCGCGGAGGCGTGGCCTTCGACGCCTCCGCACTCAGCGACAACGAGAGCGGCGAGGTCAAGCCGAAGTCGTACTTCATCTTCTCCTTCGACCACGGCACCCTGCCCGAACTGGGCGAGGCGGCACTGCGGCGCCCGCCCGAGGAGATCATCCTCACGGGCGGCCCGTACGACCTGCGCCGTACCGTCGTCTCGGTACGCGTCAACCCGGCCTCGCCCTACCGGGTGGCCGCCGACGAGGAGGGGCTGCTCGGCCTCTACCTCGACGGCAAGCGGATCGCCGACGTCGGCGTCCCGCCGATGCCCGAGTACTACCGGCACACCCTCTCCAACGGGAAGTCCGTGATGGAGGTGGCCCCGACCATCCAGTGGGGCTATCTGATCTACCTGACCGTCTTCCGCGTCTGCCAGTACTTCGGCGCCAAGGAGGAGTGCCAGTACTGCGACATCAACCACAACTGGCGCCAGCACAAGGCGGCCGGGCGGCCCTACACCGGGGTGAAGGACGTCGAGGAAGTCCTCGAGGCGCTGGAGATCATCGACCGGTACGACACCCAGAAGGCCTCCACCGCCTACACCCTCACCGGCGGCGCGATCACCTCGAAGGTCGCGGGCCGGGACGAGGCCGACTTCTACGGGCACTACGCCAAGGCCATCGAGGAGCGCTTCCCCGGACGCTGGATCGGCAAGGTCGTCGCGCAGGCCCTGCCGAAGGACGACGTACAGCGGTTCAAGGACTACGGGGTGCAGATCTACCACCCCAACTTCGAGGTGTGGGACCGGCGGCTGTTCGAGCTGTACTGCCCCGGCAAGGAGCGCTACGTCGGCCGCGACGAGTGGCACCGGCGCATCCTGGACTCGGCGGACATCTTCGGCGCGCGCAACGTGATCCCCAACTTCGTGGCGGGCGTGGAGATGGCCGAACCCTTCGGCTTCACCACGGTCGACGAGGCGATCGCCTCGACCACCGAGGGGCTGCGCTTCTTCATGTCGAACGGCATCACGCCCCGCTTCACCACCTGGTGCCCGGAGCCGACGACCCCGCTCGGCAAGGCCAACCCGCAGGGTGCGCCGCTGGAGTACCACATCCGTCTGCTGGAGGCCTACCGCGCCACGATGGACGACTTCGGTCTCTCCTCGCCGCCCGGCTACGGCCCGCCCGGACCGGGCCGCGCGGTGTTCTCCGTCAGCTCGTTCATGGACAGCCTTCCCGCACGGGACGACGCCGATGGCGCCAAGGATGCCGATGGCGCCGGGGAGCCGTCGCGCGCGTGACGCCCTGACCGGGGTGGGGTGTTGAGGGTCGTCGATGCGACGGACCCCGACGCCCCGCCCCGGTGGGGGTACGAACCCCCGTGCGGGACCCACGATTTCGTCGGCATCGCGAGCATCGCTGTCGGCCGCGAGCACGTGCATCCGATTCTCATCTCGGTGCCTCACACTGCCCTCATGTACATCACGGGGGAGGGCGCCGACCCGGCGTCCAGGCGTGTCACCACGCCCATGACGCAGGGGGACGCGCGCCGTTGAAGACGTATCTACGACGTTTGCCGCTGCGTGCGCGGCTCGGGCTGCTCGCCGCCGCCGCTGTGGCGGTCGCCGTGTCGGCGGTCGCGGTCGCCGCCTGGCTGCTCACCGAACAGCAGCTCAACAGCCAACTCGACGCCAACCTCCGCAGCGTACGGGCATCACCCGCCTACGTCGCAGAGCTTCTGAGGAGCTGTCAGTTCCAGGAGTCCGCGACCGAGCCGAACGCGGGGGACCGGACGCCGACTCCGTACACGGTTCAAGTCGTCACCGGCGACGGGACGGTGTGCACCGCTCCCGGCAGCTCCGCCATAGAGGTCGACGCCGGCGACCTCGCGGTGGCCCGCGGATTCCAGCGAGACGCCTTGCACGACGCCGAGTCCGAAGACGGGCAGGCGATGCGGGTCGCCACGTCACGCCCCGACGGACCGGCCGAACCGGGCGGGAACTACGCGGTGTCGATCGCACAGCCGTTGAGCGTGACGTCCAAGCCCCTGGACGGTCTCGCGTGGCTCCTCCTGGGGGTCGCGGGGGTGGGCGTCGTGGGCGCGGCGACCGCCGGGGCCGGTATCGCCCGTGCCGGGCTGCGCCCCATGAAGCAACTCACGGACGCCACCGAGCACATCGCCAGGACCGAGGATCTGTCCGTACGTATCCCGGTCGACGGCGACGACGAGATCGCGCGTCTCGGGAAGTCCTTCAACGCGATGACGGCCGCGCTGGCTTCGTCCAGGGAACGGCAACAGCAGTTGATCGCGGACGCCGGACACGAGTTGCGCACCCCGCTGACCTCGCTGCGGACCAATATCGAGCTGCTGATCCGCAGCGAGAAGACGGGCAGGGAGCTGCCCGCGGGCGTACGCGCGGATCTCCTGACGTCGGTCGGGGCCCAGATCGCCGAACTGGCCGGTCTCATCGGCGACATACAGGAGCTGTCCCGGCCGGACGCCGCGCCGGGCAGCGCGTCCCGGCAACTCGTCGCGCTGCACGAGGGTGCTGAGCGTGCCCTGGCGCGGGCGAAACTCCGGGGCAAGGAGGTGAAGTTCACCTGCGAGTTGGAGGACTGGTTCGTCTGGGCCGAGCCAGCCGCGCTGGAACGCGCCGTGGTGAACTTGCTGGACAATGCGGTGAAGTTCTCACCGGCCGGAGGCGCGGTCTCGCTGCGTCTCGAAGCGGGGCGGCTGTCGATCGAGGACGAGGGCCCCGGTATCCCGGCGGACGAACTCCCGTACGTCTTCGAGCGCTTCTGGCGCTCGCCCTCGGCGCGCAGCCTTCCCGGAAGCGGCCTCGGTCTGGCCATCGTCGCCAGGGCGGTCCACGCCTCGGGCGGAACCGTCGGGCTGCACCGGGCGCCCGGTGGCGGCACCTTGGCCGTCATGACCATTCCGGGAGCGCGGACTCCGCCACCGCAAGCCCCTCCAGCCGCTCCAGTTCCTCCCGTCCCTCCGCAGGCGCAGAGCCGGTTGCCGTCCTGAGCGGCAGGGGGTAATTCGCTGGCAGGTGGCCGATCGGGCGCGTTAGGGTGGCGGTCGTACGCCGGGACCGGATCGTGGTCGCCGGTAAGCGCCGGTGATTGCCGGTAACCGCAAGGGATGAAGGGGGTGTTGACCGATGACTGTTCTTGCGACGGGCGCTGCCCGCCTTCAGGAGTTCATCTCGTCCACCCCCGTGGCCATCGGCTGACACCCATCCACAGGCGCGCCCCCGCGCGCCCGCCGGGGCCACCCTTGTGAAGGGTCTCCCTTGACTTCCCTCTCCATGCAGTCCGCTTCTTCCGCGCTCGCCCCGTACGGCTGGGACGACGCGTGGGCGGAAGCGTTCGCCCCGTACGACGCCGAAGGGCTGATCGCCGGGCGGGTCGTCCGCGTCGACCGCGGCCGGTGCGACGTGATCACCGCCGACGGGGTGATGTACGCCGACACCGCCTTCGTCACCCCCCACGACCCGCTGCGGGTCGTGTGCACCGGCGACTGGGTCGCCGTCGAACCCGGGGGCAACCCCCGCTATGTACGGGCGTATCTGCCGCGCCGTACGGCCTTCGTGCGCTCCGCCTCCTCCAAGCGGTCCGAGGGGCAGATCCTCGCGGCCAACGTCGATCACGCGGTCGTCGCCGTGTCGCTCGCCGCGGAGCTGGACCTCGCCCGGATCGAACGCTTCCTCGCGCTGGCCTGGGAGTCCGGGGCGCAGCCGGTCGTGGTACTCGCCAAGGCCGACCTGGTGCCGGACGCGGCGACCCTCTCGTACCTCGTCCAGGACGTCGAGACGACCGCGCCCGGTGTGCCGGTCCTGCCGGTCAGTTCGCAGCGGGGGGAGGGGCTCGACGCCCTCGCCGCGCTGGTGTCCGGCAGCACGTCCGTACTGCTCGGGCAGTCCGGCGCGGGCAAGTCGACCCTTGCCAACGCGCTGCTCGGCGAGGACGTGATGACCGTCCAGACCACGCGGGACGCGGACGGCAAGGGGCGCCACACCACGACCACCCGCAATCTGCTCGCCCTGCCCGGCGGCGGCGTCCTCATCGACACACCCGGCCTGCGCGGGGTCGGGCTCTGGGACGCCGAGACCGGTGTCGGCCAGGTGTTCTCCGAGATCCGTGACCTGGCGGAGGGCTGCCGCTTCGACGACTGCGCCCATGACAGCGAGCCCGGCTGCGCGGTGCGCGCGGCGGTCGAGGACGGGGAACTGCCCGAGCGGCGGCTGGAGAGCTACCGGAAGCTGCTCCGGGAGAACCAGTGGATCGTCGCCAAGACGGACGTGCGGGTACGGGCGGAGCGGCGGCGTGAGTGGAAGCGGAAGGGTGCCGAGGGGAGGGCCGCGATGGAGGCGAAGCGCGGGCGGTGGCAGTAAGACCGGTCCAGGGGTGGGGAGTCGGCTCGTCCGGCTCCCCACCCCACCCCTCAGCCGGTCGGCCCCGCCAGGCGGGCGCGCAGTTCGTCGAGGTCGGCCACGAACCACGTCTGCCGCCCGCGATTGCACTCCCGTACGAAGTCACGCAGGGCCGAACTGGCCTCCGTATGACCGGAGATGTCACCGACCACCGCCAGGCCCATGCGGTACTGCACGAACTTCTGCACGATGTCTCCGGCGACGCGGGTACGGAGCTGGAAGAACGCCTCGTCGAACCGGTCGGCGGGCACGGCCACCCACGCGGCGCCCTGGTAACCGGCGTTGCCGATGAGATCCGTGGCATCCCGTTCGCCGCAGATCGGGTCGCCCTCAGGGGCGCATATCAGGACGGGGGTGTCGTGGATCTTCTCCAGGGTGCTCATGCCGGCCAAGGCTAGTTCGGCGGGCGGGCCACGGCGATCGCATTTGGCGCCATCGCCGTGGTCCCCGTCGTAATTACGGGATCCTCAAGCCCCTTCTCAACACGAAGGGGTGACAGGGTGTTTGTTACCCCGTCGGCGTGTCCCGGGCAGACATGGATCGCCGGTCCCGTGCCAGGGGCCGCCCGTGAAGAGAGTGCTCCGTATGATCCAGTTGCCGCGCGCGTGGGTAACCCGGCGCCGTTGCCTCGCTGTTCTGGCCCTCACCCTGCTGTCGACCACGGCTGCCTTCCCGGGCGCGTCCGCCCGGTCCGAGACGGCCCCGCTCTGGACCGGCACGTGGGAGGCCGCTCCCTCCGGGACCGCTCCCGAGCTTCCGGACGCCTCCATCCGCAATGTCGTGCACACCAGCGTCGGCGGTGTCGCCGCCCGTATCCACGTCTCCAACCGCCTCGGCACCGCGCCGTTGCGACTCGACGCCGTCACCGTCGCGTTGCGGCGTCCGGGCCCGAACGCCGGACCCGACGCGCTGCCCGGCTCCGTGCGCGCGGCCACCTTCGGCGGGGCCGCCTCCGTGACCGTCCCGGTGGGTGAGGACCGGATCAGCGACCCCGTCGACTTCCGGGTCCCGGCGGACAGCGACCTCCTCGTCACCGTGCACGCCCTCGCCGGTTCCGGCCCGGCGACGTTCCACGAGACCGCGCTCCAGACCGGCTTCGTCGCGCAGAGCGCCCAGCGGGCCGCCGACGTCGACGGAGCCGCGTACACCAGGACCGTCTCCCACTGGTACTACGTGAGCGGCGTCGATGTCCTGCGTCCGTCCGACGCGGGCAGTGTCGTCGCGTTCGGTGACTCCCTCACCGACGGCACCGGATCCACCCCTGGCACCAACCACCGCTGGCCGGACCGGCTTTCACAGCGCCTGAGCGCGCTGCCGGAGAGCCGAAGGCCCGGTGTGCTGAACGCGGGCATCGGCGGCAACCGTCTCCTTCTCGACGGAACGGGGCCGAACGCGCTCGCCCGCCTCGACGCCGACGCCCTCTCCCGCGGCGGGGTGCGCACCCTGATCGTCCTGGAGGGCATCAACGACCTCATCGTCGCCCCGTCCCAGAGGGACCCGGCCGCCTACGCACGGGCGTACCGGCAGATCGTGGCCCGCGCACACGCCCTCGGTGTCCGCGTCATCGGCGCCACGCTCACGCCGCTCGGCGGCCACAAGCTCTGGAGCCCGGAGCGGGAGAGCGTACGACAGGAGATCAACACCCTGATCCGGGGCCAACTCTTCGACGCGGTCGTGGACTTCGACGCCGTCGTCCGTGATCCGGCCCGTCCCGCCCGCATCCTGCCCGCCTACGATCCGGGCGATCACCTTCACTTCAACGACGTGGGGATGAAGGCACTCGCCGACACGATCGATCCCGCGCTGCTCGGTGGATGAGGCGAAGCTCGGACGAAGGCGAAGGCGCGTACAGGCGTTCCTCGCCGGTCAGTTCCGCGCCACCCAGCCCCGTTCGTAGGCGTGCCAGCCGAGTTGGAGCCGGGTCGTCACCCCCGCCAGTTCCATCAGCCGCTTCACGCGGCGCTGCACTGTCCGCAGCCCCAGGTCGAGTTGCTTGGCGACGCTCGCGTCGGTCAGCCCGGCGAGCAGCAGGGACAGGACCTGTAGATCGGTGCTGTCGGGGCCGCTCGGTCCGTCCTCGGTGATGTCGGGCGCTTCGAGCCGTAGCGGCAGCGCGCCCTGCCACACCGACTCGAAGAGGCCGCAGAGCAGTTCCAGCAGTCCGCTCGCGTGGACGACGAGCGCGGCCGGTTCCGTGATGGGGGAGGTGAGCGGCACCATCGCCAACGTCCGGTCGGCGACGACCAGTTTGGTCGGCACCGCGTCGACCACCCGTACCTCCTCGTCGCGGCCGAGCGCGGCGGTCAGTTCGGTGATGCCGTGGGGCTGGTCCAGCACGGTCCGTTCGACCACCACCCGGTAGCGGACGCCGCGGTCGGTGGCCTGCTCCTCCGCGTCGTTCTCCATACCGGACACGGCGACCGGGGCGCCGGTGACGAGGGCGCAGACCTCCTCGGTCGCGCCGAGTTGGAGCTGGAGGAAGCGCTGGGTGACCGCGGCGGCGCCGATCACCACCTCGACCAGGTCGTGCACCGCGGGTTCGGCCGCCGCCGCGCGGTACTCCTCGGCGAGCAGCGCCGCCGCCAGCTCCGCCTTCTCCAACTCGTGCCGCCGCTGGGTGAGCAGCGCGCCGAGGGCGACGCCGGGCGGTGCGGCGACCCAACGGCCGGGGCGCGCCGTCGACTGGGCCGCCAGGCCGTGGCGCTCCAGTTGGCGCAGGGCGCGCTCGGTGGCATGCGTGCCGAGGGTGAGCCGCCGCGCGAGATCGGACACATCGGCGGCGCCCACGGACACCAGTGCCCGGTACGCCGACTCATGCGTCTCGTCCAGGCCTATCACTGCCAGCATCAGCCGTCGTTCCTCCCGAAAGACCACCTTTGCGGTGCGGCACCGTGGCGGAAACCGGCCACGGCACAATCCCGCCTCAGCACAGCGTCGCCGTAGCCCCTTCCCCTCTGCCAAAGTGGCATCACCGCTGAACAACCGCGGTCCGCCAGAGCCGGATCGAGCCTACTCGACGGACAGGACGCGGAAGTTCCGCCTGCGCAGGGGAGATTGGGGACGCGCGTACCCGACGGACCCGGGCAGCACACCGGGTCAGGTCGCCCAGGCACCGCCGGGCGGTTTCCCCGTGGGGGGTGGAACCGTCCGGCGGCCGTTTCGGAATGGCCGAATTCCTCTCGTCCCGCCGCCCTATCAGACGGAAGCTCCCCTTCAATCGATTTTCCGCTTGCCCCATTTTCATATGGCCCCCACGAGGGACAATCGAGGGCATGAGCCAGCAGGGGGAGAAGCCCGACGAGCACGAGGGCGACTGGTGGGGGCAGTTGTACGACGACGCCACAGGGGACACGGCTGACACCGCATCGCCCCCGCCCGCCTACGACGCCGAACCCACCACCCTCCCGCCCGCCGACCCGGACGGCCTCGCGGACCTGGTCGCCGACACCGTGCTGGACGGCGCGCGGTACGGGACCTCCACCCTGCGCGCGGCCTCCGTACGCGGCGACCGCGCCCGCGACCGGGGCGAGCCGCGCCGGGACTCCCTGCTCATCGCCCGCTTCGGCACGGGCGAGCAGGCGCTCGTCCTCGTCGCCGTGGCGACCGGCGCTCCGGACACGCCCGGGTCCCACCGGGCCGCCGCCGAGGTGTGTCACTGGATCGGCCGGGCCGTCGGACGCAGCCATGCCCGCCTCGGCGAGGACCTCAGGGCCGCCCGGCGCGGCGATCTCAAGTCCGGCCTGCACCGGCTGACCGACCGCGGCCTCGGCAGGCTGCGCGCCCGCGCCGCCGAGCAGGGCGTCGAGCCCGAGGAGTACACCGCCTCCCTGCGCTGTCTGCTGCTGCCGGCCGACCCGTCCTGCCGTACGCGGGTGTTCTTCGGCGTAGGTGCGGGCGGCCTGTTCCGGCTGCGGGACGGCGCGTGGCAGGACATCGAGCCACGGGCGGCCGACGCGACGGGCGACGCCGTGGTCGGCTTCGGCGGGGGCCGCCCCGCGCAGCCCGCCGAGGGCGACCGGCTCACCATGGACCTGGGGATCACGACGCCCCCGAGCCCGTACGAACCGGCCCCCGAGACACCCCGGGCCCCCTTCCGCTTCCGCGCCTCCATCGCCCGGCCGGGTGACACCCTCCTGCTGTGCAGCGGCGGCCTCGCCGACCCGCTGCGTGCCGAACCGAGCCTCGCCGAGCACCTGACGCGTCGCTGGTCGACGGGCGAACCACCGGGACTCGCCGCCTTCCTCGCGGACACCTCGGTACGGGTGAAGGGTTACGCCGACGATCGCACGGCCGCCGCTGTTTGGGAGGCGTGATCCCGGCCGCTGTGGATTGATGGAGCCAAGGCCCTGTCGCCGGGCTGCCGCCCGCCGGGCGGACGACGGCGGTCCCGGCGGTCCCGACGGCGGGATCTCGAACCGAAGGGGTGCATGGATCCATGGCCAAGCAGAACGTCGCCGATCAGTTCGTCGACATCCTCGTGCGCGCCGGAGTCAAACGCCTGTACGGGGTGGTCGGCGACAGTCTGAACCCGATCGTCGACGCCGTACGCCGCACCCCGGCCCTCGACTGGGTCCATGTCCGGCACGAGGAGACCGCGGCCTTCGCGGCGGGTGCCGAGGCACAGATCACCGGGAAGCTGACCGCGTGCGCGGGCTCCTGCGGCCCCGGCAACCTCCATCTCATCAACGGCCTGTACGACGCCCACCGCTCCATGGCCCCGGTGCTCGCCCTCGCCTCGCACATCCCCTCCAGCGAGATCGGCCTCGGCTACTTCCAGGAGACCCATCCGGACCAGTTGTTCCGTGAGTGCTCCCACTACAGCGAGCTGATCTCCAACCCCCTCCAGATGCCCCGGCTGTTGCAGACGGCGATCCAGAACGCGGTCGGGCGCAGCGGGGTGAGTGTCGTCTCGCTGCCCGGTGACATCGCCGACCAGCCCGCCCCCGACAGGCCCGCGGAGACCGCGCTCGTCACCTCCCGGCCCACGGTCCGCCCCGGCGACGAGGAGATCGACAGGCTGGTCGACATGATCGACCGGGCCGAGAAGGTCACCCTCTTCTGCGGAAGTGGCACGGCGGGCGCGCACGCCGAGGTCATGGAGTTCGCCGGGAAGATCAAGGCCCCGGTGGGGCACGCCCTGCGCGGCAAGGAGTGGATCCAGTACGACAACCCGTACGACGTCGGCATGAGCGGACTGCTCGGCTACGGCGCCGCGTACGAGGCGACCCACGAGTGCGATCTGCTGATCCTGCTGGGCACCGACTTCCCGTACAACGCCTTCCTCCCCGACGACGTGACGATCGCTCAGGTCGACGTACGGCCGGAGAACCTGGGCCGTCGCTCCAAGCTGGACCTCGCGGTGTGGGGCGATGTGCGCGAGACCCTGCGCTGTCTCGTCCCGCGGGTGAAGCCCAAGGAGAGCCGGCGCTTCCTCGACAAGATGCTGAAGAAACACGCGGACGCTCTCGAGGGCGTGGTGAAGGCGTACACGCGCAAGGTCGAGAAGCACATTCCGATCCATCCCGAGTACGTGGCCGCGGTGTTGGACGAACTCGCCGAGGACGACGCGGTCTTCACCGTCGACACCGGTATGTGCAATGTGTGGGCCGCCCGCTATATCTCCCCCAACGGCCGTCGGCGCATCATCGGTTCGTTCTCCCACGGCTCGATGGCCAACGCGCTGCCGATGGCGATCGGCGCGCAGTTCACCGACCGGCGGCGGCAGGTCGTGTCGATGTCGGGCGACGGCGGATTCTCCATGCTGATGGGCGACTTCCTGACCCTCGTGCAGTACGACCTGCCGGTGAAGGTCGTACTGTTCAACAACTCCTCCCTGAGCATGGTCGAGTTGGAGATGATGGTCGCCGGACTGCCCTCCTACGGCACCGCCACCAAGAACCCCGACTTCGCCGCGGTGGCCCGCGCGTGCGGCGCGTACGGCATCCGCGTCGAGAAGCCCAAGCAGCTCGCGGGCGCCCTGAAGGACGCCTTCCGGCATCAGGGCCCGGCCCTGGTCGACGTGGTCACCGACCCGCACGCCCTGTCCATCCCGCCCAAGATCAGCGCGGAGATGGTGACGGGCTTCGCGCTCTCCGCCTCCAAGATGGTGCTCGACGGCGGTGTGGGACGCATGGTGCAACTGGCCCGCTCCAACCTCCGCAACGTGCCCCGTCCGTAGCGCGGTGCGCCCCTTCGTGTGGGAGACGTCTCGGCCCCCTTATGTCTGGGCTTGCCCCTGCGGGGGCATGGATTCCGTGGACGTGTTCGAGCACAAGGGGTTTCCACAGCCACGTGCGGGGGGTCATGAACAGGCGAACACGAGGGGGTGGTCCCGTGGTCTTCGGGGCCAAATCGGCGAGTACGACGAAGAAGCCGACCGACAGTGTCACCGTCCGGCCGGGCGACGGCGCCGCCGTCCGGGCAGGCGGCACCCATCTCAGGCGTCGGCTGGGGCGCGCCGATCTGAAGGCGGTACCCGAAGCGCGCAGGGCGCTGCGGGAGTTGCTCGGGCAGTGGGGGAGGCCGGGCTGTTCCGAGACGGCCGAACTGCTCACCAGTGAACTGGTCACCAACGCGCTCATCCACACCGACCACGACGCGGTCCTGACCGCCACGGTCTCCTCGCACGGACTCCACGTGGAGGTACGGGACTTCGTGGCAGGCAAGCCGAAACCGCAGGCGCCGAGCCCCGAGGAGGGCACCCACGGCAGGGGCTTGCTCCTCGTGGAGTCACTGGCCGACGCGTGGGGCGTACGGGCGCACGGCGTCGGGAAGTCGGTCTGGTTCGAACTCGACGCGGACGCGGCCTGAACAACGGGAAGAGGGCGCGGCGTTGTGCCGCGCCCCCTTCCCCTGAACCACATCCGGTCTAGCCGAACTGCTGCTCCAGGTCCTTGAGCTTGCGCTCCAGGGAGTCGAGCCGGGGCAGCGCCATGGTGTCGTCTTCGGCCGTGAGGTCGACGGTGACGGCGTCAGCGGAGGACTTCCGGACCGGCTGGAGCGACGGACGCGCGGGCGAGGTCAGTTCCGGCGCCGCTATGGCAGGCTCCGAAGGGACCGGCTCGTCCGCGCGCTCCACGGTCTGCACCTCGACCTTGCGCCCGCCGTTGCCCCCGCTCAGCGGGCGGTGACCGCGGCGGACCGCCTTGAGGTGCGCCCGCTCGAGCCGCTGCTGCTCGCGCCGACGCGTCTTGTCCTGCTCCTTCTGGCGCTGCTCGTCGCGGACCTCGTCGACGGCCTCGTCCAGGCTGCGCACGTTCTCCAGCAGCATCAGCGACCAGGCCTTGTACGTCTCACGGGGCGCCCGCAGCCAGCGCACGATACGGATCTGCGGCAGCGGCCTCGGCACCAGGCCCTGCTCGCGCAGCGCGGCGCGGCGGGTCTGCTTCAGCGCGCGGTCGAAGAGCACCGCCGCCGACAGCGACATGCCCGCGAAGAACTGCGGGGCGCCCGCGTGGTCGATACCGCGCGGGGCGTGCACCCAGTTGAACCAGGCCGCGGCCCCGGCGAACGTCCACACGAGGATCCGGGAGCCGAGCGCCGCGTCACCGTGGCTGGCCTCGCGCACCGCGAGCACGGAGCAGAACATGGCCGCGCCGTCCAGGCCGAAGGGGACCAGGTACTCCCAGCCGTCGCTGAGGCCGAGGTTCTGCTCGCCGAATCCGACCAGACCGTGGAAGGAGAGCGCCGCGGCGACGGCCGCACAGCAGAACAGCAGTGCGTACGACGCGATGCCGTATATGGCTTCCTTGCGCCTGCGGCGCTCCTCGCTGCGCTCCCACGAGTCCTCGGCGACCTTCGGGCTCTCCTTGGACCGCTTGCCGCGCGCGATCACCGCCACCGCCACCAGCACACCCAGGAGCAGTATGGCGCCCGGAAGCAGCCAGTTCAGCGATATGTCGGTCAGTGTCATCTAGGGTCCCTTGCCTGGGGATAGGGCGTAACGCCCGCCATAGTGGCCCAACCCCGCCTGCCCTCAGGGGGTTTCGGGGCAAGAGGCCGCCGGGGAAGCGCAAGGGGATGCCCGCAGCGGCGTTCTGCTCGAACTGCCGCTTGAGGGGCGGGAGTTGAGTGCGACCGAGACTACCCGTACGGCTGGTTCCACGTGAAATTCCTGCGGCGAATGAGGACGTTGTGGAACGCGCGTGTTCCGTATGGGGGCTCGTTCGTAAATGATCTTACGGGACGCGGCGCACGACCGGTCCCCGGACAGGGCACTAAGGTGCTGGACGGGCGGTATAACACCCCATATGCGACCCTGCGCGCCGCCCGGCGCGACGAGAACCGGAGGAGGACCGTTGGAGCAGGCCCGTTCCCGCATCTCGGCGGACTCCGCCGAGACGGCGGCCCCGCAGGTCCCTCAGCAGGCCCCTCGGCAGGTCCGCGACCAGGGCGCCGCCACCCGTGGTGAACACACCCACAGCGAGCCGCCGATCCCACAGCCGCGCCCGCTGGACGCACGCCCCGTCGTCCAGCGGGCCTCGGTGCGCCGACAGGTACTCGACGCCCTGCGCACCGCGCTGCTCGCGGGGGAACTGGAGCCCGGCGAGGTCTACTCGGCGCCCGCGCTCGGCACGCGCTTCGGGGTGTCCGCGACCCCCGTACGCGAGGCGATGCAACAGCTCGCCCAGGAAGGCGCCGTCGAGGTCGTCCCCAACCGGGGCTTCCGCGTCGTCGTGCGCGACGCCCGGGAACTGGCCGAACTCGCCGAGGTCCGGGCGCTGATCGAGGTCCCCGTGATGCTGCGGCTCGCCCGCACGGTACCGGCGGAACTCTGGGCGGAACTGCGTCCGTTGGCCGAGGCGACCGTCCGGGCGGCGTCCTCCGGGTACCCGGCGACGTACGCCGAGTCCGACCGCGCCTTCCACCACGCCGTGCTCGCCCTCGCGGGCAACGAACAGGTGACGCGGGTCGCGGAGGATCTGCACCGCCGCGCCCAGGGGCCGCTGCTCGGCGGTCAGCTCCCGCGTGGCCGCGCCGAGTTGCTCGCCGACGCGGCCCAGCACACCGCGCTCCTGGACGCGCTGGTCGCCCAGGACCTCACGGTGGCCCAGTCGTTGGTGCGGGAGCACTTCACGGGGGCGGTCTGAGCGCGGGACCGACCATGTACGGATCACGAAGGGGCGGCCCCGGTGCGTGCGTTCAGGACGCGGCCGGTTCCGGTGGCGGCTCCGTCGCGGCCAGTTGACGCGCCAGCCAGGTCGGCACTCCGCCGAGGAGCCGGAACAGTCGGCCCGCCTCGGCGCGCAGCCGGGACGCCTCCGGTTCGCTCTCGGTGTCCGCGAGCGACACCAGCGCCGGGGCCGTACCGACGAGATAGCCCAACTCCTCGCGGATCCGCAGCGATTCACCGAACCCGTGCCGTGCCTCCGCCCGGTCGCCGTCGCGCAGGGCGAGCCCGGCGAGATGGCGCCAGGTGAAGGAGAGCAGCAACGCGTCGCCGTGCGCGGCGGCGTTCGTGTGGGCGCGCTGATAGGCGGCGCGGGCCGCCTGCGGGGAGCGGGCCAGGTTCTCGGCGAGCAGCCCGCGCCGGAAGTCCAGCACCGCGCGGTCCGGGGAGCCGGGCGCCACCAGCGCGGCGGCCCGGCCCAGCGCGACCCGCGCCTCGTCCGCGCGGTCGCGCACCCCGTGCAGCGTGGCCGCGTACGCCAGTTGGCCGCGCTCACAGGCCGCGGCGCCCCGCTCCTCGTCGCTGTGAGCCCGCGCCTCGGCCGTGCGCAGCGCGTCCTCGGCCTCCTCCCACCCGCCCTCCGTGTACAGACACCGCTCGACGAGCAGCGCGGCCCGCTGGAGCGAGGCCTCCGCCGTCTGCGAGGTGAGGAGAGCAGCCGCGTCGGCCCAGCACGCGCGTGAGCGCAGCCGCCATACCGCGGTCTGGAGAGGATCGTCGGAGGTCGTTCCGGAACCAGACATGGCGGTATGCGCCACATTGCCCTCCCAGAGCACGCCATTGAGCTGTTGAGTGGTGGCGGCATTCCAGCACCAATCGCGGCGCGGGGCCAAGGGGGCGGGTGAAAGAATTCACAAAGTTCGGGGACTTCGAGGGGCCGCGGGTCGCCGGATCGGCGGCGGTACGGCCTCAACTCATGCGCAGGGCCAGGAAGAAGTCGAGCTTGTCCTCCAGACGTGAGAGGTCACGGCTCGTCAACTGCTCGATGCGGCCGACCCGGTAGCGCAGCGTGTTGACGTGCAGATGGAGCCGGGTCGCGCAGCGCGTCCAGGAGCCGTCGCAGTCGAGGAACGCCTCCAGGGTCGGGATCAGCTCCGCGCGGTGCCGACGGTCGTAGTCGCGCAGCGGGTCCAGCAGCCGGGCCGTGAAGGCGCGGCGTACGTCGTCGGGGACGAACGGCAGCAGCAGGACATGGGAGGCCAGCTCCTGATGCCCGGCCGCGCAGACCCGTCCGGGACGGGCGGCGGCGACCCGGCGGGCGTGCCGCGCCTCCTCCAGAGCGCCGCGCAGCCCCTCGGCCGAGTGCACCGCGGCGCTGACGCCCAGCGTGATCCGGCCGTCGCCGTCGAGCCCGGCGGACAGCGGGCCCCGTACGGCCTCCAGCAGGGTGTCGGCGAGGATGCCCGACTCCGGTCCGCCGTGGTCGGAGGGGACCGCGGGCAGGGGGACCAGGGCGATCGCCTCGTCACCCACGTGGGCCACGGCGATACGGTCGGACTGCTCCGGGCCCGACGGCGGGTACTCCTGGCCCGACGGGTCCGTGGCGGGGCCGATCAGGATCTCCTCCAGGAGCGCCTGGGCGACCGGTCCGCCCTCGATCGAGCCGCCGTCCCACTCGACCTGGGCCACGACCACCTGCCAGTGCGGCGCCGCCCCGAGTCCGGGCAGCAGCACGGGCGCGGCCACCCGCAGCCGGGCGGCGATCTCGGCGGGCGCGGCGCCCGTCTGCGTCAGCTCCAGGACCTCCTGGGCGAGACGGCGCCGCACGGTGCGTGCCGCGTCCCGCCGGTCCCGCTCCACCGCGATGAGCTGGGTGACGCCCTGGAGCAGATCGAGCCGCTCGGCGGGCCAGTCCCCGGCGTCCGCCTCCACGGCGAGCAGCCAGTCGGACAGCACGGTCTCGCGTACGTCCCGTACGTCGCGTACGTCTCGCGCGTGCGGCGAAGCCTCGCCCGCGCTCGGGCCGCCGCCGGGCACCGGGCCGCCGCCGGGGATCGGGAAGAGCGAGTACGTCGTCGTCCCGGCCGTCACCCGGTGCGGTCCGCGGCGGCCGGTGCGCACCGCGGCCAGATGCTCGGCGGCCAGCGCGGAGCGCACCTCCGCCGGGAGACCCGGTGTCGGCCCGGCGACCGGGCGGCCGACGGGGGAGAGTACCCAGGCGCGCAGGTCCAGGTCCGAGCAGAGCAGATCCAGGACCACGTCCGGGCCGCCGCCCGCCGGGCCGGAGGTCATCATCCTGCGGTGCCGGTCCACCACGGCCGCGAGGTCCCCGGCCCGCTCGCCGGAGACCTGGCGTACGACGTGCTCGGTGATCGTGGCGAACGCCACCGACTCGTCCACGGCGAACACCGGCAGTCCGTGCCGGGCGCAGGCGTCGACCAGGTCCTCGGGGACGCCGCCGAACTCGGCCGTGCCCGCGGCGAGCGCGGTGACGCCCGCACCGACGAGGGCGCGGACGAACGCGTCGGAGTCGGCGGCGCCGTGCCACCAGGCCAGGCCCGAGAGGACCAGTTCACCGCCGGAGAGGTATCGGCTGGGGTCCTTGAGGTCCGTGGTCATCACACCGCGCACGGTGCGGTCCAGCTCGTTCTCACCGCCGAGCAGGCGCAGCCCCAGCGCATCGGTGTTCAGCAGTGCGCGCAGCCGCATGTCTCGTCGCCGCCGTTCTTGGTCTTCTGCGGGTGGTCTTGCGGAAGCGGGGCCTTCGATTCCCGCCGGTTGTGGGGGTGTCCGGAGGGGTGTGGGAGGCGCCGGCGGCTTCCGTTCATATGAATCTACAAGATGGGCGCCCTGGCCAGCCAACTCCTTCATGGTTTCCGTGACTGACTCCGCTGGAACACACAGCGGTGTACTGACACGACTCACCGTGAACAGAAGGACAGAGGGCCGGTCATGGACTTCCTTCGCCCCGCCAGTTGGGAGGAGGCGCTCGCCGCGAAGGCCGAGCACCCCACCGCTGTCCCGATCGCGGGCGGCACCGACGTGATGGTGGAGATCAACTTCGACCACCGGCGGCCCGAGTACCTGATGGACCTGGGCCGGATCGCCGACCTGCGCGAGTGGGAGGTCGGCGCGGAGAGCGTGCGGCTCGGGGCCTCGGTCCCGTACACCCGGATCATGGAGAACCTGCGCACCGAGCTGCCGGGGCTGGCCCTCGCCTCGCACACGGTCGCCTCCCCGCAGATCCGCAACCGCGGCGGCGTCGGCGGCAACCTCGGCACCGCCTCCCCGGCCGGTGACGCCCACCCCGCCCTCCTCGCGGCGGGCGCCGAGGTCGAGGCCGAGTCGGTACGCGGCTCCCGGCTCATCCCCATCGACGCGTTCTACACCGGGGTGAAGCGCAACGCGCTCGCGCCCGACGAACTGATCAGGGCGGTGCGCGTCAAGAAGGCCGACGGACCGCAGCAGTTCGCGAAGGTCGGCACGCGCAACGCCATGGTGATCGCGGTGTGCGCCTTCGGCCTCGCGCTGCACCCGGAGACCCGCACGGTCCGCACCGGCATCGGCTCGGCCGCGCCCACCCCGATCCGCGCGGCGGTGGCCGAGGAGTTCCTGAACGCGGCGCTGGAGGAGAGCGGCCTCTGGGACAGCGGGGAGGCCATCTCCCCTTCCGTCGCACGGGAGTTCGCCGATCTGTGCTCCGGCGCCTGCAACCCGATCGACGACGTCCGGGGCACGGCGAGCTACCGCCGTCGCGCCGTCGGCGTCCTGGCCCGCCGCACGCTGAGCTGGACCTGGGAGTCATACCGAGGAACGTCGCGCGGCGTCGAGGGAGTTGCGTAATGCGTGTCCACTTCACGGTCAACGGACGTCCGCAGCAGGCCGATGACGTGTGGGAGGGCGAGTCCCTGCTCTACGTCCTGCGCGAGCGGCTCGGCCTTCCGGGCTCGAAGAACGCCTGCGAGCAAGGCGAATGCGGCTCCTGCACGGTCCGGCTCGACGGCGTACCGGTGTGCTCCTGTCTGGTCGCCGCCGGGCAGGTGGAGGGCCGCGAGGTCGTCACCGTCGAGGGGCTCGCGGACCAGGCCAGGCAGCGGTCCGACGCCGTGAGTACGGACTCCCGGCGCAGCGAGGGCGGCGAACTCGCCCCGATCCAGCGGGCGTTCATCGACGCGGGCGCCGTCCAGTGCGGCTTCTGCACACCCGGCCTGCTGGTCGCCGCCGACGAGATGCTGGAGCGCAACCCGAACCCCACCGACGCGGACATCCGCGAGGCGCTGTCGGGCAACCTGTGCCGCTGCACCGGCTACGAGAAGATCATGGACGCGGTCCGCCTCGCGGCGGCCCGGCAGGCCGAGGGGGTCTGAGCATGCCGAACGGCACTCCCACCCGGATCACCCAGGGCACCCGGATCACCCAGGGCGCCACGGCCAAGGGCGGCATCGGCGAGTCCACGCTCCGCCCCGACGGCGCCCTCAAGGTCACGGGCGAGTTCGCGTACGCGTCCGACATGTGGCACGAGGACATGCTCTGGGGCCACATCCTGCGCTCCACCGTCGCGCACGCCGAGATCGTGTCGATCGACACCGGCGAGGCCCTCGCCCTGCCCGGTGTGTACGCCGTCATGACGTACGACGACCTGCCGACCGAGGTGACCCACTACGGCCTGGAGATCCAGGACACCCCGGTCCTCGCCCACGGCCGGGTGCGCCACCACGGCGAACCGGTCGCGATGGTCGCCGCCGACCACCCGGAGACCGCGCGCCGCGCCGCCGCGCGGATCAAGGTGGAGTACCGCGACCTCCCAGTGCTCACGGACGAGGCGTCCGCGCTCGCCCCGGACGCGCTCCCCCTCCACGAGAACCGGACGGACCACCACGCGCCCCATGTCCCGCACCCCAACATCGTCCACCGCCAGCCGGTCCGCCGCGGCGACGTGCGCGAGGCCCGCCGCCGGGCCGACGTGATCGTCACGGGCGAGTACGTCTTCGGCATGCAGGACCAGGCCTTCCTCGGCCCCGAGTCCGGGCTCGCGGTACCGGCCGAGGACGGCGGCGTCGACCTGTACATCGCCACCCAGTGGCTGCACTCAGACCTCCGCCAGATCGCCCCCGTGCTCGGCCTGCCCGAGGACAAGGTACGGATGACCCTCGCGGGCGTCGGCGGGGCCTTCGGCGGCCGTGAGGACCTGTCGATGCAGATCCACGCCTGTCTGCTCGCGCTGCGCACCGGGAAGCCCGTCAAGATCGTCTACAACCGGTTCGAGTCCTTCTTCGGCCATGTCCACCGCCACCCGGCGAAGCTGCGCTACGAGCACGGCGCCACGAAGGACGGCAAGCTCACCCATGTCGCGGCCCGCATCGTCCTCGACGGCGGCGCGTACGCGTCCTCCTCCCCGGCGGTGGTCGGCAACGCGGCCTCGCTCGGGGTGGGCCCGTACGACGTCGGCGACGTCGACATCGAGGTCCTCGCCCTCTACACCAACAACCCGCCCTGCGGGGCCATGCGCGGCTTCGGCGCGGTCCAGGCGTGCTTCGCCTACGAGGCCCAGATGGACAAGGTCGCGAAGCAACTCGGCCTGGATCCGGTGGAGTTCCGCAGACGCAACGCGATGTCGCAGGGCTCGCTCATGCCGACCGGCCAAGTGGTCGACTCCCCGGCCCCGGTCGCCGAACTCCTGCGCCGGCTCAAGGCGTTGCCGATGCCGCCGGAACGTCAGTGGGAGAGCTCCGAGGGTACGGACGTACGGCAGTTGCCCGGCGGTCTGTCCAACACCACGCACGGCGAAGGCGTCGTCCGGGGCGTGGGGTACGCGGTCGGCATCAAGAACGTCGGCTTCTCCGAGGGCTTCGACGACTACTCCACCGCCCGGGTCCGTATGGAGGTCGTCGCGGGCGAGCCCGTCGCCACCGTGCACACGGCCATGGCGGAGGTCGGCCAGGGCGGTGTCACCGTCCACGCGCAGATCGCCCGCACCGAACTGGGCGTCGCCCAGGTGACGATCCAACCGGCCGACACCCGGGTGGGGTCGGCGGGTTCGACCTCCGCGTCCCGTCAGACGTACGTCACCGGCGGCGCCGTGAAGCACGCGTGCGAGCTGGTACGGGAGCAGGTCCTGGAGCGGGGGCGCCGCACGTTCGGTGCGTCCCATCCCGCTTGGTCCACAGCCGAGTTGCTGCTGGAGGACGGCAAGGTCGTCACCGACGGCGGGGAGGTGCTGGCCGACCTGGTGGATGTCCTCGGGGACGAGGCGGTCGAGGTCGAGCGCGAGTGGCGGCACCGGCCGACCGAGCCCTTCGACCGGCACACGGGCCAGGGCGACGGCCATGTGCAGTACAGCTTCGCGGCACACCGCGCCGTGGTCGAGGTCGACACCGAGCTGGGCCTGGTCAAGGTGGTGGAACTGGCCTGCGCGCAGGACGTGGGCAAGGCGCTCAACCCGCTGTCTGTGCGCGGCCAGATCCAGGGCGGCACGACCCAGGGCCTGGGCATCGCGCTCATGGAGGAGATCGTGGTCGACCCGCGCACGGCACAGGTGCGGAACCCGTCCTTCACGGACTACTTGATCCCCACCATCCTCGACACCCCGACCATCCCCGTGGACGTACTCGAACTCGCCGACGCCCACGCCCCGTACGGACTGCGCGGCGTGGGCGAGGCCCCGACGCTCTCCTCAACTCCCGCCGTACTGGCGGCGATCCGCGAGGCGACGGGCCTGGAACTGAACAGAACGCCGGTACGCCCCGAACACCTGACGGCAAGCTGAACCACGGGGTCGCACCGACGACGGGACGTTGCTCCCGGCGGGGCGAACCATGCGGCGGCCCGGCCGGAAGCCTTGGTCCGAGCGGCGAAGTCCTAGCCGAACTCGCCGTCCCGGACACCGTCCCGGAACGCTGCCCACTCCTCCGCGGTGAACCGCAGAGCGGGCAGGTCCGTACGCCTGGAGTCACGTACCGCTACGGCTCCGTCACCGAGGTCCGCGACCTCGACGCAGTAAGGACAAGGGCATCCTGGCCTGTTGCTCTTGCTGCTCTTGACCCAGAGTGCGTCCGCCAGATCACGCGCGTACAGTTCGTCCTTCTTCGCGCTCATCGAACTGTCCCTTCACCGTTCAGTAGAGCGTCCCCCTCCATCACCTTCACCCCGGCTCACCGGAGGTGCAAGCTCGCTGAGTCGGCCTGTGGCCGCCTCATGGGCCAGAGTCTCGCCCCCCCACCGGCTACCTCGCCGGACTCCGCTTACGCGGCGCCATGATCTGGATCCGCAGCCTCTGACCCGGCACGTGATCTGAACCTGGAACAGTCCCTAGGGGAAGCTCACACCGTATCGCTGCCAGGCGTTCCAACTGCCATTGAGATTACGGTACTTGGACCACCAATTTCCGTCGGTCCCGATCACCCCGATGAGAACGGTGTCGCCTTGCCAAGAGCGCTGAGTGACCACGCCGGATCGGGCCGTTCCACCAAGCGATTCCCAGCTCGACCATGTGGTCTGCTGTTCGTTGGTCCATCGGGTCCACACCGCGGAATCCGTGCCTATGACGAACTGCTGAAGCACGCCATTGTCGAACTTGTACTCTGCGATCGTGTACTCGCAGTTGATGGTGACGCCGCCGAACTTGCAGCTCTGAGCCTCGGCGGGAGCCGCCGCCACAAAGATAGCCGCTGTCGCGGCAATCGCCATGACGCCGGATTTCAGCTTCCTGAATCTCATAATTGTCTCCAGAGTGGTCGATCGTGTCGTATGCCGGCGCGAGCCGGATTGCGAGGCGGTCCCCATGCTGCCCAACGACGCTTGCGTTTCGCTGGCGTGCCGCTGTCGCCTTCCCCGACCGATCGGATACGGCAGTGGCCCCGAGGCTGCGGGCGAGATGCTCGGCCGTTCGCGCGGCAGGGTGACCGGGAGAGCCCCATGCCCCCACATCACGCCAGGGGTGATGACCATGCGGCGCTCGGGCTGGGGTCTGCCCACCGTGACGCGTTCACCGGTTCGTTCGTTCACGGTGTACGTTCGTGTACCGATCCCTTGGGGGACCATCTGATGTGCACCGCCCTTCGCAAGAACTCCGCTCTCGCCGCCGTTGCCGCGCTCGCTCTGGCGCTGAGCGCATGCGGTGGTGGTGGGGGCACCAAGGTCAACGGCGATGCCGTCAACGGCAGTTCGGTCGGCGTGAGCAGTGGGCGGCAGAGCGAGAAGGCGAGGCCTTCGCGCGGCGCCAAGAAGTCCCCTGAGTGCAAGGTCACTTCGCTCGGGTACGCCCTCAAGCGTGAGTTCGCCGGGCAGCAAGGTGACCATCTCCTGATCACGGCGGTCAACAAGTCCGGCACCGCCTGCACCGTGCGGAAGTTCCCGATCGTCACCCCGGGCCAGACGGGTGGCAACGTGCCGCTGGACAGGAAGCAGGACGATCAGCCCCCGCAGCCCGTACTGGTTCCGGCCGGTGGCACGGTCTACTCGGCGATCCTCATCTACGACCCCAAGTCCGAGGACGGTCGGTTCTCTTCCCTCCGGCTGTCCCTCGCCAGGAACAACGCCGAGGACTCGCGCGCCTTCGTCACCCTGAAGACGCCCGGCGAGGTGAAGTACGCGACCAAGGAGCGTGACAGCCTCACGGTTCTCTCCTGGAGCCCCAAGAAGCCGTACGACTTCTGACGGCCGTGCGGACAGGTGGTCAAGTGCCGTTACCCGCGAGGTAATGGCGTCCATCCGGCCCTGTCGGCGACAGTGGTGGTCCCGCCGCACCGGTGGATCCGAATTCCTGATCGGAGTGATGACTCATGTCCATGGCCACATCCACATCTGCCGGTACCCGCGCGGTCGTGGGAGAGCTGCTGGCTCGCATCGGCGAGGGCGATCCCGTACGTATCGCCGAGATGTACGCCGAGGGCGTCGACTGGAAGGTCGACTGGCCCGAGGGAGAGCACGGCCGGACCGCGACTCCGTGGATCCGCCACCGTTCCACCCGTGCGGACGCCGCCGCCCACTACCGCGAGCTGGGCGAACACCACGTGCCCGAAGACGTGGCGACCGAGATCGAGCGCATCCTCGTCGACGGCGACGACGCGGTCGTGCTCGGTGAGATCCGCCAGACCGCCCGTTCCACCGGCCGCGCCTACCGCGCCCGGTTCGCCCTGCACCTCACCGTCAAGGACGGTCTTGTCACCCGGCACCATGTCTACGAGGACAGCCTCGCCGTTGCTCAGGCGTTCGACCAGAAGGCGTGAGGTGAGCAGTCCCGGGGAAGCGGTCACCGCGCGGTCCGGGGCTGCTTGCGGGCGAGGACGTACGCCTGTGGGGTCCTCTCCGACTCCTCCGGCGCACGCGTCAGTCGGGCCACCTCCTCGAAGCCCGAGCGGTTCAGGAGGTCGGTGATCAGGTCCGGTGGGAAGCGGTGGACGTCCAGGGACAGGTCGTGGCCGTACGCGTGCTCCAGGTGTACGGAGTCGTCGCCCACCTTGTAGGCCAGGAGAAGGTGACCGCCCGGCGCCAGCACTCGGTTGAACTCCGTGAAGAACGCCGGGAGTTCGCGCGGCGGGGTGTGCACCAGGGAGTACCAGGCCAGGGCGCCGGCCAGGGTGGCGTCCGTGATGTCGAGGGCCGTCATCGTCCCCACCTCGAACCGCAGCCCGGGGTGGGACTTCCGGGCCACGGCGACCATCTGGGGTGACAGGTCGACACCGAACGCGTCCAGGCCCAGCCCGGCCAGATGCGCGGTCACCCGTCCAGGCCCGCAGCCGAGATCCCCGACCGGGCCGCCCCCTCCCCGCAGCACCCGCTCCGCGAACGCGCCCAGCATGGCCCGGTCGAAGATGTTCGTCGCCAAGTCGCCCCGGAGCAGCCGCTCGTAGTCGGCGGCCACGGTGTCGTACGACGCCTTGGTGGTGTGGAGGCGCGAGGTCTCGGTCATGGGGCCGGACCCTAACCGGCGCCACTGACACCGGCGTTCGGATCCCGCCAAGGCTGCCCGTGGCCCCCGTTCTGACGAGGCGTCAGGGGCGGTACACCGCGCCGGGTTCCGCCTTCCCCGGTGCGAGCAACTGGGGCACGGTCACGAACACATAGCCCCGTTCCTTGAGATCGTCGATGATGCCGGGGACCGCAGGCACCGTGCCCTTGTAGATGTCATGGAGCAGGATGATCCCGTCCCGCGACGCCTGATCCCGTACCCGCTTGCGGATCAGCTCGGAGTCGTTCGTCGTGTAGTCCTTGGCCGTGACGCTCCACAGCACCTCGGCGAGGCCCTGCTCGCGGGTGATCTTGTGCACCGTGTCGTTCGTACGGCCCTGGGGCGGGCGCATCAGCGTGGGCTTGTGGCCGGTGAGCTTCTCTATCGCGTCGTTGGGCTTCGTCAGCTCGTCGCGTATCGCCTGCGTCGAGATGTCGGTGAGTATCTTGTGGTCCCAGGTGTGGCTGGCCACTTCATGCCCCTCGGCTGCCATCCGCCGTACCAGTTCGGGGTACTTCTCGATGTGCCGCTTGCCGAGCAGGAAGAACGTGGCGGGGACCTGCTTCTCCTTGAGGATGTCGAGCAGCCGCGCGGAGTTCTCGCTGGGCCCCGCGTCGAAGGTCAGCGCGATGCACTTGGCCTTACGGCAGTCCACGGTCCCGAACTTGGCCGGCGCCCCCTTCGCGGCGTCCGCGCGGACGGTGGCGGGCGCGGTGGTGTGCAGCGTGGTGCACCCCGTGAGCGCCAGGGCCGTGGTGAGCAGAAGGGCCGCGGCAGGCAACCCGGCGGCGCGGTTGATCGTCTTCCCCGTCGAAAGCATGCGCGTGACTCTACATGCCGCCCTGCATACCGGGCGTGGGTGCATCAGTGCTGCTCAGACGGGTGCTAAGGGCGCTTTGGATGTGTCCCACCTAACAGGCCGGGCAGGCCCGGCGAGCGGGTGTGACCGACTCAGGTGAAGCGGGTGCGACCGACTCAGAGGTGTGCCGCGTGGTCCGGGACATACCTCTGCCGGTCGCGCGGCGGGCGCTCGTACCCCGTCGCCGGTGGGCGCGGCGGCAACTCCAGTACCGGTGGCCGCACCTCGTGATACGGCACGGATCCCAGCAGATGCGCGATCATGTTCAGGCGCGCCCGGCGCTTGTCGTCGCTCTCCACGACGTACCACGGCGCCTCGGGGATGTCGGTGTGCACCAGCATCGTGTCCTTGGCCCGGGAGTACGCCTCCCAGCGGGTGATCGACTCCAGGTCCATCGCGGACAGCTTCCACCGTCGTACCGGATCGGTCAGGCGCCGCTGGAACCGCTCCTGCTGCACGGCGTCGCTCACCGAGAACCAGTACTTGCGCAGCAGGATCCCGTCCTCCACCAGCATCCGCTCGAAGATCGGGCACTGGTGCAGGAAGCGCTCGTACTCGTCCTGCGTGCAGAAGTCCATCACGCGCTCGACCCCGGCCCGGTTGTACCAGCTCCGGTCGAACAGCACGATCTCCCCGGCGGACGGCAGATGCGCGATGTACCGCTGGAAGTACCACTGGCCGCGTTCGCGGTCGGTCGGCGTGGGCAGGGCCGCGATCCGGGCCACGCGCGGGCTGAGATGCTCCGTGACCCGCTTGATCGTACTGCCCTTGCCCGCCGCGTCCCGCCCTTCGAAGACGACGACCAGCCGGGCGCCCGTCGAGCGCACCCACTCCTGTAGCTTCACCAACTCCGTCTGGAGACGGAGCAGTTCACGCTCGTACAGCTTGCGCGGCAGGGTCGCCGCCTTCTTGCCGGCCATGTCGTCTCCCCGCGTCGATGACCCGCCTCGGAACCGTACGGAACGGACAGCAGCACCGTACTGACTTGTGACGGGCCGCGCACCCCGGACGGCGGCCGCACCGGGCCGTGTGCACAGGGCGGCGTCGAGGGCGCGCGGAGCGTCGGGCATCCTGAATAGGTTCAAGACATGGGGAGCAAGGTGAAGGAGCCGTGGTGACCGAGCGCTGGCAGGGGCGGCAGGACGGGACCCCCGGGGCGTCTCCGCAACTGCGGTTGGACGAGCTGCTGGACGGCCTCCAGGAGCAGGTCCAGCAGGTGCGGGCGGCCCGCGACAGGATGCGCCCGCTGCTGGACGCGGTCCTGGCCGTCGGCTCCGACCTCGACCTCGGCGTGGTGCTCCACCGCATCGTGGAGTCCGCCGCCACCCTGGTCGACGCCCGGTACGGGGCGCTCGGCGTGCTCGGCGACGACGGCACGATCAAGCAGTTCCTCACGGTCGGCATGGACGCGGAGACCATCGCCCGGATCGGACCGTATCCGCGCGGCGAGGGCATTCTCGGCCTGCTCATCCGCCATCCCGAGCCGCTGCGGCTGGCGAACCTCGCCGAGCATCCGGCGTCCGCGGGCTTCCCGCCGGGGCACCCGCCGATGACCAGCTTCCTCGGCACCCCGATCCAGGTGCGCGACCAGATGTTCGGCAACCTGTATCTGACCAACAAGCAGGGCGCCGCCCAGTTCGACGCCGACGACGAGGCGGTGCTGCGCACGCTCGCCGCGGCGGCCGGTGTCGCGATCGACAACGCCCGGCTCTACGACGACGCGCGCCGCAAGCAGCGCTGGCTGGCGGCGAGCGGCGAGCTGACGCGGGGGCTGCTGTCGGGCGGGAACCCCGGCGAGGTCCTGGAGTCCGTCGCCACCACCGTGCGCGAGCTGGCCGGCGCCGACCTGGTCACCCTCGCCGTACCGGTGGGTGACAGCGGCGAACTGGTCGTGGAGGTCGCCTCCGGCAAGCGGGCCGAAGCGCTGCGCGGCATGGTGCTGCCGGTCACCAACCTCGCCGCGAAGGTCTTCGCGTCCGGCGAGACGATCATCAGCGAGGCCGTCAGCACCGACCCGCGCATCGAGGCCGGCAGCGCCAAGGTGGCGGACGTGGTGGAGCTGGGCCCGGCCTTCTTCGTACCGCTCGGCACCCGCGACCATGTGCGCGGCGTCCTGCTGGTGGCGAACGTGCCCGGCGGACCCACGTTCCCGGAAGAGGTCGTCGACATGGTCACCGGGTTCGGCAACCAGGCGGCCCTGACGCTGGACGTCGCCGAGCACCGGCGCGACGCCGAACGCATGCTGGTCCTGCGGGACCGCGACCGGATCGCCCGCGATCTGCACGACCTGGTCATCCAGCGGCTCTTCGCCGGGGCGCTCTCGCTCCAGTCCACGCTGGGCCGGGTCGCCGACCGGCCCCAGGTGGGCGAGCGCATCGAGCGGGTCGTGGACGACCTCGACGACACGATCAAGGTCATCCGCTCCACGATCTACGCCCTGCGGGAGAGCGACCGGGCCCGGGGCAGCGGGCTGCGCGCCCGACTGGTCGCGGCCACCGACCGGGCCGCCGAGGCTCTCGGCTTCGCCCCCGCGCTCCGGATGACCGGCCTGCTCGACACCGGCGTTCCCGCCGACTACGCCGACCATCTGCTGGCCGTGCTCGGCGAGGCCCTGTCCAACGCGGCCCGCCACGCCCGCGCCACGTCGGTCGACGTGACCGTGGAGACGTCCGGTACGACGCTTCGCCTGCGCGTGGCCGACGACGGTCGGGGGATCGACCCCGTCGTCACCCGCCGCAGCGGCCTGGCCAATCTGCGCAGGCGCGCGGAGGACCTGGGCGGCACCTTCACCCTGGACGCGAACAGCCCGAGCGGCACCGTGGTCGAGTGGGTCGTCCCGCTGCCCGCGTCGTCGTGAACCCCCTTCCGCGGGCGGGGTGTTCGGCTACGGGCCGGGGTGCCGCTCGGCCGTGAGGTGCGCGGAGGCGCGCGGCGTGCGCCCGCCCTCGGGCCCGTAGCCGAACCGGACCAGCAGTTGGGGGAAGCACCGTCGCCTCGGGCCGCCGACCGCGGCTCTCAAGTCCGGCCACTCCATGACCTGATGCAGCATCGAGGTGCGCACGCCGTGCACGGTGGCCACCAGCAGGACACGCTCCAGCGCCTGCCCCGCCCGCAGCCAGTCCTCCGGGCGGTCGCGCAGGGTCCACAACAGGGCCACCTGCGCGTGCCGTTCGAAGCGCAGGGCCGGGCGCACACCGGGCAGCGGACCGGTGAAGTCCCGCATCGGTATCCGCCCGCTCGCCTCCCGCGGGCCCAGGGCGGTGACCGGAATTCCGTACGGGTCCCGGTCGTCGGGGGCGTTGACCCAGGTCCGGGCCTCGGCGGTACGGGCCGGGTGACAGGCGTTGCGCGCCTCGGCGGTGGCGGCGAGGCGCAGCAGCCGCCGGGTCCCGACGATGTCGGGGACGTCCAGCCGGGAGTGCTCGACCCGCGCGGCGGCGATCATCTCCGTCACGATGCGCTCCGGCACCGGGCGGCCGGTGAACGGCATCCGGCTGGTGTGGCGCCGTTCCACGGCCTCGTACAGCGCGCGGTACGACGGCTGCCCGCCCGGCTGGGCCGTCAGCCGTACGGTGGCCAGCAGATCGGGGTCGTCGCGGTCGGGGAGCAGGTCCACGACCGGAGCCCAGCCCAGATGCGCCGCGGCGACCCGGAGGTTGAAGACGGCGGCGCCCACGGACACATGCAGGGCGCGCCGCTCAGGATCAGCCAGCGGCAGGGGGCGCCTGCGGTCGGCGCGCACCTCGATCGCCCGGGTGACCGGGTCCATCCCGAACCGCCAGGGCTGGGTGTTGTGGATCGACGGTGCCGCGACCGCCGCGGACATCAAGGTCTCCAGGGCAGCCGCGTCGACTTCGGGCGTCTGCATGAGGGTTCCTTCATCGGATGCGCGGCGGGGCCATGCGTCCGGCCGCCCGAGAGCCAGGGCAGACGTGGCGGGCGGCCGGACGCTGATCTGACCGGAGGAGAACGGCCGTACCACCACGCGCCTGCCCTGGCCGGGACGGGGGACAGGACCGGGTCGGCGCTGGGTGCGGTCGTCCACGCGAGTACCTCCGGTTCGATCACCCTCAGCATGCCGCGCCGGGCCCGCCCGCGCCCTCTGCCGACCGGTCCCCGCACAGGGACCATTGGGCCCTGTCGCCGCGCGCCCGGCCGGGAACCAGGACTGCCGGGCGCGCGGTGACAGAGCTTGATCACCCCTTCCGTGCGCGGCCGCCTGCGCGCCTGCCCGGACCGCGGTGGCGGTGCAGCTCGATGGCCACCGGGGCGGCGGTGAAGACGGAGGAGTAGGTGCCGACCGCGAGACCGATCAGCAGGGCCAGGGCGAAGTCGGTCAGCGAGTCGCCGCCGAGCAGGGCCAGGGCGGTGAGGATGAACGCCGCGCCCATACCGGTGTTGACGGTGCGGGGCAGGGTCTGGATGACCGCCTGGTTGGTGACGCGTGCGAGCGGTGCCTTGGCGTCGCGGCGCCACAGTTCCCGGATGCGGTCGAAGACGACGACGGAGTCGTTGACCGAGTAGCCGATGACCGTGAGGACGGCGGCGAGGAACAGTCCGTCGATCGGCTTGCCCAGCCAGGCGAAGACGCCCGTGAGGATGAGGACGTCATGGGCCAGGGCGACGACCGCGGCGGTGCCGAACACCATACGGAACCGGGCGGCGAGATAGAGGAGTTGGGCGCCGAGGGCCACGGCGAGCGCGATGAGCGCGCCCTGGCGCAGCTCCTTGCCGAGGCTGGGCCCGATCAGCTCGTCGCGGACCTTCTCCGTCTTGCCTCCCAGGTCACGCACGGTGTCGGTGACCGTGGTCTCCTCGGCGTCGGTGAGCCGGTCGGTGCGTACGGTCAGACCGGTGTCCCCGGAGGACTGGACGACGGCCTGGGGGAATCCGGCGTCGGTGAGGGCGCCGCGGGCCCGGTCGGGGTCGACGGGGGTCGTGGTGGAGTACTCGATGAGCCGGCCCCCGGTGAACTCGACCCCGAACTCCAGGCCGCGGACCGCGATTCCGGAGGCCGCCAGGACGAGGACGACACCGGAGGCGGCCAGCCAGCGGCGCGGGCGCCGCATCAGGTCCGGGGCCCGCTGGTCGAGGCGGTCGCGGACCACGCCGGTGTGCGCGATGCCGGTGACCCGGGGGCGGCGGCGCAGCGCCGGGCGGGCCGCGGCGTACTCGGCGAGCACCCGCGTGATCACCAGCGCGCTGACCATGGACGCGAGGACGCCGATGCCGAGGGTGACACCGAAGCCGCGGACGGGCCCGGAGGCCAGGAAGAACAGCAGCCCGGCGGCGATCAGCGTGGTGATGTTGGAGTCGGCGATGGCGCTGAGGGCGTTGCGGAACCCGGCGGCCAGGGCCGAGCGCGGCGTGGGGCGATGGCGGGAGGCGTACTCCTCACGGGCGCGTTCGAAGACGAGCACGTTGGCGTCCACGGCCATGCCGATCGCCAGCACGAACCCGGCGAGGCCCGGCAGGGTCAGCGTCGCGCCGAGCACGGCGAGGGCGGCGTAGGAGATCAGGCCGTAGCAGGCCAGGGCCACGGTGGCGAGGACGCCCATGAGCCGGTAGACGGCGATGATGAACAGCGCGGTCAGCGCGGTGCCGAGGGCGGCGGCCCAGGCGCTCGCCGTGATGGCCTGCGCGCCGAGGGTCGGGCCGACGACGCGCTGTTCGACGGTCTCGACGGGTACGGGCAGCGCTCCGCCGCTGATGAGCAGGGCCAGTTCGCGGGCCTCCGTGTCGCTGAAGGCGCCGGTGATCTGGGTGGAGCCGCCCCCGATACCGGACCGGCAGGCGACGGACGGGTCGACCTGGGGCGAGGAGATGACGGTGTCGTCCAGCACGATGGCGACGCGGCGGGCGGGGGTGCCCGCCGGATGACAGGCGGCCTCCCCGGTCAGCCGGGCCCACCCGTCGCGTCCGGCGTTCCTGAAGTCGAGGGTGACATGCCATCCGGCACCGTTCTGCTGGTCGAACAGGGATTCGGCGCCCTTGACGTCCTTGCCGGTCAGCGAGGCGGCCTTCAGCCGCAGCAACTGGCCGGACTCGTCGGGCAGAACGCGTTCCCCGGTGCCCTTCGATTCGGCGCCCTTCGACGGGGAGTTGCCGTCGGCCTCGGTGCCCTTCGGCTGGGCTGTGTCATCGGCCTCGCCCAGCACCGAGTGGAAGGTGAGCTGGGCGGTGCGGCCGAGGACGTCGGCCGCCTGCTTCGGGTCCTGTACGCCGGGCAGTTCGACGATGATCCGGTTGCTGCCGGAGCGGACGATGGTGGGTTCGGCGACGCCGAGCGCGTCGACCCGGCCGCGCAGCACCTCGAGGGCGCGGTCGGTGGCCGCGCTGTCTGCGTCGGCGGTGGGGGTGGAGCGGGTCTCCAGGACGATCTGGGTACCGCCCCGCAGGTCGAGTCCGAGACGGACCGGCACGGCGAGGGCGGCGTACAACGACAGGGCGATCACGGCGAGAGCGAGCAGCGCTCTCACCCGTTGGGAACGGGTCAACAGGGGCCTCCAGCAGGGCACACCACGGCCGCGGCGGGGCGCGGCCGAAGAAGGGAAAGGGGGTGTCAGGTGCTGGACGGCGTGGGCGGTGCCCGCCCGCGGTCATGGGTGGTGTGCTCCGCGAGCGGAGGCGGCTGCTCGGCGGACGGGGGCGCCCGCAGGGGCTGCGCGGGGGTGGCGGTCGTGCCCCGGGGCAGGGTGACGACCTGACCGGGCGGTGCCGTGCGCTCGCCGAGGGGGTCGCGGTGGGCCCTGGCCCGGGTGGTGCAGGTGGTCGCGCACGCGTCGTCGGCGAAGGGCGTGGTGTCGTGCGCGTGGGCGACTGCGGCCACGGACACGGACATGGACGTACCGGTCGGCGCCGGGTCGGCGGGGGAGTGCCGCGCCGGGGTGCCGAGTACGGCGAACGCGGTGATGAGCGCGGTGACAAGCGCCAGCAGGACGG
Source organism: Streptomyces sp. NPDC104371 (assembly GCF_055583785.1). Taxonomy (NCBI): domain Bacteria; kingdom Bacillati; phylum Actinomycetota; class Actinomycetes; order Kitasatosporales; family Streptomycetaceae; genus Streptomyces; species Streptomyces sp. NPDC104371. The sequence goes on from NZ_JBVJNF010000005.1 coordinate 383,934, forward strand.
CGACCGGCGTACCGGTCGCCGCCCTGGCGGGACGTCCGCGGGCGGTGGGCGAGGCCTCGGCCATGGGTCAGGGCTCTATGAGGCCCGCGCGGATGGCATAGCGGGTCAGCTCCAGACGGTCGCGCAGCCCGAGCTTGTGCAGCAGGTTCGCCCGGTGGCGCTGGACGGTCTTGACGCTGATGACCAGGATCTCGGCGATCTCCTTGGACGAGTGGCCCTCGGCGACGAGCTTGAGGACCTCTTCCTCGCGGGCCGTCACGATCTGGTCGGGGGCCTCCTCACCGTGGCGGACGCGGTCGAGGTAGTTGCGGATCAGGGCGGTGACCGCGCCCGGGTAGAGGAAGGGCTCGTCGCGCATCGCGGCCCGGCAGGCGGCGACCAGGTCGCGGTCGGCGACCGACTTCAGGACGTAGCCGCAGGCGCCCGCCTTCAACGCCTGGAAGAAGTACTGCTCGTTGTCGTGCATCGTCAGCATCAGGATGCGCAGGCCCGGCTTGAGCGCGGCCAGTTCGCGGGTCGCCTGAAGCCCGGTCAGCCGGGGCATGGCGATGTCGAGGACGGCGAGGTCGATGTCATGGGTGCGGGCCATCTCTATGGCCTCCGCCCCGTCACCGGCCTCGGCGACCACCTCCAGATCCGGCTCCCGGTCCAGGATGAGCCGGACGCCGCGCCGTACCAGCGCGTGGTCGTCGGCCAGCAGGATACGGATCTTGGACGGGGCGGGCATGGTCACGGCTGCTTCCTGACTAGGGGCACGGTGAGCTGGATCCGGGTCCCGGTGGGGGACGCGGGGGTGATGTCGAGGGCGGCCCCGATGAGCAGGGCCCGTTCGCGCATGCCGCGGATCCCGGCACCCTCGCACGAGGCCACCGTCCCGCGGCCGTCGTCGCTCACGGCGAGGACCACCGCGCCGTCGGCGCGGCGCAGGCTCACCTCGACGCGTTCGGCGTCCGCGTGGCGGGCGACATTGGTCAGGCTCTCCTGCGCGACCCGGTAGAGCACCAGCTCCGTCTCCGGATCCAGCGTGGGCAGGTCGGCTTCGAAGCGGCGCACGACGCGCAGCCCGGTGTGGGCGGCGAAGTCGGTGGTGAGCGAGGTCAGGGCGCTGATCAGGCCGAGATCGTCCAGGACGCCCGGCCGCAGCCTGCGCACCAGTCGGCGGACCTCGTCCAGGCTCTCCCGGGTGATCTCCTGAACCTGCTGGAGTTCACCGCGCAGCGGTTCGTCCGCCTCGTCCGCCGACCGCTTGAGCGAGAGCAGGATCGCGGTCATGCTCTGGCCGACCTCGTCATGCAGCTCCTGAGCGATACGGCGCCGCTCGGCCTCCTGCGCGAGCAGCACGCGCGCGCTGCTCGCGGCCCGCTCGGTCTCCAGCCGGTCGAGCATGGCGTTGAAGGTACGGATCAGCTCGGCGACCTCGCCGTGCCCGCTGGCCGGGAGCCGCTGGCCGGGGCGCAGCAGGTCGACGGTCGTCATGAGCCGGGTGAGCCGGTCCAGCGGGGCCAGGCCGAACCGCAGCAGGGCCGCGTTGGCGACGAGCATGACGGCGAGACCGCCCACCAGGATGACCGCCTCGGTCAGCACGACCGGGACGGAGACGGTCACCGGAGCCCACAACAACAGCGCGGTCGCCGTGCCCAGCACCACCGCGTTGAGCCCGAAGATCCGCCAGAACAGGGACACCGGGGTACGCCTTCCTTTCCTGCCACGGTCTGCCTCAGCGCCGGTCGCGACCAGCCGCGCACCCCGGAAGCCGGGCGCGGGCGCTGAGCCACGGCCAAGCCTGCCCGCCGGTCCGCGCGCGGTCGATGGGATCTGTCCCCCATTTCCGCGAGCGCGCCCCACCCATCCGGCCACCCCGCGGCCACCGGATGGATCTCCCGTCCCCCGACAGATGGGTGCTGTGACCGATGGGTATTCGCCGCCGGATCGTCCAAGGTGAGAGCGGGGCCGAGCAGTCAGTCCCGCTGCGTCAACCGTAGCCGGACTGCTCGCGGCCCCGTCGACTTGCCCTGATATACGCACCGACTCTGAAGGATCCGCCATGTCGCTCGATACGTCCCGGACCGAACCGAGCCCCGAGCGTCCGACCGCCCATGAGGCCCGCCAGCGCCTCGAGCACGCCCGCAACGCACGGCTGACCCAGCTCCAGGCCCTCACCGAGAACGGCCGCTCCGCGGAGGACGACCTCATGTCGGCCCAGAAGGACGGCATCCAGGAGGTGCTCAAGGAGATCGACGAGGCCCTGGTCCGGGTCCAGGACGGTACGTACGGCACCTGCCTGGGCTGCTCCCGGCCGGTCCCGGCCGAACGCCTGGAGATCCTGCCGTACACGCGCTACTGCGTCTCGTGCCGGCGCCGCACCGCCTGAGTAACGCGAGCACCGCCTGAGCGTCGCCGTCCAGCCTTCCTGTCCCGCCCTGCCCGAGGGGTGAAGTGGTGAACCAGCAGATCATCGGGGACCGCAGTACGGTCCTGTCCGCCGAGGACCTCGCCATGCTCCGTGAGAGCCTGCACGAGCAGCGCCTGTTCCGTCGGGAGCAGCTCCACCAGATCACGGCCGCCGCCGCGACCGGTGAGGGGGAGCCGCCCGCGCGGCAGGACGCGGCGCAGCTCGAGGTGACCGTCAAGCTCGCCGCCTCCGCCCGTATGGTCCTCAGCGACGTGGAGGCGGCCCTCGAGCGGATGGCGGAGGGCCGCTACGGGTCCTGCCACCTGTGTCGGCGGCCCATATCCCGCGACCGTCTGATGATCGTGCCGCAGGCCCGCTACTGCGCCCGCTGCCAGCAGGTCAGGGAGGCCGGCCGGTGACCACGGCACCGCGTTCCCACCCCACGCCCGCCCGGCACAGACCCTGGCCGTTGTGCCGGCAGTGCAGCGGCGTCGCCCTCGACCTGGGCAGCGTCCGCACCCGCGCGTGGATCGCCGGCCGGGGACTGATCCTCGACGTGCCCACGGTGACGTCCCCGGCCACCGGCGCCGTCCACCCCGTACGGCGCGGGGCCATAGTCGACACCCCGGCGGCGGCCGTGATGCTCCAGGACCTCCTCGCCCGTCGGCTGTCCCGGATCGGCTCTCCCCTGGTCATCGTGGCCACGCCGGTACTGGACGGGGTCGCCTTCCGCAGCGAGGTGCGCACCGCGCTGGAGGTGCTGCGACCGCGTACGGTGCTGACCGTTCCCGCCGCCCGCGCCGTCGCCGCCGTCGCGGGTGTGGACCTGTCGTACCCCCTGCTCGTCGTGGACATAGGCGCGCACCTCACCGAGGTGGTCCTCCTCACGGACGGTTCGGTCGCCGACGCGCGCCGGACGATGCTGGGCACCAGCGACCTCACGGACACCACCTCGCACACGCAGATCACGGACGCCGTGGTCGGCATGGTGACCGCGATGGTGCGACAGGACCGCACCTCGCTCACGCTCGAAGCGCTGCGGCGCGGTGTCCTGCTGGCGGGCGGTGGTGCGCTCCGACCGGAGATCACCTACGGTCTCAGCGGCCGGTTGCACGCCCCGGTGAGGCCCGCGCCCGCCCCGCACACCGCCGCCGTACGAGGCGCCGCCACGCTCCTGGAAGCGGCTCATTCGCACCCCTCCACCACGGGCGCGGTCCGCACCGTCCTGCACCTGAACTAGTTCCGCACCCCCGTCCCCCCTCGTCCTCGCACGCGGGCAGCTTCCGGCTGCCCGCGCGCACCGTTTCGGCATACGAACGTCGGCATACGACATACGAGCTTCGGCATACGAGCTTCGGCATACGGAAGGAGAGATACGCCGTGGCCGGTGAGATCCCCCAGGCCCAGCCACCCCCCGAGGCAGCTCCGCGCACCCTGTGGTGGCGGTTCCGGCGTAACCCGCTGCGCCGCCGCACCGATCTGCTGCGCGCATGGAACGGCCTCGCCCTGCTGCTGGCCCTGCTGGTGGTGACCCCCACCGTCATGCTGCTGGTCGGCAACGCCGCGTACCACGATCTGCGACGGACCGCCGAGCACGACGCCCGGACGTCGCACCGCACCCCCGCGGTCCTCGAACACGACGCGCCCCGCCACCCGGAGCCGGGTTCCGACGAGGCGAACAAGGCGCTGTACCCGGTCACGGTCCGCTTCACCGCCCCGGACGGCCGCGCGCGCACCGCGAAGACCGGCGTCACACCGGGCCTGCCCGCGGGGAGCCGCGTCCACGTCTGGGTCACCGACGAAGGCACGCTCACCGAACCGCCGTTGACGAGGCGTCAGATCCGGGACAACGCCATCGGCTGGGCCCTCCTCGCCGCCATCGCGACGGCCCTCACCGGCGCGGGAGCGTACGGCGTGGTCCGCCGCGGACTGGAGCGGCGCGACCTCGCTGCCTGGGACTCGGCCTGGACCACGACGGCCCCGCGCTGGACCGCGCCCACGGAGCGCTAGAGCCGGGGCGGCGGGACTCTCGCCACAGGCTCTAGTGTGCGCGCCATGACGAAGCCGAGCCCCCGTGTCCGCCGTGCGGACCCCGCCGCCCCCGTCCTCACCACCCGCGCCCTCAACCGCGCCACCCTCGACCGTCAACTACTCCTGAAGCGCGCGCCGTTGTCGGCGAAGGCGGCGGTCGAACACCTCGTCGGGCTCCAGGCGCAGAACGTCAAGCCCCCGTACTACGCGCTGGCGGCCCGGCTCGACGGCTTCGCCCCGGAGCATCTCTCGCGGCTCATGGCCGACCGCGAGACCGTCCGTATCGTCACCCTGCGCTCCACCATCCACACCCACACCGCCGACGACTGCCTCACCCTGCGGCCGTGGGTGCAGGCCGCCCGTACCCGCGAACTCACCCACTTCCGCAAGGGACTTGCCGGGGTGGACCTGGACCGGCTGGCCACGCTCGCCCGTGAACGCGTCGAGACCGAGCCGCGCACCATGGCGCAGTTGCGCGAGGAGCTGCGCGTCGAGTGGCCGGACGCCGACCCAGGGTCCCTCGCCGTGGCCGCGCGCTGTCTGCTGCCCCTCGTCCAGGTCACCCCACGCGGTCTGTGGGGCCGCAGCGGTCAGGTCGCGCTCACCACGGCCGAGCACTGGCTGGGCCGCCCCGTCGCACCGGCCCTCGCCCCGGACACCGCCGTCCGGCGCTACCTCCGCGCGTTCGGCCCCGCCTCGGTCAAGGACATGCAGAACTGGTCGGGCCTCACCTGCCTGCGTGACGTATTCGACGGTCTGCGCCCGGAGTTGGTCACCTTCCGCGACGAGCATGGCCTCGAACTCTTCGACCTCCCGGACGCGCCCCGGCCCGACCCGGACACCCCGGCGCCGCCGCGCTTCCTGCCCGAGTTCGACAACCTCCTCCTCTCTCACGCCGACCGCTCCCGCGTCATACCTCCGCACCTCAAAGGCCGTAGCCGGCAAGGCAATCAGGCCTACCCCACGCTCCTGGTCGACGGGTTCCTCGCGGGCCTGTGGCGGCTCGCGGACGACACACTGACGATCGAGCCGTTCGGCACGCTCGGCGCGCGACAGCGCGGGGAGATCGTCGAGGAGGGGGAGCGCATGCTGGCGGCGACGACCGGTTCGCCGTCCGGCGGCATACGGTTCGGCACGGTGGCGACGGCCTGACGGCCCTGAACAGGGCCATGGATAGGGGGCGTTGCGGGCCGCTCGTGGAGGCTCGCAACGCCCCCTGGCTGGTGTGCTGCCGGTGGGGGGTCGCACGGGCGGGGGCCCACTCACGGAAGCCTTGGGGCCTGCCTTCCGTGTGCCCGTGCGAGCGGCACACGCATACGCTAGAAGCCGGAGCGGTCCCCTCCCAATGAGGGAACCCCCTAGCGGAAGCGGGCAGGGATAACCCTCGGTCTCCGCGCGTAAACCAGCCCAGGTGGCGGTCGGGTGAGGAATCAGCCAGAGCGGTGCCCGGCCGCCAGGCGCACGATGTCCACCCGCGAGCGGATGCCCAGCTTGCGGTAGACGCGGGTCAGGGTCGCCTCCACCGTCTTGACGCTGATGAACAGGCGGGCGGCGATCTCCCGGTTCGTCGCACCCTCCATGACCAGCGTGGAGACCTGCCGCTCCGTCGCGGCGAGCACGTCGAGCGCCGCGGGGGCCAGTCCTGGTTGCGGCGGTCCCGTCACCGCGGCCGTCTCCACCTGGCGCAGCCACGGCATCGCACGGCAGCGGCGGAAGAGCCGCGTCGCCTCGTCGTACGAGGACGGTCCCGGCCGCTGGGCCCGCAGATCCGCCAGCGCGTACGCCGCCCGCGCCTCCTCCAGACCGTGGCCCAGCTTGCCCAGTCGCTCCTGAGCATGCGTCAACTGGCGTATCGCGACGGCTGTTTCGCCCCGCGCCGCCCGGACCAGGGCCTGCGCCCGGTCCAGTACCGCGAGCACGCTCTCGCGCCCGAGCCGCAGTGCCCGGGTGCGCGTGGCGTCGATGACCTCCTGCGCCTCGGCCGGCTCCCCGACACGCACCAGCGCCTCGGCGAGGTCCCCGTGCCAGCGTCCGCGCGCCGGATCGGTGACCCCGAGGCCCTCCTCCAACTCCCGTACCCTGCGCAGCGATCGCACCGTCCCCGCCGCGTCCCCGGCCACCAGCCGGGCATGCCCGAGCGCGGCGAGCGCCCGGGACAGATAGAGCACGTCGCCGTCCTCCTCGGCGCGCGTCACGGCCTCCCGGGCCAGGGTCAGCGCCCGGTCCACCTCGCCGCCCGCGGCCTCGGCGAGCGAGGTGAGTGTGGCGCTCGCGGCCTCCCCGATCCCGGTGTCGCGCGCCAGCCCGAGGCTCTCGCGCGCCAACTCCAGGGCCCGCCCGCAGTGTCCGGCCCGCAACTCGGTCTCGGCGAGCCCGCGCAGGAAGTGTGTCTCGGCCTCGACGACCCCGCGCCGCCGCGCCTCGCGCAGCAACGCGCTGATCGTCTTGCGCGCCTCGGTCAACTGGTCGCCCATGATCAGCCAGCGGAACCGGGCGGCGCCCGCGCCGTTGTGGTCGCACGCCACGCGCGGGTCCTGCGGCTCCTTCAGCGCCCGTGCGATCGTCGCGGGCGCGTCCGGATGGCCCATCAGCGTCTCGGTCTGGGCCTGGAAGGCCAGCGCGAGCAGTTCGCCCCGCCGGTCGCCCGCGCGGGCCGCCAGATGCGCGGCGAGCGCCCCCTCCTGGCGGGCCCGCTCGAAGTCGCCCTCCACGATCACCGCGCGCCAGGCGAGTTGGTAGTGCACGAGGGCCAACAGCCGGGGATCGTCGCCCGCGTCGGCCAGCGCCTGCGGGAAGACCGCGTCGACCTCGGCCATGGCATGCCCGGCCGCGTCGATCACGACCATCCACGCCCGTACCCGGTCCGACGGTTCGGCCGCGCTCGCCAGCACCTCGTGGGCGATGTCCCGCGCGAGGTCGGTCTCCCCGGCGGTCAGCGCGTCCTCGGCCGCCCGCAACCGCGGCTCGTGCGGCCCGGGTTCGGCGTCCACGGGGGTGTGCCGGGCCGCGAGCAGTTCGAGCCCGGCGGCCACCGACGGCGCGCCCCGGTCCCGGGCGACGGCCGCGGCCTCGGCGAGCCGCGCCGCCACCCGGGGGTCCGTCCCGGTCGACGACAGCGCGAAGTGCCGGGCCCGCTCGATCGGGTCGGAGACCGCCGTGGACAGCGCCGCGTGCACCGTACGCCGCTCCTGCGCGCCCGCCTCGGCGTACAGGGCGGCCGAGACCAGCGGATGGACGAACCGGACGACGCCGGGCGCGTCCCGCTCCGTCACCACCAGCCCCAGCGCGGTGGCCTGCGCGATCTCCGCCTCCGCGTTCTCCCGGCCCGCCGTGTGCAGCAGCGCCACGGTGGGCCGTGCCCCCGCGCTCGCCACGAGCAGCGTGCGGCGCGCGTCCTCGGGCAGCGCCTCCAGACGGCCGCGGACCAGCGCGCGCAGGGACGTCGGTACGGGCAGCGGCTCGCCAGGGCTCGGCGGCGTCGGGCTCTCGGCGAGAGCGCGGCCCAACTCCAGCGCGAACAGCGGATTGCCGCCACTGGAGCGGTGGATGTCGCGGACCGTGGAGCGGGGCAGCCCGGTGTGGCCGCGGTGGTGGAGAAGCTGCGCGATCTGCGCGCGCGAGAGCGGGCCGACCTTGACCGGCAGCGTGTCCGGCGGGGTCGCGCTCAGACAGCGCTCGTGGATCTGCGCCTGCGGCTCGGTGTGCGTACGCACCGCGCACAGCATCTGTACGGGCGTACCGCCGAGGCGCCGCGCGGCGAAGCCGAGCAGTTCGACACTGGCCGGATCCAGCCACTGGAAGTCGTCGGCGACAATCAGCACCGGGCCGCTCGCGGCGAGCGCCCGCAGCGTCGAGAGCACCGCGAGACGCAGCGCGAGTCCGTCCCGTTGCAGCGTGGACTCCCCGCGGCCGGTGAGCGCGGACTCCAGGGCGGTGCGCTGCGGCGCGGGCAGCCGGTCGGCGACCTCGTCCAGCACCTGGCCGAGCAGGTCGGCCAGGGCCAGGAAGGGAAGATGGGATTCGGACTCGGTCGCCGAGCAGCGCAGGACCGTACGCACCGTTTCGCCGTATTCCGTGCTCAGCGCGCGCAACACGGTCGACTTCCCTGTCCCCGCCGGGCCGTGCACCAGCACACTGCCGCCACCGGCGAGTTGCTCGCGCGCTCCCGCCAGCAACTCCTCCCGGCCGATGACCAGATCGGAGCGGGGTCTCACAGGCTCCTTGAAGTCCCGGCGCACGGTCACCGCTCCCTCCGCGTGTCGTCTCCTGGGGACTATTAGGCACCTGGTGACGGAATTCGGCCAGACTATGGTGAGGCAGATAACAGGGACGTGGCACAAGGGAATTCGGCGTGGCGTCCGGTGAACGGCGAGCCGTCGACGCGGAGGAGCGCGGAGCGGGTCTACGGCAGGAGACCGGCCCGGCGTGCGGCGACCACCGCCTCGCCTCTCGTGTGTGTGCCCAACTTCCGCATGGCGGACCGCAGATACCCCTTCACGGTCTCCGGGCGCAGCCCCAGCCGCTGCGCGGTCGCCGCGTTCGTCGAGCCGCCCGCCACACAGGACAGGACGTCCACCTCGCGCGGCGCCAGCTCCACCGCGTGTGCCGAGGGCTCGGAGGCGGTCGCGCCCGCCAACCGCCCGCACACCTGGAGGAGTTCGGCCCGTACCACCGGATCGTGCACGCGCTGGGCCAGCGCCCGCAGCGCGCCATGGGCCTCACGGACCTGCTCCCAGGCCGCGCCGGACGGCCCGGCGGGCTCGCGCGCCGCGGCCAGCAGGGACTGTGCCTCGTCCCGGACGACCAGCGCCTGCTCCACGTCCCGCGCCGCCTCCACGGCCGCGCTGAGCGTGCGGTCACCCAGCGGCTGGGCCGTCCGCAGCGCCCCGTACAGCACCGCGCGCACCCGTCGGCGGACGACCACCGGCACCGCGAGCACCGACTTGACGCCCTCGGTCGCCACCGCCAGGTCGTACTCATGGCTGATGTGCCGCGAGGTCGAGTAGTCCGTCACCGCGCAGGGCCGGACCAGTACGGCCGCCTTGCCGCCCAGGCCGTTGCCGGTGGCGACGGCCAGCGCGCTGAACGCCGACGTCGTGGTCCCGCTCAGTTCGCTGATCCGGATCTGGGGCCGCCCCGGCTCCACCAGACCCCCGAAGGCGACCGGCAGCCCCGTCACCCGCCGCAGCCGCACCAGCGCGCCCCGCACCATCACCGTCTCGGCTGCGTCTGCCACGTGCCCGCCCCCTTGTCGCGGCGCACCCCCGTTCGGGGGTGGTGAGATCTACATCACGGATTACACGATGTGAGGTAGCTGTCCGGCAAGGAGGACGACACATGACAGCGAACACCGACCCCGCGCCCGCGTTCCGGGCCGCGCGGGACTTCCTGCTCGCGCACCGGGAGGACTACGCGACGGCGTACGCGGGCTTCCAGTGGCCGCGACCGGAGCACTTCAACTGGGCGCTCGACTGGTTCGACGTCATGGCACAGGGCAACGACCGCACCGCGCTGCACATCGTCGAGGAGGACGGCGGCGAGACACGGCTGTCCTTCGCCGAACTGTCCCGGCGCTCGAACCAGGCCGCCAACTGGCTGCGCGAGCACGGCGTGTGCGCCGAGGACCGGGTGCTCGTCATGCTCGGCAACCAGGCCGAGCTGTGGGTGACCGCGCTGGCCGCGATGAAGCTGCGCGCGGTGGTCATCCCGGCCACCCCGCTGCTCGGCCCCGCCGATCTGCGCGACCGGGTCGAGCGCGGCCGGGTCCGGCATGTGCTCGTACGCGCCGAGGACATGGGCAAGTTCGCCGAGGTACCCGGGGACTACACCCGGATCGCCGTCGGCGGCGCGGACGGCGACTGGCAGCGGTTCGAGGACATGGACGCGGCGTCCGAGCTGTTCACGCCCGACGGCCCCACACTGGCCGACGACCCGCTGATGCTCTACTTCACCTCGGGCACCACCGCGCGCCCCAAGCTGGTCGAGCACACCCAAGTCTCCTACCCCATCGGCCACTTGTCGACCATGTACTGGATCGGCCTGAAGCCCGGGGACGTCCACCTCAACATCTCCTCGCCGGGCTGGGCCAAGCACGCCTGGTCCAACCTGTTCGCCCCGTGGAACGCCGAGGCGACCGTGTTCATCCACAACTACACGCGCTTCGACGCGAGTCGGCTGATGGCCGAGATGGACCGGGCCGGTGTGACCACGTTCTGCGCCCCACCGACCGTATGGCGCATGCTCATCCAGGCCGACCTCACCCAACTGCGCACCCCGCCCCGCGAGGCCGTCGCCGCCGGTGAGCCGCTCAACCCCGAGGTCATCGAACAGGTGCGGCGCGCCTGGGGCGTGACCATCCGGGACGGCTTCGGCCAGACCGAGACGGCCGTACAGATCTCCAACAGCCCCGGACAGCCGCTGAAGACGGGCTCGATGGGCCGCCCCAGCCCCGGCTTCCGTATCGAACTGCTGGACCCGGTGACGGGCGCGCCCGGCGCGGGCGAGGGCGAGATCGCCCTGGACCTGGCGTCGCGGCCCGTCGGTCTGATGGCCGGCTACCACGGCGACGCCGACCGCACGGCCGAGTCCATGGCGGGCGGCTACTACCGTACGGGCGACATCGGTTCGCGGGACGAGAACGGATACATCACCTACGTCGGGCGGGCCGACGACGTCTTCAAGGCCTCCGACTACAAGATCTCGCCCTTCGAGCTGGAGAGCGTGCTGCTCGAACACGAGGCGGTGGCCGAGGCGGCCGTCGTGCCCGCGCCGGACGAGCTGCGGCTCGCCGTCCCGAAGGCGTACATCGTGCTCGCCGCGGGCTGGGAGCCCGGACCGGACACCGCGAAGATCCTCTTCGACCACTCGCGGGCGACCCTGGCCCCGTACAAGCGCCTGCGCCGCCTGGAGTTCGGCGACCTGCCCAAGACCATCTCCGGCAAGATCCGCCGGATCGAACTGCGCGAGGCCACGGCCGCCGGGTCCACGGCGGAGTACCGCGAGGAGGACTTCCGGTGACCGCACCGTCGTACGCCCACGGGACCAGCACCACCCCGCTGCTCGGCGACACCATCGGCGCCAACCTCGGCCGTGCGGTCGCCGCGTACCCGGACCGTGACGCGCTGGTGGACGTGGCCTCCGGACGCCGCTGGACCTACGCCGAGTTCGGCGCCGCCGTCGACGAGCTGGCGCGCGGGCTGCTCGCCAAGGGGGTGCGCACGGGCGACCGCGTCGGCATCTGGGCGATCAACTGCCCCGAGTGGGTACTGATCCAGTACGCCACCGCCCGGATCGGCGCGATCATGGTGAACATCAACCCCGCCTATCGCGCCCATGAGTTGGCGTATGTGCTGAAGCAGTCCGGTATCTCGCTGCTGGTCGCCTCGCTCTCCCACAAGACGAGCGACTATCGCGCGCTGGTCGACCAAGTGCGCGGCGGGTGCCCCGAGGTGCGCGAGGTCGCGTACATAGGCGATCCGTCCTGGGACGCGCTCACGGCGGCCGGAGCCGCTGTCTCACAGGAGCAACTGCTCGCTGTGGCAGCGGAGTTGAGCTGTGACGACCCGGTCAACATCCAGTACACCTCGGGCACCACGGGCTTCCCGAAGGGCGCCACCCTCTCCCACCACAACATCCTCAACAACGGCTACTGGGTGGGCCGTACGGTCAACTACACCGAGCAGGACCGGGTGTGCCTGCCCGTCCCCTTCTACCACTGCTTCGGCATGGTGATGGGCAACCTCGCCATCACCTCGCACGGGGCGTGCATCGTCATCCCGGCGCCGTCCTTCGACGCGGCGGCCTCGCTGCGGGCGGTGGAACAGGAGCGCTGTACCTCCCTGTACGGCGTACCGACCATGTTCATCGCCGAGTTGAACCTCCCCGACTTCGCGAGCTACGACCTCTCCTCCCTGCGGACCGGCATCATGGCGGGCTCGCCGTGCCCGGTCGAGGTGATGAAGCGAGTGATGGCCGAGATGCACATGGAGGAGGTGTCCATCTGCTACGGCATGACGGAGACCTCACCCGTCTCGCTCCAGACCCGCCGGGACGACGACCTGGAGCACCGCACGGCGACGGTCGGCCGGGTCCTGCCGCACCTCGAGGTGAAGATCGTCGACCCGGCGACCGGGGTCACCCTGCCGCGAGGCTCGGCGGGCGAGCTGCGCACCCGCGGCTACAGCGTGATGCTCGGCTACTGGAACGAGCCCGAGAAGAGCGCGGAGGCCGTCGACTCCGGGCGCTGGATGCACACCGGCGACCTGGCGAAGATGCGCGAGGACGGCTACGTCGAGATCGTCGGCCGGATCAAGGACATGATCATCCGCGGTGGCGAGAACATCTACCCGCGCGAGATCGAGGAGTTCCTGTACGCGCATCCGAAGATCGCCGACGTCCAGGTGGTCGGCGTGCCCCATGAGCGCTACGGCGAGGAGGTCCTGGCCTGCGTGGTCCCGCGCGACGCGGCCGACGCGCCGACGCTGGAGGAACTGCGGGACTTCTGCGCGGAGCAGCTCGCGCACTACAAGATCCCCAGCAGGCTCCAGATCCTGGACACCTTCCCGATGACCGTGTCGGGCAAGGTACGCAAGATCGAACTGCGGGAGCGGTACGCGGACCGTTAGCGTCCGTCTGTTCTCCGGTGGCCCTATGCCGGGGCGGCGCGGAGGTGGGCCTCCACGGCCACGACCCCCTCGACGCCCTGGCACAGGCCCGCGACCACCGCGACCAGCCGCGGTTGCGAGACCTGACCGCGCAGCAGGACGGCACCGTCCTCGACCTCGACGGTGACGGTGCCCTCCGCCAGGCCGAGGATGCGCCCGAGGACGTCCTGCTCGACCTCGTCGCGGATCTCGTCGTCGGAGCGGATGAAGGTGTTCATCAGGTCGCTGCGGCTGACGATGCCGGTGAGGAGCCCGTTGTGGTCAACCACGGGCAGTTGCTTGACATGCCGGGTGCGCAGCTCGCGCGCGGCGCGGGGGATCGTCCAGTCGGCGCGGGCGGTGAAGACGGGGCTGCTCATGAGCGCGCCCGCGGTCTGGGCGCGGGCCTTCCCCCAGGCGTGCTCGTCGTCGCCGTCCTGCCCGAGGGCATCGGGCAGACCGGTCTCATGGCGCAGGACGTCGGAGGCGGACACGACACCGATCGGGGCGCCGTCGTCGTCGATGACGGGCGCCGCGCCGATGTCGTTCGCGTCCAGCAGGGCGGCGACCTCGTGGAACGGGGTGTCGGCGCGGAGGGTGACGACCTCCTCGGTCATCACATCGCCGATCGTGCGGCGGTTCAGCATGGCATCGATCTCCTCCGCTCCACGACGCGGCGCCCACCGACCACCTCCGGCCCCGCGGACTGACCCACGCCCATCTCCCTCCCATGACAACACCGCCCCGCCACTCCGACCAGTGCCGCCTGGCTTGGCAGGGTGGGCCGAACGGCGGGACACGGAGGAGAAGCGGCTGGCCCGCTGGCGTCGTCAGGGCGTCCCCCGGAAGGGGGTCGCTGTCGCGCGTTCCCGTGCGGGCGGTGCCACGATGGCCGGGAATCGGGAGTCCGCAGCGTGGTGCTCCCGTGCTGTGTGTCCCCACCGACCTGGCCGATGTCGACGTGTGGAGAACCATGATCAGTAGGCGGCGAGTGCTCCAGGCGGGTGTCGCGGGCGGAACGTCCCTGGTGCTCGTCTCCGGTAAGGCGGCCCCGCACGACGGCGGGGAGCTCGATCCCGCCGAGATAGAGAAGTACGCCGCCGACCTCCCGATACCCGAGGTCATGCCGCCGGACGGCGCCGACCCGGACACGTACACGATCGCCGCCCGCCAGTTCCGCCAGCAGATACTCCCCCCGGGCAGACCCGCCACCACGGTCTGGGGATACGGATCGCCCGCGCACCCGGAGACGTTCCGGACCCCCTCCTGCACCGTCGAGGCCACCTGGAACCGGCCGGTCCAGGTGCGATGGGTCAACCAACTGGTCGACGGCAAGGGCCGGTTCCTGCCGCCTCTGCTGCCCGTCGACCCCACCCTGCACTGGGCCAACCCGCCGGGCGGAGTCGCGGGGCGGGACGCGCACCCCATGTTCACCGCGACACCCGGGCCGTACCGAGGGCCGGTGCCCATGGTGACCCATCTGCACGGCGGGACGAACGGCGAGACCAGCGACGGGTACGCCGAGGCGTGGTACCTGCCCGACGCGCACGACATCCCCCGCGGCTACGCGCGCATCGGCTCCTTCTACGAGGAGTTCGCGAAGAAGTCGGAGCAGGCGCACGGGGTGCCCTGGGGGCCGGGGAACGCCGTCTACCACTACGACAACCCCGGCCGGGCCACCACGCTCTGGTTCCACGACCACACCCTCGGCCTGACCCGACTGAACGTGTACGCCGGGTTGGCCGGCTTCTATCTGCTGCGCGGCGGGCCCTCCGACATCGAGGACGGCGTCCTGCCCGGACCCGCACCACGCCTCGGCGACCCACCCGACACGCGTTACCACGAGATCCCGATCCTCGTCCAGGACCGCTCGTTCCGCGCCGACGGCAGCCTGTCCTATCCGTCGAGCCGGGCCGACTTCGACGGGTTCAAGGGCCCCTACGCGCCCGGCAGCGACATCGCGCCGATCTGGAACCCGGAGTACTTCGGCAACGCGATGATCGTCAACGGCCGTACCTGGCCGGTGCTCCGCGTGGAACCCCGGCGCTACCGGTTCCGGTTCCTCAACGGCTGCAACGCGCGCTCCCTGATCCTGAAGACCGTCACCGACCCGGCGGCCCACCGCCCCGCACCGGCGGCGTTCGCCTGGTGGCAGCTCGGCAGTGAAGGCGGCTTCCTGCCCGCGCCCGTCCGACGCGAGGACCTGCTCCTCGCACCGGCCGAACGCGCCGACGTCATCGCCGACTTCACGTCCTTCCCGGTCGGCACCGAGCTGTATCTGATCAACGAGGGCCCGGACGCCGTGTACACGGGCGGAACGCCCGGCAAGGACTTCACCGCGGCGGACGCACGGACCACCGGGCAGGTCATGAAGTTCGTGGTCGAGCCCCTCACCGCGCCGGACCCCTCGACACCCCCCGAGCAGCTCACCCTGCCCCACTTCGAGCCACTGGGCGCGGCCCACCTCACCCGTCGGCTCAGCCTCAACGAACTGCCCTCCGCCCGCCTGCCGCACGTGAGCCCCCGCCAGGTGCTGCTCGGCACCGTCGACGCACAGGGCAAGCCGAAGCCGATGGGGTGGCACGACCCCATCACGGAGAACCCCGCGCCAGGGGCGACGGAGATCTGGGAGTTCCACAACTTCACGACCGACGCCCACCCCATCCACATCCACGAGATCCAGTTCCAGGTCGTCGACCGGCAACCCCTCTCGGGAGGCGCCCGCCGACTGCCGCCGGTGTGGGAACGCGGTTACAAGGACACGGTGTTCGCGTATCCGCACGAGATCACCCGCGTCAAGGTCCGCTTCGGCAAGGCCGGTCGCTTCATGTGGCACTGCCACATGCTGGAACACGAGGACAACGAGATGATGCGCCCCTTCCTCGTCGGCTCCGCCTGACCACGGGATCAGCGACGCCCACTGAAGTCCTGTGTGGGAGCGGCGAGTCGAGAGGGGGCCGGGCCCCTCTCGGTCAGCTTCTCTCCCTCGATGTCGACGTTCGGCAGGACGCGGTCCAGCCAGGCGGGCAGAGACCAGGCGCGGCGGCCGAGCAGGGCGAGGGCGGCGGGCACGATGGTCATACGGACGAGGAACGCGTCGAAGGCGACCGCGACCGCCAGACCGAAGCCGAGCGCCTTGATGACCGGTTCGCCGGAGCCGATGAACCCGGCGAACACACAGATCATGATGATCGCCGCGGCGGTGATGACCTTGGCGCTGTGCCGGAATCCCAGGGTGATGGCCTGGCGCGGGTCGGCGCCGTGTACATACGCCTCGCGGATACGGGTGACGAGGAAGACCTGGTAGTCCATGGCGAGGCCGAAGACGATGCCCACGGTGAGGATCGGCATCAGGCTCATGATCGGCCCCGTCTGCTCGATCCCGAACAGGTCCTTCAGCCAGCCCCACTGGAAGACCGCGACCACCGCGCCGAGCGAGGCGAGCACCGACAGCAGGAAGCCGAGGGCGGCCTTCACCGGCACGAGGACCGAGCGGAAGACCAGGGTCAGTACCAGGATCGCGAGACCGACGACGACCAGGAGATAGGGCATCAGGGCGGCGCTGAACTTGTCGGAGACGTCGATGTTCAACGCGGTGGTGCCGGTGACCATGCCCTGGGCGCCGGAGGCGCGCTCGGTCTTTGCGGCAAGCGCGCGGATGTCGCTGACGAGGCCCTTCGTCGCGTCGCTGGAGGGGGCGCTCCTCGGGACGACGGAGATGATGGCGGTGTCGCCGGCCGGGTTGAACACCGCGGGGGCCACCGCGGCCACGTCGCCGAACGTGCCGATCGCCGACCGCATGTCGGTGGCGGCCTTCCGGGCGGTGGCCGCGTCCTGGTCGGTGACGACCACGGTCAGGGGGCCGTTGAAGCCCTCACCGAAGGACGCCGACAGCATGTCGTACGCCTTGCGCTGGGTGGTGGAGGTCGGCTGGGTGCTGTCGTCCGGCAGGCCGAGCTCCAGCTTCGTCGCCGGAAGCGCGATCACGATCAGGGCCGCCGCGGCGGCGAGGAGGACCAGCGCCGGCCGTCGCAGAATCGTCGCGGCCCACCGCTCGCCGAGCGCCGCCTTGCCGTCACGGCCTCCGCGGCCGACGGCCGTGTCCCGCGTACCCGCGGCGGTGTCGGCGGCGGCACGGTCACGGGCGCGTCCCCGGGAGCGTTCCGGGGCGAACCCCAGCAACGCCGGTACGAGGGTGATCGCGACCAGTACGGCGACGGCGACGGCTCCGGCGGCGGCGATGCCCATGGCGGTCAGCACCGGCAGGTTGACGACGGTCAGACCGACGAGGGCGATCATCACGGTCAGACCGGCGAAGACGACGGCCGACCCCGCGGTGCCATTGGCCCGGCCCGCCGCCTCACGCGCGTCGAATCCCGCGGCGCGTTCGGCGCGGTAGCGGGAGACGATGAACAGCGCGTAGTCGATGCCGACGGCGATGCCCAGCATCGTCGCGAGCGCCGAGGTGCTGCTGTTCAGATCGAACACCGAACTCAGCGCGGTGATCGCGGCCACGCTCACGCCGACCCCGATCACGGCCGTCAGCAGCGGCAGACCCGCGGCGACGAGGGAGCCGAGCGTGATGAGCAGGATGACCGCCGCCAGGGCGAAACCGATGGCCTCGGCGGACGACGCCTGCTGCGCCGGGGCCAGCGCGCTTCCGGAGGCCTCCACGGTCAGACCCGTGCCACGGCCCTTGGCCAGCGCCGCGTCGAACCGCTCGTGATCGCGGTCGGTCAGCCCGGTGGGCGCGGTCCGGTAGACGACCTGGGCGTAGACGGTCGTACCGTCCTTGCTCACGGCGCCGCCGGTGAAGGGGTCGCTCACGGACGCGATGTGGGAGGAGGAACCCTTGAGGTCCTTCAACGTCGAGGTCGTCACGGCCCGGTACCGCGAGTCGGTGATCTTCTCGCCGTCCGGGGCGCGCAGCACCACGCGGGCGGTGGCGCCCTCGGCGTTGGCCGCGGGGAACTTCTCACCCAGCAGGTCGTTGGCGCGCTGGGCCTCGGTGCCGGGCAGGGTGAAGGCGGACGTGGCGCCGCCGGAGCTGTTCGCCGCGGCGGCGCCCACGGCGCCGAGGACGATGACCCAGAGGAACAGCACCAGCCGGCGCCGCTGGAACGCGGCCCGGCCGATCCGGTGCAGGAAGGTGGCCATGAGGGTGGGAGGACTCTCTTCTGGTGCGAATCGGGGCGAGCCGGTCAGCGGGGCTTGACCGAAGGCCGGAGGTCACGAAGGCGACGCCGCCGTCGATCCGTGACGGCGCGCCGATCGGCGGCGCGCCACGAGGAGGGGCACCGACCGCCGTCCTCACCATGATTCCGGCGCGCCACCGCCCGCCACGTCAGCCGTACGTACTGGTCGCACGCCGGTCTGTCGGTCATTCGGCCGACACGGACATCGGCTCACGCTCCTACGCTGAGACCCGTGGACTGGCACCTTCCGCTCACCCCGGCCGTCAGAGGGCTCGTCTCTGTCAGACGGCTCCTGACCGTCAGCGCTCTGCTCGCGTTCGCCCTCACCTGGACCGCGGATCTCATCCTGCTCAGCCGGAGCCCCGACCCCTTCGGTTCCCCCACCACCTGGCTGCCCCTGCTCGTCACCGGCCCGCTGACCGTCCTCGCCGCCCTCGACACCCCCTGGTCACCGTCCCTGGACAGGCGCGTCGCCGTCGTCGTGACGCTCTCCCTCGCGCTGACGCTGTGGAGCCTGGCCGAACCACGCGCCCTGCCCTGGTGGGGAGCGCTGGAGACAACCGGGCTGCTGTTCCTCACCATCCGCACCACGGCACACCCCGGCAGGCCCGCCACGGCAGCCGCCTGGACCCTCGCGATCTGCGCGGACACGCTGCTCCTACCGCTGCGCAGCCGCTCGTGGTCGACGTTCGTCGCCGGGGGCTACGCGCTGACCGTCGCGCTGGCCGTCTGCGTCACCATCGGCTGCGCCATCCGGGCCCTCGAGGCCCGCAGGGAGCGCACCGTCCGTGAGGTCCGCCAGGCCGAACGCCTCGCCCTCGCCCGCGATCTGCACGACCTCATCGCCCATCACATGACCGACATCATCGTCCAGGCCAACGCCGCCCTGACCATCCACTCCGCGGCACCCGACAAGGCCGAACCGATCCTGCACAACATCGCCCGGTCCGGCACCGAGACCCTGGAGTCCATGCGGCGCCTGGTACGCGTCCTACGGGAGGACAACCACACCGCGCTGCGCCCCGGCGACCTGCTCACCGAACTCGCCGACCTCGTCTCCGCCCACTCGTCCGGCACCCACGACGAGGGCGCGGCACGACTGGAGGCCACAGCAGCCGCCCGCACCGCCCGTCTCAGCCCCGAAGTGGAGGTCTCCGTGCACCGTCTGGTTCAGGAAGCCCTCACCAATGTCCGCCGCCATGCGCCGGGCACCCGGACCGTGGTCCACCTGGACGCCGAACCGGACTGGCTGCGGGTGACCGTCACCAACACCCCGCCGTCCCGAGCGTCCGCCCTTCCCACCGGTGGCCGTGGCGGCTTCGGCCTGCTGGGTCTGCAAGAACGTGTCGAAGCCCTCGACGGCACCCTGCACGCGGGGCCGCTGCCCGGCGGCGGCTGGCAGGTCCGGGCGACCCTGCCCCGCACCACCCCGCCCGCGCTGATCCCGTAGCGCGTCACCGTCCGGAACGGACGACCCCGTGTTCCCAGGCCCACGCCGCCACCTCGACCCGGTTCCGGGCATCGAGCTTGACCTGGATCCGCCCCAGATAGGTCTTCACCGTCGACAGCGACAGGAACAGCTCGTCGCAGATCTCCTGGTTGGTGCGGCCCACGGCCACCAGGCGCACGATGTCCCGCTCGCGCTCACTCAGCCCCGCGGCGTCTGCCCCTCCCGAGGCCACACCCCGCTCGGTCTCCTCCAGCCGCCGCAACAGCCGCACCGTCACCGCGGGCGACACCAGCGCGTCCCCGCGCGCCGCCGCCTGCACGGCCTCGACCAGCAGCCCCGGTGAGGCGTCCTTCAACAGGAACCCGCAGGCGCCGTTGCGCAGCGCGGTGCGTACGTAGTCGTCCTGGTCGAACGTGGTGATCACCACCACGTTCAGGGGATCGGTGACACCCGGGCCGGCCAACTGCCGCACCACTTCCAGGCCGTCCAGTCGCGGCATACGGATATCGACCAGCACCACCTGTGGACGCAAGCGACGTGCCAGCTCGATGCAGGCCACACCGTCAGCGGCCTCACCGACGACCCGGATGCCCGGTTGCGCCCCCAGGATCAGGCCGAAGCCCGCCCGTACCAGCTCCTGGTCGTCAGCGATCACCACGTCAATCTGCGTACCGGACACCGCCCGTTCCTATCACAGGCCTATGTGACCGCACCGTGTGTGAGTGAGGTGCGCGGTCACCGCCGGGCGGGCGCCGGGCCGGTCCAGCCTGCGGTCCCGACACAGGCCTCGTTGCCTTCGGGGTCGGCCAGCACCCAGTGTCCGGGCGCGTTGGAGTCGTCCACCAGGCGGCCACCGGCGGCGACGGCCTCGGCTATCCGGGCCTCGGCCCGGTCATAGGGCACCCAGACGTCGACGTGGACCCGGTTGCGCTGCGGGCGCGGCGCGTCCATCTGCTGGAAGTAGAACGGCGCCCCGCGACGCTGCGGGTCGATCAGGTCCTCCGGGCTGTTCGCACGGTCGTCATAGCCGAGCAGGGCCCGCCAGAACCGCACCACGGCGGGACCGGACAGGGCGTCGACGGTGACCTGGACGGTCTGCACGGCCGACGGGTCCGCCGGTATCCCGAGCGTGCGCGCCACGGCGGTGATCCGCCGGGCCAGCTCCACGTCCCGCTCGCTCAGCCCGTAGAAGTCACTGGCGAGGGTGATCAGACGGACGGTCACACCGTCGTAGCGCACATCGATGTCGGGGTGGCCGGAGTCGACGCCCGGCAGTTCGCTGATCGCCTGCACCAGCTTCGCGCCGACGGCCAGCGATCCCGTACGGAAGTACGCGCACGCTCCCTCACCGAGGACCCGCCAGTCCTCCAGGCCGACGGTCTCGTGGAACTGCTGCGGCCTGACGCGCTCGATCGTGCCTTCTCCATAGGTCATGCGAGGAACCTAGCGCCCGGCACTGACAATCCACTCGGCACCGGCCACTCGGCGGCACCGACACCCCCTCACGGCCCGGCGATGACGGTCGCCCCCCGACGGACCGCCATCTCCGGGCCGACCCCTCCCGCAGGGCCCGCCGCCCCCGTGCCGGCGGGCCCCGTACGCCGAGAATGTGCCCAGGCACGGGGGGAGTTGAAGCCTTGCCGCCCGTGTTCAGAGGTTCATTTGAGGGTTGCGTAGGCGGGGTACGCGCGCTGCCGTAGGTGGACCGGGCCGGGGCGCACGGGCCCGAGCGGCGGGGCCCTTCGCGGCCCCCCGAATCCTCCGCACGCCGTTGACGCCGCGTGACGAAGGGCGTTAGCTGAGCCGCAGCCCGCTCAGCACGAAGGTCACCCCCGCCCCGGAGGTTCCCGTGACCTCGACGTCCGCGCCCCCGGGCCTGGCCCGGTTCAACGCACTGGAGGAGTCCGCGGCGTTCGCCGTGCTCCACCAGGTGTGCGCCTGCACGGCGTGGGTGCGCGTGCTGCTCGCCGCCCGCCCCTACGCCACCACCGCCGCTCTCCACGCCGCGAGCGACGCCGCCACGGCCGGACTGACCACGGCCGACCTGGCGGAGGCGATGGCCGGGCACCCCCCGATAGGCCGCCCCGCCCCCGGCGATCCGGCCTCGGTCCGCGAGCAGCGCGGCATGTCCGACGCCTCCGCGGACCTCAGGGCGGAGATGCTCGACCTCACCCTGGCCTACCAGGAGAAGTTCGGGCATGTCTTCCTGCTCTGCGCGACCGGCCGGACCGGTGAGCAGATGCGTGACGCGATCGAGGAGCGCATCGGCAACGCGCCGGAGCGGGAGTGGGAGATCGCCCGTACCGAACTGGGCAGGATCAACCGCATCCGACTGGCCCGACTCGTCGAAGAGGACGCCCGAGCATGAGCAGCAGCACCACGGCCTCCGTGTCCACGCACATCCTGGACACCAGCGCCGGCCGTCCCGCCGAGGGCATCGCCGTCCGGCTCGCCGCCCGCAGCGGGCGCGACGCCGACTGGCAGCAGCTCGGCGGCTCCACGACCGGCGCCGACGGGCGGTGCCAGGACCTCCCGGCCCCGCCGGAGGGAACCACCCACGTACGGCTCGACTTCGCCGTGGAACCGTACGCCGAGAAGCACCCGGCCGGTGCGCCCGGAGTGTTCTTCCCGGAGGTCGCGATCACGTTCGCCGTCGCGGCCGGGGAGCACTACCACGTACCGCTGCTGCTCAGTCCGTTCGGCTACTCCGTATACCGAGGGAGCTAGCAGACCCATGGCAGAACACACCCGCCCCGCCCGCCCCGTGATCCTCGGGCAGAACCAGTACGGCAAGGCCGAGACGCGCGTCGTGAAGGTCACGCGGGACGGCGCCACCCACCACCTCAAGGACCTGAACGTCTCGGTGTCGCTCCGCGGCGCCATGGAGGAGGTCCACTACTCCGGCTCCAACGCCCATGTTCTGCCGACCGACACCACCAAGAACACGGTGTACGCGTTCGCCAAGGAGTACGGCATCGAGTCCGCCGAGCAGTTCGGCATCCACCTCGCCCGGCACTTCGTCACCTCGCAGGAGCCCATCCACCGCGCCCGTGTCCGGATCGAGGAGTACGCCTGGGAACGCATCGAGGCCTCCGACGCGGACCCCGGGCCCCTCGGCGCCGACGCGCCCCGGCACTCCTTCGTCCGCAAGGGCCAGGAGACCCGCCTCGCCCAGATCACCTATGACGGCTCGTCCTGGGAGGTCGTCTCCGGGCTCAAGGACCTCGTCGTGATGAACACGACCGACTCCGAGTTCTGGGGCTACGCGAAGGACAAGTACACGACGCTCCCCGAGACGCACGACCGCGTCCTGGCCACGGAGGTCTCCGGTCGCTGGCGGTTCCGGTGGAGCGGCGACGAGCAGCCCGTGCCCCCGTGGGAGAAGTCCTACGAGGAGATCCGCAAGCATCTGCTCCAGGCGTTCGCCGGGACCTACTCCCTGTCGTTGCAGCAGACGCTGTACCAGATGGGCGCGCGTGTCATCGAGCAGCGCGACGAGATCGACGAGGTCCGCCTCTCGCTCCCGAACAAGCATCACTTCCTGGTCGACCTCGAGCCGTTCGGGCTGGAGAACGCCACCGCGGACGGCGCCGTGTACTTCGCCGCCGACCGTCCCTACGGTCTGATCGAGGCCACCGTCCTGCGGGAGGGCTGCGCGGCGCAAATCCCCGTGGACCTCAGCACCCTGTGACGCGTCCGCCGGTGGCCCGGCCCTCTCCGGCCCCCCGCGCAGAGCGAAAGGAGCGCCCATGGCAGCACCCCGGCGCATCGTCATCGAGAACTGCTCGATCGCGACCGTGGACGCCGCGGACACCGAGTACGCCTCGGGACACCTCGTCGTCAACGGCAGCCGTATCGAGGCGGTCGGCGCGGGCCGGGCCCCCGAGGGCCTGGCGAACGTCGTACGCCGCGTCGACGCCTCCGGACATCTGCTGACCCCCGGCCTCGTCAACACCCACCACCACTTCTACCAGTGGCTCACCCGCGGCCTGGCCACGGACCACAACCTCTTCGACTGGCTCGTCGCGCTGTATCCGATCTGGGCGCGCATCGACGAGGAGATGGTGTACGCCGCCGCGCGGGGCTCCCTGGCGATGATGGCCCGCGGCGGTGTCACCACCGCCATGGATCACCACTACATCTACCCGAAGGGCTCCGGCGACCTGTCCGGCGCCGTCGTCCGCGCCGCCCGCGAGACGGGCCTCCGCTTCACCCTCGCCCGCGGCTCCATGGACCGCGGTGCCTCGGACGGCGGACTGCCCCCGGACTTCGCCGTCGAGACCCTTCAGGGCGCGCTGGCCGCCACCGAGGCGACCGTCAAGGAACACCACGACGCCTCCTTCGGCGCCCTGACCCAGGTGGCCGTGGCCCCCTGCTCACCCTTCTCCGTCTCGACCGAACTCCTTCGCACATCAGCGGAGTTGGCGCGGAGCAAGGGCGTACGGCTGCACACCCATGGCTCCGAGACCGTCGAAGAGGAGCGGTTCTGCCGGGAGTTGTTCGGCATGGGCCCCACCGACTACTTCGAGTCCACCGGCTGGCTCGGCGAGGACGTGTGGATGGCGCACTGCGTCCATATGAACGACTCCGACATCGCGGCCTTCGCCCGCACCGGGACGGGCGTCGCCCACTGCCCGTCGTCCAACGCCCGTCTGGCGGCGGGCATCGCCCGCGTACCCGACCTGCTCGCCGCGGGCGTCCCGGTCGGCCTCGGTGTCGACGGCACCGCGTCCAACGAGTCCGGTGAACTCCACACCGAACTGCGCAACGCCGTCCTCATCAACCGCCTGGGCGCCCATCGCGAGGCCGCGCTGACGGCCCGTCAGGCATTACGTCTCGGCACCTACGGTGGCGCCCAAGTCCTGGGCAGGGCACGGGAGATCGGCTCCCTCGAACCGGGCAAGCTCGCCGACCTCGTGCTGTGGAGGCTGGACACGCTGGCCCACGCCTCGATCGCCGACCCGGTGACCGCGCTGGTCCTCGGCGCGGCGGCCCCGGTCACGCTCGCGCTCGTGGGCGGTGAGCCGGTCGTGGAGAACGGCGGGCTGGTGCATGTCGACGAGGCCGCGATCGCCCGCTCCACGCGGACGGAGGCGCAACGCCTCGCGCGGATCACCGCGCAGGGCCCGAGCAGCTGAACACCCCGGCCGGAAGGGCGACATGAGCTTCCGGCCGGGCGTCACCGCCGACCGGAGGAACCACCGTGGCCGCGCACCCCGTTGACGAGACACTGCCCGCCCTCAGAACGGCGACCAGCGGCCTGCAACACGTCGCCGCCATGTACGCGGGAGTCGTCGCCCCGCCCCTGATCGTCGGCGCGGCTATCGGCCTGTCCGCCACCGACCTGACCTTCCTCACCGGCGCCTGCCTGTTCACCGCGGGCCTGGCCACCGTCCTGCAGACCCTCGGCGTCTGGAAGATCGGGGCCCGGCTGCCGTTCGTCAACGGCGTCACCTTCGCCGGGGTCGCCCCCATGACCGCGATCGTCGCCGCCACGAAGGACCGCTCCGACGCCCTGCCGGTCATCTTCGGCGCGGTCATCGTCGCCGGACTCCTCGGCTTCCTGTGCGCTCCCGTCTTCTGCAAGGCCGTCCGCTTCTTCCCACCCGTCGTCACCGGCAGCGTGATCACCCTCATCGGCATCTCGCTGCTGCCCGTCGCCTTCGGCTGGGCGCAGGGCCCCGACCCGGCGGCGCACGACTACGGTTCGGCGGGCAACGTGGGCCTCGCCGGGGGCACCCTCGTCATCGTGCTGCTGCTGCGCCGCTTCACCCGGGGCTTCGCCCAGCAGATCGCCGTCCTGATCGGGTTGGTCGCGGGCACCCTCATCGCGATCCCGTTCGGGGTCACGGACTTCGGCCCGGTGGTCGACGCGCACGTGGTCGGCTTCCCCACGCCGTTCCACTTCGGGGCCCCGCGGTTCCAGTCGGCCGCGATCCTGTCGATGTGCGTGGTGATGGTGGTCAGCATGACCGAGTCCACGGCGGACATGCTCGCGCTCGGCGAGATCGTCGAACGGCCCGCGGACGAGCGGACCATCGCGGCCGGGCTGCGCGCCGACACCCTCGGCTCTGCGATCGCCCCCGTCTTCAACGGCTTCATGTGCAGCGCCTTCGCGCAGAACATCGGCCTGGTCGCCATGACCCGTGTCCGCAGCCGCTACGTCGTCGCCACGGGCGGTGGCTTCCTGGTGCTGATGGGCCTGTGCCCGATGGCCGCCGCCCTCATCGCCGTCGTACCGCGCCCGGTGCTAGGGCGTGTTTCGAAAGTCCCGTCTGCCCCGCGACGCCTGGCACGGCACCTCGCCGCGTTGTCGGGATTGCCCGCGTACATCCAGTACGCGGGCAACCCTCCGCCTTGCGATGCACCGCACCAGACGCCGCGGGGCCCGCCCTCCGGGCGGACGACGCTACTTTCGAAACACGCCCTAGGCGGCGCGGGCGTGGTCCTGTTCGGCTCGGTGGCCGCGAGCGGCATCCAGACCCTGGTCCGCGCGGGTCTGGAGAAGGGCGACAACCTACTGATCGTGGCCGTCTCCCTGGCCGTCGGCATGATCCCGATCGCGGCCCCGGACTTCTATCACGCCTTCCCGGACACCGCGCGGATCGTCCTGGACTCGGGCATCTCGACCGGCTGTGTGACGGCGGTGCTGCTGAACCTGGTCTTCCATCACCTGGGGCCGCGACGGGACACGACCCACGCGATGGAGACGGGGACCGGTGATACGCGCCCCTCGGCGTCGGGGGTCCCTCAGACCCGTCGCGGTGACGCCAGCAGATAGCGCGCCCTCGACCGCGGCTCCGTGTGCTCGCTCACCTGCCAGCCCGCCGCCTCCAGCGTGCCCGCGCAGGCGCGCAGCGCTGTGACGTCCGCGCCGTGCACGGCGACCGCCTCCGGCTGCGGCGTCGTACGCACCCGGTAGCCGTCGCCGTCACCGGTCGCGGGCCGGTGGCCCGCCGCCTCCAGGGCGAGCGCGGCCGCGCGGACGAGATGCTTGCGCTCCCAGCCGCACGGGCGGTCCGTGGCACCGTCCGGGCTGGTCATCCGGCGCAGCTCCAGCAGCCCCTGCCAGGCGCCCCGCACTTCCCGCAGCCGGGCGGGCCCGGTGTCGGCCGTCTCCTCGCCGCCGACCCGCGCGGCGAACACGCCCGAGTCCGCCGCGGCCGGGGCGACCGGAGCGGCCCGTACGGCTTCCTCGGCGGGCGTCTCGCGTATGCGATGCCCGGCGGGAGTCAGGAAGTGGGCGTGCGGCGGACGCGGATGCCGGAAGGCCAGGCCTCGCTTCACCAGCGCGGCGAGCTGGGCCTCGGTCCCTGTCAGCCGTCCGGTCACGGGATCGGCGGCGTCGATGACACGTCGCTGCGCGGCGGTCGGCGGTGGGGTCATGGGGGCGTACTCCTTCCCGCGGGGCCGACGCGCGCGTGCGCCGGTCAGGGCCGGTCGGGCCCCGCTTCCCCCGCGGAGAGGGACCCATGGGAACAGTAGGCGTCGGGTCTGACATTCCACCCCGCCACCACATGGCGCCGATGCTCCGTGCTCAACCGGCTCATCGTCCCCGTGGAGAGCTGGAACAGCGCCCCGGCCGACACGGGCAGCCCGAGCCGACGCGCGGCCAGGACCCGCAGGAAGTGCCCGTGCGAGACGACGACCACGCTGCCCTCCGACTCCGCGAGCGCCGCGTCGATCTTGGCGAGCATGCGTTCGGCCCGGCCCCCGACCTCGTCCGGGCTCTCCCCGGGCTGCTCGGGCGGACCGGGCGCCACGCCGTCGGTGAACAGGAACCAGTCGGGCCGGGTGCGATGGATCTCGACGGTCGTGATCCCCTCGTACCCGCCGTAGTCCCACTCGGACAGATCCGC
Source organism: Streptomyces sp. NPDC104371 (assembly GCF_055583785.1). Taxonomy (NCBI): domain Bacteria; kingdom Bacillati; phylum Actinomycetota; class Actinomycetes; order Kitasatosporales; family Streptomycetaceae; genus Streptomyces; species Streptomyces sp. NPDC104371. The sequence goes on from NZ_JBVJNF010000005.1 coordinate 411,503, forward strand.
GTCGACGCGCGCCCCGCCCACCCCGGCCAGCCGCGCCGTCTCCTGCGCCCGCCGCATCGGGCTGACGAACGCCGTCGCGATGTGGTGCCGGGCGATCAGCGGGGCCAGCCGACGCGCCTGCTCGCGACCGTTGTCGGTGAGCGGGACGTCGGTCCGTCCGGTGTGCCGCCCGGAGAGCGACCACTCGGTCTCACCGTGCCGTACGAGAAGAAGGTCACCCATGGCCGCACCCTTTCGCTTCCTGTGTACGGTGACACCTTCTCAGGCCCCGCGCACCGTCGATTGCGCCGGTCGGCACAGGGCCCGCGGCTACTGCCGGTACCCGCTCAGGAAGCGGCCGATCCTGCTGATCGCCGTGTCCAGGACGTCGGCGTGCGGGAGGGTGAGGATGCGGAAGTGGTCGGGGGAGGGCCAGTTGAAGCCCGTGCCCTGGACCACCTGGATCTTCTCGCGCAGCAACAGGTCCAGGACGAACCGCTCGTCGTCATGGATCTTGTGGATCTCGGGGTCGAGGCGCGGGAACGCGTAGAGCGCGCCCTTCGGCTTCACACAGCTCACACCGGGGATCTCGTTCAGCTTCTCCCAGGCGCGGTCGCGCTGTTCGCGCAGTCGGCCACCGGGCGCCGTCAGGTCGTCGATGGACTGACGGCCGCCGAGCGCGGCCTGAATGGCGTACTGGGCAGGGGCGTTGGCGCACAGCCGCATGGAGGCCAGCATCGACAGGCCCTCCAGATAGCTGCGGGCGTGCTGCCTGGGGCCCGACACCACCAGCCAGCCGGAGCGGAAGCCCGCCACCCGGTAGGACTTCGAGAGGCCGCAGAAGGTGAGGACCACCAGGTCGGGGGCGAGCGCGGCGGCCGTGTGGTGCACGGCGTCGTCGTACAGGATCTGGTCGTAGATCTCGTCCGCGAAGACCATGAGCCCGTGGCGGCGGGCGAGGTCGAGGATGCCCTCCAGGACCTCCTTCGGATAGACCGCGCCCGTGGGGTTGTTCGGGTTGATGATGACGACGGCCTTGGTCCGGTCCGTGATCTTCGCCGCCATGTCGGCCAAGTCCGGGTACCAGTCGGCCTGTTCGTCGCACAGGTAGTGCACCGCCTTGCCGCCCGCCAGCGTCGTCACCGCGGTCCACAGGGGGAAGTCCGGCGCGGGGATGAGGATTTCGTCGCCGTCCTCCACCAGCGCCTGTACGGCCATCGAGACCAGCTCGGAGACGCCGTTGCCGAGGTAGACGTCGTCGACGTCGACCTCCAGGCCCCGCTCCTGGTAGCGCTGGGCCACGGCGCGCCGGGCCGAGAGGATGCCGCGCGAGTCCGTGTATCCGTGCGCCCGCGGCAGCATCCGGATCATGTCCTGGAGGATGCCCTCCGGCGCCTCGAAGCCGAAGAGCGCGGGGTTGCCGGTGTTCAGGCGCAGCACGCTGTGCCCGGCCTCCTCCAGCGCGTTGGCCTGCTCGATCACCGGGCCGCGGATCTCGTAACAGACCTCACTGAGCTTGTTCGACTGCCGGAACTCCATGAGCCGCTTCCCTCCCGGTGACTGGTTCCTTGGTTTTACCAAGTGACCGCTTGGAAAGTCCAACCTACCCTTTACACTGCGTCGTATGTCACCTCGCCGAAGCTACGACCAGTACTGCTCCACGGCTCGGGCCCTCGACGCCGTGGGTGACCGCTGGACGCTCCTGATCGTCCGTGAACTCCTTGCCGGTCCACGCCGCTACACCGACCTGCACGCGGATCTGCCCGGCGTCAGCACGGACGTTCTGGCATCCCGGCTGAAGGACATGGAGCGCGACGGCCTGACCACGCGGCGCCGACTGCCACCGCCGGGGGCCGCCTTCGTCTACGAACTCTCCGCGCGTGGGCGGGAGTTGCTCCCCGTGCTGCAAGCGCTCGATGCCTGGGGCGCACCTCTGCTCGCCGAGCGTCGGCCCACGGACGCGGTGCGCGCCCACTGGTTCGCCCTGCCGCTGCTGCGTTCGGTGGAGGGGGAGGGGGAGGGGCTGGTCGAAGTCCGCCTGGAAGAAGGCCTGTTCCATCTCTGGCTGGGCGGCGGGGACGGGCCGGTCTACGGCAACGGAGCCGCGCCCAGCAATCCGGACGCGTGCCTCACGCTGGATGCCGACACGTGTACGGCCCTGGGACAAGGGGAGGTGACGCTCCGTCAGGTCATACAGGACGGGCGCGTCCAGGTGTCGGGGGACGGCGCGCTCGCCAAGGCGCTGCGCGGGGAGTGAGCCCCGCCGTCCCTCGAGAAGAGACCCGCCGTATGCGAAGAGGCCCGCCGCACCCCATGGGGCGCGGCGGGCCTCCACCCGTGTCGTTCCGGGGCTCAGACCCCCGGCGGCACCCGCGACGGTCGGCCCGAGCCGCGCGTCAGCGCATAGCCGCCGATCCCGGCGAGCGCCGCGAGCACGGCGCCGATCCCGGTCCACACCCAGCGGTCCGACCACCAGCCGGAGGTCCAGCCACCGTCCGGCTTCAGCGAGGACAGCGTGGGCTTGTCCTCGTCCGAGGACTCCTGCGCGGTGAGCGCGATGCCGGGCACCAGCGGCTGGGACAGCGAACCGTCCACCGCCGCCGCGCCGCCGATCTCCTTGGAGTCCGCACGGACTTCGGCGTTCACCGGCTTGCCGAGGTCGCCCGTGCCCAGCGTCACCACGGTCAGCCGGATGTAGTACGTCCCCGGCAGCGGGTCGTTGGCCCACGGTTCCGACCAGGCGCGGACCGTGCGCAGCGTGCAGGCCAGGTCCACGGAGGTCGCGTCCTGGGCGGCCGTCCGGGTCTGCATCCCGTACTGGCACGCCTGGCGGCGCCGCAGCCCGTCGTACACGTCGAGCTGCCAGGTCTGCGTCCCGCTGCGGGCCGAGGAGGGCAGCTTGACCGTGGCCTTCACGGTGGGCCGCTGCCCGGCGTCCGCGGGGAACGACCAGTACAGGTAGTCGCCCGTCGAGGCGTTCGCCGTGGCCTGCTGCCCCTGCTCGATCTCCGTCGCGTTACGGAACGACGTACCCGCCGAGGTGGGCGCCGCGCTGTCGTCGGACGGGCTCGCGGAGGGCGAGGCGTCGGCGACGGCCGGGGCCGCGGCGGCCCCCAGCAGGAGGAGCGCGGTGGTCAACATTGTTCTGATACGCATCAGTTGGTCCTCCAGACCGCGAACCGCCAGCGCGACAGCCAGCCCCACAGCAGACCCGCGAGGAAGCCGATCAGTACGAGCGTGCCGAGCAGCCACCAGCCGCGCCCGAGGCCGAAGGAGGCCACGTCGCTCGCCTGGTCCGGACCGTCGACGACGTCGACCGTCAGCTCCAGCGGCAACCCGGGCGTGGTCTTCACACCGGCCGCGGGGGAGAAGGAGTTGGCGACCTGGAGGCACACCGTCTCGGCGGGCGCGTCCTCTTCGTCGCTCTCGGCCTTCGGGTAGCGCAGACCCGTCGACAGGACGTCCGTGCGGCCCGAGCCCGTGGCCTCACCGCGGACGATCTCGCGTCCGTGCACGGTGAACGCCCGCAGCGAGACGCCGTAGTCGGGGCCGATCTGCCGGTCGTCGGCGACACTCACCGACGCGCGCAGTTCCTGACCGGGCTTCACATCCACGCGGTAGAAGCGGTGCTGGCCGAACTCCTCACGGTCCGTGTACAGACCGGACTTCAGCGCGGGGGCGGCCTCACACCGGTCGGTGCCGTCCACGGCGACCGGCGTCACGACCTTCTCCGTCGTTCGGTCCACCAACTGGTTGACCTTGCCGGAGAGTTCCTCCTTGTGGCGCACCGAGGTGTACGTGCCACCGGTCGCCTCGGCGATGCAGCTCAACTGCCGGTTCATCTTGGCGTTCGGGACGAGTCCCAGCGTGTCGATGGTCAGCCCGATGCCCTTGGCCGCGATCTCGCGGGCCACCTCGCACGGGTCCAGCGGGCCGCAGGTGTCCTCGCCGTCGCTGATGAGGACGATACGGCGCACACCGTTGCCGCCGTCGAGATCGTCCGCCGCCTTCAGCAGGGCGGGGCCGATCGGCGTCCAGCCGGTGGGCTGAAGGGTCCCCACGGCCGTCTTGGCCTGGTCCCGGTTCAGCGGCCCGACCGGGTAGAGCTGTGCGGTGTCCTTGCAGCCCGTTCTGCGGTCGTCTCCCGGGTAGTTGGCGCCCAGCGTCCGGATGCCGAGCCGCACCTCTTCGGGGGTGGCGTCCACCACCTCGTTGAAGGCCTGCTTCGCCGCGTCCATGCGCGAGCCACCGTCGATGTCCCGGGTGCGCATCGAACCGCTGACATCGAGGACGAGATCGACCTTGGGCGCGTCCTGGGCCGTCGTCTCGTCGGCGACGGCGCCGGCCGGGACGGCTATCCCGGCCGCCAGGGCGGCGAGCAGAGCACAGACTCCGACCGCCAGCCGTTTTCTTGTGATCATCAACGGATCCTATTGACCCGAGGGGGTGCGCTTCAAAACGACGAGACGGCCAGTGGGTTCGGCAGGCGCGTCCACAGGTCCCCGGTTCGCCCCGGCGACAGCCGCATCAGCGTCAACGCCTTGGTGGGCACCGGACCTTCGCACAGCGCGGACAGATCAGGCGTCGACGGCAGATCCCGGACGGCGTCGCGCAGCGCCGTCCGCAAGGCGGTCCCCGACCCCGCCGTCGACGCCAGCGCGCCCGCCACCAGCGACCCGAACAGCTTGCGCCGCAAGGCGGTTTCGTCGTCCGTGACGATCCGCCCCGCCAACTCCGGTGCCTTGACGCCATGACAGGCCAGCCGGGCCGGGCTCACCCGGATGTCGGCGAGATCGCGGTAGACCAGCCGCAGCGGAGCACCCGTGGACGAGAGCACCACCAGGAGGTTCTGGCCGTGCGCCTCCAGGGCGACCCCCAGGTCCAGCAACCGCAGACCGGCGGTGAGCGCCAGGCGCGTGAACCGGGCCAGCCAAGCAGGGGACGCGGGCAGGCCCGTGAGCGGCAGAGCGGCCACCGGGACGACCCGTTCACCGGCCGCCGTGTCCGCGTACGTCTCGGGTGACTCCCTCACCAGCGCGGCGAGATCGGGGGAGTGGGCGCTGATCGCTCCCAGAGTGCGGGTGACGACCAGCAGGCCGTCCGTGCGCGCGGCCATCGTCTCCATGAAGCCGGACACCGCCGCCGCCATCTCGACCGAGGCGACCGAGATGTCCCGCACCGAGGACGTCAGCCGTGCGCTGAGCGCGGTCTTCACATGCGGCCCGCACGCGGGCAGCGCCAGCGTGCGCAAGGACATCAACGGATGGGCCAACGGGCCTTCCTCGGGCGTCACTTGGAGTACATGCCGCGACTGCCAGGGGTGGACCGGGACCATCACCCGCCCGTCCCGCCGCAGCCATGCGGGCCAGGTGCCCCGTACGAGAGCGTCGTCCACGGGAACCAGGCCGAGGCGCACCCGCGCCCGGTGCTCGGGACCGTACGCGAGCTGCTCGGCCACCGAGAAGCCCGGCCGGGAACGGCAGTTGGGGTGGTACGGATGCCCGTCGACCAGCCGCTGCTCCCACTCCCGGCTCGACACCGGCTCGGGCGCCTCCGAAGGCTGAGCGGCCCGGGAGAGCGCCAACGAGGCGGTGCTGTGGTCGAGTTCGACGGCGAACGCCACACCGTGCGGGACCGCGAGGGCCCGGACCAGCGCGGCCGGACGGTCGTACGCGCGCCCGTCCAGCCGTACCTCACCGACGTACGCGGTGGTCGCGTACGGGTCCACGGGCGGGCCGTCCAGACGGCGCCCGTCGGTCAGATGCAGGACGAGCCCGTCGCGCACCGCCTCCCGTCGCGCGATCCACGGCAGCGGCTCATGGGCGAGCGCCCGCCACAGCCGGGTGAGCACGGCGCTCCGGGCGCCGGGCAGCCCGGCCGCGTACGACGCCGACAGATCGGGCCGCACTGTGTGCAGCTCGTCGGCCAGCTCGGCCTCGGCGCGGACAGAGGGGGCATGCACAGTCGGGCTCCTCGGGGCTCGCGTACCGCATCGTGGGGACGGACCACGACAGACATACTGAACGCCAGTGCACCATACGGACGAACGGATCACAGGGACCCCATGCAGCCCATGCAGCCCAGGGACAACGCCCCCGACCGTGCCGACACCCACGCGATGGCGCCGCTGCTCAACTGTCTGCTCCGGGAGGCCGCGGAACCCGCGGGCGAGGCGGGCGTCCACCGGCTGCGGGCCAGTGGCCGGCTGCTGCGGGTACGCGGCGGACGTCGCCCCGGTGACCCCGAACTGCACGCCGACGGTGCCTGGCGGCCCCTCACCCACCCGGAACTGGTCAAACTCACGGTCGAGGAGTTGCGCGAGGCCACCGGCGTCTCCAACCCCGAACTGCCCGGCGAGATGATCGACAGCCGGGACGCGGTGGCCGCGATCCTGGCCGCCCGCGCTCACGCGACGGCGCCGAAGGACCCGTACACGCGCTCCGAGCAGTCCCTGGTCACCGGGCACCCCTACCACCCCGCGCCCAAGGCGCGCGGGGGCGGACCCGTCGCGAGCTGGCTGCCCTACGCGCCGGAGGCGTACGCCCGCTTCCCGCTCGTCCTGCTGGGGGTACGGGAGGACACGGTCGTCGAGGAGGGCGACACCACGGCGCTCGACGCGCTCGGCACGGCCCCGCACGGCTACCGGCTGCTGCCCGCGCACCCCTGGCAGCTCGACCTGGTCGCCGCCCGCCCCGAGATCCGCGAGGCGTTCGAGGACGGGCGGCTGATCCGACTTGGCTCCACCCCGCGCCCCGTACGGCCGACCGCCGCGATCCGCACCGTGTACGCCCCCGACCGCGACCTCTTCCTCAAGTTCAGCCTGGACGTGCGGATCACCAACGACATCCGCCGACTGTGGCGCCACGACCTGCGCCGGTTGTGCCATGTCAACACCGCAGCGGTGTCCGCGTTCGCGGCGATCGAGGGCCCGGCGGCCTGGCTGAGCGACCGCGGCTACCGCACCGCCGACCACGCCTTCGAGGAACTGGCCGTCCTCGTCCGTGACGGCCTGCGCCCGCATCTGCTGCCGGGCACCACCCCGCTGCTGGCCGCCGCCCTCGCCGAAGGCTTCGAGGGCAGCCCGCTCGACACGCTCACCGACCCGGCCCCGTGGTGGACGGCCTATCTGCGCCAGGTCGTCCCCCCGGCCCTGGAGGCGTTCCACCGCCACGGCGTCGTCCTGGAAGCCCACCTTCAGAACACCCTCGTCGCGGTGGACACCACCGGGCTGCCCGTCCAGACACTGTTCCGGGACGCGGAAGGCGTGAAGCTCCTGACCGACGTGGACCGGGAGGCGGGCTGGGAACGGCTCGTCTACTGCCTGATCGTCAACAACCTCACCGAACTGGCCGCCCGGCTCTCGCACCACCACCCCGACTGGGACCCCTGGCCCGCCGCCCGCACGGAACTCGCCCGCCACGCCGTCCCCGAGATCCCCGCCCTGCTCACCTCGCCCACCCTCCCCGGCAAGACCAACCTCCTGCTGCGCTGGACCGGCGCGGACGGCGCCGACGCGCGCTATCTGCCGCTGCCGAACCCCCTGGCCGACCACTGAACCGCCCGGTCCACGGCGCGAGTTGACCCTCCCCTTACGTCAGGCTCGATGCTGGACGCCGACGAAAGGGCAGGTGGATGAGCTACTCCGTAGGGCAGGTCTCCGCGTTCGCCGGGGTGACGGTCCGTACGCTGCACCACTACGACAAGGCGGGACTGCTCTCGCCCAGCGAACGCAGCCACGCGGGCTACCGCCTCTACAGCGACGCCGACCTGGCCCGGCTCCAGCAGATCCTCTTCTACCGCGAACTCGGCTTCCCTCTCGAGGAGATAGCCGCCATCCTCAAGGACCCCCAGGCCAACGCCCTGAAGCAACTCAAGGCCCGGCAAAGGCAGTTGAGCGACGAGATCGCAAGGCTCCAGCAACTGGCGGAGGTGGCGGAACGCGCCATCGAGGTCGCGCAGACCGGGGTGTCCCTGACGCCTCAGGAACGCTTCGAGGTCTTCGGTGAGATCAGACTCGATCTGAGCTACGCCACCCAGGCGGAGTTCAAGTGGGCCGACTCACCAGGACATCAGGAGTCGATGGCACGCGCGGCCGCCCACACCAAGGAGGACTGGCGGCGGCTCATGGGGGAGGCCGCCGCCTGGCGCGCCGAACTGCTCGCGGCCTTCGACGACGGGCAACCCGACGACGGCGAACGGGCCATGGACCTCGCCGAAGAGCACCGCCTGCACATCTCCCGCTGGTTCACCTCCTGCCCGCCCGACATGCACCGTCGCATCGCGGACGACTTCGCCGCCGACCCGCGCGCCTTCGCCCTGGTCGTACCGCCGTCCCAGCAACGTCCCGGCCTGGCCGCCTACTTGCGCAAGGCGGTCCACGCCAACGCGGCCCGCCGCACCGGCGGCCGTACCGCCTCCGAGGAGGACCGATGAGGATCCTGATCGCCGCGGCCGGATCACGCGGCGACGTCGCGCCCTACACGGGCCTGGGCGCGGAGCTGCGCCGGGCCGGGCACGAGGTCGCCCTCGCCACCACGGACTCCTTCGCGCCGCTCGTACGGGACGCCGGACTGGAGTTCCGCCCGCTGCCCGGCGACACACGCGCGGGCGGTGATGTCACGAGCAAGCGTGAACTGATGTGCACCGCCGCCGCGTTCGTCACCGAACTGGGCCAGGGGTTCGCCGATGTGGTGGACAAGGGGACCGATCTGCTCCTGCTGTCGGCCACCACGGCCCCGCTCGGCTGGCACCTCGCCGAGGCCACCGGCCTGCCGAGCCTCGGCGTGTACCTCACCCCGAACGCGCCGACCGGCGACTTCCCGCCCATCGTCACCAGTCCCCGCTCGCTGGGCCGCCTCGGCAACCGGGCCACCGGACGCTTCGCGCTGCGCATGGCCGACCGCGTCTTCGAGCAGGCGGTCGCCACGCTGCGCGAGCGCCTCCAGTTGCCCCCGCTCTCCCCGTCCGCGATGCGCCGCCGCCAGGAACAGGCCGACTGGCCCGTCCTGCACGGCTTCAGTACGGCGCTGGTGCCGCGCCCTGCGGACTGGCGCACCGGCCTGGACGTGGTGGGCAACTGGTGGCCCCATCTCGACGCCGCCGAACGGCTGCCCGACGAACTGGAGGACTTCCTGCGCGAAGGACCCCGGCCCGTCCTCATCGGCTTCGGGAGCATGGCGGCCGGGGAGGGGGAGCGGCTGAGCGAGCTGGCCGTACGGGCGCTACGGCGCGCCGGGCTGCGCGGCATCCTCCAGACAGGCAGCGCCGGGCTCGCGGCCGACGGCGACACCGTCCTCACCGTCGGGGACGTACCGCACACGCTGCTCTTCCCGCGCCTGGCCGCCGTCGTGCACCACGCCGGGGCCGGAACGTCGGCCGCCGCGGTGCGCGCCGGGGTGCCCTCGGTGACCGTACCCGTGACCGCCGATCAGCCCTTCTGGGCAGGGCGGTTGGCCACCCTCGGCGCGGGCACCGCCCCGATCCCCTTCCACGACCTCACCGTTGAACGCCTCGCCGACGCACTCGACCAAGTCATCACACAGCAGGGCTACACACGAGCCGCCGTGCGAGCCGCGCGGCACATGGCGACCGAGGACGGAACAGGGCGCGTGGTCAAGGCAGTCGAGGAGCTGTTCAGGGGGTGACGTCCTGCCTGCCCGGGAAGGGAGTGCACCGGCCCGACCGGGGACCGGGCCGGTGCACCGTGTGCGTCACGGCCGCTTGCGGAAGGGGAGTTGAGGTGTGACGTAGGCGACCCGTCCGGTGGGGCAGGTCACCTGCCGTCGTGGGTGGTCAGGCGCCCCAGCGCAGGGCGATCGTGTCGCCGACGGCGATGCTCTTGTCGCGGGCGGCCGTCGCGAACGACGAGCCGTCGACGCTCACCTTCCAGGTGTTCGAGCCGCTGTTGGCCTTCCCGTTGAGGGAGGTGAGCTGACCGCTGCCGGACGAGGGCGTCACCGCGCTGACGCAGCCGGAAGGAGTGGCCCCGGCGGTGGCCGCGTCGAGGACGGCGCCGAGCGTGGTCGTGGTGCCGGTCGGGGTGAGGGCGACGGAGCACACCTTCAGGTTCCCGGAGCCGTCGTCGACGCTCAGCGCGAGGGAGGTCGCGGTGCCGGAGGTCAGCGTGGACTGGGCGACCCACTGCGGTGCGCCGGACGTGACGGGCGCGGGCGGGGTCGCGGTGAAGCCGCCGCCCGCGACCGCGCGGAGGCCGTCGATCGAGGCGTACGCCTGCGGGGCTGTGTCACTGGGCAGGTACTTGAAGCCGCCGCCGGGGTTGAACTGCTGGCTGATGAGGAAGTCGACCGGGGTCTTGCCCTTGGAGGTGAGGAAGTCACCGGTCTGGGCGTTGATGCCGCAGGCGTTGAGACCGGAGACGGCCCAGCCGTTGGAGTCGGTGTTGACGCCGAACATGGCGTTGAAGGCACCCGAGGTGGCGACCAGCTTGCCCTTGAGGAACGCCTTGGCCTGCGCGACATCGGGGTCCGTGTTCGGGACGCCCGAGACACACAGCGCGGCCATCGCCGCGCCGGTCATGTCGACATCGCTCGCGGCGGCGAGCTGGTCGGGGTTGCCCTCGGCCTTGCCGAAGTTCCACCCGCCGTCGTCGTGCTGGTTGGCCCGGATCCGGTTGATCACGGCGTCGCGCAGCGCCTGGGGTATGCGTACCTGCCCGGAGGTGGTCCTGGCGCCGTTCAGGGCGAGGGCGGCGAAGACGGTGCCGTTGAAGTTGCCGGAGGGGCCGAAGTAGCCGGGCTCGCCGGTCTGCCAGTAGCGGTAGATGTCGGCGACGAGGTTGCGGGAGGCGGAGACGCGGGACGGGTCGATACCGGCCGCGTAGGCGTTGAGCGTGGCGCGTTCGTAGTCGGTGACGACGGGGGACGAGGACGGCCAGGCGCTGGTGGCGAGCAGGTCTCTGTACACCGTCCGCGCGTTCTTGCTCGCGTCACCGCCGGGCGTGACATCCACCGCCGCGGTACCGGCCGCGGCGAACGCGCTGAACGCCCACTCGTTGGACAGGCCCGATCCGGCGTACGAACCATCCGCCCCCTGAAGGGACTTGAGATAGGTCACACCGTTCGTCTTCGATGTGGCGATCTGGGCCGGGGTGGCGGTCGCCGCCGCGGGCAGGGTGGTCAGGGCGAACGCGCCGAGGGCGGCGACAGCGGTGAACACGGCGCGGCGGCCGAGGGCGGAACGGGACATGGCGTGCTCCAGGGGTAGAGGGACGCCGACCCGGCCCGACGGGTCCCCCTGACGGGTGCACACGGCGGGTGTGGCCGCCGTCCGAGACGCGTGGACCGACTTCCAACAAGCCTGTGCCGCTTGGGCATTCGGGCTCGGAAACGGTCGCCCGCCCCATACCGCTGCGCGTCAGCTCCGGACTCTCACCGGATTCCCCCACTCGGCAGGGCGGGACTGTACCCGAGGCACGCGAGCCCCGCTACAGCCCGCCTCACGCTGTGCTCGCGTGCCGCGACGCACTGTCTTGACGGTCTCTCCGGACGCGTGTTCCAATTCGCCTGATACGCAATGCAGTTCCAGGGGAAGCCGGTCGAAGTCCGGCGCTGACCCGCAGCCGTAGGCCCGATCCTGATCGGGCGAGCCGGAATACCTGGAGCGTGTTCCAAGCAACAGACGCCGTCGCGGACTACGGCGTGGTGCGACCCGCTCGGCTGCGCGGCTCTCCGCCTCCGCGCCGGGCATCTGCCACGCGATCGTTCCCCGCCTCGGCCACACAGCGAGGGAGCCGTTGTGGGAACCATGGGGCGCACGGACATACCGACACCGAGACGGTCGGGGGCGGTGGCAGCCGCGCTGACCGCGCCGGCCCTCCTGGCCGCCTCCTGCTTCGCGTTCCTCTCGGTCGCCCCGCCCGCCGCCGCCGCGCCGGTCGGCGACTGCACCGCCACCAAGGGCGCCGTCGTGGCCGTCGACTTCGGCCCGTTCGGCGGCAAGGTCGAACGGGGCTGCGACACCAGCCCCACCACCGGCTACGAACTCCTCCACGACGGCGGCTTCACCACCACCGGGACCCAGCACGACGGCCCCGGCTTCATCTGCCGCATCGGCAACGCGTCCTTCAACTCCGGTACGGAGTACCCGACTCAGGACAAGGAAGACTGCGTCCTCACCCCGTCCGCGACCGCCTACTGGTCGTACTGGGTCGCCTCACCGGGCCAGGACGACTGGTCGTACAGCCAGTACGGCGCGATGAACCGCAAGCTCAAGGACGGCGACGTCGACGCCTGGGTGTACGGCGGCACCGACATCGGGGGCACCAGCGGCAAGCCCACCTTCAGCCCCGACGACGTACGCGCGGGCGGCACCACGACCCCTGAACCGAGCACCGGACCCACCGGAGCGCCCGGAGGCGTCGATCTGGCCGCGGCCGCCACCTGGCTCAAGGGCCGCCTGACCGACGGGGAACGCGTCGTCGACGACGGCGCCGAGACCCCGAACTACCTGCTGACCGTCGAGACGGCCTACGCCCTCGCCGCCGCCGAGGGCAAGAGCGACACCCTCGACAAGGTCACCTCCTTCCTCGCCCAGCATGTCGACGACTACACCGCCCCGAACGGCAAGGACCAGACGCCCGACACGGCAGCCGCCGCCCGCCTCGCCCTGCTCGCCGAGTCGACCGAGGCTGACCCGAAGGACTTCGGCGGGCGCGACCTGATCGCCGACCTGAGCGGGAACGTGTGCCCGGCGGCTGCCCCCGCCGACGGTTGCACCGCGAAGGGCGACTTCCGCGGCATCGGCTACGCCGACGAACAGGCCCGCGCCGTACTGGCGTTGATACGCGCCGAGGAGAAGCCGCCGACCGAGGCGGTGGACCGGCTGACCCAGGTGCAGTGCAAGGACGGCGGCGTCACCAGCATCCTCATCACGCCCGGTGAGTACTGCGACGGCGACCCCGCCACCACCGGCCTCGTCGCCCTCGCCCTGCACCGGGCGGGCGGCCACGACGACGCCGTCACCAAGGCCCTCGGCTACCTGACCAAGAGCCAGCAGGACGACGGTGCCTTCCCCGGCTACACCGGATCCACCACCGGCGACGTGATCGCCACCTCGTACGCGGCCCAGACCCTGCGCGCGCTCGGCGAGACCGACCGCGCGGAGGCCGCCGAAGGATGGCTCTCGCGCGCCCAACTCAAGGACGGTGGCTTCGGGTTCGACCAGGACGCCGTCGACTCCACCCTCTACGCCACCCCCATGGCCGTCCTCGCGGGCGCCCGCACGGACCTCGCCACGCTCACCACCGAGAAGCCCGAGCCGACCGACCCGCCGTCGACCGGTGACCCCAGCACCGGCCCGACCACCCCGCCGTCCACCGACGGCCCGAGCACCGGGCCGACCAGCGAGCCGACGCGGGGCGAGGGACCCGACCTGAAGAAGGGCGTCGCCTACCTCACCGCGGCCGACCAGCTCAAGCAGGGCCGGTACTACCCGACCGAGGCCGGCTCCGTACGCGCCGACTTCGGCCTCACCATCGACGGCGCCTACGCCCTCGCGGCCACCGGCCTGAACAACAACAAGCTGCGCGGCATCGTCGACTTCCTCGACAAGGGCGGCAAGGACGGCGAGGGCCGCACCGTCAACGACTGGACCAACGTCGGCACCAAGTACGCCGCCGGAGGCTCGATCGGCAAGACCGCGCTGCTCGCCGAGGCGGTGGACCGCGACCCGCGCGACTTCGCCGGGCACGACCTGATCGCCGCGCTCGACAAGGCCGTGTGCGCCGCGCCGAGCGAGGCCCCGGACCGCTCCTGCGCGGCCAAGGGCGCCTACACCTACGCCCCGTCCGTCTTCTCGCAGGCCCTCGGCGTCATGGCCCAACTGCGCGCCGGGGACAAGGACAACGCCCAGGATCCGATCGCGTACCTGGAGAGCCTCCAGAACGACAACGGCGCCTGGCCGAGCCTGATCCCGCCGACCGGGGACTCCGACGTCGACTCCACCGCCATGGCCGCGATGGCCCTCGACCTCGCGGGCGGCGACACGGCCGACAAGGCGGTCGACAAGGCGCTGAAGTGGCTCGCCGCCCAGCAGTACGACGACGGTGGCTTTCCCGGCGCGTCGGGCAACTCCGTCAACTCGGCCGCGCTCGCCGTGCAGGGCCTGTCCCTGGACAAGTCGACGTACCAGGACGAGATCTCGGCGGCCCTGAAGTTCCTCGCCGCGCAGCAGAACACCGACGGCGGCTTCAACGTCGCCGTGGAAGGCCAGCGCGGCTCCAACCTCCGCGCCTCCGCCCAGGCCGTGGGCGGCGCCACCGGCATCTCCTTCGGCACACTGGAGCGCAGCCTCGACGGCACGTCGGCGCAGCCCACGCCCACCGACGACGGCGATGACGACGGTGACGGCGCGCCCGAGATCGTCACGCCCGGGGACACCGATGAGGGGGGCGGCGGGAACGTCGTGGACGCCACCGGCGGTGACAGCGGCGTCCTCGCCTCAACCGGCGTCCAGGTAGGCGCACTTGCCGCACTGGCCGTCCTCATGAGCGCCGCCGGCTGGCGCACCGTCGTCGTCGCCCGGCGCCGCGTCGCCGCGGGAGAGCGACGATGAGGACCCGGCGCCTCACGGGTGCCCTGGCCCGGCTGGCGGTCGCGCTCGGCCTGACCACCGCCGGGCTCGGCGCCAGCGCCGGGCAGGCGGTGGCCGACCCACAGGCCATGGGCCGCTGCACGACCACCTCCGGGGTGGTGCTCGCCGTGGACTTCAGCCACTGGGGCGGGCCCATCTACCGCTCCTGCGGCACCACCCCGACCACGGGCTACGAGCTGCTCAACCAGGGCGGTTGGCGCACCACCGGCACCGGGCACGACGGCCCGGCGTTCATCTGCCGTATCGGATACAGCGGTTACCTGGGCGGCAAGCAGTTCCCGACGGCCGCCCAGGACGACTGTGTGCTCACGCCACCCGCCTCGGCCTACTGGTCGTACTGGCACGCCGACCCCGGCGCCAGTAACTGGGAGTACAGCCAACTCGGCGCCATGCTCTACAAGCCGAAGCCCGGCAGCGTCGACCTGTGGATCTTCGGCGGCACCAACCTCGAAGGCACGAAGGGCCGCCCCAAGGTCACCCCCGACCAACTGCGCGCCCACAACACCCAGCCGAGCGGCGGCGGCAAGCCCGCCTCCACCGCGAAGGCGCCCAAGCTGCCGCCGAACGTGAACACCGGCCCGGCACCGGAGCGTCACGTCACGAAGAAGCCCTCGGCCGCGGCGAAGCAGCCGACCACGTCGAAGCAGCCGAAGCCGTCCGCGAAGCCGAAGACGTCCGAGAAGCCGGAACCGAGCACGAGTCCGTCCTCGTCCGCCCCGGCATCACCCAGCCCGCAGGACACGGCGAGCGCGACCGCGTCGTCCGCGACCGGCACGCGGACGCGGGTCCTTGACGCCGCTCCGAAGGCCGACGCCCCACACGACACGGGATCCGTCCTGCCCGTCGTCGCGGGTGGCGGGCTCGTCGCGTTGATCGCAGGCGCGGCCGTGTACTCCGCGCGCCGCAGACCGCACGAGTGACGCCCATGGCCCGCACCTCCCTGGCGGCGGAAGCCGAGCGGTCCGGCCCCGCGCCGGACCGCGGCGGCCGTCGCCTGCCCCGCACCCTGCATCCGCTCGCCTGGTGGATCTGGGCGCTCGCGCTCGCCACCGCGGTCAGCCGCACCAACAACCCGCTGCTGCTGTTCCTCGTCCTGGCCGTCCTCGGCTACGTCGTCACCGCCCGCCGTACGCAGGCACCTTGGGCCCGCGGCTTCAAGTACTACCTGTACCTGGCACTGACGGTCGTGGCGATCCGGGTCGCCTTCCGCGCCGTGTTCGCCACCGGCATCACCCCCCACGACCACTTCCTGTTCTCCCTGCCGCACATCCCCACCCCCGACTGGTACGCGGGCATCCAGATCGGCGGCCCCGTCTCGCTGGAAGCGGTCCTGTCCTCCGCCACGGACGGACTCCGCCTGGCCTGCATGCTGTGCTGCATCGGTGCCGCCAACACCCTCGCCAACCCGAAGCGGGCCCTGCGGGTCCTGCCGGGCGCCCTGTACGAGCTGGGCGTGGCGGTCACCGTCGCCATCAGCGTGGCCCCGCAGCTCGTCCAGAGCGTCCAACGAGTGGCACGCGCACGGAAGTTGAGAGCCGAACGCGCCCGGGGGATACGGGCGCTGCGCGGCATCGTGGTGCCGGTTCTCGAGGACGCGCTGGAGCGCTCCCTGCGCCTGGCCGCCGCCATGGACTCCCGTGGCTACGGACGCGCCGGTACCGCCACCCGCCGCTCCCGCCGGATCACGGGCGCGCTGATGCTGCTGGGCATGTGCGGGCTGTGCGCCGGTGCGTACGGGCTCCTCGACGCGACCGCGCCCGCCTTCCTGGGGTTCCCCGCGATGGCGGTGGGTGCCGCGCTGTGCGTCGCCGGGCTGCGGCTCGGTGGGCGCCGCGTCACCCGTACCACGTACCGGCCCGACCCGTGGCGCGTGCCCGAGTGGACGGTCGCGGGCAGCGGAGTGCTCTCCGCCGTCCTGCTGTTCACCCACCTCGGGTACGACGCGGCCCAGCTCAACCCCACCTTCTATCCGCTGACTTGGCCCGACCTCCCGCTGGTGCCGACCCTCGCGATCCTGCTCGCCGGAACCGCGGGCTTCCTGGCCCCGCCACCGACCGCGCCACACCGAACCGCACGGCAGCACACCGACCCACAACGCACCGACCCGAAAGCCGACACCGCGTGATCACCTTCGACCAGGTCACCATCGAGTACGACGACGCGCCCGGCCCGGCTCTGCGCGACATCGACCTCACGGTCGAGGAAGGCGAACTCTGCCTCGTCGTCGGCCACACGGGGGTCGGCAAGTCCACACTGCTCGGTGCCGTCAACGGCCTCGTACCGCACTTCACCGGCGGCACCCTGTACGGCAGGGTCACCGTCGACGGCCGCGACACCGCTCACCATCCGCCCCGTGAACTCGCCGACGTCGTAGGCGTGGTGGGCCAGGACCCGCTCGACGGCTTCGTCACGGACACCGTGGAGGAGGAACTCGCCTACGCCATGGAGCAGTTGGCGATCCCGCCCGCCACCATGCGCAAGCGCGTCGAAGAGACCCTCGACCTGCTGGGCCTGGCCGATCTGCGCCACCGCGCCCTGCATCAACTCTCCGGCGGCCAGCAGCAACGCGTCGCCATCGGCTCCGTCCTCACCGCCCACCCTCGTGTCCTCGTCCTCGACGAGCCGACCTCCGCGCTCGACCCGACCGCGGCCGAGGAGGTGCTCGCCGCCGTCACCCGGCTCGTCCACGACCTCGGCGTCACCGTACTGATGGCCGAACACCGCCTGGAGCGCGTCGTCCAGTACGCCGACCGCGTCCTCCACCTGCCCGGCGACGGCCACGTACGCATCGGTCCGTCCGCCGACATCCTCCGTACGTCCACGATCGCGCCGCCCATCGTCGAACTGGGGCGCGCCGCGGGCTGGGACCCGCTGCCGCTGTCCATCCGCGACGCCCGCAGAGCCGCGGCCCCGCTGCGCACCCGGCTGGCCGGACACACCCCGGCACCCGTGCGGCCCGCGGCGGAGCAGGACCGCCCCGAACTGCTCACCGCCCGCAAGGTGACCGTCGCCTACCAGGGCGTCCCGGCCGTCCGCGAGGTCGATCTCGCGTTGCGCGCGGGGGAGGTGACCGCCCTCATGGGACGCAACGGCTCGGGCAAGTCGTCCTTGCTGTGGGCGTTGCAGGGCACCGGACCCCGCCACTCCGGCACGGTCGCCGTCGCGGACGGCGCCACGACGGAGGATCCCCACACACAGTCCGCCGCGCGCGCCCGGCAACTCGTCGGCCTGGTGCCCCAAACCCCGGCGGATCTCCTGTACTTGGAGAGCGTCGAGCAGGAACTCACCCAGGCGGACAGCGAATCCGCCACGGGGGAGCGCGCGCGGGCGGTCCTCGACCGGCTCGCGCCGGACATCGACGGTGCCACCCACCCCCGCGACCTGTCCGAGGGCCAGAAGCTCGCCCTGGTCCTCGCCATCCAGCTCACCGCCGCGCCGAAGGTCCTGCTCCTGGACGAGCCGACCCGCGGCCTCGACTACCGGGCCAAGGCCCAACTGATCGATGTGATCGACGCGTTGGCCGCCGAAGGACGGGCCGTGGTCGTCTCCACCCACGATGTCGAGTTCGCCGCGCGCGCGGCCGACCGCGTCGTGGTCATGGCCGAGGGCGACATCGTCGCCGACGGGCCCACCGCCGACGTCATCGTCGCCTCCCCGGTCTTCGCGCCCCAGACGGCGAAGATCCTGGCGCCCCTGCCGTTCCTCACCGTCGACCAGGTCACCACCGCGCTCGACGCCCCCGGTCAGCAGGAGGCACGGCCGTGACACCGTCGAACAGACCGACCGCGTCCGCCATCCGGCTCACGCCCCGGATCGGCCTGGTCATCATGATGGCGGCCTTCCTGGGGATCGTCGCGTTCTTCTGGCCGTTCGTCGTGGCACCGGGCACCTTCGGCTCGAACTACGCACCCCCCTTGATCTTCGGTGTGCTGCTGGTGCTCGTCCTGTGCGTCGTGCTGTCCGAGATCGCCGAGGGCGGCATCGACTCCAAGGCCCTGGCCATGCTCGGCGTCCTGTCCGCCGTGAACGCGGCCCTGCGCCCGCTCGGCGCGGGCACCGCCGGTATCGAGACGGTCTTCTTCGTGCTCGTCCTCGCCGGACGCGTCTACGGTCCCGGCTTCGGCTTCACCCTCGGCTGCACCTCACTGTTCGCCTCCGCGCTCATCACCGGCGGCGTCGGCCCCTGGATGCCGTACCAGATGTTCGGCTGCGCCTTCGTCGGTATGCTCGCGGGCTTCCTGCCGCGCGCCACCGGCCGCCGCGAGGTGCTGCTGCTCGCGGTCTACGGATCCCTGTCCGGCTATCTCTTCGGCTTCCTGCTCAACCTCTCCTTCTGGCCGTTCTCCCTCGACCCCAACAGCTCCATCGCCTACCTGCCCGGCCTGCCCTTCACCGAGCAGTGGCATCGCTACGTCGCCTTCGACCTGGCCACCTCACTCGGCTGGGACACCGGGCGCGCCGTCACGAACTTCGTGTGCGTCCTGCTCGCGGGACCGGCCGTGCTGACGACGTTCCGCCGGGCCGCCCGCAAGGCCCGCTTCCGGGCGCCGGTACGGTTCGTCCCGAAGGGGTCGTAGGCGGCCTGGTTACTATGCTCGCCGAGGTCGGGCCATGTGGAAGGAGCCGGGGACAGTGCTGAGGGAGGTCACCGCGACCCGTTACGTCGAACCTCTGCGGTCCGGCGGTTCCGTACCCGGTGTCGTCGAGGCCGATGATCTGGGCACGTACGTCGTCAAGTTCACCGGCTCCGCGCAGGGCCGCAAGGCGCTGGTCGCCGAGATCATCGTCGGTGAGCTGGCCCGCAGGCTCGGGCTGCGCGTGCCCGAACTGGTCCTCGCCCACTTCGACCCCGAGATCGCCGCGCACGAACCGCACCAGGAAGTGCGGGAGCTGTTGAACGCGAGCCCCGGTCTCAACCTCGGCATGGACTACCTCCCGGGCGCGCGGGACTTCACGCCCGAGGTCGCCAGGGCCTGCACGGTCGATCCGGTGGAGGCGGGCAAGGTCATCTGGCTCGACGCCCTGACCGTGAACGTCGACCGCACGATCCACAGCTCCAACCTCATGGTCTGGCCCACCTTCGGCACCGCGCCCCCACGCCTGTGGCTGATCGACCACGGCGCGGCCCTCGTCTTCCACCACCGCTGGGAGGCCTCCGCCCCCGAGAAGGCGTACGACTTCCGCCATCACGCCCTCGGCCACTTCACCCCGGACACCCGGTCCGCCGAGGCCGAGTTGGCGCCGCGCGTGACCGACGCACTGCTGCGGGAGATCACCGAGGAGGTACCGGACGCGTGGCTGACCGGCGAGCCGGGCTTCACGACGCCCGGCGAGGTCCGCGACGCGTACGTGGCGTATCTCTCGGCGCGAGTGAAGGCGTCCGGGACCTGGCTGCCCACCGACTTCCCCACCCGCGAGGAACTCGCCGCCGAGGAGGCCCTCCGCGCGGCGAAGACCCGGCAGGGCCGCCCCGCCTGGCTGAAGCAGGTCCCCGACCTGCACGGCGAACCGGCCGCGGAACAGGACTGGTCGGTACACCTGGGCTGACCGCGGCCGGGCGCCGGTCGGGGAGTGGACCGGTCGGCCGCCCGGGGTCGCGGTCGTCCGTGGTTCAGCCGGTCAGCCGCTCGTACGCGGGCAGCGTCAGGAAGTCCGCGTAGTCCTCGTCCAGGGCCACCTTCAGCAGCAGATCATGGGCCTGCTGCCAGTGGCCCGCGGCGAAGGCCTCCGCGCCGATCTCGGCCCTGATGCCCGCCAGTTCCTCGGCGGCGACCCTGCGCGCCAGTTCGGCCGTGGCCTTCTCGCCGTTCTCGAACTCGACGCCCGCGTCGACCCACTGCCAGATCTGCGAGCGGGAGATCTCCGCGGTGGCCGCGTCCTCCATGAGATGGAAGATGGCGACCGCGCCCAGACCCCGCAGCCACGCCTCGATGTAACGGATGCCGACCTGAACGGCGTTGACCAGACCCGCGTACGTCGGCCGGGCGCGCAGGGAGTCGACGGCGATCAGATCGGCGGCCTTGACGTCGACGTCCTCGCGCAGCCGGTCCTTCTGATGCGGCCGGTCGCCGAGCACCTGGTCGAAGGAGGCCATGGCGAGCGGGACCAGATCCGGGTGGGCGACCCAGGAACCGTCGAAACCGTCGCGCGCCTCACGGTCCTTGTCCGCCTTGACCTTCTCGAAGGCGACCCGGTTGACCTCCTCGTCGCGCCGGGAGGGGATGAACGCCGCCATGCCGCCGATCGCGTGCGCGCCGCGCTTGTGGCAGGTACGCACGAGGAGTTCGGTGTACGCCCGCATGAACGGGGCGGTCATCGTCACGGCGTTGCGGTCCGGGAGGACGAACCTCGGCCCCGCGTCACGGAAGTTCTTGATGAGCGAGAACAGATAGTCCCAGCGCCCCGCGTTCAACCCCGAGGCGTGGTCGCGCAGTTCATAGAGGATCTCCTCCATCTCGTACGCCGCCGTGATCGTCTCGATCAGGACGGTGGCGCGGACGGTGCCCTGCGGAATGCCGACGTAGTCCTGCGCGAAGACGAACACGTCGTTCCACAGGCGCGCTTCCAGATGCGACTCCGTCTTCGGGAGGTAGAAGTACGGGCCCTTGCCGAGGTCGAGCAGACGGCGCGCGTTGTGGAAGAAGTACAGGCCGAAGTCGGCCAAGGCGCCGGGCACTTGCCGCCCGTCGACCTCCAGGTGACGCTCGTTCAGATGCCAGCCGCGCGGGCGCATGACGACCGTCGCCAGCTCCTCGTCGGGGCGCAGGGCGTACGACTTGCCCGTGTCCGGGTCGGTGAAGTCGATGGCCCGGGTGTACGCGTCGATCAGGTTCAGTTGGCCGAGGACCACGTTCTCCCACGTAGGAGCGGACGCGTCCTCGAAGTCCGCGAGCCACACCCGGGCACCGGAGTTGAGCGCGTTGACGGTCATCTTGCGGTCGGTGGGGCCGGTGATCTCGACGCGGCGATCCTCCAGGGCTCGCGGTGCGGGGGCCACGGTCCAGGAGCCGTCCGCGCGGATCGCCGCGGTCTTCGGAAGGAAGTCGAGCCGGGACGTACGGGCGATCTCGGCCCGGCGCTCCGCGCGGCGGGCGAGGAGTTCGTCGCGCCGGGGCGTGAACCGCCGGTGCAGCTCGGCCACGAAGGCGAGCGCCGCACCGGTGAGGACCTCCTCCTGGCGCGGCAGGGGCTCGGCGTCGACAAGGGCTGCCGGGGGCAGGGCGGATGCGGACATGAGCGGTCGCTTCTCCTTGGATGAGCCGGTACGAGGATCCTTCGGTGAGCCGGTACGAGGGCGCGACGGGGGCTCGGCGGCGCCGTCCCGTCTACTCTGCCCCGCCTGGCTCCAGGTGCACCAGATCGCCTGGTGTGTCGATGTCGTACGGCCGGGCGACGTCCCCGCACTCCACGCGCGCGAGCGCTTCCTCACGGGCCCGCAGATACGCGCGCGCCCCCCGGTCCCCGGTGGCCGTCTCCGCGACGCCCGCCCAGTGGGCGCGGCCGAGCAGGACCGGATGCCCCCGTACGCCGTCGTAGGTCGCCGAGACCAGCGAGGCCTCGTCCCGGTACGCGGCCAGGACGCGGGCCATGGCCTCCGAGCCGATGCCGGGCTGGTCGACCAGGGAGACGAGGGCCGCGCGCGCCCCTGTCCCGGCCAGCGAGGCGAGCCCGGCCCGCAGCGAGGAACCCATGCCCTGCGCCCAGTCCGGGTTGTCCACGAGGACGCAGCCGGACAGGTCCGCCCGGTCCCGTACGGTGTCGGCGGCGGCCCCGAGCACGACGTGCACCCGGCCGCATCCGGCTGCCCGCAAGGCGGACACCGCGTGCTCCACGAGCGGTCGGCCCCGGTGGTCGAGCAGCGCCTTGGGCCGCCCGCCGAGCCGACGCCCTCCGCCCGCCGCGAGGAGCAGCCCGGCGACGGCCTCTTCATCGCGCGCCGTACGCGCAGCCGTCGTACGTCCCGTAGTGGTGCGTCCTGTCCCCGTCATACGTCCTGCATACCCGACGTCGTCTCAGGCGGTCGGTCCCGAACTCGCCAGCGCCCGCGACAGCTCCGCCGCCACCTCCTGGAGCACCGGCACGATCTTCTCCGTCGACGCCTCCGTGACCCGGCCCGCCGGGCCCGAGATGGAGATCGCCGCGGCCGTCGGGGAGTCGGGCACGGGCACCGCGAGGCACCTGACCCCTATCTCCTGCTCGTTGTCGTCGACCGCGTACCCGAGGAGGCGTACGTCCGCCAGGGCGGCCAGGAAGGCCTCCGGCGTGGTGATCGTCTTCTCCGTGACGGCGGGCATGCCCGTACGCGCGAGCAGGGCGCGGACCTCGTCGTCGGGCGTGGCGGCCAGCAGCGCCTTGCCCACGCCCGTGGTGTGCGGCAGTACCCGCCGCCCGACCTCCGTGAACATCCGCATCGAGTGCTTGGACGGCACCTGCGCCACGTACACGACGTCGTCGCCGTCGAGCAGCGCCATGTTGGCGGTCTCGCCGGTCTCCTCGACCAGACGCGCGAGATGGGGACGGGCCCACGTGCCGAGCAGCCGGGCCGCCGACTCCCCGAGCCGTATCAGCCGGGGGCCGAGCGCATAGCGGCGGTTGGGCTGCTGGCGTACGTACCCGCTCGCCACGAGCGTGCGCATCAGCCGGTGGATCGTCGGCAACGGCAGCCCGCTGTCGGCCGACAGCTCGCTGAGGCCGATCTCGCCGCCCGCGTCCGCCATCCGCTCCAGCAGATCGAAGGCGCGATCGAGGGACTGGACACCACCGGCGGCGGACTTGGCGGGGGCGTCGCTGGCGCTGGACGTCGGCACGGAGCGGTCCTTTCGGGGCCGGTGGGGAGGGAAGCAGCCTATCGGGCAGCGCGCCGTGCGGGGCTCTTGACGGTGTGAAGGCGGGAGTGAAGACTCCCTCGACAGCACGGCGAAGGGTGGTCCGGGTGTCCGAACTGGTCCTGCGCTCGACGCGCGTCATCACCCCGGAAGGGACCCGCGCCGCCTCGGTCGCGGTCGCCGGGGGCACGATCACGGCCGTCCTGCCCCACGACGCGGACGCACCGCCGGGGGCCCGGATCGAGGACCTCGGCGACGACGTCCTGCTGCCCGGCCTGGTCGACACCCATGTGCACATCAACGACCCGGGCCGCAGCGAATGGGAGGGCTTCCGCACCGCCACGCGCGCGGCGGCGGCAGGCGGCATCACCACCCTGATCGACATGCCGCTCAACTCCCTCCCGCCGACCACGACGGTCGACCACCTCCGTACGAAGCGGGAGGCCGCGGCCCGCGCGATCCATGTCGACGTCGGGTTCTGGGGCGGCGCGCTGCCCGGCAACGTGGGCGACCTGCGACCGCTGCACGACGCGGGCGTCTTCGGCTTCAAGGCGTTCCTGTCGCCCTCCGGCGTGACCGAGTTCCCCCACCTCGACCAGGAGCAACTCGCCCGCTCCCTGGCCGAGATCACCGGATTCGGCGGACTGCTCCTCGTCCACGCCGAGGATCCGCGTCAACTCGCCGCCGCACCGCGGCGGGGCGGCCCGAAGTACGCGGACTTCCTGGCCAGTCGGCCCCGAGCCGCCGAGACCGAGGCCGTCGCGAACCTGCTCGCCCACGCGAAACGGCTCCACGCGCGCGTGCACGTACTGCACCTGTCCTCCGGTGACGCGCTGCCGCTGCTCGCCGCCGCCAGGGCCGAAGGCCTGCCGGTCACCGTCGAGACCTGTCCGCACTACCTGACCCTGAGCGCCGAGGAGGTCCCGGACGGGGCCAGTGCGTTCAAGTGCTGCCCGCCCATCCGCGAGGCCGCGAACCAAGAGCCGCTGTGGCAGGCGCTGGCGGACGGCACCATCGACTGCGTGGTCACCGACCACTCCCCGTCCACGGCCGACCTGAAGACCGCCGACTTCGCGACCGCGTGGGGCGGCGTCTCCGGCCTCCAACTCAGCCTGCCCGCCGTCTGGACCGAGGCCCGTCGACGCGGCCACGGACTCGACGACGTGGCCCGCTGGATGTCCACGCGCACCGCGCGGCTGGCCGGCCTCGACCGCAAGGGTGCCATCGAGGCGGGCCGCGACGCCGACTTCGCGGTGCTCGCCCCCGACGAGACCTTCACCGTGGACCCGGCAGCCCTCCACCACCGCAACCGGGTCACGGCGTACGCGGGCAGGACCCTGTACGGCGTGGTCAAGTCCGCCTGGCTGCGCGGCGAGCGCATCGTGGCGGACGGCGAGTTCACCGAGCCGAAGGGCCGACTGCTCCGCAGAACCGGCTGACTCCCCTCCCGTCCCAGGCAGGAAGGCCCGATCACCGTGACCGCGCAGCAGCACCCCTCCCGGATCGTCCGCTTCACCGGCGACGCCGCCCCGTACACGGGCGGGGACCCCTACGCGGACTACCGCACCGCCGACTTCCCCTTCACCCGGTACACCGACCTCGCCGACCGAGGGCTCGGCGCCGGGGTCATCGCCGCGGGCGACGAGTTCTTCGCCCCGCGCGAGAACCTCCTCGTGCCCGAGCGCGCCGAGTTCGACCCCGGGCACTTCGGGCACAAGGGCAAGGTCATGGACGGCTGGGAGACACGGCGGCGCCGCGGCGTCTCCGCCGAGCAGCCGTGGCCGACCTCCGAGGTCCACGACTGGGCACTGGTGCGCCTCGGCACGCCGGGCGTCGTCCGCGGCATCGTCGTCGACACGGCGCACTTCCGCGGCAACTACCCCCAGGCGGTGTCCGTCGAGGGGGCGTCGGCGCCCGGCTCACCGTCCCCGGAGCAGTTGCTGTCGGACGAGGTGAAGTGGACGACGCTGGTCCCGCGCACCCCGGTCGCGGGCCACGCGGCGAACGGCTTCGCGGTGTCGGCCGAACAGCGCTTCACGCACCTGCGGCTGAACCAGCACCCCGACGGAGGCGTGGCGCGCCTGCGCGTGTACGGCGAGGTGGTCCCGGACCCGGCCTGGCTGGCGGTCCTCGGCACCTTCGACGTGGTCGCGCTGGAGCACGGCGGCCAAGTAGAAGACGCCTCGAACCTCTTCTACTCCCCGGCCACGAACACGATCAGGCCGGGCCGCTCCCGCACGATGGATGAGGGCTGGGAGACACGCCGCCGCCGCGACCGGGGCAACGACTGGATCCGCTACCGGCTGGTGGCCCGGTCGTGGATCCGCGCGATCGAGATCGACACGGCCTGTCTGAAGGGGAACGCGGCGGGCTGGGCCTCGGTCTCGGTCAAGGACGACGGGAACCCGGAGAGCGGGGAGGGCGCCGGGTGGCGGGAGATCCTGCCGCGCACCCGCCTCCAGCCCGACACGAACCACCGCTTCGTGCTGCCCGCCCCGGCCGTCGGCACGCACGCGCGCGTGGACATCTATCCGGACGGCGGCATCTCGCGGCTGCGCCTGCACGGCTCTCTGACCGAGGACGGCGCGGCCCGCCTGGCGGCCCGCCACCAGGAACTGGGCGGCTGAGGCCACCCGTTCGGACGCATTCCGGGACGGCCGGAACTCTTCGCACGGCCCCCGGCGTTCTCCCGGCGTGACTCTTCGCCAAGACATCGTCGGCAACGCCATGCAGATGGCGGTCGTCACCCTGAGCCCGGGGCAGACCGTGTACTGCGAGGCGGGCAAGTTCCTCTTCAAGACCACGAACGTGACCATGGAGACCCGCCTCTCCGGCCCGTCGAACGGCGGCGGTCAGTCCCCGGGCGGCGGCTCGGCCGGGGGTATGGGCGGCTTCCTGCGCCAGGCCATGGGCACGGCGATGCAGGTCGGCCAGCGCGCCCTGGCGGGCGAGTCGCTCGCGTTCCAGTACTTCACGGCGCAGGGCGGCGAGGGCACGGTCGGGTTCGCCGGTGTGCTCCCCGGAGAGATGCGCGCGCTGGAACTGGACGGCACGCGCGCGTGGTTCGCGGAGAAGGACGCCTTCGTGGCCGCCGAGTCGACGGTCGACTTCGGCATCGCCTTCCAGGGCGGCCGTACGGGCATGAGCGGCGGCGAGGGCTTCATCCTGGAGAAGTTCACCGGTCGCGGCACGGTGATCATCGCCGGGGCGGGCAACTTCATCGACCTCGACCCCGCGGACTTCGGCGGCCGGATCGAGGTCGACACGGGATGCGTCGTCGCCTTCGAGGAGGGCATCCAGTACGGCGTCGAGCGGATCGGCGGCCTCAACCGCCAGGGGCTCATGAACATGGCCTTCGGCGGCGAGGGCCTGTCCCTGGCCACGCTGGAGGGCCAAGGCCGCGTCATCCTCCAGTCGCTCACCATCGAGAGCCTCGCCAACGCGCTCAAGAAGGCCCAGGGCGGCGACAAGCAGGGACCGACGGGCGGCCTGTTCTCGACGCACACGGGATGAGCGGGGGGGTGCCGTACGAGATTCGACGGAATCGGATGACCGCCGACCGATGAGTTACGGGCACCGGCTCGGTCTGAACCGCTGACAACAGTACGGATCACCACCCGAGCAAGGAGGGCACCCGCACATGGGCAAGCTCACCGTTACCGCGTTCCTCACCCTCGACGGCGTTCACCAGGGACCGGGCGGGCCCAACGAGGACACCAGCGATGGCTTCACCCAGGGCGGCTGGAGCGTTCCCTACGGCGACGAGGGCTTCGGCCGGTTCATGGCCGAGGTCTTCGACCGCGCGGGCGCCTTCCTCCTCGGCCGCCGCACCTACGAGGTCTTCGTCGCGCACTGGCCGAAGCTGACCGACCCGGCCGACCCGATCGCCTCCCGGCTCAACTCCCTTCCGAAGTACGTCACGTCGCAGACCCTCGGCACACCCTCCTGGGCGGGCACCACGGTGCTGCGCGGCGACCTCGCCAAGGAGGTCACCGACCTCAAGGAGCGGACCGAGGGCGAACTCCAGGTGCACGGCAGCGCCACCCTGGTCCGGTCCCTGCTCGCGCTCGACCTCGTGGACACCCTGCACCTGCTGACGTGCCCGCTCATCCTCGGGAGCGGGCACCGTCTGTTCGCGGAGAGCACCCTGCCCACCGCGTTCGACCACATCGAGGCCCGCACCACGGCCAAGGGCGTCACCATCCACTCCTACGACCGCGCGGGCCGCCCGCGGTACGGCTCGTACGAACTCCCGGAGAACGCCCGGCGCCCGTCGTAACAGGGCCTAGTTGAGCCGCAAGGTGTGCCAGATCTCGTCCACGCCCGCCACATAGCGCTCGACCTCCACGAACCCGCGCTGGTGCGCGAAGGCGAGCCCGTCGGGGTTGGTGCCGAGCACGATCGTCTCGATCGTCTCGGCACCCAGCCCACGGGCCTGTTCGAGGCCCCGCTCGTAGAGCCGCCCGCCGAACCCCTGCCCGCGGTGGGCGGGCAGGATGCGCGCGATGACCGTGGCCGTGCCGTCCGTGGGCGGGCGCACGGTCGAGCAGCCCACGAGGACGTCGCCGAGGTACGCGACCTCCAGGCGGTTGCGCCGCACGCGCTCGCGTACGTCGTCGAGGGAGAGCGGGTCCGCGGGGATGATCTCGTTGTGGACGTGCCGCCAGTCCTCGAGCGAGGCATCGTCGGCGGGTTCCACGAAGCGAAGGTTCGACATCGCAGCAGGAAACCGGGGGCCGTCGGTCACCGTCAACCGGAATAGGCGATCTCGCCGACGTGAACGGGGCGGCGCTCGCGGCGGGACAGCTCGCACGCCTCCGCGATCCGCAGGGCGTGCAAGGCCTCATGGCCGTCGCAGGGGTTCGCGCGCTCGCCCCGTACCACCGCCACGAACGCCGCGATCTCCGCCTCGTACGCGGGCGCGAACCGCTCCAGGAAGCCGGTCCACGGCTTGTCCGCGGGCGCCGGACCGGTCGGTTCGGCGGACCTGAGCGGCGAACGCGCGTCCAGGCCGACCGCGAGCGTGTCCCGCTCGCCCGCCAGCTCCATCCGTACGTCGTACCCCGCCCCGTTGACGCGCGTCGCCGTCGCCGTCGCCAGCGTGCCGTCGTCCAGGGTGAGCACGGCCGCGGCCGTCTCGACGTCGTCCGCCTCCCGGTACATCGCCTCGCCCGCGTCGGACCCGGTCGCGTACACCTCCACGACCTCCCGGCCGGTCACCCAGCGCAGGACGTCGAAGTCGTGCACGAGGCAGTCGCGGTAGATCCCGCCGGACAACGGCAGATACGCGGCCGGTGGCGGCGCCGGGTCGGACGTCACCGCGCGCACCGTGTGCAGCCGGCCGAGCCGCCCGGAGCGCACGGCCTCGCGCGCGGCCGTGTACCCCGCGTCGAAGCGGCGCTGGAAGCCCATCTGAAGGACCGTCCCGGCCGCGTCGACCTCCGCGAGGGCGGCCAGCGTGCTCGGCAGGTCGACCGCGATCGGCTTCTCGCAGAACACCGGAAGCCCCGCGCGCGCCGCCCGGCCGATCAGCTCGGCGTGGGCCGCGGTCGCCGCCGTGACGACCACGGCGTCCGCGCCGCGGGCGAAGACCTCGTCCACATCGGCCGCGACCGCCGCGCCCAGCCGGTCCGCGAGCGCGGTGGCCCGGGGCGTGTCGAGGTCCGTGACGACGATCGAGCCGACCTCGCGGAGGCGGCCGAGCGTGCTCGCGTGGAACGTCCCGATACGGCCCGCCCCGATGACTGCGATGCGCATGAGAACAACCTGGGGTCCCGCACCCCGACCTGTCAATGGATTGTCCGGACAACCGGACTACACGACTTCCCGTCACCACCCACCGGAGCTACGCTCGCCCCGTGCCGAAACCAGATGGGGACCCGACCGTGTCGCTCCAGCTCAGCGTCGACCGCAGCAGCCCGGTGCCGCTGTACTTCCAGCTCGCGCAGCAGTTGGAGGCCGCGATCGAGCACGGCGCGCTCACGCCGGGCAGCCTGCTGGGCAACGAGATCGAGCTGGCCGCACGGCTCGGCCTGTCCCGGCCCACCGTCCGCCAGGCCATCCAGTCCCTGGTCGACAAGGGGCTGCTGGTGCGCCGCCGCGGTGTCGGCACCCAGGTCGTGCACAGCCAGGTCAGGCGCCCGCTGGAGCTGAGCAGCCTCTACGACGATCTGGAGGCGGCCGGGCAGCGCCCCGCGACCCGGGTGCTCGGCAACACCGTCGTCCCCGCGTCGGCCGAGGTCGCCGCCGCGCTCGGTGTGCCCGAGGGCAGCGAGGTGCGCCGGATCGAGCGGCTTCGCCTCGCGCACGGCGAGCCGATGGCGTACCTGTGCAACTACCTGCCGACCGGTCTGCTCGCTCTGGAGTCCGAGCGGCTGGAGGCGACCGGCCTCTACCGTCTGATGCGCGCCGCCGGGATCACCCTGCACAGCGCCCGGCAGACCGTCGGGGCCCGCGCCGCCACCCCGGAGGAGAGCGAGCGGTTCGGCGAGCCCGAGGGTGCCCCGCTGCTCACCATGCAGCGCGTCACGTTCGACGACACGGGCCGCGCCGTGGAGTTCGGCACGCACAGCTACCGCGCCTCGCGCTACTCCTTCGAGTTCCAGTTGCTCGTACGCCCGTGACCTGCCGCTTCGTACGCCCCTGACGTACTGCCCCGTACGTCCCTGACCCGCTCGCCCCGTACGCCCGTGACGTGCCGCCCCGTACGCCCCTGACCTACTGTCCGGTACGCCCTGTTCCCTCGGCCGATGGCCGGTAAGCGATACTGGATCGTTCCCATCATCTCCGCAGGAAGGTATGTCCTCGTGGCACGGATACGGATCTGGGCGACCATCGCGCTCGCAGGGGCGCTCGGCGTATCCCTCGCAGGGTGCAGCAGCCACGGCGGCAAGCGCGCCGAGGACGCCCGCAAGGCCGCCGTCGCCCAGGGCCGGGCCGCGGTGGACACGCCCCGCTGGACGGTCGCGATGATCACGCACTCCGGCGACGGCGACACCTTCTGGGACATCGTGCAGAAGGGCGCCGAGCAGGCCGCGCTCAAGGACAACATCGAGTTCCTCTACTCGCACAGCGCCGAGGCCCAGCAGCAGGCCCAGCTCGTGGACGCGGCGGTGGACCAGAAGGTCGACGGCATCATCGTCACGCTGGCCAAGCCCGACGCGATGAAGGCCGCCGTCGCCCGCGCGGAGAAGGCCGGTATCCCGGTGGTCACCGTGAACTCCGGCTCGGCCGAGTCCAAGGCGTTCGGCGCTCTCACCCACATCGGCCAGGACGAGACGATCGCGGGCGAGGCCGTCGGCGACGAGCTGAACAAGCGCGGCCGCAAGAAGGCCCTGTGCGTGCTGCACGAGCAGGGCAACGTAGGCCACGAGCAGCGCTGCGACGGCGTGAAGAAGACCTTCCACGGCACCGTGAAGAACCTCTACGTCAACGGCACCAACATGCCCGACGTGCAGTCCGCCATCGGCGCCAAGCTCCAGTCGGACAAATCCTTCGACGCGGTCGTCACCCTCGGCGCCCCCTACGCCGACACCGCGGTGAAGGCCAAGGCCGACGCCGGCAGCCGGGCGGAGATCGACACCTTCGACCTGAACGCGAAGGTGGCCGCCAAGCTGAAGGACGGCACGCTCGGCTTCGCCGTCGACCAGCAGCCCTACCTCCAGGGCTACGAGGCGGTCGACCAGATCTGGCTCTACAAGTACAACGCCAACACCATCGGCGGCGGCAAGCCGGTCCTGACCGGACCGCAGATCGTCACCAAGGACCAGGCCGCGACCCTGGAGAAGTACGCGGATCGGGGCACGCGATGACCACGACGACACCGGCGGAGCGGCCGGAGACGACGGCGGACGGAGCGCGCGCGGACGAGCGGCTGCTGAAGACCTCGCCCCTGAAGAAGCTCCTCGGCCGGCCCGAGCTGGGCTCGGTGGTGGGCGCGGTCGCCGTCTTCCTGTTCTTCGCGATCATCGCCGACCACTTCCTGCGGGCCGCGAGCCTCAGCACGGTCCTGTACGCGTCCTCGACGATCGGCATCATGGCCGTCCCGGTCGCGCTGCTGATGATCGGCGGCGAGTTCGACCTGTCCGCGGGCGTCCTCGTGACGTCGTCCGCGCTGATCTCGTCGATGTTCAGCTACCAGATGACCGCCGACATCTGGGTCGGCGTCGGCGTCTCCCTGCTGGTCACGCTGGCGATCGGCGCGTTCAACGGATTCGTGCTGACCCGTACGAAGCTGCCCAGCTTCATCGTCACGCTCGGCACGTTCCTGATGCTGACCGGTCTGAACCTCGGTCTCACCAAGATGATCAGCGGCACGGTCTCCACCAAGTCGATCTCCGACATGGACGGCTTCGAGTCGGCCAAGGCGGTGTTCGCCTCCACGATCACCATCGGCGGCGTCGACTTCAAGATCACCATCCTGTGGTGGTTCGCCCTGGTCGCCGTCGCCTCCTGGATCCTGCTGCGCACGCGGGCCGGTAACTGGATCTTCGCGGTCGGCGGCAACGAGAGCGCGGCCCGCGCGGTCGGCGTCCCGCTGTACCGGACCAAGATCGGCCTGTACATGGGGGTCGCCTTCGGCGCCTGGATCTCCGGCCAGCACCTGCTGTTCTCCTTCGACGTGGTGCAGTCCGGCGAGGGTGTCGGCAACGAGCTGATCTACATCATCGCGGCCGTCATCGGCGGCTGTCTGATCACCGGCGGCTACGGCTCCGCGATCGGCTCGGCGGTCGGCGCGCTGATCTTCGGCATGACCAGCAAGGGCATCGTCTTCGCCCAGTGGAACCCCGACTGGTTCAAGTTCTTCCTCGGAGCGATGCTCCTCCTCGCGACCCTGCTCAACACCTGGGTCCGCAAGCGTGCGGAGGCCACGACATGACGCACGACACGACGCGCGACGCGACGAAGGACGCGACGAACGACGCCGACGCCGAGGAGCGCACCGCGCTCGTCGAGCTGGAGGACGTCAGCAAGTACTACGGCAACGTCCGCGCCCTCGAAGGGGTCTCCCTGGAGGTCCGCCCGGGGGAGATCACCTGCGTCCTCGGTGACAACGGCGCGGGCAAGTCCACCCTCATCAAGATCATCGCGGGGCTGCACCAGCACGACGCGGGCACCTTCCGCATCGAGGGCGAGGAGTGCCGCCCGGCCTCCCCGCGCGAGGCCCTGGACCGCGGGATCGCCACGGTCTACCAGGACCTGGCCGTCGTCCCGCTGATGCCGGTGTGGCGGAACTTCTTCCTCGGCTCCGAGCCCCGCAAGGGCGTCGGCCCCTTCAAGCGCATGGACGTCGACTTCATGCGCCGCACCACGCGCACCGAACTGCTGCGCCTGGGCATCGACCTGCGGGACGTCGACCAGCCCATCGGCACCCTGTCGGGTGGCGAACGCCAGTGCGTGGCCATCGCGCGCGCGGTGTACTTCGGGGCCAAGGTGCTGGTCCTCGACGAGCCGACGGCGGCCCTGGGCGTGAAGCAGTCGGGCATCGTGCTGAAGTATGTGGCGGCGGCACGGGACGCCGGGCTGGGTGTTGTCTTCATCACCCACAACCCGCACCACGCGTACCTGGTGGGCGACCGGTTCACCCTGCTCAAGCGCGGCACGATGGTGGGCCGCCACACCCGCGAGGAGATCTCGCTGGACGAGCTGACCCGGCAGATGGCGGGCGGCGACGAACTCGACGATCTGCGCGAGGAGTTGGGCAACCGCGCCTCCTAGGGCGCGCGATCGGCGTGTCGCACGGCCCGCGAGACGGGCGCGACCGGCCGCGGCGGACCCGCGGCCGGGCCGCCGACCACGGTGTCCCGGGCGTCCACGGGAGCGAAACCGCTCCACCGTGCTCCCCGCCGTCGGCGTGACAGAATCGGCCCGATGAGCACCTACCGCGACTTCACCCACCGCGGCTCCGCGCGGGCGACCGTCCTGCGGACCGTCGGCACGCGCGAGCGCCGGTCCCATCTGTCGGCGCCCCGCGTCCCCACGGTCGGTATCGACATCGGCGGCACGAAGGTGATGGCGGGCGTCGTCGACGCCGACGGCAACATCCTGGAGAAGCTCCGCACCGAGACGCCCGACAAGTCCAAGAGTCCCAAGGTCGTCGAGGACACCATCGTCGAGCTGGTCCTGGACCTCTCCGACCGGCACGATGTGCACGCCGTCGGTATCGGCGCGGCCGGCTGGGTGGACGCGGACCGCAACCGCGTCCTGTTCGCTCCCCACCTGTCCTGGCGCAACGAGCCCCTGCGCGACCGCCTGGCCGGACGGCTCGCCGTCCCCGTCCTGGTCGACAACGACGCCAACGCCGCCGCCTGGGCCGAGTGGCGCTTCGGCGCGGGCCGCGACGAGGACCACCTGGTCATGATCACCCTCGGTACGGGCATCGGCGGCGCCATTCTGGAGGACGGCCAGGTCAAGCGCGGCAAGTTCGGCGTCGCGGGCGAGTTCGGCCATATGCAGGTCGTGCCCGGCGGCCACCGCTGCCCGTGCGGCAACCGCGGCTGCTGGGAGCAGTACAGCTCGGGCAACGCCCTGGTCCGCGAGGCCAGGGAACTGGCCGCCGCCGAGTCCCCGGTGGCGTACGGGATCATCGAGCACGTCAAGGGCAACATCTCCGAGATCACCGGCCCGATGATCACCGAGCTGGCCCGCGAGGGCGACGCGATGTGCGTCGAGCTGTTGCAGGACATCGGCCAGTGGCTCGGCGTCGGCATCGCCAACCTCGCCGCCGCCCTGGACCCCTCCTGCTTCGTGATCGGCGGCGGCGTCAGCGCGGCCGACGATCTGCTCATCGGCCCGGCCCGGGACGCCTTCCGGCGCCATCTGACCGGCCGCGGCTACCGCCCCGAGGCCCGCATCACGCGCGCGCAACTCGGCCCCGAGGCCGGCATGGTCGGCGCCGCCGACCTCGCCCGGCTCGTCGCCCGCCGCTTCCGCCGCGCCAACCGGCGCCGGGTGGAGCGGTACGAACGCTACGAGCGGTACGCGCAGTCCCGCCGCACCACCAGGGGAGTCCTGTGACGGCCACCACCTCCGTACCGCATCAGCCCGCACCGCCGGACGAGCCCGGACGGCCCCCCGAGTCCCACGGGCACATGGTCCGCCGCAGGGCGCTGACCCTGCTGACCATCATGCTGCTCATCGGCGTCCCGGCCGGCTATCTGGTGATCTCCGCCAACCAGAGCCGTGACAGCGGCAAGGTCAAGGAGGCCAGGTACTCGGCGACCGGCCTCACCGCGGGCCGCCCCTCCAGCGTGCTGTGCAGCCTGTACCAGGTGAAGATCCCCGCGAAGGCCACCGAGGTCGCGTACTACGAGACGAACAACTGGAAGACCAGCAGGCTGTACGCGCAGTTCAACACCAGCGAGGCCGGTCTCGCGAAGTTCCTCCGCAAGATCGACAAGAGCACGGGCGAGCTGAAGGAGAACGACACCGCCATCAGCCCGCGCGACCAGGGGATCGTCGGCTGGTCGTTCACCGGAGAGGGCCCCTGGTACGGCCTGACCCACACGCAGAAGAACCCGGCGCCCACCCTGGACGTCATGGTGAACCGCGCCGACCCCGACCACCCGACGGTCTACGTGGTGTCCCGGACGACCCCCTGACCGTCGCCCCCGTGAGCCTCGTCGGAGCCGGTTGTCAGACCCCGCCCGTACAGTCGAAGACATCTGACACGACGAGACGGCGGGAGGTGACCGGACGGATGAGGGAGCTGCGAGCTTGGGCGAAGCTGGCCGCCGTCTTCCTGCCCGCGCCGGTGCCCCGCCAGGGCCGGGTCGCCTTCTGGGACCCGGACGGCGGCCCTCTCCCGTCGGACGGCGGCCCCCTCCTGCCGGAGGGCGGGCCCCTCCTGTCGGAGAGCGGGGAGGACGCGGACAGCGCGGGCGGTGCGGATGACGCGGACCGTTCGGACGGCGTGGACCGTTCGGACGGCGCGCAGGACCTGACAGGCGCGACGGGCGCGCGGGAGCTGACGGTCGTACGCCCCCATGGATCCGGGGTGCGCCGCGGCACCGTACCCGCCGTCTCGCTGCCCATCGCCGACGCCCTGCCGCTGCTCGCCCGAGCCCGGCGCGATCCCGCCGCCCACCCCGCCACGGCCTGCTGGGGCGCCGCCACGCTCCACGCGCTGCGGCTCGTCGCGCGCGGGCGGCTGCTGCCCGGTCTCACCCCGCAGGGGGACGACGCCTGGCGGGCCGGACCGCTGGAACCGGACGACATCGCCCACCTCAGAGCGATCGCCGCGGCCCTGCCCTACGAGGGCCATGCCGTCCCGCTCCCCGGCAAGGGCCCCCTCACGCTGCCCGAGCCCGAGTCCCTCGTACGGTCCTTCCTGGACGCCGTCGCGGACACCCTGCCCCGTACCCCGGCCGCCGCCCACGCCATGGGCAAGCCGTTCGCCGCGCGTGAGCCGCAGCGCCTGCCCCGCGCGCGGGACTGGGCCGCCGAGGTCGCCGCGGGCATGGACACCGGCGTACGGATCTCGCTGCGCCTGGACCTGTCGGCGTCCCAGCTCTTCGACGACGGCGAGGACGCCCGGCGCGCCGGAGCGGCCGTCGTCCAGGTGCACAGCCTCGCCGACCCCACGCTCGTCGTCGACGCGGCGGCGCTGTGGGCGGGCGAGGCGGACGCCGGGTTCGGCCCCCGCGCGCGGGTGGACGCGGCCCTCGCCGTACGCCGCGCGGCCCGCGTCTGGCCCCCGCTGGAGCGGCTCTCCGAGCAGGACGTGCCCGATGTCCTGGCGCTGTCCGAGGAGGAGTTGGGCGATCTGCTGGGCGTCGCGGCGAGCAGGCTGGGCGCCGCCGGGGTCGCCGTGCACTGGCCCCGGGACCTGGCCCAGGACCTGACCGCGACAGCGGTCGTACGGCCCGCGCCCGGCTCGGCGACCGACGGCACGGGCTTCTTCGAGAGCGAGGAACTGCTCCAGTTCCGCTGGCAGTTGGCGCTCGGCGGCGATCCGCTCAGCGAAGCCGAGATGGACGCGCTCGCCGAGGCCCACCGCCCGGTCGTCCGGCTGCGCGACCGCTGGGTGCTGGTCGACCCGGCGCTCGTCCGCAAGGCCCGCAAGCGCGAACTGGGCCTGCTCGACCCGGTCGACGCGCTCTCGGTGGCGCTCACGGGCAGCGCCGAGGTGGACGGCGCGACGGTCGAGGCGGTGCCGGTCGGCGCGCTCGCCACCCTGCGGGACCGGCTGACGGCGGGCGTCGGCCCGGTGGAGCCGCCCCCGGGCCTCGCCGCCCGGCTGCGGGACTATCAACTGCGCGGCCTGGCCTGGCTGGACCTGATGACCTCCCTCGGCCTCGGCGCCTGCCTCGCCGACGACATGGGCCTCGGCAAGACGGTCACGGTCATCGCCCTGCATCTGCGCCGGGCCCGCCGCGAGCCGACCCTCGTCGTCTGCCCGGCGTCGCTGCTCGGCAACTGGCAGCGGGAGATCACGCGGTTCGCGCCCGGGGTCCCGGTCCGCCGCTTCCACGGCGCGGACCGCACCCTGGACGACCTGGACGGCGGCTTCGTCCTCACCACCTACGGCACAATGCGCACGGCGGCGCCGAGACTCGCCGAGCAGACCTGGGGCATGGTCGTCGCGGACGAGGCACAGCACATCAAGAACCCGTACTCGGCCACGGCGAAGGCACTGCGCACGATCCCGTCCCCCGCGCGTGTGGCCCTCACCGGGACCCCCGTGGAGAACAACCTCTCCGAGCTGTGGGCCCTGCTGGACTGGACGACCCCCGGACTGCTCGGCCCCCTGAAGTCCTTCCGCGCCCGGCACGCGCGCGCGGTGGAGAACGGCGAGGACCAGGAGGCCGTCGAGCGGCTCGCCCGCCTGGTCCGCCCGTTCCTGCTGCGCCGCAAGAAGTCCGACCCGGGCATCGTCCCCGAGCTGCCGCCCAAGACGGAGACGGACCATCCGGTTCCGCTCACCCGCGAACAGGCCGCGCTCTACGAGGCGGTCGTACGGGAGTCGCTGCTGGCCATCGAGACGGCGGAGGGCATCGGCCGCCGGGGCCTGGTCCTCGCCCTCCTCGGCTCGCTCAAGCAGATCTGCGACCACCCGGCGCTGTATCTGAAGGAGGATCCGGCGACGGCCGCGGCGCTCACCGCGCGCTCGGGCAAACTCGCCCTGCTGGACGAGCTGGTGGACACGCTGCTCGCGGAGGACGGCTCGGCGCTGGTGTTCACGCAGTACGTCGGCATGGCCCGGCTGATCACCACGCATCTGGCCGCCCGCGCGATACCGGTCGAGCTGCTGCACGGAGGCACGCCCGTGCCGGACCGCGAGCGGATGGTGGACCGCTTCCAGAGCGGGGCGACCCCGGTCCTGGTCCTCTCCCTCAAGGCGGCGGGTACGGGCCTCAACCTCACCCGTGCCGGGCATGTCATCCACTTCGACCGCTGGTGGAACCCCGCGGTGGAGGAGCAGGCCACGGACCGCGCGTACCGCATCGGCCAGACCCAGCCGGTGCAGGTCCACCGGCTGATCACTGAGGGCACGGTCGAGGACCGTATCGCCGAGATGCTGGAGTCCAAGCGGGCCCTGGCGGACGCGATCCTGGGCTCCGGCGAGTCCGCCCTGACCGAACTGACCGTCCGCGAGCTGTCGGACCTGGTGTCACTGCGGAGGACGGCGTGACCGGCACCGAGAGCACGACGTCCACCCGCCCCGCCGACGAGGCACGGCGTGCGCTGCGGGCCGCGAGGGAGCGGGAGAGCGCGAGCGCGGAGGGCGCCGAGGACAGCGGCGTGGAGGTCTCCGCGTCCGGCGTGGACGTACGGCCGGAAGCCGGGCCGACGGTCAGGCCGGGGGACGCGGCCCGCGAGGCGTTGCGCCGGGCGAACGCGGAACGGCGCGGTGGGGACGCGCGCGAGGCCGACCCGGTGACCGTGGACGCCGCCGCGCCGGAATCCGTAGCGGAGACCGCACCGGCCACGCGCCCCGGAGACATCGCGCGTGAGGCGCTGCGGGCCGCACGGAAGGAAGCGGACCGGCGCCCGCCCGCCACCACACCGGAGCCACAGTCCGGCGGCCGAGAGACATCCGGCGCCGAAGAGCCCTCCGCAGCACCGTCCGAACTCGCAGCACCGTCCGAACTCGCAGGGCCCTCCGAGCCATTGGGGCCGTCCGGTGCCGCGCGGCCGTCCCGTTCCGTACGGTCATCCGGTTCCGCGCGCTCGACCGTCGCCCGCGCCCGCCGCCCGAGCGCCCGAACTCGCGTGCACAGTGGTCGAGTTCAGGAGGTACGCGAACTCCTCGCCGACACCTTCGAGTTGCCCGCGTCGATGGCGTCACCGGAAGCCGGGACCGCGCGCCTCGAAGGGGACGACGGCGGCCACCGGAAGGAGACACGGCCCGAGACGGTCGCCCACTACCCCCGCTCCATGGCGGCCCCCGGCCGCGACGGCGCGCTGCGGCGCACGTTCGCCGCGCTTCCCCCTCTCCCCGCGCCCGCCGCGCAACCGGCGGACCCGGCCGACCGGTTCGCCGGGACCTGGTGGGGCAACGCCTGGGTCACGGCACTGGAGGAAGGGGCGCTCGACGCCGCGCGCCTGGCACGCGGGCGGGCCTACGCGGGCCAGGGGAACGTGGACGCCCTCACCGTCACCCCCGGACACGTGGTGGCCTACGTACAGGGAAGCCGCCCGCGCCCGTACCGCGCGCAGGTGCGGCTGCGGACGTTCTCCGACGACGAGTGGGACCGGTTCCTGGACGCCGCGGCCGAGCGGCCCGACCATATCGCCGCGCTGCTGGACAAGCAGGTGCCGCGGTCCCTCGCCGAGTGCGGGGTCCGGCTGCTCCCGGGGCCCGGCGATCTCGAACCACAGTGCAGTTGCCCCGACGTCGGCCACCCCTGCAAGCACGCCGCCGCGGTCTGCTACCAGACCGCCCGGCTGCTCGACCAGGATCCCTTCGTCCTCCTCCTGCTGCGCGGCCGGGGCGAGCGCGAGGTGCTCGACGCGCTGACCCGGCGCAACGCCGCCCGTGCGGCCCGGGAGCGGGAACCCGCCCCCGCCGCGGGCGTCCGCGCCCGTGACGCCGTGGACCGGCGCGCGCTGCCGCCGCTCCCGGCCCCGCTGCCGCCGCCCGCGCATCCCGAGCAGCCGCCGGTCTACCCGGGGACCGCGGACGGCCCGGACCCGCTCGCGCTGGACCAGTTGGCCACGGACGCCGCGGCCCGCGCCCACGCCCTGCTGACCACCGGCCACGATCCGATCGCGGACCTGACGCTGTGGCAGGACGCGGTACGGCTCGCCGCCGCCCGCCCCGGCTCGGGCCTCACCGCGGCGACCCGCGCGCTCTACTCCTCGCTGGCCGCCGCCACCGGGCGGACCCCGGCCGACCTGGCGCGTGCCGTCGCCGCGTGGCGACAGGGCGGACGCGAGGGGCTCGCCGTACTGGAAGAGCACTGGGACCCGCCCGCGGGCCGCTTCGACCGGGCCCGCCCGCTCCTCCTCGCCGCGGACCTCCCCGCGTTCCGCCCGTGGCACAACCACCTCACACATCCGGCGGGCCACACCCAACTCCGGCTCGGCCGGGACGGCTTGTGGTACGCGTACGAGTCGGAACCGGGCCGCGAGGACTGGTGGCCCCGCGGCACCCCGGCCTCGGACCCGGTCGGCGCCCTTACCGGCCTGGGAGCGCCGGGAGCCTGGGCGTAGAGAAGCCGAAGGGGACCGGAGGCGGGGCAGCGGCCACCGCTCCGGTCCCCGACTCCCTTGCTACGAGGGGTTGTTGTAGCGGTCGATCAGCCGGACCCGGCTGAAGGTCCAGTTGCCCGCAGCCGCTTCCCAGCTCCCCGCGGGCTCGTTGAGCGTTCCGTCGGCCTTGGCGGTCCAGGTGATGGTCTTGACCCGGCCATCGGAGTAGCCGTAGAGGGTGGCGAGGTCGTCGCGGCCGTCGCCGTCGAAGTCCCCGGTCACGAGCTGCATGTTCTCGCGGTAGTAGTTGCCCGCCGGGGTGGTCCACAGATCCGTACGGCCGCCGAGCTTGCCGTCGGTGCCGCTGGGCGTGAAGCCGATCACCGCGTCGTGCCCGTCGGCGTAGTCGTACCAGACGGCCACGTTGTCGCGGCCGTCACCGTCGAAGTCCCCGGAGTACACGGTGGCTCGCTTGAAGTCCCAGCCGGTGGCGGAACTCCAGCCGTGCACCGGCTCGTTGAAGCCGCCGTCGGGCTTGGCCGGGAAGGTGATGAGCTTGACCTCACCGGTGGAGTAGCCGTAGAGGACCGCGAGGTCGTCGCGGCCGTCACCGTTGTAGTCGCCGGTGACGAACTTCATGTTCTCGCGGAAGTAGTTGCCCGCCGGGGTCTGCCATCCGGCGAACGGGCTGTTGAAGCCGCCGTCGGTCTTGGCGAGGAAGGTCTGGATCTTGTCGCTGCCGTCGGCGTAGTCGTACCAGACGGCGACGTCGTCGCGGCCGTCGCCGTTGAAGTCACCGGCGACCGGGGTCATCCGGGAGAACGTCCAACCCGAGGCGATCTTCCAGGACTTCAGGGGCGCGGCGAAGTTGCCGTCGCCCTTGCCCAGCCAGGTGATGAGGGCGACCTCTCCGGTGGAGTAGCCGTAGAGGGTGGCCACGTCGCCGATGCCGTCGCCGTTGAAGTCGCCGGTGACGGGCTTCATGTTCTCGGCGTAGTAGTTGCCCGCCGCGGCTTCCCAGCCGTGGACGGGGCTGTTGAAGCCGCCGTCGGTCTTGGCGAGGAAGGCGTGGATCTGGTCGCTGCCGTCGGCGTAGTCGTACCAGTCGGCCATGTCGCTGCGGCCGTCGCCGTCGTAGTCGTGGCGGACCGTGGTGCCGGCGGCCCACTGCGACTCGTTCTTGGCGTTGTAGATGACGAAGTCACCGCGGTCCTGAAGGACGGCCTTGCCACCGGGCGCGGTGGTCTTCGACTCCCACAGCGTCGTGGTCCCGTCGGTGTCGATGACGGCGAGGTTGCCCTGCGCGTCGAGACGGGCCGTCGCGCCGGGGTGCCCCGCGGTCCTGGTGGACCAGAGGGTCTTGCCCGCGCGGGAGACGACGACGAGGTTGCCGTCGGACTGCAGGGTCAGACGGGCGGCGTTGGACGTCAGGGAGTCTCCGGGCATGAGCACGCCACCGGCCGACAGCGTGCTGCCGCCGACGATGTTGTCCAGCCGGGTGGAGACGGCGTCGGTGCGGGTCTCGGCCGGGTCGGCACCGAAGCAACCGCCCTGCCAGGACTGGCTGCTGAGCGCGACCAGCTCGGGTCGGCCGTCCTTGATCCGGACGATCGGCCCGCCCGCGTCACCGGCGCAGATGGCGTCCGCCGCGGACTTGCCGTGCAGGGCGAGCGTGGTGCCCGCCACGGAGTCGACGGTGAAGGTGGCGGTGTGGAGCTTGAGCGGCGCCCACTCGTCCTTGGTCCGGCCGTACCCGGCGACCGTCAGCTCCTCCCCGGCGGCGGGCGCGGTGTCGGCGAACGCCACGGGGGTGATCCCGGTGGCCGGTGAGGCGAGGCGAGCCAGGACCAGGTCCCGGTCCTCACGGGGCACCAGCTCGACGACCTCACGGACCTGCCCGCCGGAAGTGGTCAGATCCGTACGGCCGATGGTGGCCATGGTCTTCGACTTCGGCTTGCCCGCGGGGACTTGGGACGTTCCGCTGTCGGAGAAGCAGCTCGCGGACGTGGCGAGCCACTGCGGTGACACCAACGCCGCGGAACAGGCGCGCTGGCCGTCGCCCACGTCGAGACGGGCGGTGAAGGCATATCCGGCGTCGGTGGCGGCGGGTCCGGTGACAGCGGACGCGGGCGCCGCGCACAGAGAGCCCGGTACGGCGAGGAGCGTGGCGGCGAGAGCGAGGAGGGGCATGCGTCTGGAGCGTGGCATGAACGGGTTCCTTGGCTTCGGATCGTAGAAGGTGGGAGCCATGGGACGGCGGCCTACTTGTTGGTGGAGATCTCGACCAGCATGTGATCGCCGTCCGCCGGATCGGCCGCTTCTCCCACATTGGTCCAGGAGTCCTTGGTGATCTCGTAGACCTTCTCCCGATCGCCCACGGTCATCTTCACGGACGTCTCGTACGAGTTGCCCTTCACGCCGTAGACCGCGGGTATTTCCATGGCGAGGTATCCGCTGTTACCGGTGACGCGGAAACAGACCATGTCCTTGTTCCGCGGCTGTACTCCGAGCAGCCCTTCCTGACTTCCGCAGGTCGCGAGGACGATATGGCCGTCACCGCGCTTCAGAACAATTCCCTGCTCTTCGAGAATCTTGTCCGCCCGCGGGTAATTGAAGTCCTCCACCGCGTACGGCGGGTTCTCTCCCGCCGCCATGTCCGCCCGCAAGGTCTGGTCCTTGTGACCCGTGGCGCTGAACGCGACGCCCACACTCGCGGCGATCAGTACGCACGTCGACACGAGTACGCGACTCGCAACCTTCATCTCTCTTCTCCATAACGAATAGGAATCCAAACGAAACACACACTGATCCTTCACCGTAGGACGCGGTAGAGGGCCGGGCATACGGATTTACGGAGTTGTGACCTCAGGGGCAGGTCTGGGTCTATAGGCTCCGGTAGCGCAAAATGACGCTCTCTTCGTCAGATGTCGATCCCAAGTCGACAAAAGGGATGTCTGCGACACCCTCTTGCTGAATAGCCGACCGCCCTGACAGGTTGTTGGCGAACTTGCATTTCACTAAGTGCGAGTTTGGCTGCTTGCAAACACTGTTTATGGGGGTGGAACGGGCATGCTGAGACGTAACCCATCGAGACGGAATATCTCCGAATGGGGCCCTTCGCGCCGGAGTTTCTTGACCTTGGCGGTAGCCGCCACGGCGGCTTCGGTCGTAGGGACGAGGAACTCACCGGCGTACGCGGCCGACGGAGCGGGGACAGGGGACAGTGACCGCGACCAGGCCGTCGACGCCTGGCTCCTCGGCGGCCGTGCCGTACGAACGGAAGCGAAACAGGCGCTCACCGGCGACCAAGCGGCTCTGACGGCCTTCCTCACCACGGGGCTGGCCAGGGCGCAGGCCGAGGACGACCGGGTCTCCGTCCTGGAGATGCTCAACTTCGCGGGTCCCGGTGTACGGGCGAAGGTCCAACAGGTCCTCGACGGCACCGACGCGGAACTGCACGCGTTCGTCACCGGAGGCTACGAGCAACCGCTGGCCGACGACCGGCGGGTCGCGGTCCTGACGATCCTGGGCGCCGGCGGCAAGGCCGTGGTGCGCGAGGCGAACAAGGCCCTGGACAACGGCACGCCGAACGTGCTGGACGGCTTCCTCCAGGAAGGGCAGTACAGCGCGCGCGAGGAGGACGAGCGGTTCGAGACGACCGCCATGCTCGCCGGCGCCGGTCCGAACCTGACCCAGGCCATCAACCGGGCGCTGGACGGCACAGCGGCCGACGTGAGCGAGTTCTTACGCTACGGGCAGCACCTCGCGCGTGCCCGTGACCAAGAGAAGCTGACGATCGACCAGTTGGTGGTGCAGGCGCAGAACGCGGGTGCGCGCGCCCACACCGCGACGGTCGAGGCCAAGGAGGCGGCCGAGCACGCCGAGGCCGCGTCCGTCGAGGCCAAGAAGGCCGCCCTGCTGGCCGCCGACGAGAGCGCCGCGGCCAAGGGCGACGCGCTCAAGGCGTCACGTGCCGCCGGACGGGCCGCCGACGCGGCGAACGGCGCGGCAGCCGCGGCCCGTACCGCGGTCTCGGCGTCGCACACCGCGATCTCCGCGGCCCACACGGCCGCGAGCGCGGCCCAGGCCGCCGCCGCAGCGGCCGGTGCCGCCTCTCGCGCCTCGGTGCGCGCCTACCAGGCCGCCTCCGCCGCGTCGAAGGACGCCGGTCAGGCGGCAGCGGCGCGCGAAGCCGCCCAAGTGGCCCGGGACACGGCCAAGAAGGCCCGAACCGCCGCCGCCGCGGCCTCCGCCGCCGCGGACGCCAGCGCCCAGGCCGAGACGTCGAGCGCCGCCGCGGCCCGTGCGGGACAGAACGCCGCGGCGTCCGCCAACGCCGCCGCGGACGCGGCTGCGGCGGCGGGTGTCTCCCAGGCCGAGGCCAAGCGGGCCAGAGACGCCGCCGCGTTGGCCACCCGCGCCGCC
The DNA here is from genome assembly GCF_055583785.1 of Streptomyces sp. NPDC104371. NCBI lineage: Bacteria > Bacillati > Actinomycetota > Actinomycetes > Kitasatosporales > Streptomycetaceae > Streptomyces > Streptomyces sp. NPDC104371. The sequence continues at coordinate 455,977 of NZ_JBVJNF010000005.1, forward strand.
AACACCGCCACCGCCGCGGCCAATCGGGCCGCGACCCTCGCCTCCCGGGCGGCCACCGCCGCGCGCGATGCCCACAAGGCCGCCAACAGCGCCGCCGATCACGCGGACGCCGCAGCCGCTGCCGCCGAGGACGCGGCCAAGCACGCGGGCGAGGCGCAGGACTGGGCCAACGAGGCGACCATCCAGGCCAACAAGGCCGTCGCCGCGGCCACGGACGCCGCCGCGGCCGTCACCCAGGCACAGGACATCGCGGCTCTCGCCCGTGAAGCGGAAGCGGCGAAGCTCGCCGAGGAACGCACCCTGGCCATCGAAGCGGCCCAGGAGTTGAAGAAGGAGGAGGAGCAGAACCGCTCCCGTATCGAGCAGATCCAGACCCAGCAGGAGCTGACCGACCAGGAGACCCGCGACCTGCTCGACCGGGCGCGGTCGGAGAGCGATCCCGCGCAGGTGGCCGTGCTCGGGCGCAAGGCCGCCGTCAACCTGATGGACTCCGTGGGTACGTGGACCCGTCAGGCCGCGCAGGACGCGCTCGCCGGTGACGACCAGGCGGTGGTCGACTGGGTCGGGCACACACATGGCGACGCCATGGCGCTCGATGACCGGGAACGCGTGCTCACGCTGGCCAACGCGGGGAGCGCCGTGCTCGCCGACGCGGCCCAGAAGGTGCTCGCGGACGACGATCAGCAGGCCGTGACGGACTTCCTGGACGCGGACGCGCTGGCCGTTCAGGTCGACGACTACCGCGTGGAGGTCCTGAAGACGTTGCAGGGGGCCGGAAGGGCCGTGAAGGCGGCCGCCAACGCGGCGATGGACGACGGCAGCGTCGAAGCCCTGCACGAGTACCTCCTCACCGGCTTCGCCAAGGCCAAGACCGAGGACGACCGGGTCACGACCCTCTCGGCTCTCGACGGCGCCGGCCCCAATGTCGAGGCCGCGGCCCAGGCCGCGCTCGAGGGCCCGCAGTGGATGCTGGAGCGCTTCGTCACCTCGGTCCGCTACAAGGCCCAGCAGGCCGACGAGGACACGGCCACCCATGTGGCGGCCATCCAGGCGCAGATCGCCCGAGCCGCCGCCATCGCGGCGACGGCCTTCCAGGAAGCCGCCGAAGCGGCCAAGGCGGCGGCCGACGCGCGCGGTGCCGCGGCGGAGGCCAAGCAGTGGGCGACCAAGGCCGCCAACTCGGCGACGAGCGCGAAGGGTTACGCCGACGACGCGCAGAAGTCGGCGGCGAAGGCGGACGTCTCGGCGGCTGCCGCGGCGGCCTCGGCCAAGCTGGCCGCCGACGCGGCTGCGGCTGCGCGTTCGGCCAAGCGGCAGGCCAACTACTCGGCGAACCAGGCCATTTCGTCGGCCAACACCGCTGTCGCGGCGGCGAGCAGCGCACGGGCCTCGGCCGACCGCGCGTACGCCGACGCGATCGCGGCGGGCAAGGACGCCGCTGCCGCCCGCTCGGCGGCCACTGAGGCGAAGGCCGTGGCGCAGCAGAAGCGGCAGCAGGAGATGGCCGCGGCGGCGGCCAAGGCGGCTCAGCAGGCGAAGCAGAACGCCGAGAAGGGTGTGAATCCCGCTGAGTCGACGGCCAATGACAAGGTCGACTTCACCGAGATCGACAAGGAGGCCACCAACAACGCCGCCGAAGCCGCCACGTACTTCGGGCGGGTGAGCGCGGTGCTCGGCGGGGCCGCGGTGGTCGCCGCGTTCATCCCCGGCGGGCAGTTGGTCGCGGGCGGACTCGCCGGAGCGTCGCTCCTGTTCGCGGGAGTCAGCGCCCTGTACAGCGCCAAGGCCTATGGTTGGGGAAGCTCGCAGTTCGTGGCGTCGGTCGGCGGTATAGCTCTCACCCTGGGTCTCGGCGGCGTGGGAAGCCTCGCCGCGGATTCCATGGTGAGCAATGTCGGCAAGGCCGCGATCAAGGGAGTCCACGACACCGTGTCGTCCGTCGTGGGCTGGTTCTCGTCGTAAGCGCGTCGTGTAGGCGCACCTGGTAGGCGCGTCTCGTAGTGCGTTCTCGAAGAGGGGCTGAGAGACGGGGAGTTGACAGACTCCGCATACTCTCGGCCCCTCGTCGGGAGGAACGGAATGCTGTGAAGGATTCACCGCTGTGGTGGCTGTTCGCCGCGATGAGCGTCCTCATCTGGTTCGCTGTGATGCTCCCCGCCATGCCCACGCGAAAGCACAAGGCATTCGTCTCCTGCGGCCCGGCGCTCGCTGTCGTTCCACTGGCGGCGTACTGCCTGAAGTCCAAGGAGCCCTTCACGGAGATGCTCCCCGTCTACTGCGCGCTGATCGTCTCCGTACCGGTGGGAATCCTGGGACATCGCAAGGCTCTGCGTGAAGTGCTCTCAGACCCCGATATCCCGTACGACGAGGCGACCGGCCCCTGGACGCTACAGGCGGCGTGCGCTCTCGCCGCATTCCTCGGCCTGGCTCTCTACTATGTGGCCCATTGAGGGCCGTCTCGTCCTCCCGGTGGCTCGGGCCCGGGGACGGTGCGGGAACGCCTACCCGCGTAGCCGACCCGTCGCACGAAGGCATTCCCCGGTGCGAAATACTCCTCTGATGAGTTCACGCACTTCCCCGAGCAGGCAGCCGATCACGATACGGAGAGCCGTCGCGCGGGATGCCAAACGGCTCACGCGGCTCGTGCGTGGCTCAAGCGCCTACGAGGGTCAGTACGCGGCGGCAGTCGCGGGCTACCGGGTCGGTCCTGATTACATCGAGGCCCACCGTGCCTTCGTGGCCGTCGGCGCCGACGAGCAGGGAGGCCGGGTCCTCGGGTTCTACTCGCTCGTCCTCGCTCCACCGGAGCTCGACCTGCTGTTCGTCGCCGACGATGTGCAAGGGCGGGGTATCGGACGGCTCCTCGTCGCGCACATGCAGTCCGAGGCCCGTGCCGCAGGGCTCGACCGTGTCAAGGTCGTGTCGCATCTTCCCGCCGAGGACTTCTACCACCGCGTCGGCGCGGTGCGGACCGGGACCGCGTTCGCGAACCCGCCCGCCGTGCCGTGGGACCGTCCCGAATTCGAGTTCCGCATTCCTCCGAGGTGACACGGTGTGCCGGTCCGCAGGGCACCCGGCTTCGCCTGCATGGTGGCCGGGCCGCGCCCTAGACTGCGACCGCTCCGAAATCTGGTGATCCTCTGGAGGATGTGCAGGATGAACCGAGCTCTCATAACGGCATGGGTGGCAGCGGCGTCGGTCGCGTCCGGGGTCAGTACCGCCTCCGCTTCCGAGGCCCCGCCGCGAACCACACACGGCCCTTGCCAGTACGCCCAGACCCCGGACGAGCCGGCGGCGCGGCCGGTTCCCCTGCCGCCCGATCCGCGACGCACCCCCAGCCATGGCACGGTCGACATGGCTGTCCCGACCAGCCAGGGCCCGCTCCCGCTGCGTCTGGACCGGGCGAAGGCGCCGTGCACGGTCCAGAGCTTCGTGCACCTGGCGCGGCACCGGTTCTACGACCGTACGGTGTGCCATCGGCTGACGGCGTATCCGACGCTGAAGGTCCTGCAATGTGGCGACCCGACCGGCACTGGCGAGGGCGGGCCGGGGTACGAGTACAAGGACGAGCTGCCGGTGGACCTGCCACCGGTACCGACCGACCCGACCGGCACCCGTCGCCTGTACGGGCGCGGCTTGCTGGCGATGGCCAACGCCGGGCCGAACACGAACGGTTCGCAGTTCTTCGTCGTCTACGGGGACTCCACACTGCGACCGGACTACACGGTGTTCGGCACGGTCGGTGCCGCCGGTCTGAAGACGCTCGACAAGATCGCTGTCGGCGGTATCGAACCAACTGCCCAGGATCCGGCGCCTGTCGACGGCACGCCCGTACTGCGGACCGAGCTGCTCAGCGTCCGGCCGTCCTGCCGACCCTGACGATCAGCCCCTGCTCACAGGGGCTGTGACACGCCTGGTCGGCTTGCTCCGACGGTGATCCCGCGCAGACGGGAACCTGGTACGACGACGCCCCGCCGGCTTGCTCCGGCGGGGCGTCGTCGTGCATGTGGTCAAGACCAGAGGTATCGCTGCCTCAGATGGTCGGGGTGTCGTCGACGACCGGCTTGTGAACCTCGACGACCGGCTTCCAGCCCGCGGAGAACTCGATGAAGTCCGCACGGGTGGGGTAGGTGTCGATCGCGCGACGGTCACGCTTGGGGCTGTCGTTCCCCTTGCGTCCCCGGGGAACCTGCTCCTCGAAGATGTCGACCTTCACGTCGGGAACCTCCTTGAGGCCCTGGCGCCAGATCTGCACGACATCGGCGCCGAACGCCTGCCGGACCGCGGCGTACAGGGCCGTGAGGGACCCCTTGTCCCCACCGGGGACGAAGAGCGCGAGGTCCAGCACGACACCGGCGGACTGGAGGACCTCGATGGTCACCGGGCCGTTCTCGTCGGCCAAGTAGATTCCGGCTTCGTCCTCGTCGTCGGGAAGGCAGGAGACTTCTTCCTGGAATACGGTTCGCGCCGTGATCGAGCCGCCGTCGAAAGCCTCACCGGACTTGGTCAGAAAGGCAGGGACATAGCAGCCGGGAAGCTTGAGTTCTTCCGTGTCGGCGGAAACGAAGATCCTGTCCTTCACGCCGAGCTGCGTCACCTCTTCCAGCGAGAGGCGGCGAGCGGCGATCTTCTCCGTGTTCACGATTTCCCTTTCAGGTTGCACTGTCCCTCTGAACAAGGACGCTATCACGAAACCATGAGGTCAACTGCCCAGTAATCTTTGGGTAGATGGCCTCCGATGACCTGCGTGGGAGCATGTCGAAGCGAGTGTCACTCGGTCGGGAACGCGCATCCGCCGGGTAGTGTCCCTCGCCATGCTGTTGGGGATCAACTGGCGGTTGCATTTCGGTGCGTTGGGTGGCACGGAGGAACTAACAGTTGGTTTGCGGTAGATACCGCCCATATCCCCTTCGGAGAGGCGGCGGCGAGGTAAGGCGGTCCATTCGTCGTGTATCTCGAAGAGCGCGGCGGAAACAAGCCGGATGGTCCGACAACGCAACAACGGAGCCCCCACCGGCACCATCTTGATGGAGCGCGAACCGGAAGTCGCGTACGCGATGCACATCCAGCGGGCTCATCCGGCTACGGCAGGTCTTCCACCGAGGGCGGGCAGCTCTTGTCCAACGTGTGGTGTCCGAGCGGCTGTTGGGCGAGATTCCGGAAGGTTTCCAGTGAGCCACGCCGAGTCTCGTCCATGCCACCATACTCGGTGCTGCAACCCCGACCGCCTGGAAGCAGTGCCCAAGGAGGGAAGCCTTGCTCGTAGAGACCGGGGGAGGGCGCGCGCCTGGAGGATCCCCGTCGACGCGGCCACGCGTACACGTCGGAGGAACACCTGCCGGGCCTGCCGTCGAGAGTGGGACGTGTCTCGCAAGGTTCACCCCAGCGATGTGACATCTCGTGACAGATGAAAGGCTCAGGCGAGTGAGCGAGACACAGACGAACACCCTGCAATACCGCTTTGACGGACCAGAAGACGCCCCGGTCCTGATCCTGGCTCCCTCACTGGGTACCACATGGCACATGTGGGACCGCCAGGTTCCGGAACTCGCCAAGCAGTGGCGCATCTTCCGGTTCGACCTGCCCGGTCACGGCGGCGCCCCCGCGCACCCCGCGCCCTCCGTCGGTGACATCACCGCCCGGCTGCTCGCGACCCTCGACGCCCTGGGCGTGCAGCACTTCGGCTACGCGGGCTGTGCGCTGGGCGGCGCCATCGGGATCGAGCTGGCGCTGCGTCACCCCGAGCGGCTGGCCTCGCTCGCGCTGATCGCGGCCTCGCCCCGCTTCGGCACGGCCGACGAGTTCCGCCAGCGCGGCGTGGTCGTCCGGACCAACGGACTCGACCCGATCGCCCGTACGTCCCCGGAGCGCTGGTTCACCGGAGGGTTCGCCGCCGCCCAGCCCGCGATCACCGAGTGGGCCGTGCAGATGGTCCGCACCACCGACCCCGGCTGCTACATCGCCGCCTGCGAGGCGCTCGCCACCTTCGACGTACGGACCGAACTCGGCCGTATCGGCGTGCCGACCCTCGTCCTCGTGGGGTCGGAGGACCAGGTCACCGGTCCCGCCGAGGCGCGCACCCTGGTCGCCGGGATCCCGGACGCCCGCCTCGCCGTCGTCCCCGGCGCCTCCCATCTGGTCCCCGTCGAGCAGCCCGCCGCCGTCACCGATCTGCTCGTACGCCACTTCTCGACCGCCTGGCAGCCCGCGTTCGACTCGACGACGGGCCAGCTCACGGCGATCGCGGCGGCCTCGGCGAAGCCGGTGCCGACGGCCGCGCCGCTGGTCACGCCCGTGGCCGAGATCGCCCCCGTCGCCCTGCCCCCCGAGCCCGTGGGCAGCCCCGACACCTACGACGCCGGGATCAAGATCCGCCGCGAGGTGCTCGGCGACGCCTGCGTCGACCGGACACTGGCCGCCACGGACGACTTCTCCGCGGACTTCGAGCAGTTCACCACCCGCTACGCCTGGGGCGAGGTCTGGGCACGGCCCGGCCTCGACCGCCGCACCCGTAGCTGCGTCACGCTCACCGCGCTGGTCGCGGGCGGCCACCTGGACGACCTCGCCGCCCACACCCGAGCGGCCCTGCGCAACGGACTCACCCCGAGCGAGATCAGGGAAGTACTGCTCCAGACGGCGGTCTATTGCGGCGTACCGGCCGCGACCAGCGCGTTCAAGGTGGCGCAGCAGATCATCCGGGAGGAGACCACCCCCCAGGGGTGAACGCGCGCCCGATACCACGGGTATCAGGCTGAGCGGGCCCCGGCCGCCCCGGCCGGGGCAGGATGGGAGCCATGAAGCTCACGAAGAAGTTGCATGCCTGCATCCGGCTGGAGAAGGACGGACGCACGCTCGTCATCGACCCCGGCACGTTCAGCGAGGAGGACGCCGCCGTCGGCGTGGACGCCATCCTGGTCACGCACGAGCACATGGACCACTTCAGCGAGGAGCGGCTGCGGACCGGGATGGAGGCCAACCCGGGCGCCGAGATCTGGACCCTCGCCTCCGTCGCGGAGAAGATCTCGGCGGCGTTCCCGGGCCGTGTGCACACCGTCGGCCACGGCGACACCTTCACCGCGGCCGGGTTCGACGTCCAGGTGCACGGCGAACTGCACGCCGTGATCCACCCCGACATCCCGCGCATCACGAACGTCGGCTATCTGATCGACGGCGGCAAGCTCTTCCACCCCGGTGACGCGCTCACCGTCCCCGACCAGCCGGTCGAGACGCTGATGCTCCCCGTCATGGCGCCCTGGAACAAGATCGCGGAAGTGATCGACTACGTCCGCGAGGTCAAGCCGCGGCGCGCGTACGACATCCACGACGCCCTCCTCACGGACCTCGCCCGCCCGATCTACGACCACCAGATCGGCGCGCTGGGCGGAGCCGAGCATCTGAGGCTGACGCCGGGGGCGTCCGCGCAGGTCTGAGGGCCGAGCGCCCCCAGGGCCCGCGCACCGGGGGCGCGCTGTCACACCCGCCCGGTAGGTTGTGGGACATGCGCATCGCGACCTGGAACGTGAACTCGATCACCGCTCGCCTCCCCAGGCTGCTGGCCTGGCTGGAGAGCAGCGGTACGGACGTGCTGTGCCTCCAGGAGGCCAAGATCTCCGAGGAGCAGTTCCCCTACGACGAGCTGCGCGCGCTGGGCTACGAGGCGGCGGTCCACGCCACCGGCCGGTGGAACGGCGTCGCGGTGCTCTCCCGCGCAGGCCTGGCCGACGTGGTCAAGGGCCTGCCCGGCGATCCCGGCTACGAGGGCGTCCAGGAGCCCCGCGCCGTCTCCGCCACCTGCGGCCCGGTCCGCGTCTGGTCGGTGTACGTGCCGAACGGCCGCGAGGTGAACCACCCGCACTACGCGTACAAGCTCCAGTGGTTCGAGGCCCTGAAGGCGGCCGTGGCGGGCGACGCGGGCGGCAGCCGCCCCTTCGCGGTGATGGGTGACTACAACGTGGCGCCGACGGACGACGACGTCTACGACGTAGCGGCGTTCGAGGGCGCCACGCATGTCACCCCGGCCGAGCGCGCCGCCCTGACCTCGCTGCGGGAGACGGGCCTGACGGACGTCGTCCCGCGCCCCCTCAAGTACGACCAGCCGTTCACGTACTGGGACTACCGCCAGCTCGGCTTCCCCAAGAACCGCGGTATGCGCATCGACCTCGTGTACGGCAACCAGCCGTTCGCGAAGGCGGTCAAGGACGCGTACGTGGACCGCGAGGAGCGCAAGGGCAAGGGCGCGTCGGACCATGCGCCCGTGGTGGTGGACCTCGACATATAGGCGGCGCTCCGGGCGGTGTCACGACGGTGCGCGCGAACACACCGATGACACGCTGGAGGCATGAACATCCCTTTCCTGGGCAACCGGCGCAAGAAGCGCGGCGCCGCCTCCGGTATCGCGGTGCTCTCCGACAGTGCTGCCGACGCGGCCGGTGTCACCGGACTCCTCGCCGAATGCGGGCTGTTGCGCTCCCAGGCCGAGCAGTCCGGTGTCGAACTCGACGACACGGCCGCGTCCTTGGCGGCGCTCGACCAACTCCTGCCGCGCTGGCGCGACGACGAGGAGATCCTGCCCTGGCTCGGGAACGACGCGGGCCTCTACCTCGGCACGGTCATCGTGCGCACGGTCCGCGGAGCCGTCTGGCAGATCGTCCCGAGCGGCCACCCCATGGTACGGCTGGCCTCCGGCCGCGAGATCGACGTGGTGGCCGACGGCCACACCTGGGCGGCCACCGGAGCCCCCGAACTGTCGCAGGTCTACGCTGAGGTGGCCGAGGTCTGACGAGGGGCTCCGCCCACTCCGGGAAGCCCATCGTGTCGAACCTCGACTACGATGTGGCGTTCATCCCGGTGATGATGGTGTCTCACCGATCCGCACCGGGATGGGCGTGCTGTTCTCCTGGCTCACCCCTCGGGTGTCCCGGTGAGAGCGGCGCGGTCCCAGGACCGGGGCCGTGGCGACCACCGCGGCCGGACCAGGGACAACTGCTGCCGGTCATGGCCCCAAAGCCGTTGGGGGAGGGAAGCGGCAGCCACAGGGCCAGGCCCGGCCGGCGGCAGCCGGAGATCACTGCTCGCGCAGCGGTACGGACACGTAGGACGCATCGCCCGCCGCCGAGGAGAAGGTCAGCTGCGCGCCGGACGGGTTGTGCTCGACGGGGATCGGCGCGGCCCGTGAGAGGCCGATGCCGTGCGGGGGACGGGACTTCAGGGCGCGCGGTGCGACGTACGGGGAGACGGCGTCGGCAGCGGTGCCTGTGCCGCCCGTGTCACATCCGAGACCAGCTCGACCACATCGGGCCCGTACGCCTGCGAGTTGACGACCTTCAGCAGCAGCACGAAGGAGTTGGCGCCGTACTTGCGGGCCAGCCGCTCGTGGTTGCGGGCGAGATAGCGCGTCGCCGCCTGGTTGGTGATCGCCCGCTGCCCGCAGAAGAGGAACACCGGCCGCGCCTCGCGCCGCTCGCCTGCGGTGAGCCGGGCCAGCATCACGTACTCCGCGACACCGGGCTCCATGCGATAGCGCTCACCGCCGATCTGGAAGGCGTTGCGGTCGGGACCCGGATCCGGGGCGACGTTGACCCGCACACCGGGCAGCATCGCCGCCATATGGGCCAGCATGCGCCGGTTCGAACCGGGCCCGCCCACACAGAACTCGGTGCGCTCCCCGAAGCTCTGCTGGACGTTGTCCTGGGTCACCATCTGCATATGGGCCCCGCAGTCCTTGATCAGCGCGGCCAGTTCCAGCAGGGCGAACACATCGAAGCGGTGCACGGCCGGTTCGTGGGTGGCCGGGTCGCGGTTGACGACGAGCAGGGACTCCGCGTTGTCCGGCAGCCCGAGGAACGCCTGCTGACGGCGGAGCTTGCGGTTCCACAGGTAGGTCCGGGATATCCAGCCCAGCCCGGCGCTGATGCCCGTGGCCACCAGACCCAGGATGATGTTGAGTACGTCGTCGTTCATGGGCGCGCATGGTAGTGCACCGCCGCGCGCCCGCTGCTCGACACAGACTGTCGTGACCCCGGCAATGCGGTTACGCTGCGTGGACGGACGTCGACTGGAGGTACGAATGCGTCACCCTGTCGCACGGAGTCTCGCGGTGCTCGCGGTCACGACCGCCGTGGTGTCGGTGGGAGCGGCGCCGCCGTCGTCCGCCCGGACCCCGGCGAAGGTGCCGGTGGCCGTCGGGTACGGCGGTGCCGTGGCGAGCGTCGACGCGGACGCCACCGCCGCCGGTATCGAGGTCCTGAAGAAGGGCGGCAACGCCGTGGACGCGGCCGTCGCCACGGCCGCCGCGCTCGGCGTGACCGAGCCCTACTCCTCCGGCATCGGCGGGGGCGGCTACTTCGTCTACTACGACGCCAAGTCCCGTACGGTGCGCACCATCGACGGCCGCGAGACCGCGCCGCTGACCGCGGACTCCGGGCTGTTCCTGGAGAACGGCAAGCCCCTCGCCTTCGACGACGCCGTCACCAGCGGACTGAGCGTCGGCACCCCGGGCACGCCCGCCACCTGGCAGAAGGCACTGGACGCGTGGGGCAGCAAGCGGCTGGGCACGGTCCTGAAACCGGCCGAGCGGCTCGCACGCGACGGGTTCACCGTCGACGACACCTTCCGCTCGCAGACCGCCTCCAACGAGACCCGCTTCCGCTCCTTCCCGGACACCGCCAAGCTCTTCCTGCCCCACGGCGCGCTCCCGGTCGTCGGCTCGACCTTCAAGAACCCCGATCTCGCCCGCAGTTACGAGGAGCTGGGCAAGAAGGGCATCGGCGCGATCTACCACGGCGACCTCGGCAAGGACATCGTCGCCACGGTGAACAAGCCGCCGGTGGACCCGCGTTCGGGCTGGAACGCCCGGCCGGGCAAGCTGTCCGCCCGCGACCTCGCGGCCTACCGGGCCAAGCTCCAGGCACCCACGAAGACCTCCTACCGCGGCCTCGACGTCTACTCCATAGCCCCCTCCTCGTCCGGCGGTACGACCGTCGGTGAGGCGCTCAACATCCTGGAGAAGACCGACCTCTCGAAGGCGAGCGAGGCGCAGTACCTGCACCACTTCATCGAGGCCAGCCGTATCGCGTTCGCGGACCGCGGGCGCTGGGTGGGCGACCCGGCCTTCGAGGACGTACCGGCCAAGGAACTGCTGTCCCAGAAGTTCGCCGACTCACGCGCCTGTCTGATCAAGAACGACGCGGTACTGACCAGCCCGCTCGCGCCCGGCGACCCACGCCATCCGACGCGCTGCGGCACCGGGGGCACGGCGGCCCCGACGACGTACGAGGGTGAGAACACCACACACCTCACGGTCGCCGACAAGTGGGGCAACATCGTCTCCTACACGCTCACCATCGAGCAGACCGGTGGCAGCGGCATCACCGTCCCGGGCCGTGGCTTCCTGCTCAACAACGAGCTGACGGACTTCTCCTTCGCCCCCGCGAACCCGGCCGTCCACGACCCGAACCTGCCCGGTCCGGGCAAGCGCCCGCGCTCCTCGATCTCCCCGACGATCGTCCTCGACCGACAGGGCCGCCCGGTCGTCGCGCTCGGTTCGCCCGGCGGCGCGACCATCATCACCACGGTGCTCCAGACCCTGACCGGCTTCCTCGACCGGCACCTGCCCCTGGTCGACGCGATCGCCGCGCCCCGCGCCAGCCAGCGCAACGCGGCCAAGACAGAACTCGAACCCGCCCTCTACGACAGCGCGCTACGCGGCCGACTGGAGGCGATCGGCCACTCCTTCACCCCGAACCCCGAGATCGGCGCGACCACCGGCGTCCAACGCCTCCCGAACGGCAAGTGGCTGGCGGCGGCGGAGACGGCACGCCGCGGGGGAGGCTCGGCGATGGTCGTGAACCCGACGGGCTCGACGGGAGGTCGATGAGGCGGAGCACCGTGGCTCCGCTGGTCGCGCTGGACCGGATCTTCTGAGCAGGGCACGCACGACCGGGCGGTCGGCAGCGTGGTGATCATGCGGCGCCGAAGCCTCGGTTGAAGGTTCGGCCGGAAGGGGTGGGTGTGGAGGCGGTGCCGGAGGTGCGGAAGGAGTCCGGGCTGTGGGGGGTGGGATTTCGGGCGGGGGCACTGCTGGGGATCCCGACAGCCCTGGTCGCGGTCTTCGTCGTCAGCCGGGTATGGGCGTCGTGCGATGTCGGTGTGAACGCCTCGGCCGACCCCCTTATCCCGCACCCATGTGTCCGGGGAATGTCCCGGCCTGGTGGCCGGGGTTCATTCCTACGTGAGCGGGTCCGCGTCGAGGGGCGTCAGTCCTTCAGCATCTCGTCGCGTACCCGGATCCAGTCCAGGGAGGCCCGGATGCCCTCCTCCAGGGAGAACTTCGGGGTCCAGCCGAGGAGTTGGCGGGCCCGGTCGCTCCTCGTGCAGGCGCCGGCGACGTCGCCGGGGCGCGGCTCCGCGTCCACGGTGGTGAGCGGGGTGTCGGCGACCCGGTCGAAGGCCGCGCACAACTCCCGTACGGTGGTGCCCGAGCCCGTGCCCAGGTTGATCGCCAGCGACGGCCGCGCCTCTGTGAGAAGGGCGTCGAAGCGGTCGATCGCCGCGAGATGGGCCGCGGCCAGATCCCAGACGTGCACATAGTCCCGGATGCCCGTGCCGTCGCGCGTCGGGTACTGGGTCCCGGTGACGGGGAAGGCCGTGCCCTCCTGGTACGCCTGGATCATCTTGCCCAACGCGTGGCTCGGCCGCTTGAGTTGCAGCCCCGTACGCATCTTCGGGTCCGCCCCGACGGGGTTGAAGTAGCGCAGCGACAGTACGCGCATCTGCCCGGCCGCGGCGATGTCCGCGAACATCTCCTCGCACATGGCCTTGGTCCGCGCGTACGGGCTCTGCGGTCCCAGGGGTGAGTCCTCGTCCACCGAGGAGCCGTCGTCGGCCCGGTAGATGGAGGCCGAGGAGCTGAAGACGAGGCGATCGCAGCCGTTCCTGCGGAGATGACGGATGAAGTCCAGGCTCTTGCTGACGTTCGCCTCGTAGTAGCCGATCGGGTCCGCGACGGACTCAGGGACCACGATCAGCGCCGCGCAGTGCACCACGGCCGAGATGTCCGGGTGTTCGGAGAAGATCCGGTCGATCAGGGCGCCGTCGCGGATGTCACCCTCGTAGAAGGCCCGTCCCTCGGTGAACTCTCTACGGCCGCTGACGAGGCTGTCGAGGATCACCGGGGTGATCCCCTCGTCCATACAGGCCGAGGCCACGGTACTTCCGATGTAACCGGCTCCACCGGCGATCAGAACAGTCACGATGTATCTCTTCCCGGTATCTCTTCCCGGCCGTTCCGGAACGAGTCGGCATGTGGCGGCAAGGCTAGCGGAGTGCCTGTGGGGCGGGTGTGGTGGACGCCACCGCGCGTACGCGGTGTCGCGCCCATGCGAGCAGGGCCAGAACCATCAGCATCAGGACCGTGTTGGCGCCGTACTTGGCGGTGTAGGACACCTGACCGAGGGGGTCGACCACGAAGGACAGCCCGGCGTTGACCACCAGGGCGGCGCCGCCCACGGCCAGGGTGTGCAGGCGGCTCCACTGCTTCCGGGCCGACCACCACCACAGCAGGCCGCCGAGCGAGATGAGCACGAGTACGTCCATGGCGCTGCCCAGCCAGGTGGACGGCACCAGTTGATGGGCCGCCAGGAGGATGACAGCCGCGACTGCCAGCAGCCAGGGGGAGGGGGCCCGCTTGGTGAGGGGCGAGTGGTGACGCGGTAGCGCGAAGGCGCTCACGGCCAGAGCGAGCACGATCGTCGCCGTGATGCCCAACTGAGTGGGGGACGCCGTGAAGTCGCGGGTCAGTTCGTGGTGGAACACCAGGACCGCCAGCAGATACAGCACGACGACCACGCTCGTACCGACCTTGCCCAGCCATGGCTCGTCCGCCCGGTCCGGAACACACGCCTCGACCACCGCGATCGGCGCGGCGAAGCTCCAGATCACATGGCCCGCGAGGAAGTTCAGTACATGGCCCACACTGATGCCCAGGGACGGGATGAGGGTGGGGGTGCGCTCCTGGGCCCAGGACGGGTCGTCGAAGAAGTCCGGGTTGAACAGGCTCTGATCGACAAGTCCCGCCAGGATCAGGCCGAATGTCGCGCTCAGCAGCAGAAGTGTCGGCCAGCCGCGCCCGGTTCGGCGGGTGATCTCGCGGATCAGCAGCGCGGGTGCGCCGTAGAGCGGGGCGAGTAAGAGCAGACCGGTCAGCAGCTCCCGGGGGTGGCCGATGATCTGGTCGTAGCCGATGAGGTACTCGGCGCAGATCGGGGACAGCACGAACAGGCCCACCACCGGGGCGAGTCTGCGCGGCAGTGAGCGCCTTCGGGTGGGGGTGGGCGCGGGGGCGGCAGCGCTCAGGGCAGAGGGCATGGCGGTTCCTTCCCTACGGGGTGTGGGTGATGACTACGAGCCTAATCATAAACCGAGTGCTCGGTCTAATTATGGTGGTGGTTGGGTAAGGTGATGTCCTCAGGGGCTCGGTCAGACAGGGCCCGGTCCGGCAGGAATCGGTCAGGAAGGACGCCATGAGGACGGTCGACCCGGCCAAGCATCAGGCACGTCGACGGCACATCCTCGGCGTCGCGGCATCCCTGTTCGCCGAGAAGGGCTTCGAGCGCACCACGACCGCCGAGATCTGCAAGGTCGCGGGCATCAGCGCGGGCAACCTCTTCCACTACTTCCCCAACAAGCGGGCCATCTTCTTCGCCGTGTTCGACGACGACGGAGAGGACAAGGCCGAACGTCTGGCGCAGGCGCTGGCCGCCGACGACCCCTGGGACGCGCTGATGGAGCTCGTGGACTTCCTCGCCGCCCCGGCGGCGGAGCCCCTGGCCCCACCGCTGGTGATGGAGGCGATGGTTCAGGCGTACCGCGACGCCGAACTCGACGCACTGCTCAGCCGAGGCAACGCCGACGAGCACGCGGCCATCGCGGCCCTCCTGGCGAAGGCCGCCGACGCCGGTCGGATCGACCCCGGCCTGGACCCGAACGACACCGCGACCTGGGTCCTGGCCCTGATCGCCACGCTCTACACGAGCGCGGCCACGACCCCGGGATTCGACCCGACCGCGCAGTTGGCCACCCTCCACCTCATCCTGCGCCGGTTCCTCCAGGCCACCTAGGGCCTCTCGTTTGGATCATGCCGGGCTCGCGGGGTCTGGCACCGCGCCTCGCCGCGTTGTCGTCGGTTGGCAGGACTCCGCCCTGCCGCCCTCCTCCGCCTTGCGATACACGGCACCAGACCCCGCTCCCTGATCCGGCCTGATCCAAACGAAAGGCCCTAGTCGGCGTCCACCGGGCGGCTGCTAGCGTGCCAGGATGTGAACGACACTGTGTATGTAGGCAACGCGGGCAAGGACGCCGCACTGGACCGGGGCTGGCTGCTCGGTCACTTCAAGGACACCGGCGATCCGCGCCACAGCGAAGCCGTGGAGATCAAGTGGGGTGTCCACCCCGTCGGTGACGAGCGCGCCCAGTGGGTGAGGGGCGAGGAGCGCACCGCCCTCCTGGTCCTCATCAGCGGCCGGTTCCGCGTCGAACTCCCGGGCCGCAGCGTCCTCTTGGAGCAGCAGGGCGACTACGTCGTGTGGGGCAAGGGCGTCGACCACTCCTGGATCGCGGAGGAGGAGTCGGTGGTCCTGACCGTGCGCTGGCCGTCCGTACCCGGCTACGCGGTACCGCCAGGATCGGCCGACGCGGCGGTCTCGTCACCCGCCTCCGCGGCCGCCGACGGCTGAGTACGGAAGGCCAGTTGACCGCCCTTGGCGTCCACCACGATCCGGCTGTGCCGCTCGATCCGGCCGTCCAGCAGCAGCCGGGAGAGCTGGTTGTCGACCTCCCGCTGAATGGTGCGGCGCAGCGGCCGGGCGCCGTACTCCGGCTGGAAGCCGCGCTGCGCCAGCCAGTCGACGGCCTCATCGGTGAACGTGACGTCGATGTTCTGCGCGTGCAGCCGCCGCCGCGTCCGGTCGAGCAACAGATCGGTGATACGCCGTAGTTGGTCGGCGGTCAGTTGCCTGAACACCACGATCTCGTCGATGCGGTTGAGGAACTCGGGCCGGAAGTGCTCGCGCAGCGGACGCAGGATCTGCTCGCGCCGCGCCTCCTCGCCCGCCTCCGCGCCGCCCGGCCCGAACCCGATACCCGCCCCGCGCCGGGCGATCGCCTCGGAGCCGAGGTTGCTCGTCATCACCACGACCGTGCTGGTGAAGTCCACCGTCCGGCCCTGCGAGTCGGTGAGCCGACCGTCGTCGAGGACCTGGAGCAGGATGTTGAAGACATCGGGGTGCGCCTTCTCGACCTCGTCGAGCAGCAGCAGCGAGTACGGATGCCGCCGTACGACCTCGGTGAGCTGACCGGCCTCCTCATGGCCGACGTATCCGGGCGGCGCGCCCACCAGACGGCTGACGGTGTGCCGCTCCTGGTACTCG
Organism: Streptomyces sp. NPDC104371; assembly: GCF_055583785.1. NCBI lineage: Bacteria > Bacillati > Actinomycetota > Actinomycetes > Kitasatosporales > Streptomycetaceae > Streptomyces > Streptomyces sp. NPDC104371. The sequence goes on from NZ_JBVJNF010000005.1 coordinate 472,401, forward strand.
CTCATGTCGAGCCGGACCATGCGCTCCTCGCTGCCGAACAGCACCTCCGCGAGCGCGCGCGCCAGTTCCGTCTTGCCGACGCCGGTCGGACCGAGGAAGAGGAAGCTGCCGATCGGCCGGTCCGGACTGCCGAGCCCGGCACGCGAGCGCAGTACCGCGTCGGCGACCGCGCTGACCGCCTCCTCCTGTCCGACGACCCGCTGACGCAGATGCTCCTCGAGGGCGAGCAGCCGCTTCTTCTCCTCCTCGGTGAGGCGGCTGACCGGGATGCCGGTGAGCCGGGACACCACCTCGGCGACGGCCTCGGCGGTGACCATCAGATGCTGTCCCTCGTCGGCCTCGGTGTCCCCGGAGGCCTGCTCGATCCGCGTCTTCAGCTCGGTGATGCGGTCCCGCAACTGGGTGGCCTGCTCGTACTGCTCGTCGGTGACCGCCTGGTCCTTGTCCCGGGTGAGCTGCTCGACCTCGCGCTCCATGGCCCGTACGTCCGTGCCCTTCGTCCGCGCCCGCAGCCGTACCCGCGCCCCGGCCTGGTCGATCAGGTCGATCGCCTTGTCCGGCAGATGCCGGTCGGTGAGATAGCGGTCGGACAGCTCCACGGCGGCCACCAGCGCCTCGTCGGTGTAGCGGACCTGGTGGTGGGCCTCGTAGCGGTCGCGCAGTCCGTGCAGGATCTCGACGGCGTCCGGGACCGTCGGTTCGGGCACCAGGATCGGCTGGAAGCGGCGGGCCAGCGCCGCGTCCTTCTCGATACGGCGGTACTCCACCAGCGTGGTCGCGCCCACGATGTGCAGTTCGCCGCGGGCCAGGGCGGGCTTGAGGATGTTGCCCGCGTCCATGGACCCGCCCTCGGTGCCGCCGCCGCCCGCGCCGACGACGGTGTGCAGCTCGTCGATGAAGACGATCAGCTCGTCCGAGTGGGCGCGGATCTCGCCGACGATGTTGTTCATCCGCTCCTCGAAGTCCCCGCGGTACCGGGTCCCGGCGACCACGCCCGTGAGGTCCAGCGCGACGACCCGGCGGTCCAGCAGGATGTCGGGCACGTCGCCGTCGGCGATGCGCTGCGCGAGCCCCTCCACGATGGCGGTCTTGCCGACGCCCGCGTCACCGATCAGGACCGGGTTGTTCTTGCCCCGGCGGGAGAGCACCTCGATGGTCTGCTCGATCTCGTCGTCCCGCCCGATCACCGGGTCGATCCGGCCCTGGCGCGCGAGGTCGGTCAGATCACGGCCGTACTTGTCCAGGGTCGGGGTCGTCGGCGGACGCGCCCGCTCCGGACGCGCCTCCGGGTGAGCCCCCGCCTCGGGCGGCCTCGCGGGCGGCGCGAAGTGGGCCGAGTGCAGGATGTGCCCGGCGGCGGAGTCGGGGTTCGCGGCCAGGGCGGTGAGCACATGCTCGGGGCCGATGTAACCGGTGCCGCTCGCGCGGGCCAGTTCGTGCGCGTCCAGCAGCGCGCGCTTGACCGCGGGTGTCAGCGAGAGCGAGGACGGCTGCGGTGCCTCGCTCGGGTGGTGCGGGGCCTGGGGCGGCCCGGACCGCTCGTCGATCTCCGTCGCCATCGAGTCGGGGTCCGCCCCGGCGCGGCTGAGCAGGCTCCGGGTCGGTTCGGCGGAGAGCGCGGCGCGCAGCAGGTGCTGGGTGTCGAGATCGCGGCTGCCGTGCTCCATGGCGTACCGCGCGGCTCCGGCGACGAGCTGCCGGGCCGGCTCGCTGAGCAGCCGTCCGAGATCGATCTGGCGGGGACCGGGACGGGGCCCGGTGCCGAAGATACGGGAGAAGAACTCTGCGAAGGGGTCCGAGCCGTAGCCCTGCGGACCGTTGAACCCGCTGGTCATGGCAATCCGTTCCGCTGATCGACGTACCGGCGCGACGCGGGCGCAGCCCGGACGGGCCCGGGTACACCTCTCCGCCGGGCAGCTCCGGACAGGCGGCCCTGCGAGCGCGGCGCCCGTAGACCACGATGGCACGATCCCCTGCCCGGGGCACCTCCAGGAGGGACCCGCGGGCGGGCGGTGATCCCGGCTGTGGGTCGCAGGCCGCGCCGGTGAGCGGAGGACGACCGGTCGCCGTCGCGCCGCTCCACCTCCACGCTGTTACCCTGCGTGCCTGTGAGGGGATCCAACGGCCCGGACGCCGCCGAGGAGTTGTCCGCCCGCGTCGAGGCCGCCGCCGCGGGCACGCCGTATCGGACGCGCCGTACGGAGTGGGGACTCGAGCTGACCGTGGACGTCGATGTCCCGCAGTGGCAGGAGCTGTTGACGCGCAGCCGGATCACCCAGGTGCACACCTACCGCGTCGAACTGCGCCCGGAGCAGCGGGTGTTCACGCTGACGGACGTCGTCCGCGCCGTCGAGTACGGGGCGGGCCTCGGCGGGGTGCGGCTGGGCAGGACACTGTCCATGGGCCGGAGCGTGTACACCACGTCGTACCGGACCCTGGGCGGCGGCGAGCAGTACACCTTCTCGTCCGCCGAGGGGCACCGGCTGATCCGGGGCGCGGCCCGGGAGACGGGCTGGCGGGAGGAGCGGCCCACCAGTGTGAAGATCGCCGCGGGCGCCGGCATCTTCGGCGGGCTCGTCGCCCTCGGGGTGCTGGTCGCCCTCGCGGTCGTCTTCTGGCCCTGAGCCGCCTTCTGGCTTTGAAGAAGCCAGGTCAAGGACCTCAGCCCGTGCTCCGGACCAAGTTCCTCAGTGTCGTTCCGTCAGGATGCGCGGCCCCGAGTCCGTGATCGCCACGGTGTGTTCCGTGTGGGCCGCGCGGGAGCCGTCGTTCGTACGGAGGGTCCAGCCGTCGGCGTCCGCGTGGTACTCGTCGGTGCCGCCGCCGATGAGCATGGGCTCGATCGCCAGGACCATGCCGTGGCGCAGCCGGAGGCCGCGTCCGGGGCGGCCCTCGTTCGGGACGGGCGGGTCCTCGTGCATATGGCGGCCCACGCCGTGCCCGCCGAAGTCCTCCATGATGCCGTACCCCGCGGTCCGGCACACCGAGCCGATCGCGTGCGCGATGTCCCCGATGCGGTTGCCGACGACGGCCGCCTCGATGCCCGCCGCGAGCGCCCGCTCCGCGGTCTCGACCAGCCGCAGATCGGCCGCGTCCGGCCGGCCCACGACGAAGCTGATCGCCGAGTCGCCCGCCCAGCCGCCGAGTTGGGCGCCGCAGTCGATGGAGACCAGGTCGCCCTCGCGCAGTCGGTAGCCGTCCGGGATGCCGTGCACGATCGCGTCGTTGACCGAGGCGCAGATGACCGCGGGGAAGGGCGTCGGGGCGAAGCCGGGGCGGTAGCCGAGGAACGGCGACGACGCGCCCGCGTCGCGCAGCACCTGGTGCGCCACCTCGTCCAGTTCACGCAGCGAGACGCCTACGTCCGCACTCTTCCGTACCGCTGTGAGGGCCTGGGCGACCACCTGCCCGGCCGTGTACATCGCATCGATCGACGTGTCCGTCTTGAGTTCCACCATGCCAATTACTATACCGCTCATTCGCCAATTACTATACCGGCTCCCGGTCGGGCGCCCGGTATTAGAATGGGCGCATGGTGCGCACCCCGCTGACCCCCGAAGAGCACGAACGCGGCGAGCGTCTCGGGCGCTTCCTGCGCGAGGCGCGCGGCGCCCGCAGCATGGCCGACGTCGCCGCGAGTGCCGGTATCTCCGCCGAGACGCTCCGCAAGATCGAGACCGGACGCGCGCCCACCCCGGCGTTCTTCACGGTCGCCGCGCTGGCGCGGGCGCTCGGCCTGTCCATGGACGAACTCGCCGGACGGTGCGCCCCGGTCGCGCCGATCGCCGCGTGAGGGCGTGAGCCGAGCCCGTTCCGTCGGGGCCGCTCCCCCCGCGGAGGCGCGGCCCGCCGACAATCGGACCACTCCTCCAGCGGGGTACGAAACATGATCGACTCCGCCGGTTGCCGACGATGGTCTTGGCAAGGCCGCCCCGGGGGCTTACGTTCGTGCCTTCTCTGGCCCGTTTCCATGGGTGCAGAGGCTCTCTGACGTCCCTTGCCAGGGACAGCAGGCAAAGGAGCGGCACCATGGCCCATGTCGTACGCGCCGCGCTGGTCCAGGCGACCTGGACCGGCGACAGTGAATCCATGATCGCCAAGCATGTGGAGCACGCCCGCGAGGCGGCCCGGCAGGGCGCGAGGATCATCGGCTTCCAGGAAGTCTTCAACGCCCCCTACTTCTGTCAGGTCCAGGAGCCCGAGCACTACCGCTGGGCCGAGCCCGTGCCCGACGGCCCCACGGTCACCCGCATGCGGGAACTGGCGCGCGAGACCGGCATGGTGATCGTCGTCCCGGTCTTCGAGGTCGAGCAGTCCGGCTTCTACTACAACACCGCCGCCGTGATCGACGCCGACGGCAGCTACCTCGGCAAGTACCGCAAGCACCACATCCCCCAACTCGAGGGGTTCTGGGAGAAGTACTACTTCAGACCGGGCAACCTCGGCTGGCCGGTCTTCGACACCGCGGTCGGCAAGGTCGGCGTCTACATCTGCTACGACCGCCACTTCCCGGAAGGCTGGCGGCAACTGGGCCTGAACGGCGCGCAGTTGGTCTACAACCCGTCGGCCACCTCACGCGGTCTGTCCGCCCACCTCTGGCAACTGGAGCAGCCCGCGGCGGCCGTCGCCAACGAGTACTTCATCGCCGCGATCAACCGCGTGGGCCGGGAGGAGTACGGCGACGACGACTTCTACGGCACGAGCTACTTCGTCGACCCCCGCGGGCAGTTCGTGGGGGAGCCGGCGGCCGACGAGAAGGAGCAACTCCTCGTCCGCGACCTCGACTTCGACCTCATCGAAGAAGTGCGGCAGCAGTGGGCGTTCTACCGCGACCGCCGCCCCGACGCGTACGAAGGACTGGTGAAGCCGTGAGCGATCTGTACGCCCGCCACCGGGCCGTCCTGCCCGACTGGCTCGCCCTGTACTACGAGAACCCCATCGAGATCACCCATGGCGAGGGCCGCCATGTCTGGGACGCCGACGGCAACAAGTACCTGGACTTCTTCGGCGGCATCCTCACCACGATGACCGCGCACGCCCTGCCCGAGGTCACCAAGGCCGTGTCCGAGCAGGCCGGACGGATCCTGCACACCTCGACCCTCTATCTCAACCGGACCATGGTCGAACTCGCCGAGCGCATCGCCCGGTTGAGCAACATCCCGGACGCCCGTGTCTTCTTCACGACCTCCGGCACCGAGGCCAACGACACCGCGCTGCTGCTGGCGACGACGTACCGGCGCAGCAACCAGATCCTGGCGATGCGCAACAGCTACCACGGCCGCTCCTTCAGCGCCGTCGGTATCACCGGCAACCGCAGTTGGTCCCCGACCTCCCTGTCCCCGCTACAGACCCTGTACGTCCACGGCGGCGTCCGCACCCGGGGCCCGTTCGCGCACCTCGACGACGCCGAGTTCATCTCGTCCTGCGTCGAGGACCTGACCGACCTGCTCGGGCACGTCCGCCCGCCCGCCGCGCTGATCGCCGAGCCCATCCAGGGCGTCGGCGGCTTCACCTCACCGCCCGACGGGCTGTACGCGGCCTTCCACGACGTCCTCCAGGACCGCGGCATCCTGTGGATCTCGGACGAGGTGCAGACCGGCTGGGGCCGCACCGGCGACCACTTCTGGGGCTGGCAGGCACACGGCGCCTCGGGCCCGCCCGACATCCTCACCTTCGCCAAGGGCATCGGCAACGGCATGTCCATCGGCGGTGTCGTCGCCCGCGCCGACATCATGAACTGCCTGGACGCCAACAGCATCTCGACCTTCGGCGGCACCCAGATCACGATGGCGGCGGGCCTCGCCAACCTCACCTACCTCCTCGAACACGACCTTCAGGGCAACGCCCGCCGCGTCGGCGGACTGCTCATCGAACGGCTGCGCGCCGTCGCCGCCCAACTCCCGGTCGTACGCGAGGTACGCGGGCGCGGCCTGATGATCGGCATCGAACTGGTGCGTCCCGGCACCGACCAGGCCCATCCGCAGGCGGCGTCCGCCGTGATCGAGGCCGCCCGCGCGGGCGGGCTGCTGATCGGCAAGGGCGGCGGGCACGACACCAGCGCGCTGCGCATCGCCCCGCCGCTCACACTCACCGTCGCGGAGGCCGAGGAGGGCGCCGCGATCCTCGAACGCGCCCTCAGAAGCGTCCAGTAGCCGTACGAGCGTCCAAGCAGCGAACAGTTCCGACCCGAGGTGTCCTAGGGCCTGTCTGACCCGAGCAGAGGGAACGTAGCCATGACCACCGCCTGGGAACCCGCCCTGTCGATACGCCAGGTCCTCACCCTGGAGCGGGTGCTCGCCGGAGAGCCCGAGGTGGTGGCCGGGGCGGGGCACCTCGACCGGCCCGTGCGCTGGGTGCATGTCGCCGAGGCCGCCGATGTCGGTGTGATGCTCAGCGGTGGTGAGATGGTCCTCACCACCGGGGTGCTGCTCGCGGGCGACGAGGACAAGCAGGCCGAGTACATCCGCTCCCTGCACCGCGCGGAGGCCGCGGCCGTCGTCCTCGGGCTCGGCCGCGCCTTCCCCGCGCCCCCCGACGTGATGCGCCGGGCCGCCGAGCGCTGCGGGCTGCCGATGGTGGTCCTGCACCGGCCCTTCCCCTTCGCCGAGCTGACCGAGGAGGTCCAGTCCCGGCTCGTACGGCGGAAGTTCGCGACCGTGAGCCTGTCGGAGTCCGTACGCACCGCGCTGACCGGGATCATCACCGCGGGCGCCCCGCTCCAGCGGCTGCTCGACGAGATCGCCGTGCACGCCGGCTGTCCCGTGATCCTCACCAACCTGGCCCACCGCGTGCTCGCCACGGCGGGGGAGCGGCCCGCGGTCGACGACGTGCTGCGCGACTGGGAGCGCATCGCCCGGCAGGCGGGCGGCGGCGAGGGCGACGGCTGGGTCCGTGCCGAACTGGGCGGACGCGGCGAGCACTGGGGCCGGATCGTGCTGTGCGGCTACCGCGGCGACAGCCCCGTCGGACGGCTGCTGGCCGAACGCGCCGCCGAGGCCCTCGTGTTGCACCGGATGCTCGGCGGCGCGGTGCACTCCTGGGAGGAGCAGTCCGCGCAGAGCCTGCTGACCGATCTCGTCACCGGGGTCGTCCCGGCCCGTCAACTGCTGCCGCGGGTCCGCGCGGCCGGGCTTCCCGTGAACCGCCGTACCTTCGTCCCCCTCGTCGTACGCGACGGCGACCCGGTCGTCCTCGACCGTGTCCTGCGCCTGCTCGGACTGCCCGGACTGGTGGCCCAACTGGCCGACAGGGCTACGGCGTTGCTGCTCAGCCTCGCCCGTGATCAGGACGCCGAGGCGCTCGCCGCGCACTTCGCCACCCGGCTGCGGAAGGAGTCGGCGACCGGCACGCCGGTGGTCGCCGCCGCCGACGCGCGCACCGTCTGGGAGGACGTCCCCGCCGGGCTGCGCGAGGCGCGCCATGTGGCCGACGCCGTCGCCGAGCACGGCGCCACCCCGGACCTGCCCGTCGTCGTACGCCTCAGGGACGTCCATCTGCGCGGTCTGATCCGGCTGTTGCGCGACGACCCGCATGTCCAGGCCTTCGCCGAAAGGGAGTTGGACGGACTGCTGTGCGGATCCGACGCGGAGCCGGACCTGCTGGCCGTGCTGCGGACCTACCTGGCCACCGGCCGCAACAAGTCCCGTACCGCGCAGCTCCATCACGTCAGCAGACCTGCCCTCTACCGCCGTCTGGAGGCCATCCGGACCCGTCTCGGCGTCGACCTCGACGACTTCGAGCAGGCCGCCTCCGTCCATATCGCACTCCTCGCCCACGACGCCCAGCAAGGGTGACACCGTGGAACGCCGGGGCCCCGCAGACGTGACACGGTGCACCTCAAAGCGGGCAGGCGGACTTCCTAAGCTCACGGCACACCGAGCTACCGGAGGTCCCGATGAGCAGAGTGGTTCGTGCCGCCGTCTTCCAGACTGCCTGGACCGGCGACAAGGAATCGATGATCCAGGTCCACGAGCAGGCGGTCCGCGACGCGGCGGCCCAAGGCGCTCATGTCCTGTGCTTCCAGGAGCTGTTCTACGGGCCGTACTTCTGCCAGGTCCAGGACCCGGCGTTCTACGAGTACGCCGAGCAGATCCCGGACGGCCCCGTCGTCAAGCGCTTCCAGGCGCTGGCGAAGGAGCACGGCATCGTGCTCGTGCTGCCCATGTACGAGGAGGAGCAGCCCGGCGTCCTCTACAACACCGCCGCGGTGATCGACGCGGACGGCTCCTACCTCGGCAAGTACCGCAAGACCCACATCCCCCAAGTCAAGGGATTCTGGGAGAAGTTCTACTTCCGGCCCGGCAACAGCGGCTGGCCCGTCTTCGACACCAAGGCCGGGCGGATCGGCGTCTACATCTGCTACGACCGCCACTTCCCCGAGGGCTGGCGTGCCCTCGGTCTCGCGGGCGCGGAGATCGTCTTCAACCCGTCGGCCACCTCGCGCGGACTGTCCGGCTATCTCTGGCAGTTGGAGCAGCCGGCCGCGGCCGTGGCCAACGAGTACTTCGTCGGCGCGATCAACCGCGTGGGCGTCGAGGAACTCGGCGACAACGACTTCTACGGCACCTCGTACTTCGTGGACCCGGAAGCGCAGTTCGTCGGCGAGGTGGCCAGCGACAAGGAGAGCGAACTCCTCGTCCGCGACCTGGACTTGGCGAAGCTGCGCGAGGTGCGCGACCGGTGGCAGTTCTACCGCGACCGCGCGCCGGGCGCGTACACGCCCCTGACCGCGCCGTAACGGACCGGCTGCCGCGTCCCCGCCACGGGCGCGGCAGCCGCCCCCGCACCGTCCGACCGCACCCCAGCGGAGCGTCCACGCAGGCAAGGGAGCACAAGGGAGCATGAGCAGCCGTACCCTCATCCGCGGTGGCCTCGTCATCACCGCGTCCGACGAGATCCACGCCGACGTCCTGATCGAGGACGGCCGCATCGCCGCCCTCGCCGCCTCCGGCACACCGGCCGCCGAGGCCTTCACGGCCGAGCGGACCATCGACGCCACGGGCAAGTATGTGATCCCGGGCGGTGTCGACGCCCACACCCATATGGAGATGCCGTTCGGCGGCACCTTCGCCGCCGACACCTTCGAGACCGGCACCCGGGCCGCCGCCTGGGGCGGGACGACCACGATCGTCGACTTCGCCGTGCAGAGCGTGGGCCGCACCCTGCGTGAGGGCCTGGACACCTGGCACGACAAGGCGGAGGGCAACTGCGCGATCGACTACGCCTTCCACATGATCGTCTCCGATGTGAACCCGGAGACCCTCAAGGAGATGGACCTGCTGATCGAGGAGGGCGTCACCTCCTTCAAGCAGTTCATGGCCTACCCCGGGGTCTTCTACAGCGACGACGGCCAGATCCTGCGCGCCATGCAGCGCTCCGCCGAGAACGGCGGCCTGATCATGATGCACGCCGAGAACGGCATCGCGATCGACGTCCTCGTCGAGCAGGCGCTGGCACGCGGCGAGCGGGACCCGCGCTACCACGGCGAGGTCCGCAACGCCCTGCTGGAGGCCGAGGCCACCCACCGCGCCATCAAGCTCGCCCAGGTCGCCGGGGCCCCGCTGTACGTGGTGCACGTCTCGGCGCAGGAGGCGCTCGCGGAGCTGGCCAGGGCCCGCGACGAGGGGCTCAGCGTCTTCGGCGAGACCTGCCCCCAGTACCTCTTCCTGTCCACCGACAACCTCGCCGAGCCGGACTTCGAGGGCGCCAAGTACGTGTGCTCGACCCCGCTGCGGCCCAAGGAGCACCAGGCCGCGCTGTGGAAGGGGCTGCGCACCAACGACCTCCAGGTGGTCTCCACCGACCACTGCCCCTTCTGCTTCTCGGGCCAGAAGGAGCTGGGCCGGGGCGACTTCTCGAAGATCCCCAACGGGATGCCGGGCGTGGAGAACCGGATGGACCTGCTCCACCAGGCCGTGGTCGACGGACACATCTCGCGCCGCCGCTGGATCGAGATCGCCTGCGCCACCCCGGCCCGGATGTTCGGCATGTACCCGAAGAAGGGCACCATCGCCCCCGGCGCGGACGCCGACGTCGTCATCTACGACCCGCACGCCGAGCAGGTCATGTCCGCCGACACCCACCACATGAACGTCGACTACTCGGCGTACGAGGGCAAGCGCACGACGGGCCGGGTCGAGACGGTCCTCTCGCGCGGCGAGCCCGTCATCACCGAGCGGGAGTACACCGGACGCGCGGGCCACGGTGTCTACACCCCCCGTTCCACCTGCCAGTACCTCAACTAGGAGCGGTGCCCATGGACTTCGGACTCGTCCTCCAGACCGACCCGCCCGCCTCGCGGGTCATCGACCTGATGCAGCGCGCCGAGCGCAACGGCTTCCGCTACGGCTGGACCTTCGACTCCAGTGTGCTGTGGCAGGAACCCTTCGTGATCTACAGTCAGATCCTCGCCCACACCGAGCGGTTGACGATCGGCCCGATGGTGACGAACCCGGGCACCCGTACCTGGGAGGTCACGGCCTCCACGTTCGCCACGCTCAACGACATGTTCGGCAACCGCACGGTGTGCGGCATCGGCCGCGGCGACTCGGCGATGCGTGTGGCCGGACGCAAGCCCAACACCCTGGCCCGGATCAGTGAGGCCATGAAGGTCATCCGGGCGCTCGGCAGCGGCCAGGAGGCCGACCTCGGCGGTACGGTCGTCAGGTTCCCCTGGGTCAAGCCGGGCGCCGAACTCCCCGTCTGGATGGCCGCGTACGGCCCCAAGGCCCTGAAGATGACCGGTGAGGAGGCCGACGGCTTCATCCTCCAACTCGCCGACCTGTATCTGACCGAGTACATGGTCAAGGCCGTCAAGGAGGCGGCCGTGGCCGCCGGGCGCGACCCGGACGAGGTGAGGATCTGCGTCGCCGCCCCGGCCTATGTCACCGAGGACGACTCGCCCGAGGCGCTCGCCCACGCGCGCGAGCAGTGCCGCTGGTTCGGCGGTATGGTCGGCAACCACGTCGCCGACCTGGTCTCCAAGTACGGGGCGCACTCCGCGGCCGTCCCCGAGGAACTCACCGACTACATCAAGGCCCGTGAGGGCTACGACTACGCCCATCACGGGCGCAGCGGCAACCCCGACACCGCGTTCGTGCCCGACGAGATCGTCGACCGGTTCTGCCTCATCGGCCCCGTCGAGCGGCACATCGAGAAGCTGACCGCACTGCGTGCGCTGGGCGTGGACCAGTTCGCCCTCTACGACATGCACGACGCGCAGGAAGCCGTCATCGACGCCTACGGGACGCAGGTCATCCCCGCAGTCAACGGCTAGTACGCACAGGGGACTTCAGGCCCCGTCGCTCACTCATTCGTCCCCTTCCCGCTCCCCCGGGAAGGGGACCGGGGGCCCTTGCGAGAGTCCCCAGGGCGCTTCCCGCGCACCCGGCCATCGGCCCCACCCGCACGGCCATTCCCGACCCCGCCTTCTGATTGGCCTGCCCATGACCGACACCGCTCCCACGGCTCCATCGCCGTCCGCACAGGTCACCCTCCCCGACGGTCGCGTGGAGATCGCCCCGGACTCCGCCGCGCCGACCGGCCCGTACGCCAACGAGGACCTGCTCCCCGTCCCCGCGCAAAAGCGCACCTGGACCACCTACAACTTCTCCGCGCTGTGGGTCGGCATGGCCCACAACACGGCTTCCTGGACCCTGGCCTCCGGTCTCATCGCCGTCGGCATGGACTGGAAGCAGGCGGTGCTCGTCATCGCCCTGGCCAATCTGATCGTGCTGGTGCCGATGCTGCTCACCGGGCACGCGGGACCCAAGTACGGCATCCCCTTCCCCGTCTTCGTCCGCGCCTCCTTCGGCGTGCGCGGCGCCAACCTCCCCGCTGTCGTACGGGCGTTGGTGGCCTGCGGCTGGTTCGGCATCCAGACCTGGATCGGCGGTGAGGCGATCTACTTCCTCGCCGGGAAGCTCATCGGCGACGACTGGGCGAACGCCTCGAAGGTCGGCGGCCACGCCTGGACCATGTGGCTGTCCTTCGCGATCTTCTGGGCGATCCAGGTCGCCATCATCTACCGGGGCATGGAGACCATCCGCCGCTTCGAGAACTGGGCGGCGCCCTTCGTGCTCGTCGGCGCCTTCGTGATGCTGTGGTGGATGAGCGACAAGGCCGGTGGCCTCGGCCCGCTCTTCGACCAGCCCTCCAGGCTGGGCTGGGGTGCCGACTTCTGGAAGCTGTTCGCGCCCTCCCTCATGGGCATGATCGGCTTCTGGTCCACCCTGGCGCTGAACATCCCGGACTTCACCCGCTACGGCAGAAGCCAGCGCGCCCAGACCTGGGGCCAGGCCCTCGGCCTGCCGACCACCATGACCTTGTTCGCGTTCCTGTCGGTGCTGGTCACCTCCGGCTCCCAGGCCGTGTACGGCGAGCCGGTGTGGGATCCGGTGCAACTCGCCGCCAAGACGGACAACACGGTCGGCCTGCTCTACGCCCTGGTCACCGTCCTGGTGGCGACCCTGTCCGTCAACATCGCGGCCAACCTCGTCTCGCCCGCCTTCGACTTCTCCAACGTCGCGCCCAGGAAGGTCAGTTTCCGCACCGGAGCCCTGATCACCTCCGTCCTGGCCGTGCTCATCTGCCCGTGGAAGCTCTACTCCGACCCGCAGGGCTACATCTTCACCTGGCTCGGCCTGGTGGGCGGCCTGCTCGGCACGGTCGCGGGCATCCTCATCGCCGACTACTGGGTCCTGCGCCGCACCCGCCTCGACCTCGCCGACCTGTACCGCGCGGGCGGCCGTTACTGGTACGACGGCGGCTGGAACTGGCGCGCCGTCGCGGCGTTCGTGGTGGGCGGCGTGCTCGCCGTCGGGGGAGCGGACTTCCATCCGCTGGTCGACGGCCGCCCCGTCCCCGCCCTCAAGTCCCTTGCGGACTACGGCTGGGCAGTGGGGCTGGGCACGTCGATGGTGCTCTATCTGGTGCTGATGCTGCCGCGCGGCCGGGAGCGGATCACGGTCTGACGGGGCGCGGGGGCGGTCAGCTCTTCTCGCCGCCCCCGAGCGCGGCCACCGCGTCCTTCGCGGCCTTGATGGCCCCCTTGTTGATCTCGTCCGTACCGGGCGCCTTCTTCGTCTCGAAGTCGCTGCCGTTGTAGGTGACGACCACGAGCGCGTTGGAGGCGCGCGCCACCACCGTCCCCTCGCGGGTCTCCTGCTTGTCCTCCGAGGTGAGATCCACGACGGAGTAGGCCGTGTCGCCGAGACCGGGCACGGCCCCTCCGCCGCTCTTCCTGGCGGTGCGCTCCGCGTAGGACCGCTGCGCCTGTGCGTCCGAGTCCATGACCTCGAAGGAGACGTCGAGCCAGCGGTAGTCGTAGCCCTTGAGCGCGTGCCAGGAGCAGGTGCGGCGCACCGACTTGTCCGTCGAAGGGATCTCCTTCCCGGCCGACTTGGCGCCGGGGACCAGGGAGGAGATCGTCTTCGCGGACAGCCCGGAGCACGGGGCCGGGGCGACGCTGTACGTCTTGGCGCCGGCCGAGGCCGATGCCGTCGGATCGGGGGCGGCCGGGGCGTTCTGGGGCTGCTGCCCGGACGCGCCCGCGGTGGGAGGTGCCGGGGCCGGGTCGGACGACTCCGAGGACAGGGCCCAGCCCGAGACAGCGAGGACGACAACCGGCAGGACACGCACGGTCACGGCGAGTGGCAGAGGAAGAGAACGCACGGCGCACTTCTCGATGGGGGATGGCGCGGTGGAAGCCCGCACTGCGCATCGTACGCCAGTTCCTCTGCCCAACTCCCCGACACTCGGCCCGACTTCCCGGCATCCGGCCCTGTTTCACCACGCGCCGCCGGGCGTCACCCGGCGGCGGCCGTGATCAGGGCACGCGGGCCGTCCACTCGGCCGAACCGAACTTCGTCCGCGCCAACTCCTGTGCGCGGGCCAGCTCCACGTCCGTCACCTTGCCGTGTGCGAGGCCGTACCGGCCGCGGAACGACTCGATCATCCGGCCGATGACGGCCTCGCGCGCCAACCCGGTCTGCCGACGCAGCGGATCCACCCGCTTCTTCGCGCTCTTGGTGCCCTTGTCGGACAGCTTCTCCCGCCCGATGCGCAGGACTTCGAGCATCTTGTCCGCGTCGATGTCGTACGACATGGTCACGTGGTGCAGCACCGCGCCGGGCCCGCCGCCCGGCCCCACGACGCGCTTCTGGGCCGCGCCCGCGATCTTGCCCTGGTCCGTGGCGATGTCGTTCAGCGGCTGGTACCAGGCCTTGATCCCCATGTCGCCCAGCGCGCCCAGCACCCAGTCGTCGAGATAGGCGTAACTGTCCTGGAAGGACAGGCCGTGCACGAGCGCCTCGGGCACGGACAGCGAGTACGTGATCGTGTTGCCCGGCTCCACGAACATGGCGCCGCCCCCGGAGATCCGGCGCACGACCTCGATGCCGTGGCGCGCCGCGCCCTGCGGATCCACCTCGTTGCGCAGCGACTGGAAGCTGCCGATGATCACCGCCGGGGCGCCCCACTCCCACACGCGCAGCGTCGGCGGGCGCCGCCCGGCCGCGACCTCGGCCGTCAGCACCTCGTCCAGCGCCATGTGCAACGCCGGTGACTGGGGGCCCTCGTGGATCAACTGCCAGTCGTAGTCCGTCCAGTCGGTGGCGTGCGCCAGGGCCCGGCGCACCGCGATGCCGATGCCCTCCGAGGTCAGCCCGTACATCACCGTGCCCTCGGGCAGCGCCGCGTCGATCCGGGCGGCGAGACCTGCCGCGTCGGTGTCCGCCGGGGCGCCCTCCAGCGCGCGGTTCACGGCGTCGAGCGCCTCGTCCGGCTCCAGGAAGAAGTCGCCCGCCACGCGTACGTGGCGCAGCGCGCCGTCCTCGACCTCCGCGTCCACGACGACGAGCTTGCCGCCCGGGACCTTGTACTCACCGTGCACTGATACGGCCTCCGTTCTACCGACGAGATCAACGCCGGGGGCCGTCGGGGTGTTCCCGGGGCCGAGGTGATTCCCCCCGACGTGTGCGGACCGCCGACCGTACCGACGGCGGTCAGCTCTCGCGCCGTCCCGCCTCGACCAGCCCCGTCTCGTACGCGGCGATCACCGCCTGCGCCCGGTCGCGGACCCCCAGCTTCCCGAAGACGGCGGTGATGTGGTTCTTCACCGTCGAGACGCTGATGTCCAGCGCGTCCGCGATCTCCGCGTTGTCCAGCCCCGTGGCCATCAGCCGCCACACCTCGACCTCGCGCGGCGTGAGCTGGTCGGGGGTCGCGGAGGGCGGTGCGGGGCGCTGCGGGGCCCTGACGTACGTGGAGATCAGCCGGGTCAGCAGCCGGGGCGCGACGGCGGCCTCCCCGGTGTGCACCACCCGCACGGCCGCGACCAACTCCTCCGGGGAGATGTCCTTGGGCAGGAACCCGCAGGCGCCCGCGCGCAGCGCCGCCACCACGTACTCGTCCATGTCGAACGTGCTCAACGCCAGGACCCGGCAGCCCGGCAGCTCACGCGTGAGACGGTCGGTCGCGGCGACCCCGTCCAGTACGGGCATACGGATGTCCATCACGACCACGTCGGGCCGCAGCCGGTGCGCCGACTCGACAGCCTCTGCGCCGTTCTCCGCCTCGCCGACCACCTCGAAGGCGGGGTCGGGCGTGAGGATCAGCGCCAGTCCGCGGCGTACCAGCGGCTGGTCGTCCGCGATCAGGACCCGGATCGGTCCCGCACTCGCCGTACCCGTCGTCGTGTCCGTCATCGCAGTGCCCCCGTCATCGCAGCGCCCCCTCGCTCACCGGCAACGGCAGTCGGGCCCGCACCCGGAACCCGCCCTCGTCCGACGGACCCGCCTCCACCGTTCCCCCGTGCAGGACGACCCGTTCCCGCATCCCGACCAGACCGTATCCCGAGCCACCGGTGAAGCCCTCGCCCGGCCCCTCGTCCGCCACCTCCACCGTCACGTCGACGGGGCCGTACGTCAGCCGTACGACCGCCCGCGCCCCGGCCGCGTACTTGCGCGCGTTCGTCAGCGCTTCCTGCACCACCCGGAACACGGTCAGTCCGATGCTCGACGGCACCGTACGCGGCTCGCCCCGCACTTCGAACTCCGTGGGTACGCCGGAGCGGCAGGACTCGCCGACGAGGCGTTCCAGGTCCGCGATGCCCGGCTGCGGGGCGGTCGGCTCCTCCTCCGCCTCGTCCCCGGCCCGTAGGACGTCCAGCAGTTGACGCATCTCGCGCAGGGCCATGCGGCCGGACCCCTCCAGCGTCACCAGCGCGTCCCTGGCCTGGTCGGGGGCCGCCGTCAGGTTGGCCCGCGCGCCTCCGGCCATGAGCTGCATGGTGGTGATGTGGTGCGCCACGATGTCGTGCAACTCCCGTGCGATACGCCGCCGTTCGGCGGCCACCGCCCGGTCGGCGAGCAACTGCCGTTTGGCGTCGTTGTCCCGCTGCCAGCGGTTCACCAGCAGCGCGGTCCCCGTCACCAGCGCGACCGCGGACACATTGCCCACGACGTCGATCGGCGAGGGCACGGGCCATGAGTCCAGCGCCACCAGCGGCACCACGAGCGCGGCGACCGATGCCCCCACCGTCACGCGAGGGCCCCGCGACCGTACGACCGTGTAGAGCGCCACCGTGAGCGTGGCGTTGAAGTGCTGCGGCATGGGCACGCACAGGTTCTGCACCAGCCCGAGCAGCAGGACGACCCCGAGCACCGGCACCGGGGCCCGGCGCCGGAAGAGCAGGGGCAGAGCGGCCAGGAGCGGGGGGACGCACCCGATGGCGGGGACATGCCCGAGGACGGCGTTGGCGCCGAGGCCGAAGCCGATCAGGTCCACGGCCGCCGCCCCGACCGCGACCAGCGCGTCGTTGCGCGTCCACGGCAGCGCGTCACCGCCGGGTCGGCCCTCGGGCGCCCCGGGGCCAGGGCCCTGTGTCGGCATGACGGTCCTCCTCGAACGGTGCCGGTGACGGCACCGGAATGCTGTGATGGTCAATGCCGTGGTCAATGCCATGACGGGTAATGCCATGACGGGTGAACGTCGCCTTTCGGACACCAGTCTTCCATCGGGTTCACCCGCCTCCGCCCCCAGGACCAGGAGCCGACCCCATCTGGGACCAGGGTCCTGGACGGCGCCGCGGCCCGGACCCCGCTCCCACGCCGTTTCTCGTCCGTCGCTCGGACGATTCCCGCGCGACCCGCTGATGAGCTGGACATGGCCGCAATCGCGGCACTCCACTCACTGCCGGAGGACAACGTGATCCGCGCCCTGACCGGGTTCTCCACCCGGAACCCCTGGAAGGTCATCGCCCTGTGGGCGGTGGTGGGCATCTTCCTCAGCGGCCTCGGCCAGGCGCTGCTGTTCCGCGTCACCCAGAGCCAGGCCGGGGACTTCCTGCCCTCGACCTACGACTCCGCCGCCGCGCTGAAGATCGCCGAGGAACGCTTCGGGGTCGATCCCGACGCCAACGCGGTGACCGTCCTCGTCGCCCGCACCGACGGCAAGCCCCTCACCGGAGCCGACGAGCGCACGATCGGCGCCGTCGCCGAGAAGCTGGGCCGGCGGCACGTGACGATGCCGAAGTCCGACGAGGGCGGGCCCGCCTTCCTGGCCAAGGACTACTCCCAGACGCCGCGGTTCAGCCCCGCCATGGTCGCGCCCGACCGCGGCTTCGAGCTGCTGTCCGTCCAGTTGACCGGCAACGTCACGGACCCCGGCCTCCAGAACCTCTACCGAACCGTCCGCGACGACACGCGACAGGCGTTCGCCGAGGAGGACCTGCGTACCGGGTTCACCGGCGGCCTGGCCGACATGGTTGACACGGTTGACGCCGAGAAGACGACCACGATCGTCGTCGGGATCCTCATGGTCGGGTTGATCGTATTGATCAACGTCCTGGTGTTCCGCAGTGTGCTCGCGGCCTTCGTGCCGCTCCTCGCGGTCGCCCTGGTCGGCGGCGCGGCGTCGGGAGCCGTCGTCGGGGTCGCGATGCTCACCGGAATCAAGCTCGACCCCGGCACACCGAGCATCATCAACGTCGTATTGATCGGTATCGGTGTCGACTACTTCCTCTTCCTTCTCTTCCGCTTCCGTGAACAGTTGAGGGCACGCCCCGACCTGTCGGCCCGTACGGTGTCCGGCGAGGTCAGCGCTCGGGTCGGCATCGCGATCACCTCGGCCGCCCTGACGATCGTCGCCGCCTTCGCCACCCTCGGCATCGCGACCTTCGGCCAGTTCCGGGTGCTCGGCCCCGCCGTCGCCGTGTCGGTCCTCGTGATGCTGGTGGCCAACCTGACCCTGACGCCCGCGCTCCTCGCCGTCACCGGACGCAAGATGTTCTGGCCCTCCCGCGCCCTCGCGCATGAGCCGCGCCCCGGCATGTCCGCACGCGTGGGCGACCTCGTCGCCCGCCGCCCGCTGGCCGTCATCGTGGCGAGCCTCGCCCTGCTCGGCGCGCTGACCGCCGGACTGACCGGCATCCGGATGGACTTCGGCCAGGGCGGCGGGGCCCACAAGACGGCCGCCGCCACCACCGCCGCCGAGATCACCCGCGCCCTGCCCGCCGGGGTGTCCGACCCGGCCACCGTCTACGTCCAGGCCACCGACCACCGCCCCCTCACCACCGGGCGACTGGCCGCCCTGCCCACGGCGCTCGCCGAGGTCAAGGGCGTCGGGAAGGTCGGCACGACCGTGCTCGACGACGACCGCACCGCCGCCCGCATCGACCTCTACCTCACCGCGGACTCCCAGAGCGCGCAGGCCCGCCACCTGGTGGCCGGACCCCTCCGTGACGCCGTCGCCCGCCACACCCCCACGGGCACCGAAGCCCATGTCGGCGGCACGGCGGCGATCTTCGCGGACGTCTCCACCGCCGTCGACCACGACCTGGCCATCGTGTTCCCCGTCGCGGCCGTGCTGATCGCGCTCATCCTGCTCGCGCTGCTGCGCAGCCTCCTCGCCCCGGCCGTCCTGATGATCGCCGTCAGCCTCGGCTTCGCCGCCACCCTCGGCGCCTCCACGCTCTTCTTCCAGCACCTCCTCGACAAGCCCGGCGTCAACTTCGTTCTGCCCCTGGTGCTGTTCCTCTTCGTCGTCGCCCTCGGCACGGACTACAACATCCTGATCAGCGACCGCATCCGCGAGGAGATGGCACACCCCGGCCCGGCCCGCGCCGCCGTCGCCCGCGCCGTACGCCACACCGCCCCGGCCATCATGACGGCGGGCATCGTCCTCGCCGCCTCCTTCGGCAGCCTCGGCGTCAACGCGGACCCCTCGACCCAGCAGATCGGCTTCGCGACCGCGCTCGGCATCCTGCTCTCCGCGTTCGTCCTCTCCCTGCTGCTGGTACCGGCCCTCGCCGCACTCCTCGGCCGAGGCATCTGGTGGCCGCTGCGCCCGCGCCGCGAACAGGGGCACCACGCCACCGAACCCCCGGCCGAACAGCCGTACCGCGACGGTGACTTGGTGCACTGAGAAGTTGATGATGCGTCAGATCCCGTCCTCGGCGGTGTGGTCCAGGAAGCGGTGCAGTGCGGGATTGGGGTTGTCCCGGGACCAGGCCAAGGTGATCGGCACCGTCGGGACGGGATCGGCGAAGCGTCTGATCGCGATGCCGGGGACGTGGAGCGCGGCGGCCTTGCCCTCGGTGACGAAGGTGATGCCGTGCCCCTGCGCGACCGCGTGGAGCATGTGCTCCTCCTCCGGCTCCCAGTGGGCGACGGGCGGCCGGACACCTTCCCCGAACACCTCGTCGAGCATGCGGTCCCACATGCGCGGACCATGCTCGCGTGGCCACCACACCAGGGGGCGGTCGGTCACATCGGCCCGGCGCACGCGGCGCTTGCGTGCCAGCGGGTCGGCGCTGGGGACGGCCGCCACGATCGCCTCCTCGCCGACCGTACGATCGGCCAGGTCATCGCGCGGGTCGTCCAGCATCCGCACCAGCGCCGCGTCGATCGAACGCTCCCGCAGCCGCTGCTCGTCATGTGCGGTGAAGCCACTGGTCACCCGCACCTCTATGGCCGGGTGGGCGGCGCGGAAGGGGTCCAGGAGTTCGGTGACGATGCTGCGCGGCGCGGAACGGGTCAGGCTGATCGCCAACTGCCCTGCCTCCCCCGCGCCGTAGCGTCGGGTCATCTCCACGGCGGCCTCGGCGCGGGCGAGGATGTCCCGGGCGGCGGGCAGCAGCGCCGCCCCGGCATCGGTCAGCGTCACGCCACGTCGGTTGCGCGTGAACAGCGCGGTGCCCAACTCCTTCTCGAACGCCATGATCTGCTGACTGAGCCCCGGTTGGGCCACGTAGAGCCGCTGCGCCGCACGTCCGTAGTGCAACTCCTCGGCGACCGCGACGAAGTAGCGGAGATGGCGCAGTTCCATGTCGTCCTCCAGCGTCCGTGATCACTGTGGATTATCACAGGCGAAGATCCCGGACTTGGACGCGTCCCCGGCATCGATGGCCGAATAGACACATGACCGCAGTGACCACACAACCTTCCCGCCCGGTCGGCGCCTTCTCGACCACGGCCGACGCCTCCTCGACGCGACGCTGGGTCGCCCTCGCCGCGGTGCTTCTCGCCACGTTCATGGGCCTGTTGGACGCCAGCGTCGTCACCGTCTCGGTGCCGTCGATCCAGCAGGATCTCCACGCCTCGTTCGGCGAAGTGCAGTTCGTGTCCGCCGGGTACACCCTCGCGTACGCGATCGGGCTGGTGACCGGCGGACGCCTCGGTGACCGCTACGGCCGCCGCCGGATGTTCCTGATGGGTGTCGTCCTGTTCGTACTCGCCTCGGTGGCGTGCGCGGCGGCGCCGTCCGCGAGCGTACTGATCGCCACGCGGGTGGCGCAGGGGCTGGCCGCGGCGGTCATGCTGCCGCAGGTGCTGTCGATCGTCCAGCACGCCTTCACCGGCCCGGCGCGCGCGACCGCGCTCGGACTCTACGGCGCGACCATCGGGGTGGCCTCCATCGCCGGGCAGATCGTCGGCGGCGCGCTGCTGTCCTGGAACCCCCTTGATCTGGGCTGGCGTTCGGCCTTCGTGGTGAACGTCCCGATCGGGGCGGTGGCACTGGTGGTCGCCTCGCGTACGGTCCCGGAGAGCCGGGGTGCGCGAGCCCGGCTCGACCTTCCCGGCGCCGGGCTGCTGGCACTTGCCCTCGTCGCCCTGCTCCTTCCGCCGGTACTGGACCAGGGCTGGCCGACCGTCGTTGCCGGTCTCGCCGCCGCAGTGGTCCTGCTGACGGTGTTCGTACGGGTCGAGCGACGCCAGGGCAATCCGCTGATCCCGATGCGGCTTCTCACTCAACGGCCCCTCACTCGCGGCCTGTTGACCGTACTCGCCTTCTACGCGGGCAACGCGGGCTTCTTCCTGCTGCTCGCCTACCACCTGCAATCCGGGCTCGGCCAGAGCCCGTTGAGCAGCGGCCTGATCTTCGCCCCGCTGGGCATCGCCTTCGCGGTGACCAGCCTCGCGGGCCGGAGGTTCGGCGCGCTGGGCCTCGGAACGATCCTGATGGCCATCGGCCTCGCCGGGGTGCTGGCGGTCGTACTGACCGTTCCCGAGGGCAGCCAAGTGGGGTGGCTGCTGCCGGTGTTGACCCTGGTGGGAGCCGGGCAGGGGCTGGTCGCCGCGCCACTGATCGGCACGGTGCTGGCCGGCGTGGACCCGGCCGACGCCGGAGCCGCCAGCGGTGTGCTGCTCACCGCCACCCAGACCGCCAACGCCGCGGGAGTCGCCCTGATCGGCGGACTGTTCGCCCGCGCACTGGGCAACGCCCCTGGTTCCCCCGGCGTCTCGTTCGCCACGTACACCCACGCCACCGCCGTCACGACCGCGGCGGCCCTGGTCCTGACACTCGCCACCGGCCTGCTCGTGCGCAACCGGAGCGGTGCGGCGACCGCCTGACCCACCACTGGCCTGACCCACCACTGGCCTGACCCACCACTGGCCTGACCCACCACTGGCCTGACCCACCACTGGCCTGACCCACCACTGGCCTGACCCACCGGCCACCTGATCTGCCGCTACTGACCGTCGAACTGACCGATACCTGGAGGCACACCATGAAGCTCGACCCCGAACTCGTCGAGATCGCCGACCACTTGCCGCGTACGGACTTCACCGACCCGATCGCCGTCCGTGAGACCGCACTCGCCGCGGCCCGAGCCGTCGTCGCGGCGCTCCCGGCCGATGACACCGTCCAGATCACCGACTTGGCGACCAGCGGCCCGCTCGTCCGCCTGTACCGCCCGGCGACCGCCCCCACGCCCGCGCCCGTTCTGCTGGACATGCACGGCGGCGGATTCGTCATGGGCAGCGTCGACAGCGAACACCGGCGCGCCCTGGACCTCGCCCGGCGGACCGGCTTCGTCGTGATCTCCGTCGACTACCGGCTGGCCCCCGAACACCCCTTCCCCGCCGGGCTGGAGGACTGCTACGAGGTCCTGCGCTGGACGGTGAAGAACGCCACCGAGCTGGGTGTCGACCCCGACCGCCTCGCCGTGGTCGGCGGCAGCGCGGGCGGTGGGCTCGCCGCCGCCCTGAGCCTGCTGGCCCGCGACCGAGGTGGCCCGGCCATCGCGTTCCAACTCCTCATCTGCCCCGCCCTGGACGACCGTATGCGGACCCGCTCGGCGGCCACCTTCACCGACGTACCCGCCTTCGACGCGGCTGCCGTCGCCCAGATGTGGCCCCTCTACATCCCGGCGGGCACCGAGTCGACCGCCGAGTCGGTCTACGCGGCACCCGCTCGCGCCGAGGACCTCTCCGGCCTGCCGCCCGCCTACATCGTCACCGCCGAGCACGACCCCCTGCGCGACGAGGGCAACCAGTACGCCCTGCGGCTGCTGGACGCGGGCGTACCCGTCGAACTGCACCACTTCCCGGGCACGTTCCACGTCTTCGACCACGTGGCCCCCGACGCGGAGATCTCCCGCCGCGCCCGCACCGAGATGGCCGCCGCCCTCACCCGAGCGCTGTGACCGTACGGCCCTGACCCCGGCAAGGCCTCCCCGTACGGGGCAGGTCGAAGCCGAGGGTGTCGTACTGATGGCGGACATGTCGCCGGAACTGCCGTCGCCCCGGCGCCCATCAGGGCGCCGGGGGAGCCGGTCCTGGCGTACAACCCGGGTGGTCTGTCGCTACTCGGCGACGTACGTGCTGCGCACCCACTCGAAGACGCGAAGGTCTCGGCCGCAGTCGTGCGCGTGGCGGGAGTCGGTCGACCGGTAGTGCTCGTACCGGTTGCCGAGGAAGAGTTTGAAGGTGTCCGTGGTGTCGGGCAGGTAGCGGACTCTCTCCTCGTCCGGGATGGACGGTCCGCTGCCCTGCAGAATGACGTTCGGAGTCTGTTTCATGGTGTGCCGCGCTCCCTCTCGTATCGGATGCACACTTCTGTCAACGCATCGCTTCCGGATCGCCGTGCCGGAGGTACGAACTGGGCCTGTGCGCCTAGGGCGGTGCCTCGTCGGACGAGGATCGACGGCGGGCCTTATCGTGTCCTATCTCACAGCTAAAGCATGAGGTAGAGAGCGCGCTTCTCGGTGATCGCCAATCGATGGGTATGAGTGGCTACTTGGCCATGGCGGGCCGTTTAGAACAGATTTAGCCGACGTACCTAGCCTGCGCCGAGTGGTGTTCGGTGCCCTGCGCTGCCGCGGGCGCCATGTCCCTCTCGTTTCGAATCCCTCTCGTTTCAACGCTTCCCAGTGACCTGACGCAAGGGCCGGGGCCGCGCGGACGGCCGGTGCCAGGGCGTGGGCAGGAAGGACTCCAGGCATGTCCGGTCCCCTCATCATCGCGGGCTGTGGGCCCGCCGGGCTCATGCTCGCGCACGAACTGGCCCTGTGGAACGTAGAGACCGTCCTGCTCGACCCGCTCCCCGAGCTGAGCGCACACTCACCCGGGCAAGCGCTGAACCTCTCGGCGGTCGAACTCCTGGACCAGCGCGGCCTGTTGAACGACCTGCTGCCGCACAGCACGCCCGTACAGGGCACACACTTCTCGCTCATCTGGCTGGACGAAGCCGCGCTCCACGACCGCGAGCACAGGGCCATGCGAGTCGGACAGCAATACGTGGAACGGCAGTTGGAGCGTCAGGCGGTACGGCGCGGCGCCGAGCTTCGGCGCGGTCATGAGCTGATCGGGTACACCCAGGACGCGGACGGGGTGGACGTCCGGGTGCGTGGACCCGAGGGTGAGTATCTGCTGCGCGGCAGCTATCTGGTGGGCGCGGACGGGGAATCGAGCCTGGTGCGCGAGCTGGCCGGCATCCCCTTCCCGGGCACCGGGGCGTCCAACTGCGGCCTGGTGGCGGACGTGGAGGTGGAGCACGACTCGCTGCCCGAGGCCCACCGCGGCTCGAAGGTCTCTCCGGGCGGCGGGATCTACTCGGCCGTGCCGACGGGCCCGAACGTCAGCCGGATCATCACCGCCGAGTTCGACACCGAGGCGCCGGGCGAGGATGTCCCCCCGGACGCCGCGGAGTTGCGGGCGGCGATCGAACGGATCAACGGCGCGGCGTTCCCCGACGTGCCGGTGCGCTGGCTGCGCCGGTACGGCGGACCGACCAGGGTCGCGGACCGCTACCGGGAAGGCCGGGTCTTCCTTGTCGGAGACGCCGCCCACACCTTCTACCCACTGGCCGGGCTCCGACTGAACCTGTGCTTGGAGGACGCCGCCAACCTGGGCTGGAAGTTGGCCGCACAACTACAGGGGTGGGCGACCGACGGCCTGCTGGACACCTACCACAGCGAACGGCATCCGCAGGGCCTGCGCGCCGCCGAGGCGACCGATGCCCAACTGGCGCTCATCTACCCGGCGCACCGGGTCCGGCCCCTGCGCGCCCTCGTGACCGAGATGCTCCGGTACCCCGACTTCAATCGCCATCTGCTGGAACTGTCCGCGGGCTTGGACGTCGACTACGTACCCACGGAGACGGAACCGCTGGTGGGCCGCAGACTGCCGCACGTGCGGCTGGTGAGCCCGGCGGGCGCGGTGCGCGTACCGGAGTTGCTGCACGAGGGGCGGGGACTGCTGCTGAACCTGAGCGGGAGCGGCGACGCCGAGCGGGTGGCGATCGGCCGGGAGAACAGGCTGCACACGGTCTCGGTGAAGCCTGTCCCGGAGATCCCCGCGGACGCCGTACTAGTACGCCCCGACGGCCATGTGGCCTGGGCGGGCGACCCGTTGGCAGACGAGGCGGGGCTGCGCCGGGCCGCTGACACCTGGTTCGGGGTGGCGGAAACAGATCAGGAATAGAGGGAGAAACACGCTCGGCGCTCCGAAGACGTCACATGCACGTCCCCGGGGCGCCGTTGTGTGTATTACCTCGCTCTGACCCCGACGCTCTGACCCCGGCTCGCGCGAGTGCCTTTTAGAGATCGATAAGGCCTCGGTTAGTGCGATGTCGGAGGGTTTCGCTTCTGGACACGTCCCGACGGCAGTTCATTGGATGGCCTGAGATGCCCAACGAAGACAAGCTCCGCGACTATCTCAAGCGTGTGACCGCCGACCTTCAGGAGACGCGACGGCGCTTGCAGGACACCGAGGCTCAGAGCCACGAACCGGTTGCGATCGTGGGGTTGGGGTGTCGTTTCCCCGGTGGGGTCGGGTCGCCGGAGGAGTTGTGGCGGCTCGTCGCGGACGGTGTCGACGCGATCGGGGACTTCCCGTCGGACCGTGGGTGGGATCTGGAGGGGCTGTTCGATCCGGATCCGGAGGCGGTGGGAACGTCGTACACGCGGCAGGGTGGCTTCCTGCCGGACGCGACGGGCTTCGACGCGGAGTTCTTCGGGATCTCGCCACGTGAGGCGTTGGCGATGGATCCGCAGCAGCGGTTGCTGCTGGAGACGGCCTGGGAGGCGCTGGAGCGGGCCGGACTGGACCCGGCCTCGCTGCGCGGCAGCCGGACCGGCGTCTACACCGGCGTCTACGCCAGTGACTACGCGCCTCCGGTGGCCGATGTGCCCGCGGACGTCGAGGGCTATCTGGGGTCGGGTGTTCTCGCGAGTGTGGCCTCGGGCCGTATCGCCTATGCGCTGGGCCTCGAGGGTCCGGCGGTGTCGGTGGACACGGCCTGTTCGTCCTCCCTGGTCGCGTTGCATCTCGCGGTGCAGGCGCTGCGCCAGGGCGAATGCGACATGGCCCTGGCCGGCGGCGTCACCGTCATGGCGGCACCGCGTATCTTCATCGAGTTCAGCCGCCAGCGCGGGCTGTCAACAGACGGCCGATGCAGGGCGTTCTCCGCCGACGCCGATGGGACGGGATTCTCCGAGGGCGTAGGACTGCTCGTCGTGGAGCGGCTGTCGGACGCGCAGCGGCTCGGGCATCGGGTGCTGGCCGTGGTGCGGGGTAGTGCGATCAATCAGGACGGGGCCAGCAATGGTCTGACGGCACCGAACGGGCCTGCTCAGGAGCGGGTGATCCGGCAGGCGCTGGCCAATGCGCGGCTGGGTCCTGCCGATGTGGATGCGGTTGAAGCTCACGGGACCGGTACGCGGCTGGGTGATCCCATCGAGGCCGGGGCTCTGCTGGCCACGTACGGGCAGGAGCGTGACGCTGAACATCCCTTGTGGTTGGGGTCGTTGAAGTCGAACATCGGGCACACTCAGGCCGCCGCGGGTGTTGCCGGGATCATCAAGATGGTCATGGCACTGCGGGAACACACCCTGCCCGTGACCCTCCACGCCGACACTCCCAGTCCTCATGTCGACTGGGAGTCGGGGCAGGTACGGCTGCTCACCGAGTCCCAGCCATGGCCGGAGAGCGAGACGCCGCGGCGGGCCGCTGTCTCCTCGTTCGGGATCAGCGGCACCAACGCCCACGTCATCATCGAACAGGCCCCCGACCAGCCGGACTTCAGCCCTGAGAGCGGGGAGGGTACTGGTCTGCCGGTGGCGTGGGCTCTGTCGGCGAAGACGCCCGAGGCGCTGCGGGAGCAGGCCGTACGTCTGCACGAGCATCTCACCGCCCGGCCTGACATCGAGCCGGTGGCCGTCGCCGCTGCTCTGGAGCGTCGTACTCGCTTCGAGCACCGTGCCGCTGTCACCGGTTCCACCCGAGAGGAACTGATCACAGCTCTCCAGCAGTTGGCCACGGTGGGCGAGGGTTCGGGTGTCATCACCGCGACCGCGAGCGGTGCTCCGGCGCGTACGGCCGTTCTGTTCACCGGGCAGGGCAGCCAGCGCCCCGGCATGGGACGTGAACTCCACACCACCTCACCCGTGTTCGCCGCAGCGTTCGACGAGGCCTGCCAAGCCCTGGACAAGCACCTCACCCGGCCCCTGGCCCCGATCGTCTTCGCCGAGCCCGGCAGCCCGGAAGCCGAACTGCTCGACCAGACCGAGTACACGCAGCCCGCACTCTTCGCCGTACAGGTCGCCCTGTTCCGTCTCGCCGAGGCCCACGGGCTCACTCCGCACGCGCTGGCCGGGCACTCCGTCGGTATGCTCGCCGCCGCTCACTGCGCGGGCGTACTCAGCCTGCCCGACGCCGCCCACCTGGTCGCCGCACGCGGACGATTGATGCAGCAGGCACCCGCAGGCGGTGCCATGATCTCTGTCCAGGCCACCGAGGACGACATACGCCCCCTGCTCGACGGCCGGGAGGAGCACGTAAGCCTGGCGGCCCTCAACAGCCCGAACGCGCTGGTGATCTCCGGTGACCACGACACCGCTCACGACATCGCCCGGCAGCTCGAAGAACACGGCCACAAGACCCGCGCCCTCACGGTCAGCCACGCCTTCCACTCCCCCCACATGGACCCGGTCCTGGCCGAGTTCGAACAAGCCGCGGCACAGCTCACCTTCCACGCGCCGACCATCCCCCTCGTCTCCGACGTCACCGGCACCTGGACCACCCCCGAACAACTCACCGACCCCGCCTACTGGGCCCGCCACATCCGCTCCACCGTCCGCTACCTCGACGTCACCCACACCCTCCAGCACACCCACATCACCCACTACCTCGAAGCAGGCCCCGACCCCGTCCTCACCACCCTCACCCAACAGACACCGGACACCGAAGACACCCCCTGGTACGGCGCCCTCCTCGACCGAGGCCACCCCGAACCCGAACACACCACCACCGCCCTCACCCAGTACGCCCTCACCACCGACCCCCAACCCACCACCCACCAACTGCCCAGCCTCCCCGACCTCCCCACCTACCCCTTCCAACACCACCCCTACTGGCTCAACCCCACCCCTCGCAGCGCCCAGCCCCACGGCAATGCGAACCTCACCCACCCGTTCATCACCGGCGTCCTGCAACTCGCCGACACGGACACGCACATCCTCACGGGCGGCTGCTCTCTCACCACTGACCCCTGGCTCGCCGACCACACCATCGCGGGCACCCCCGTGCTGCCCGCGACCGCCTTCGTCGACCTCGCGCTCACCGCCTGTCGGCAGGTCGACGCGGGAGGCATCGAGGACCTCACCCTGCACGCCCCCCTGCGTCTCTCCACGGCGTACCGCCAGATGCAGATCACCATCGCCGCCCCCGAGGCAGACGGCACGCGCCCCCTGACCATCCACTCCCAAGAGGCGTCGCACGACGACGAGTTGTCGGGGAGTTGGACCCTGCATGCGTCGGGCAGACTCAGCGCCCCCGTGCCTCCTTCAGCCGAGGCCGAGACCGAGGCCGACACGCAGGGTGCCACTTGGCCGCCCGCAGGAGCGACTGAGCGAACCCGCTCCGGTCTGTACGAGACCCTGGCCGAGCACGAGTACGCCTACGGTCCGGCGTTCCAGAACCTCGGCCGGACCTGGCGTCACGACGGTGACACGTACGCGACGGTCGCCCTCGCGGACGACGTGGCGGTGGCCGATCACGCGATCCACCCGGCGCTGCTCGACGCGGCACTGCACCCGCTCCTGGTCGAAGCACTGGACGCCGACGGCGACTTCACGCCTCAACTGCCGTACAACTTCGCGGGGATCACCCTGCGCGCCACCGAGGCGACGGCTCTGCGCACGCGTCTCTTCCGTACGGACGACGGCACCATCGGTCTGCGAGCGGTCGATCCGGCGGGGAACGCCGTCATCACGGTGGAGAGTCTGACGCTCCGGGAGTTCTCCGCCGACCAGTTGAAGGAGCCGGTCGGGTCCGGGAACGACGTGCTGTTCCATGTGGACTGGTCGGCGATCGCCCTCGAAGACCGGGACGAGGCCGGAGAGTCGACGGTCGACCGACAGTGGGCCGTGCTCGACATCGCTGGTGGCGGTGTCCCCGCTGATCTGGCGCATCTGCCCGTCCACCGCTCGGTGGCCGCGCTCGCCGAGGCGGCGGAGATCCCGGACACGGTCTTCGTGGTGTCCCGGCCCGAGCGCGGCGACGAGCCGGTCACGGGCCTGCACGACCATCTGCTCAAGACGCTGGACTTCCTTCAGCAGTGGTTCACCGAACCCAGGCTGCACGACGTGCGGTTGGTCATCCGTACCGAAGGTGCCGTCGGTGTCGGCGCGGGCGAGGACGTGCGAGACCTGACGAGTGCGGCGGTCTGGGGCCTGGTCCGCACCGCACAGTCGGAGCACCCAGGGTGTGTCGTCCTCCTGGACACCGACGGACAGCAGATCTCATCAGACCTTCTGGCAGCCGTACTTGCTACCGACGAGCCCCAACTCGCCGTCCGGCAAGGCACGGTGTACGGCAACCGGCTCGCCCCCGCCGACTCCGCTACGGCGCTGGCGCTCCCCGAAGACGCGCCGTCCTGGAAGCTCGGCAGCAGTGGCCAGGGAACCCTGGAGGGCCTGACCCTGGCCCCCGCGCCCACCGCGCTCCGTGAACTGTCCGGGACCGAAGTACGGGTGTCCGTACGGGCCGTCGGCCTCAACTTCCGGGATGTGCTGATCGCTCTCGGCAGTTACCCCGGCGAGGCACCGCTCGGCAGCGAAGGCGCGGGCGTGGTGCTGGAGTGCGGGCCCGAGGTTACCGGGCTGGCCCCGGGGGACCGGGTCATGGGCCTGTTCACCGAGGGAGCGGGACCTGTCGCGGTCACCGACCGACGGCTGCTCACCACCGTGCCGAGCGGATGGACGTACGCCCAGGCGGCCACCACGCCCGTGGTGTTCCTCACCGCCTACTACGCGCTCGCCGACCTCGGCGGTCTGCGCGCCGGAGAGACCGCACTAGTCCATGCCGCCGCGGGTGGCGTCGGGATGGCGGCCGTCCAACTCGGCCGCCACTTCGGCGCCGAGATCTACGGTACGGCCAGCATGGGCAAGTGGGAGACACTGCGCGGGCTCGGCTTCGACGACGACCATCTCGCTGATTCGCGCACCCTGGAGTTCGAGGAGCGGGTGCTGCGCGCCACCGACGGCCGCGGTGTGGACCTCGTACTGGACTCGCTCGCCGGGGAGTTCGTGGACGCCTCGCTGCGGCTGCTGCCGCGCGGCGGCCGGTTCCTGGAGATGGGCAAGGCGGACATCCGGGACCCCCACGAGGTGGCCGAGGCCCAACCGGGCGTCCGTTACCAGGCGTTCGACATGATGGAGGCGGGACCCGACCGCATCCAAGAGATGCTCGCCGAACTGCGACACCTCTTCGAGGACGGTGTGCTGCGACCGCTGCCCGTGCGCGCCTGGGACGTACGCCAGGCGCCGGAGGCGTTCCGGTCGCTCGGGCAGGGGCGGCTCATCGGCAAGGCCGCGCTGACGCTGCCGACCCGACTCGACCCGGACGGTACGGTGTTGATCACCGGGGGCAGCGGGGCCCTGGCGCGGCGCGTGGCTCGTCATCTCGCCGAGGTCCACGGCGCCCGGCACATCCGGCTGATCAGCCGCCGGGGGCCCGAGGCGCCGGGGGCCGACGTCCTGGTGCGCGAACTCGCGCAGCTCGGTGCCGAGGTCACCGTAACCGCCTGTGATGTCGCGGACCGCCCGGCTGTCGCCGCCGTGCTCGCGGAGATCCCCGACGCACACCCACTCACCGCCGTCATCCACACCGCAGGCACGCTCGAGGACGCCGCGCTCGACTCCCTGACGGCAAGTCAGCTAGAGGCTGTGCTGCGACCCAAGGCGGACGCGGCCTGGCATCTGCACGAACTCACCCAGCACCTGGACCTGTCCGCCTTCGTCCTGTTCTCGTCCGTCGCGGGCGTGCTGGGTAACCCGGGGCAGGCCAACTACGGTGCCGCGAACGCCTACTTGGACGCGCTCGCTCGGCGTCGGCGCGCAGGCGGTCTCGCCGGTACGTCCCTGGCCTGGGGCCCGTGGGAAGCGCAGGACGGCATGGCGGGCGGCCTCACCGCGCGCGAACGGGAGCGCATCGCGGCCACCGGGGTGGTCCCGCTCTCCGACGACGAGGGGCTGGCCGCGTTCGACGCCGGACTGGACGGGCCGCACACGTCACTCGTGCCGGTCCGTATCGACCGTAAACGCCTGACGGCACACTGGACCACCAACGGTCGGCCACCGCTGTTCCAGCGGCTCCTCCGGCAGATCGCGCCGCGGCGCGCGGTCGCTCGTAGTGAGGCGAAGGGCGGGCTCGCTCAGGAACTCGCGGCGCTCGGCCGGGAGGAACGGATACGGCACCTGACCGAGCTGGTGTGCGGCGAGGCGGCTGCGGTGCTCGGCCACGCGGACCGGTCGGCCGTGGATCCCGAACGCGCCTTCAGAGAGATTGGATTCGACTCCCTCAGCGGTGTGGAACTGCGCAACCGCCTGAACACCAGGTCCGGACAGCGGCTGCCCGCCACGCTGGTCTTCGACCACCCCACGCCCGCCGTGCTCGCCGCCTATCTGCACACCACGTTGGTGGGCGAGGACGAAGCCACTGCCGAACACCCGGCGACCTCGACCTCAGCGATGGCTTCGACCACGACCACGTCTGCGACCTCCCTGGCCGACGAGCCGATCGCCATCGTGGGGATGGGATGTCGCTTCCCCGCCGGGGTCGGGTCGCCGGAGGAGCTGTGGCGACTGGTCGTCGACGGTGTCGACGCGGTCGGTGAGTTCCCGTCGGATCGTGGGTGGGACCTGGAGGGGTTGTTCGATCCGGATCCGGAGGCGGTGGGAACGTCGTACACGCGGCAGGGTGGGTTCCTGTCGGACGCGGCAGGTTTCGACGCGGAGTTCTTCGGGATCTCGCCGCGTGAGGCGTTGGCGATGGATCCGCAGCAGCGGTTGCTGCTGGAGACGGCGTGGGAGGCGCTGGAGCGGGCCGGACTGGACCCGGCGTCGCTGCGCGGCAGCCGGACCGGTGTCTACACGGGCGTCATCACCAGCGACTATGTGACGCGCCTGGGTCAACTGCCGCCAGATGTCGAGGGATACGTGTCCACAGGTACGACCACGAGCGTCGCCTCGGGTCGGGTGGCCTACGCGCTGGGCCTCGAGGGTCCGGCGGTGTCCGTGGACACGGCCTGTTCGTCCTCCCTGGTCGCGCTGCACTTCGCGGTGCAGGCGCTGCGCCAGGGTGAGTGCGACATGGCCCTGGCCGGCGGTGTCACCGTCATGGCCGGGCCGACGAACTTCGTGGAGTTCAGCCGACAGCGCGCGCTCTCGCCGGACGGGCGCTGCAAGGCGTTCTCCGCCGACGCCGACGGTACCGGCTGGGGCGAGGGTGTGGGACTTCTGGTCGTGGAGCGGTTGTCGGACGCACAGCGGCTCGGGCACCGGGTCCTGGCCGTGGTCCGGGGCAGTGCGATCAACCAGGACGGGGCCAGCAACGGTCTGACGGCGCCCAACGGGCCCGCACAGGAGCGGGTCATCCGGCAGGCGCTGGCCAACGCGCGGCTCAGCCCCGCCGATGTGGACGTGGTGGAGGCACACGGAACCGGTACCCGTCTCGGTGATCCCATCGAGGCCGGGGCGTTGCTCGCCACCTACGG
Source organism: Streptomyces sp. NPDC104371 (assembly GCF_055583785.1). Lineage (NCBI taxonomy): Bacteria > Bacillati > Actinomycetota > Actinomycetes > Kitasatosporales > Streptomycetaceae > Streptomyces > Streptomyces sp. NPDC104371. Next base: position 505,179 of record NZ_JBVJNF010000005.1, read on the forward strand.
GCAGCGGCGCGACAGCGAACGCCCGTTGTGGCTGGGCTCGTTGAAGTCCAACATCGGCCACACGCTTGCCGCGGCCGGAGTGGCCGGGATCATCAAGATGGTGATGGCGCTACAGGAGCGCACCCTGCCCGTGACCCTCCACGCCGACACACCCAGCCCTCACGTCGACTGGGAGTCGGGGCAGGTACGGCTGCTCACCGAGTCCCGTCCGTGGCCGGAGGGCGAGACGCCCCGACGAGCCGCTGTGTCCTCCTTCGGGATCAGTGGCACCAACGCCCACGTCATCATCGAACAGGCCCCCGTCCAGCCCGAGATGGCTCCCATGAGTGGGGACGACAGTGGGCTGCCGATGGCGTGGACCCTCTCCGCGAAGACTCCCGAAGCTCTGCGGGAGCAAGCCGCACGTCTGCACCACCACCTCACGGACCGGCCCGACACCGAGCCGGTGGCTGTCGCCGCTGCCCTGGAGCGCCGGACTCGCTTCGAGCACCGCGCCGCCGTCATCGGCACGACCCGTGAGGAGCTGACCAGCGCCCTGCACCAGTTGGCCACCCTGGGCGAAGGGCCCGGCGTCATCACCGCCACCGCAGGGAGCAGTCCGGCACGTACCGCCGTCCTGTTCACCGGCCAGGGCGGGCAACGAATCGGCATGGGCCGCGAACTCCGCGCTGCCTCACCGGTGTTCGCCGCCGCGTTCGACGAAGCCTGCGAGGCCCTTGAGGAACACCTCACCCGGCCCCTGACCTCTGTGGTCTTCGCCGAGCCGGGCACCCCTGAGGCCGCCCTGCTCGACCAGACCGAGTACACGCAGCCCGCGCTGTTCGCCGTGCAGGTCGCCCTGTTCCGCCTCGCCGAGGCCCACGGAGTCACTCCGCACGCGCTGGCCGGGCACTCCGTCGGTATGCTCGCCGCCGCTCACTGCGCGGGCGTGCTCAGCCTCCCCGACGCCGCCCACCTGGTCGCCGCGCGCGGCCGGCTCATGCAGCAGGCCCCCACGGGCGGCGCCATGATCGCCTTGCAGGCGGGGGAGGAGGAGGTTCTCACCGTTCTGGAACAGGTCGGCGGTGACCTGACGATCGCGGCGCTGAACCACCCCACATCCACCGTCGTCTCCGGTGACGCGGAGGCCGCCGAGGAAGCAGCCCGCGTCTTCCGGGCCCAGGGCCGTAAGACCCGTCGGCTGGTCATCAGCCACGCGTCCCACTCGCCCCACATGGACCCGATCCTGGCCGACTTCGAGCAGGCGGCGGCGCAGGTCACCTTCCACGACCCCGCCATCCCCCTCGTCTCCGACGTCACCGGCACCTGGGCCACACGCGAACTCCTCGCCGATCCGGCCTACTGGAGCCGCCACCTGCGCTCCACTGTCCGCTATGTGGATGTCGTCCGCACGCTGCACAAGGCGGAGACCACTCACTTCCTCGAAGCGGGCCCCGACCCGGTCCTGACCACCCTCACCCAGCACATCCCGCCCGCCGAGGACACCACGGACACCGGCACCGGAACCACCCTCTGGTACGGCGCCCTCCTCGACCGCCGCCACCCCGAACCCGAGCACGCCCTCACCACCCTCACCCACCTCGACCTCACCACCGCCACACCACCACCGACCACCCACCCCGAAGCCCCCACCCACCAGCTCCCCGACCTCCCCACCTACCCCTTCCAGCACCACCCCTACTGGCTCCACGGCGCCCCCGGCGGTCCGACGGACGCCACCTCGCTGGGGCAGCGCGCGCTTCCGCACGAGCTGCTCGCGTCGAGCATTCACCTCGCGGGCGGTCGCGGTGCCGTCCTCACCGGACGCGTCTCCCTGCGCACCCACCCCTGGCTGGCCGACCACAGCATCACCGGCACGGTGCTGCTCCCCGGCACCGCGTTCCTCGAACTCGCTCTGCACGCAGGGAACTTGCACGACACCCCGCACCTGGAAGACCTCACCCTCGAAGCCCCGCTCGTCCTCCCACCGGACACACCCGTCCAGATCCAGGTGACCCTCACCCCGGCGGACAGCTCGGCCCACACCGTCGAGATCCACTCCCGACGGGAGGAGGGCGATGCCGAGGCCCCGTGGATCCGGCATGCGACGGGTACGCTCACCGACGCTCCCGCGACTCCCGCCGGGTTCCCGTCGGCCTGGCCGCCCGCGGGCGGCCGACCGGTCGGCGTGGACGAGTTCTATCCCGCCCTCGCCGACGCGGGCTATGAGTACGGCCCCTTCTTCCAGGGGCTGGAGCGCGTCTGGCGGCAGGGTGACGACCTCTACGCGGAGGTCGGCCTGTCCGACGCCGCGGACCCGGCGGCGTATCTGCTCCACCCGGCGCTCCTGGACGCGGCGCTGCATCCCCTCCTGACGGAGCGCGACGGCGAGGGTCGGCCCCCGAGCATCCCCTTCTCCTTCGGCGGTGTCACGGTGCACGCCGTGCAGGCCACCGCCTTGCGTATCCGGCTCACCCGTGACGCCCACGGCGTGATCACTCTGCGGGCCATGGACTCGTCCGGCCAACCGGTCGTCACCGTCGAGCAGTTGGAGACGCGAGAGGCGGATCCGTCGCTGCTCGCGGCGGCGGCGCGCGGTGGGACCACGCTCCGTCGGGTCTCCTGGACGGAAGCCCCGCTGCCGACGACAGGTGACTTCGGCGCCTCGGCCGTACTGGTCGGCGGGGCGGACCGGCCGACCGGCTGGGGCGACGGTCTCGCGCGGTACACCGGCCTCGCGGACCTCGTAGTGGCTCTGGACGGCGGCGCGGACGTACCGGAACTGGTGCTGATGGACTGTGCGTCGGCTCCTGGTGCGGAGGAGGGACCGGCGGCGGTGACGGCCACGGCCCGGCGGTTGCTGCGGGAGGTCCAACTGTGGCTGGGCGAGCCACGGTTGGCCGAGTCGACGCTGGCCGTCGTCACGTCCGGGGCGATCGAGGTGGACGGTCGGGCCCCGTCGGATCTGACGCACGCCCCCGTCTGGGGGCTGATGCGCGGTGCCCGGACCGAGAGCGGAGGCCGGGTGGTCCTGGCCGACGTGGACGACGACGAGCGGTCGCTGCGCGCGCTGCCGACGGCGCTGCACGCGAACGAGAGTGAACTCGCCCTGTGCGACGGCAAGTTGCTCCTGCCTCGGGTGGTGACCGTGGACCCGGGCGGAGCGGAACCCTTCGCGTTCCCGGCGGAGGGGACGGTCCTGATCACCGGCGGCACCGGAGCCCTGGGTGCCCTCACCGCCCGCCATCTGGTCACCGAGCACGGCGTACGTCATCTGCTCCTGACCAGCCGACGCGGACCGAACGCCGAAGGCGCCGCAGAGTTGCACGCCGAACTCACCGACCTCGGCGCCACGGTCACCATCACCGCCTGCGACACCGCCGACCGAGACGCCGTAGCCACACTCCTCGACACCATCCCCGACACCCACCCCCTCACCGCCGTCATCCACACCGCGGGCGTCCTGCGTGACACCACGCTCACGGCGATGACGGACGACGAGCTGACGGCCGTCCTCGCGCCCAAGACGGACGCCGCCTGGCATCTGCACGAGCTGACGAAGGACCTCGATCTCAGCGCCTTCGTCCTGTTCTCGTCCGTGGCCGGTCTGGTCGGCAACCCGGGGCAGGCCAACTACGCCGCCGCCAACACCTTCCTGGACGCGCTGGCCGCCCACCGTCGCGGTCTGGGGCTGCCCGCGACCTCGCTCATCTGGGGTCTGTGGGACCAGGGCGGCGCCATGACGGGCAAGCTGGGCGCGGCCGAACTCCAGCGGCTACGGCGCAGCGGCATCGTCCCGCTCACCGCCGAGCGGGGGCTCGCGCTGTTCGACCAGGGGCTGGCCGACGGGGCCGCCGCCGTGGTGGCCGCGGTCTTCGACACGGCCGCCCTCACCACACAGGCCCGCGGCGGGAGCCTTGCGCCGCCGCTGCGCTCGCTGGTGCGGACCGGGCCCGCGCGGGCGGCGGTCGCGCAGGCGGCGCCCGCCTCCTTCGCCCAGCGGCTGACCGGTCTCGACGACCAGGAGCGGTACGGGGCCGTACTGGAACTGGTCTGCTCCACCGCGGCCGAGGCGCTCGGGCATCAGGGCGCCGCGGCGTTCGAGCCCACGCGGTCGTTCACGGAGGCGGGCTTCGACTCGCTCACGGCGGTGGAGTTCCGCAACCGGCTCAACCGGGTCACGGGCCTGAAGCTCCCCACCACCCTGGTCTTCGACCAGCCCGACCCCGAACGGCTCGCCCGGCATCTGCTCGCCGAGCTGGGCGAACCGGAGGCGCGGCAGGAAGCGCCCGGGGCCGGGGTGCTGGCCGACCTGGACCGCTTGGATGAGGAACTCGCCGTGCTGGGCGCGGACAGCGAGGTGAGGGGAGCGGTCGAGGCCCGGCTGCGACGGCTGCTGCTGTCCTTGGAGAGCGCGGCGGACGCCACCTCAGGAGCGGCGCGCATCAGCGACGCCTCGGCGGAGGAACTGCTGAGCTTCATCGACAACGAACTGGGCCGGGTGTCCGAGTGAGGTGAGTGCCGCGAGCGGCCGTGGCGGGGCGCGGAGCCCCGTCACAGCCCGGCGTGCTCGGTCACGACAGCCCAGGAGAAGAGGAGGGTTCAGGCGCTCTCGGGAAGATTCAGTGCGAGGTCCTCGCGTCGGGAGATGCCGAGCTTCCGGTACACGCGGGTCAGATGCTGTTCCACCGTGCTGACCGTGATGAACAGGGTGGCGGAGATCTCACGGTTGGTCAGGCCGCGCGATGCCAGGACGGCGACGCGCAGTTCGGAGGTGCTCAGTTCGGACGGGGTGGTCGACGGCGGCCCCGGCCAGGCGGGTCCGGGGGTGCGTTGCTGAGGGATGGCGCCCTGGGAGCGCAACTCCTGCTTCAGCGGCAGCGCATGGCATTCGTCGGCCAGCGCGGAGGCCGCCTGCCGCATGGCCACGGCGCGCTGGCGCAGGTTGAGTTGCTCGAAGGTCTGGGTGAAGCAGACGTAGGCGCGGGCCAGTTCGTACCGGTCGCCGGAGAGCTGGAGCAACTCGATGGCGCGGTAGAGCAGGGGCGGGCGGGCACCGGGGTGGGCCATCTCGGCGCGCAGCCGCAGAATGGCTCCGGACGTACGGGAGTTGGCGGTCGACCCCGCCTTCGCCTGTTCGGTGAGGAGGTGCTCGGCGTGCTCGCGCTCGCCCACCCGTAGCGCGGCCTCGGCGGCGACCAGCCGCCAGGGCAGCAGGGCGGGGTTGTCGATGCCCCAACTGGCCGCCAGGCGGCCGATGGAGCGGAAGTCGTCCAGGGCTTCGTGCAGACTGCCTGTGGCGAGATAGAACCGGCCACGCGCGGAGAGGTATCCCAAGCCGTTGACGGTGCCGAAGAGATGGGAGGGCATGGGCTGGTCGAGGAGATGTGAGGCGGCCACGTACTGCCCCATGCCGGTGTGCGCGAGGATCTGCAGCGAGCGCGCGCCCACGCCGATCATGCTGGTGGGTGACTCCTGCGCGACGCGGGCCGCCAGGGACTGCGCCACCGGCAGATTGCCCTGGAACAGCGCGATCTCCGCTTGCAGGACGAGGAAGATGAGTTCCCAGCCGACCACGTTGCGGTACTCCGCCTCCTGGAGCAGCCGGTGGGCCCACTCCCGCGCTTCGGCGACCCGGTCGGTGAAGGTGAGCACCTTGATCGCGTTGGCGAGGGCGGGGATCAGGGCGTCGGTGAGCGGGCTGGTCTCCAGGAGCCGTGCGGCGGCTTCGGCCTGCGGCAGACCACCGGGCGACCACAGCGGTGTGGCGACGAGCAACGCCGGTTCGCCGAGCGGCAGCGCACCCGAGTCGTCCTCCTCCGTGGTCTTGGTGTGCGGCAGGCCGACCAGGGCCGACCACATGGTGGCCGCGTGCGTCTTGATCCTGCTGACGGCCGGCCGCTCGTCCTTGAGGCCCAGAACGTTCAGCGCGTCCTCGGCCCGGCCGTTCAACAGCAGGGAGTTGACGAGGAGTTCGCTGTCCGCGGTGAAGGAGGAGCCGGCGAGCGCGGCGGACACGGCCACGGTCAGATGCTCCTCGGCGGCGGCCGGGTCGACGCGCGAGGCGACGACGGCGAGGCGCGCGGCGAGCCGGGACCGCGCGCGCTCGTCGGTCCACGCGCGTAACGCGAAGTCGAGTAACTCCAGTGCGGTGTGGGCGTCGTCGCGTTCGAGGGCCCGCTGGGCGGCGGCCTCCAGTACGGGCAACTGCCAGTCGGCGTCGAGGGCGCCGGACCGGACCAGGTGCCCGGCCGCCGCGGCGTCCGCGCCCTTGTTGTGCAGCAACTGAGCGGTCCGGCCGTGGAGTTGGGCGCACAGCTCCGGATCGGCGTCGTCCAGGATCAGGGTGGCCGCCGCGCTGTGCGAGAAGTGGAGGCCGCGGACGAGACCGCCGTCCTCCAGGGTCTGCAGGCTCTTGGCGACGGCCGCCTTGGGGGCCGACAGCAGGAGCGCGAGCAGTGGCAGCGAGGCGTCGGCGCCGAGTACGGCCAGGGCGACGGCGACGCTCTGCGCGAAGCTCCCCGCGCGCCGTACACAGGCCAGGAAGGCCTGGTCGAACGCGCCCCCGACCTGGGGGCGCAAGGGGCCCGCACCGGTCGGCTCGCCGCCTGACAGGTCGCGGTGGTCCTCGACGGCGGCCTGTACGAGTACGGGGTTGCCGTTGGTGATCGCGAGGAACTTGTCGACCAGCGATCGCGGGGCGGACCGGCCCGTGCAGTGGGCCAGCGCCATGGCCACCTCACCGCGTCCCCAGCGGCGCAGCCGGATGTGGTCGGCCCAGGGCAGGCGCAGCAGGCTGTTCCGGGAGTACCGGGCGTGCGGGAGGTCGAAGGTGCAGGCGGACAGCAGGAAGACGACGGCGTCGTCGCGCAGTTGGTGCACCACGTGGAGCAGCACGTCCAGGGACGCCCGGTCCATGTCGTCGATGTCGTCGAGCGCGATGACCGCCGGACCACCGCTTACCAGTTCGACGAAGCAAGCGAGGGCGGCACGTCGGACGGCGGCCGAAGCCTGCGGGGAAGCGTTCTTGTCGAGGGCGCGCCCGAGGCGGTCCCGGGCCTCGGCCGACAGGTCCGGGAGCTCGGCGAGTTCGCGCAGCGCGTCCAGGGACTGACCGGAAGTGCGGGCAAGCGTGTAGAGACGGTGGGCGGTTGCTCCTCGGGCCCGCGCCCGTTCCACGGCGGAGTCCAGCAGCGTGCTCTTGCCGCAGCCGGGCGGTCCCTGGACCAGGAACAGACTTCCGACGCCTCGTGTGACGCGGGCGAACGCGGAGTCCAGCCGCTCCATGTCCGCTTCCTTGCCGATCAGCTTCGCGATCATACTTCCCCCCCCGGGTCGTGAAACTTACGGTGTGGCCAAGCTCTTTCCGTATCGGTTGTTCTCGTGGACCACAGGCCGACTGCGACCGTACTCGGACCGGGATGTGGTCGAACGGTCGGCGTCAAGGCGCAACGTGGCGATCAGGGATGCCGTGATCGTCCGCGGCAGGGGCGTCCGTGCCGCGGCCACGGCCGGTGTCTCCTCGGGCGGCCGTCCTGCCGACACCACGGGTTGGCCGATTCCTTGTCACCGTGGCCGGGAACGCGGGCGGTGACGGCATGGGCCGACGGCGTCAGGAGCGGTGCGGTGACAGTGACGGCGGGCGGCGTCTTCTCCACCTTCGTGGCGCGATAGTGCACTAGCGAGCCGATCGGTCCTCCTTGTTGGGGAAACGGTTGTCGAACTTCCGGGGAGAGACGCCGACTTGGGTCGCGATGCCGCTGACGGCGATGTTCTCGAGGTCCCGCTCGGCGGTGAGGTGGAGGGCCGCCCTGCCGAGGGCGGAGTGACGGGCGAGTGCCAGGCGTTGACGTAGGCCTGACTCCCCAAACGTACTGATGCCTGCCATGGCGCGATCGTAGCAATCGGCTACGTCCCCCGCACTGTTTGCGAGATGCGTTGATGCCGAATCCGGAAGCAGACGTTACGTTCTGCGGTTGGCTGGATGCCTACAGTCCTCGATTTCCCGTAAGCGCCAGCGATTTGACCATGTCTTGGGTCAGCCTTGCGAAGAACTTGGTTCACCTTTGCAGGAATTAGGGGTGATAGGGGTAACGGTAGGGGGCGCTCGCAGCCCATCTCGCGCCTCTGCCCTGCATAGGCTGCCAGCACAGGACGCAGAGCTGACATGGGGGAAATTAGTGATGCGGTACGAGATGCTGGGCTCCCTGCATGTGGTCGACGACGCCATGGGCGAATCGGTGGCCATGGGCCGCAAGGCGGAGACACTTCTGGCTGTTCTCCTGGTCAGGGCGGGCCAGGTCGTCTCCACCGATGAACTGATCAGCGAGCTGTGGAACGGCGCGGCCCCGCGCCGGGCCACCGCCGCCTTACACGTCTATGTCTCCCAGATCCGCAAGGGCCTGCCCCGCAAGGAGAACGGGGACAGCCCCGTCGTGACGCGCCAGGGCGGGTATCTGCTGCGCACCGAGCGCGGCGAGGTCGACGCGGACGAGTTCCTCGCGCTGGTCGACCGCGCCCGGACGAGCTACCGCGAAGGCCGTCATGAGGGGGTCGTCGACGCCTGCGCCAAGGCCCTGGAGCTGTGGCGCGGGCCCGCGCTCGGTGAACTCATCGAAGGGCCCGTGCTGTTCGCGCACGCCGCCTGGCTGGAGGAGACCCGGCTCGAGTGCCTCGAACTGATGATGGAGGCCAGCCTGGCGCTCGGCCGCCATCGGCAGGTGGTGGGCCACTTGCAGAGCCTGGTGGTCAAGTACCCCTTGCGCGAGACGTTCTACCAGTTGCTGATGACGGCTCTGTACCGCTGCGACCGCCAGGCCGAGGCGCTCCAGGTGTACCGGCTCGCCTCCCGGCATCTGAACGAGGAGATCGGTATCGAACCCTGCCGTGCGCTCAAGGAGTTGCACGAGGCGATCCTCGTCGGCGACCGGCTCGCGTTCAGCGCGGCCTGACCCCTGTTGCTAGGAAGACCCACACGAGGACGGTGCCGTGACCGACATCAACGAGACGAAGCAAGGCGGGTCCGCCGCCGACGCGCGGAGTTCCCTGTGGATCCGCCGGTTCCACCCGTCGCCCGAGCGCCGTATGAGGCTGCTCTGCCTGCCGCACGCGGGCGGCGCGGCACCCGCGTTCCACGCGCTGTCCAAGGCGCTGAACCCGGACATCGAGGTCCTCGCCGTCCAGTATCCGGGCCGCCAGGACCGCCGCGACGAACCGATGACCGACGACGTCGCCTCGCTCGCCGACGGGATCGTACGCGCCCTGACGCCCTGGACGTCCGAGCCCTTCGCCGTGTTCGGGCACAGCATGGGCGCCGTGGTCGGGTTCGAGGTGGTACGGCGTCTGGAGCGGCAGGGCGTGCGGCCCGTCGCGCTGTTCGCCTCGGGGCGCCGGGCCCCCGGCCGGTACCGGCCCGACCGGGTTCATCTGCTGGACGACGCGGGTCTGGTCGAGGAGATCCGCTCGCTCGACGGCACGGACACCCGGGTGTTCGACAACGAGGAGCTGCTGAGCCTCGTCCTGCCGGTGATCCGCGGCGACTACCGGGCCATCGAGACGTACACCTGCCCGCCCGACGCCGTGGTCGACTGCCCGACGGAGGTGCTGGTGGGCGAGACCGACAGCCATGTCACCCGCGCCGAGGCGCTGGCGTGGGGCGAACACACCACCGCCGGTGCCGAGGTGACGTACTTCCCCGGCGGCCACTTCTATCTGTCCGAGCAGTTCGAGGGCGTGGCCCGGGTGGTCCGCGAGCGGCTCGCCGTCCACGCCTGACGCACGGCCCGGACCGGCGTCTGAAGGATTCCGCAAGGTCCGCCTAAGACCTGGCTGACACGATGCCCGGCGGGCCGTGGACCACCCCCGACGCGGCCCGTCCGCGCCGCGTACGCGCAGTGTCCGTACGGTCTGTGCGCCGCGTCTGTACTTCGTCGAACCCCTTGATATCCAGGAAGGCTGCCAATGAGGGTGGAGGACATCTTCCTCGCCGGAATCGCGACACACCTGCCGGAGCGCGTCACCACCGAGGAGGCGGTGCGACAGGGCTGGTACGACGCCGACCAGCGGGAGACCAGCGGCATGCTCTCGGTGGCGGTGGGCGGGGACATGCCGGCCCCCGACATGGCGGTCGAGGCGGGCCGCCGGGCGCTCGAGCGCTCCGGTCACCGGCCCGACGAGATCGTGGGACTGCTGCACAGCCCGGTCCACCACCAGGGCCCGGAGGGCTGGTCGGCGGCCCACTACATCCTGCACCAGACCGTCGACCAGCCGGTCATGGCGCTGGAGATCAGGCAGGGCTGCCTGGGGATGCTGACATCGGTGCGCCTGGCGGCGAGTCTGCTGACCTCGCTGCCGGAGCCCGCCGCCGTCCTGCTGACCGCGGCGGACAACTTCAGCACGCCGAACGTCGACCGCTGGCGGGCCAGCACCCACTACCTGCTGGCCGACGGCGGCTCGGCCGTCGTGCTGTCCCGCAGGGCCGGTTTCGCCCGGCTGCTCGCGGTCGGGAACGTGTCGGCGCCCGAGGCGGAGATCCTGCACCGCGCCGGTGAGCCGATGTTCCCGCCCGGCCTCACCGTCGGCCGGAAGCTCGACATCGAGGCGCGCGCCCAGTACTGGCAGGAGCAGTGGGCCCAGGGGATCGCGCCGCCCACCTTCCACCTCGGCGATCTGGTGGTCGCCGCCGCCAAGAGCACCCTGGACGACGCGGGGCTGGACCTGTCCGACGTCTCCCGGGTCGTCGCCAGCGGAGTGGCGCACCCGCACGTCACCCAGGGCATCCTCGAACCGCTCGGCATCCCCGAGGCGCGCAGTACCTGGGAGTTCGCCCGGCGGCTGGGGCACGCCGGGGGCACGGACCAGATCGCCGGTCTGGAACACCTGCTGGAACGCGGCGAGTTGAGCCCCGGCGACCGGGTGCTCCTGGTGAGCGTCACGGTCGGCATGGAGGTCGGCTGCGCCGTCATCGAGATCGAGAGGATGCCATGAGCGATACCCCTACGACGACGCCGGTGACCCGTGAGTCGCTCCGCGAGACCGTCGCCGGGCTGCTGAACATCTCCGCCGCGGACATCGCCGACGACGCCAACCTCGCCCAACTCGGGCTGAAGTCGCTGCACTTGATGCAGCTCGTCAACGAGTGGCGCAGGGCCGGCCGCACCGTGGGCTTCCGGGACCTGTCCGCCGAGCCCACGATCGAGGCCTGGGCGAAGTACCTCGGCGAGGCCGGGGCCTGAACACGGGGGCACCCGCCGACCGCGCTGTCCGGGTCGGCGGGTGCCGCATGTCCGCTGTCGGGCTGCCGGGGGTTGATCGTCCCGTCGGCACCGGCTGTCGGCGTACGGCTACTCGATGGCCGGAGTGATCATCTCCAGGGCCTCGGCGACCAGGCCGATCAGATCGGGCTCGCCGTCCTGCTCGACCCAGTAGTAGAGGGCCTCGGCCACGGCGCCACCCACCAGGGCGGCCGCGACCCTGGTGCGCAGGGAGGGCCGGGCGTCCCGGGAGAAGAGCTGGGCCAACTGCTGGATGCTCTCCTGCGTACGCTGCTGGTGCAGAGCGCGCAACTCGGGGACGGAGGCGATCAGTTGGAAGCGGGCGAGCAGTCCCGCGCGCTCCTCGGGATCGGCGGTGCCACCGGCCCGCAATCCGGCGACGAGGGTGCGGACCGAGTCGGCCAGTGACTCGCCCGGCGGGGGAGGAGAGGCGAAGTCCAGGCCCTGATACCCGAGGGCGCCCGAGAGGACGAGGTCCTCCTTGGAGGAGTAGTAGCGGTAGAACGTCGTCGTGGAGATCTCCGACCGGGCCGCGATCTGCTCGACGGTGGTGGCTTCGTATCCCTGCTCCGCGAACAGCGCGAGCGCCTCGCGCTCCAGCGTCTGGCGCAGCCTGTGCTTCTTGAGCTCCCGTAGCCCCACGTTCTTCACCATGCAGTCTTCCGATCGCGCCGTTCCCCCGGGTTCCGCACCGGCCCGGACGGCGGAACGCGGCGACCACCTCCCGGCCGGGGGAATGTACCGGGAGGTGGAGCTATGGGCCGCGTTTGCTCAGTGGCTCGCGGGTTCCGGCCGCGGTGCGGCCGGGGCCGGAGTGGCGGAGTCGCGCCCGCGGACCGTCAGGCAGACTAGCGCGCCGACGATCAGCAGGCCGACGGGCAGCCAGAACACCGACCGCATCATCGACAGGAAGCTGTGCCCGAAGACCGACTCGGCCACCCGGGTCGCCTGCGCCAGCACCGCGGACGGCAGGTGCGCCACCACGACATGGACCGCGTCGGACCGGCCGCCGCCCGCCTGCACGCCGCCCTCCGCGGCCGACCGGAAGCCCTCGAGGAACGCCTTGCGGTGCTCGGCGGGCAGCGTGGCCGCCTGCCGCGCGACCTCGTCCGGGAGGTTCGCGGCGAGCCGGTTCTGCATCAGCGCGCCGACGGCCGCCGCGCCCACCACCGAACCGATCTGACGGACCGTGTTGTTGATGCCGGAGGCCGCACCGGCGAGCTGCGGCGGCACATGGCGCATGGCCTCGGTGGCCATCGGGGCCATCAGACAGCCGGCGCCCAGCCCGACGACGATCATCGGAAGCAGGAAGGTGTGCCACTGGCTGTCCGTCTCGGCGACCGCTCCGGTCAGATACAGGCCGATCGCGAAGGTCAGCAGACCGAACAGCAGGAGCCACTTGCCGCCGATCCGGTCCGACAGCTTGCCCGCCACCGGGCTGATGAGCAGGGTCGCCGCGGAGGAGGGCGCCATGACGAGTCCGGCGCGCAGCGCGGACATGCCGAGACCGGACTGGAGATAGAGGTTCAGCGGCACCATCAGGCCGATCAGGGCGAACGCGATGATCGACGCGATGACCGTCATGACGGCGAAGTTACGGGCGCGGAAGAGCGCGAACGGTACGAGTGGTTCTCCGCTCTGCCTGCTCTTCTGGTGCCACACGAAGACGCCGAGCAGGACGACTCCGCCGGCCAGCAGCGTCCAGATGCCGCCGTTCCAGTCGAAGCGCTCGCCCTCGTTGAGCGCGAAGGCGATACAGAACAGGGCGGCGGTCGCCAGGGCCACGCCGGTGAGGTCGAACTGGTGGGAACGGCCTGGCCGCATGTCGGGGATCGTGATGAAGCTGAGGATCAGGACGATCACGCCGATGGGCACGTTGACGAGGAAGATCCAGCGCCAGTCGAGCGTGTGCACGAGGAACCCGCCGAGGGTCGGTCCCGCGATGGTGGCCACGCCGCCGACGGCACCCCAGACGCCGAGCGCGGTGCCCCGGCGGTCGGCGGGGAACGTCGCCATGATCAGGGTCATCGTCTGCGGGACCAGCAGCGCCGCACCGATTCCCTGGACCGCGCGGGCGGCGATCAGCTCCGCGCCGTTCTGCGACAGCGCGCAGGCGAGGCTCGCCGCGGTGAAGAGGAGGATGCCCAGGACGTACAGCGTGCGCGGGCCCTTGAGGTCGCCGAGGCGGCCCGCCGTGATCAGCAGGGTGGCCAGCGCGAGGGCGTAGGCGTTGACGATCCATAACGCGGTGTCGAGGGACGCGTCGAAGTCGTCGATCAGGTTCGGCAGCGCAATGTTGACGATGGTCAGGTCGAGCAGGGTCATGAAGAAGCCGAGGGCCACGGTGAGGAGAACCGCCCACGGATTGCCGCGCCACGAGCGCATGCCTGCTGCCTCCCTTCCTTGATGAGCAGGGGACGAGTCGGGTCGGACGGCGCACCGAAGTGTGCCTCCCTCAAATTTGGGACACTGACCCAAGTTTGTCAATGGCAGATCTGGGTCAGTGTCCCGAAATTCGTCCCGAAGGTGCCTACGCCAAGGCCACGGACTCCCCGACGTGGAGGAGAGACAAGCGTCCTGATGGGCAATCAGCGCAGGTCAGCGCGCCCAGTCAGGCACCTCGCGGATCGTGAGCACGCACGCCGAGCAGATCCAGCCGGGCCCCTGCGAGGTGAGCAGCACATGGTCGCCGGGGGACAGCTCCCCCGTACACAGCAGATGCTCCAGGGAGATGACGGGATCGGCCGCGCCCACATGCCCGACCGTCCGGCCGAAGTCCCAGCTCGACCGGGACATCGGCAGCCCCAGCGGCGCCATCACCGAGAACTCCACCATCCGGCCGTCCAGGTTGATGGGGATCACCCGGGCCAGATCCGCCGCGTTCAGGCCCGCGTCGACGAGGGAGCGGCGCATGATGCCGGCCCCGAACTCGGTCAGGCTCTCCAGCGTGTCCGCCAGGGACATCTCGTTCTCGTTGAACCAGTCGAAGCGCTCGTTCACGTTGAACCCCATCGCGCCCGCGTCACCGGAGGGCACCAGCGGCTCCTGTCCCCGGTGCCAGCGCTCCAGCTTCGGCAGCGTGCCCGAGTTGATGGAACGCAGCTCGGCGAAGCCGCTCTCGCCCACCAGCACCGCCGCCCCGCCGTCGGACAGTACGTACGTCTGGCCGAAGTCGTTCCAGCGGTTCACCGAGGGGCTGCTGAAGTTCTGGGCCGTCGTCAGCAGGACGGCCTCGGCGCCCGCCGCCCCCGTCATCCGGCCCACCGCCGTCTCCAGGGCGGTGAGCATGCCGTTGCACCCCTGCCGCAGATAGAGGGACGCCGCGTCCTCCAGGTCCAGCTCGCGCAGGATGTAGCCGGGCGGGTAGGAGCCCTCCGGGCCCTGGTAGTAGATCCCGCTGTGCACCAGGCACTCGATCGCCTCGGGGTCCAGCGACGAGCGCTCCAGTGCGGTCCTTGCCGCCGAGACGGCCATGTCCAACGCCGGGGTCTCTCCGGCGACATGGGTGCCGGTCATGCCGGAGACCTTCCAGACCTCCTCGTCGTACAGGCCGTCCGCGACCGCCTGTTCCGCGCTCGCCCACTCGGGCAGGAAGACCCCGACCGAGTCCAGGAAGACACCTTCCGTACGCATTGCCGTGTTCTCCGATCAGTTGGTCAGCCGGTCAGTTGCCCCGTCGAGTCCGTCGAGTCCGTCGAGCGGTTCAGTAGTCGAGCAGCGCGTGCTTGAGATGGCCGGCCAGGGCTTCGGGCGTGCCGTGGTCGAACACCACCGCGGGCTGGAGCCGCAGTTCCGTGGCCGCGGCCAGCCGGTTGCGCATCTTCAGCGCGAGCAACGAGTCGAAGCCGAGGTCGCGCAGCCGCTGGTCCGGGCGGATCGCCCGGGACGAGTCGTGCCCCAGCACCTCCGTGATGCTGTCCAGGACCAGCCCCAGCAGCATCCGGTCGCGCTCCTCCTCGTCCAGCGACGCGAGCCGGTGGCGCAGGTCCGCGCGTTCCACGGGTGTGCTGCCCGCCGTCCTGCGGAACCGTCCGCGCACCAACTCCCGTAGCAACGGCTGAAGTTCACCGGTCACTGCCTGCTGTTCGAGGCGCGGGAACGCCAGCCGGGCGGCCACCGTCTCGGCCGGGCCGCCGAGCGCCGCGCCGAACAGCTCCAGCCCCTCGGCCGCGGAGAACTCCGCGATCTCCTGGGTCGACAGACCGGCGTCGTCCAGCCCCGCCGTCATGCCGCTGGTCTCCGCCCACAGCCCCCAGGCCACGGACACCGCGGGCAGCCCCTCGCCGCGGCGCTGCCGGGCCAGACCGTCCAGGAAGGCGTTGGCCGCGGCGTAGTTGGCCTGGCCCGCCGCCCCGATGACCCCGGCGAACGAGGAGAACAGGACGAAGGCGGCCAACTCGGTGTCCCGGGTCAGCTCGTGCAGGTTCAGCGCGCCCGTGACCTTGGGACGCAGCACGGCGTCCAGCCGCTCCGGCGTCAGCGAGGGCACGATCCCGTCGTCCAACACACCCGCCGTGTGCACCACCGCGGTCAGCGGATGCGCGGCGGGGATCCCCGCCAACAGCCCGGCGAGCGCCTCCCGTTCGGCGACATCGACCTGGGCTACGGTCGCCTCGGCACCCAACCCCTCGAGTTCCGCGATGAGTTCCGCTGCTCCGGGGGCCGCCGTACCGCGCCTGCTCGTCAGCACCAGCCGCCGCACCCCGGCCTCGGTCACCAGATGCCGGGCCACCAGCGCGCCGAGCGTGCCCGTACCGCCGGTGATCAGCACCGTGCCGTCCGCGGCCAACGCCGGTGCGCCCTCGGTCGGTTCGGCCCGCCGCAGCCGGGGCACCCGTACGACGCCCCGGCGCAGCGCCACCTGCGGCTCGGCCGCGGCGACGATCTTGGGCAGGGCACGCCAGGACGCCTTGGAGCCGTCGGTGTCCACGAGCACGATCCGCCCCGGGTTCTCGTTCTGGGCCGAACGGACCAGCCCCCACACGGCACTTGCCGCCAGGTCGTGGGGAACATCCAGCGCGTCGGTCGCGCCCCGGCTCAGTACCACCAACCGTGTCCCGTCCAGGCGGGGGTCGGCCAGCCAGCCCTGGATCGTGGCGAGGACCGTCCGGGTCTGCTCCCGCACGGCCTCGTCCACCGCGACGGAGGCCGCGGAGGCGCAGGTCAGCACGATCACATCGGGTACCTGGGCGCCCCCGTCCACATGGGCGGCCAGCGCGGGCAGGTCCTCATGGGCCTCGGAGTAGGTCCGTACGGACATGAGTCCGGACCGCGCGTTCAACGCGTCGGAGCCCAGCAGCGCCCAGTGCGCCGGTGCCGCCGCCCTGGCCCCGGATTCGCTCCAGCCGACCTGGAAGAGACCGTGCCGGGTGATGCCGCTCGCCGGACGCCCGGACACGGGACGCCGCTCCACGGCACCGGCCCGCAGCACCAACGCGCCCGTCGCGTCCGCCAGTACGGCCGGGCCGTCCGCGCGCAGCGCGACCCGTAGCACCGTGGCGCCCGTGGCGTGCAGCGACACATCCCGCCACACAGTCGGCGACTTTGCGCCCGCGTCCGGCAGGACATGCAGCGCGGCGTCCAGTAGCGCCGGATGCAGAGCGAACGCGTCACCCGCGCGGTCGGCGGGCAGCCGCACCTCCGCGAAGACCTCCTCGCCGCGCCGCCAGGCCGCGGTGACCAGGGCGAACGACGGCCCGTAGGCGTGACCGGCCGCCCGCAGCCCCGCGTAGATCTCCTCGCCCGGCACCGCTTCCGCTCCGGCGGGCGGCCAGGTCTCGACCGCCGCGGCGGTGGCAGACGTGTCGTCGTCGGCCGTCAGCGTCCCCACCGCATGGCAGGTCCACGGCGCCCGACTGCCCTGGTCCTCGGGCCGCCCGTAGATCCGCACCGGCCGTACCCCGGACGCGTCACCCTCCGGTACGACGACCCGGAGCTGGATCGCGCCCCGCTCCGGGAGCTCCAGCGGGGCCTCCACGGTCAACTTGCCGATCCTGCTCAGCCCGGCGAGATCACCGGCGCGCAGCGCCATCTCGACCAGCGCCGAGGACGGCAGCAGCAGCCGCCCGTCGATCCGGTGGTCCGCCAGCCAGTTGTGCTCGGCCCGCGAGACCGCACCCGTGAGCAGCACCTCCGCCGAGCCGGGCACATCGACCTCGGCCTTCAGGAACGCGTGCGCGGTGTCGTCCAGACCGGCCCCGGACACCCGGCCCACGCCCGAGGAAGGCGGCAGCCAGTACGTCCGGTGCTGGAACGGGTACGTCGGCGGTACGGCGAGGTGCTCACCGGGCGCGGGGTGCGGCCAGCGCACCGGCAGCGCGGTGGTGTGCAGGGCCGCGGCGGTGCCCAGGAACGCGCGGTACCCGCCCCGTTCGCGGTGCACGCTCGGGGTGAGATGCGCCGCGACCGTGCCGTGCGCGTCGACGGTCTCCGCGAGCACCGTGGTCAGCACCGGGTGCGGCGAGCACTCGACGAAGCGCGTGTGCCCGTCCTCGAGCAGCCGCGTCACCGTCGCCTCGAACTCCACGGGGTTGCGCAGGTTGCGGTACCAGTACGCGGCGTCCAGCGTCGCCGGGTCCTCGGGACGCGCGGTCACCGTGGAGTACAGCGGCGTACCGCCGGACTTCGGCGCGATCCCGTCGAGCAGCCGCAGCAGGTCGTCCCGGAGCCCCTCGACATGCGGGGAGTGCGAGGCGTACGACACCGGGATCAGCCGCGACCGTACGTCCTCGGGCAGACTCGCGCGGAACTCCTCCAGGGCGGCCGTCGCGCCGGTCACGACCGTGGACGTCGGGCTGTTGGCGATGCCCACGCACAGCGCCTCCGCCCAGGGGCTCAGCAGCTCCGCGACCCGCTCGGCGGGCAGCGCCACCGACAGCATCCCGCCGCTGCCGTCGAGTCCGGCCAGCAACTGGCTGCGCAGCACCACGATCCGCGCCGCGTCGTCCAGGCTCAGCGCCCCGGCGACACAGGCGGCGGCGACCTCGCCCTGCGAGTGCCCGACCACCGCGTCCGGGGCCACACCATGGGCCCGCCACAGCTCCGCGAGCGCGATCATCATGGCCAGCAGCGCGGGCTGGACCACCTCCGTGTCGACCAGCAGGCCCCGGTCCATCCCCTCGGGGTCTTCGGTCAGCAGCAGTTCACGGATCCGCGGCGCCCGGTCCGTGTAGGCGGAGATCGCGTTCAGGCACTCCTCCAACCGGTCCCGGAACGCGGGTACTTCACGCCACAGGGACGCGGCCATGCCCGCCCACTGCGCGCCCTGACCGGGGAAGACGAACACGACCTTCCCCGCGTCCTCCTCGGAGCCGGTCCGCGCGCTGCCGGTGACGACCGCGGCGTCGGGTGTGCCCTGCGCCAACGCGGTCAGCGCGGCGACGGCCTGCTCCCGGTCCTCGGCCAGCACCACGGCCCGGTGCTCGAACACGGTACGGGCCGCCAGTGCCGCCCCCACCTGGGCCAGCGGCTCCTCGGGATGAGCGGTGACATGGTCGGCCAACCGCCGTGCCGCCTCCGCCACCGCTTCAGGGCTGCGTGCCGACAGCGCGAGCGCGGTCGGACCCGACGGCAGACCGTCGTCCTCCTCGCCCGTCACCGGCTCGACGGCGGGCGGCTCCTGAAGGATCAGATGGGCGTTGGTGCCGCTGATCCCGAACGAGGAGATGCCCGCCCGGCGCGGCCGGTCGCCGCGCTGCCACGGCCGCGCCTTCGTGAGCAGGTCCAGACCGCTCGTCTCCCACTCCACGTGCGGAGTCGGGACCTCCGCGTGCAGCGTGGCCGGCAACTGCTCGTGCTCCAGCGCCAGCAGCATCTTGACCAGACCGATCGGACCGGCCGCGGCCTGCGCGTGACCGAGGTTGGACTTCACCGAGCCCAGCACGAGCGGCCGTTCGGCGGCCCGGTGCCGCCCGTACGCGGTCGCCAGGGCGTTCGCCTCGATCGGGTCGCCCAGCGTCGTGCCGGTGCCGTGCGCCTCGACCGCGTCGACGTCGTCGGGCGTCAACCCGGCATGCGCCAGGGCCCGGTCGATCACCCGCTGCTGCGCGAGCCCCGAAGGAGCCGTGAGCCCGTTGGAGGCACCGTCCTGATTGACCGCCGAACCGGCGAGGACACCCCGGATCCGATGGCCGCGGGCCACGGCGTCCGACAGCCGCTCCAGGACGACCACGGCCGCCCCCTCCGCCCAGCCGGTTCCGTCCGCGTCCGCGGCGAACGCGCGGCAGCGGCCGTCCGGCGCCAACCCGCGCTGCCGCGAGAACTCCATGAACAGACCCGGCGAGGCCAGCACCGACACACCACCGGCCAACGCCATGGCGCACTCACCGTTCCGCAGCGCCCCGGCGGCCTCGTGCACGGCCACCAGACCCGAGGAACACGCCGTGTCCACCGTGACCGCGGGCCCTTGCAGGCCCAGCAGATAGGACACACGACCGGAGATCACGCTCGTGGTCCGGCCGGTGAGCAGCATGCCGTCGAGACCCTCCGGCGGCTGGTGCATGGCCGAGCCGTACTCCTGCGCGATCGCGCCGACGAACACACCCGTGTCCGTGCCGCGCAGCGTCGTCGGGTCGACACCGGAATGCTCCAGCGCCTGCCACGCCGTCTCCAGCAGCACCCGCTGCTGCGGGTCCATGGCAAGCGCCTCACGGGGCGAGATACCGAAGAACTCGGCGTCGAACCCGCCCGGTTCACGCAGGAACGCACCGGACCGGGTGTACGTCTTGCCGGACTGCGACGGGTCGGGATCGAAGATGCCCGCCAGGTCCCAGCCCCGGTTGTCCGGCAACTCCCCTACGACATCCCGGCCTTCGGCGAGCAGCTCCCAGAACTCCTCCGGCGAGGAGACGTCCCCCGGCAGGCGGCAGCCGAAGCCGACGACCACGATCGGGTCGTCCGCCGTGGTACGGGCCGCGGGTACGGAGGCACGGACGGGCTCCACCACGGCGGGCGCCGTGCCGAGCAACTCCTCGCGCAGATGCCGTTGCAGCTCCGCCGGGCTCGGATGGTCGAACACCACCGTGCTGGGCAGCCTGAGCCCCGTCGCCTCGTTCAGCCGGTTGCGCAGCTCGACCGCCGACAGGGAGTCGAAGCCCAACTCCCGGAACGCGCCGTCGAATCGGATCGCGGAGGCGTCGGCGTGCCCGAGCACCACCGCCGCGTGCGAGCGGACCAGCTCCGTCAACAGCCGCTGCTGCTCCGCCTCGTCCAGCGCCGTCAGCCGCTGCGCCAGGCTCGGACCGCCCTCCGGGGCGCTACCGACCGCCGCGCCGCGCCGGGCGGGCGCACGGAGCAGCCCGGACAGTACGGCGGGCCGGGCGGAGCCGGGCCGGGCCGCGGTGTCGATACGCGCGGGCACGAGCGCCGCCTCGTCCCGGGTGAGCGCGGCGTCGAACAGGGCCAGCCCTTCGTCCGTGGGCAGGGGCAGCAGACCGGAGCGCGCCATACGGGCCACATCGGCGCCCGCCAGCTCGTCGGTCATCCCGCTGCGCTGCTCCCAGAACCCCCACGCCAACGACACCGCGGGCAGCCCGAGTTCGCGGCGGTGCGCGGCGAGCGCGTCGAGGAACGCGTTGGCCGCCGCGTAGTTGCCCTGGCCCGCGTTGCCCAGGACGGCGGCGACCGACGAGAACATCACGAACGCGGCCAGATCAGAGGTGAGTTCGTGCAGGTTCCACGCGGCGTCCACCTTCGGCCGCAACGCCGCCGCGAGCTGATCGGGCGTCAGCGTCGCCACCACGCCGTCGTCCAGCACACCGGCCGCGTGCACCACGGCGGTCAGCCGGTGCTCCGCCGGAACGGTGGCCAGCAGCGCGGCCAGGTCCTCGCGGACCGCGGCGTCGCAGGCCACGACCTCGACCCGGGCGCCCAGCCCGGTCAACTCCTCGACCAGCTCGGTGACTCCGTCCGCGTCCGCACCGCGCCGACTGGTCAACAGCAGGTGCCGGACGCCGTGTTCGGTGACCAGATGCCGGGCCAGCAGACCGCCGAGCGTGCCGGTCCCGCCGGTCACCAGGACCGTACCCTCGGGGTCCCAGGCCACCGGCACCGTCAGCACGATCTTGCCGATGTGCCGGGCCTGGCTGAGGAACCGCAGCGCCTCGGGGGCCCGGCGGATGTCCCAGGAACGCGACGGCAGATGAGTGAGGCGGCCCGCGTCGAACAGGGCCACGACCTCGGTGAGGATCCGCTGGATCAGGTCCGGCTCCTCGGCGGTCACCGCGATCAGGTCGAACGGCCGGTAGCCGACCCCGGCATGCTCACGGGCCAGCGCGTCGGTGTCCCGCAGATCCGTCTTGCCCATCTCCACGAACCGGCCGCCGTGCGGCAGCAGTCGCAGGGACGCGTCCACGAACTCCCGGGCGAGACTGTTCAGTACGACATCGACGCCCTGCCCCTCGGTCGCCGTCAGGAAGCGGTCCGCGAACTCCACGTCCCGCGACGAGGCGATGTGCGCGTCGTCCAGACCGCTCGCGCGCAGCACGTCCCACTTGCCCGCACTCGCCGTGCCGAAGACCTCCGCGCCCAGCGCCTGGGCGAGTTGGACGGCGGCCATGCCGACACCGCCGGCCGCCGCGTGCACCAGGACCGACTCGCCCTCGCGCAGACCGGCCAGCTCCCGCAGACCGTAGAAGGCGGTGGCGAAGGCGACCGGTACCGCGGCTCCCTGCTCGAAGCTCCAGCCGTCCGGTATCCGCACCACGAGCCGGTGATCCACGACCGCGGTGGTCCCGAACACACCGGGCAGCACGCCCATGACCCGGTCGCCGGACGCCACCGCGGTCACCGCGGAGCCCACCTCCACGACCACGCCCGCGCCCTCGGCGCCGGTCTCCGCGGCACCCGGATACATGCCCAACGTGATCAGCACATCACGGAAGTTGAGGCCCAGCGCCCGTACCGCGATCCGTACCTCGTCCGCGCCGAGCGCACGCTCCGCCCGGCCGTCCGGGAGCAACTCCAGGGCTTCCAGCGTCTGTTGACCGGAGGAGCCCAGCCGCCACGGACCGGCCGCGGGCGGCGTGAGCAGGTCGCCGGGGGAGACGCGGGTCAGCCGGGGCACCCGTACGGTCCCCTCCCGCAGCGCCACCCGCGGCTCGTCCAGGGTGAGCGCCGCCGACAGCGCGTCCGCCGACCGCGTGTCGTCATCGACGTCGACCAGCAGGAACCTGCCCGGGTTCTCCGTCTGCGCCGAGCCCAGCAGCCCGGACAGCGGAGCGGCCACCAGATCATGGACATCGGGACCCGTCGCGCCCCGCGTCAGCACCACGAGCCGCGACCCGGCCAGCCGTTCGTCCGTCAGCCAGCTCTGAACGAGCGCGAGCACCTCCGCGGTCAACTCCCGTGCGTCGGCGGCCGGTGACGTCGAGACCCCGCCCGCACACTGCACGACCACCGTGTCCGGAACGGCCGCCCCGCACGCCAACGCGTCGGTCAGCGCCGCCAGATCGGCATAGCGGCCCGCGACAGCCGAGCCCGGCAGGCCCAGCACGTCGTCGCCCACCAGCACCGGCGCGCACACCTGCTCGGGCAGCGCCCGCTCTGTCCAGGCGACGCGGTAGAGGGAGTCCGCCCCCGGCCGGGCCAGCCCGGCGGCGTCCACCGGGCGGAAGACCAGCGTGCCCGCGGAGGCGACCTGGGCCCCGGTGGGATCGGCCACGGTGACGGACATCGCGTCCGGTCCGGCCGGTGACAGCGACACCCGCAGGGCCGTCGCACCCGTGGCGTTCAGCCGCACATCACGCCACGCGAAGGGCAGCCACACCCGACCGTCGTCCGGGACCAGACCGCCCAGCCGGAACCCGTGCAACGCCGCGTCGAGCAGCGCCGGATGCAGACCGAAGCCGTCCGCGTGCCGGTCCGGGTCCAGGGTCACCTCCGCGAACACCTCGTCCTCGCGCCGCCAGGCGGCCGTGAGCCCGGCGAACACCGGCCCGTACGCATACCCCGCGTCCCGGAACGTGTCGTACAGCCCGGAGACGTCCACCGGCCGCGCGCCCTCCGGCGGCCAGATCCCGAGATCGGCGCCGTCGGTCTCGTCGGCGGGCACCAGCGTGCCCGAGGCGTGCACCGTCCACGGCGTGTCGCCGCCGGAGGTGCGGGCGTGCACGGTCATACGGTGCCGGCCCGTGTCGTCCGCCCGCGTGGCCTCGGCCCGCAACTGCACGGCCTGCCCCGGTACGAGCACCAGCGGGGCGTGCAGCGTGAGTTCCTCCACCCGGTCGCACCGCACCTCGTCGGCCAGCCGCAGCGCCATGTCGACGAACGCGGTACCCGGCAGCAGGACGGTCCCGGCGACCGCGTGGTCCGCGAGCCAGGGATGGTCCTCCAACGACAGGCGCCCGGTGAGCGCCACCCCGTCGGCGGCCGGCAGCTCCACGGCGGCGTTGAGGAACGGATGCTGCGCCGCCCGCAGCCCGGCACCCGCCAGATCGAGGTCCTGTCCCTTGGCGTTGAGCCAGTGGGTGGTGTGTTGGAAGGGGTAGGTGGGGGGTGGTGTGTGGGGGGTGTGGGTGGTGGGGGTGGGGTGGTGCCAGGTGAGGGGGG
>NZ_JBVJNF010000006.1:0-519716 GCF_055583785.1 Streptomyces sp. NPDC104371
CGATTTCCTCGGTGCTTTCCAGGTTCTCGCTTCCGCGTTTCCCTTTCCGGCGGTTCTGACTCTATCAGATCCTTTCGGCCCTGATTCCCCGTCAGCGGGGCTTGTCTTCCCGGCCGCTGGGCCGTTCCGACGTCCCGAACCTTAGCGGATCTCTTCCGCGATTCCCAATCGAGTGGATCAGGGACCGTCGAAGCCGATTCGAATTGAATTCGAGCATGCGAATTCAACCCTGTCGGGCGATCGTGCTGAGTGGTTTGGTTGCCGCTAGCGCGGCGGATGCGTTCCCGCAGAACCGTTACGGCCCCGTGGCAACTCGGAGAACACTACGGATCCGAGGGTGGACTGTCAAGCCTGCCCAAGGTGAAGCATCGGCAAACCGTCGGTGACCTCAGTCGAGGTCGCTGAGCCGGCCGCCCGCGTCCGGCTGGGCGTGCTCCACGCGGCGGAGCAGGCGGGTCAGCGCCTCGCCCAGGACGACGCGCTCCTCGGGAGAGAGGTCCTGGAGCAGGTCCTCCTCGAACACCGTGGCCAGGCGCATCGCCTCCAGCCACTTCTCACGGCCGTCCGCGGTCAGCTCGACGATCACGCGGACGCGGTTGGCCTCGTCGCGCTCCCGGGTGACCAGCCCCTCGCTCACCATGCGGTCGATGCGGTGGGTCATCGCGGCGGGTGTCAGTCCGAGCCGCTTGGCCAGATCGCTCGGCCCCAGTTGATAGGGGGCGCCGGACAGGACCAGCGCCTTGAGCACCTCCCACTCGGCGTTGCTGATGCCGAGCCCGGAGGTCTGGCGGCCGTAGGCGACGTTCATGCGGCGGTTGAGGCGGGACAGCGCCGAGACGATCTTCTCGACCTGGGGGTCCAAGTCCTGGAACTCGCGCTGGTAGGCGGCGATCTGTTCCTCGAGGGTCGGCTCGCTGACGCCGTATGTGTCGCCCATGGCCCGCAGTATGGCACGCGTCGGCTTGGCATCGAAGTCCTTGGACGTATACTGTTTAGGATCTAACTTTAGCTTCGAAGTCTTCAGGGTTAACCGCTTCAGGGGTAAGACGTCCGTCTGCCCGGCGGCCCCTCTCCTTAAGGCAGGTGAACGTGACCAGGGCAATGGGCGCAGCGATGCGCCGGGTTCATGTGGGCAACGCACTCAGCGCGTTCGGCCTCGGCTTCACCGTTCCGTATCTGTACGTCTATGTGGCGCAGGTGCGGAATCTCGGTGCTGTGACGGCGGGTCTCGTACTCGCCGTCTTCGCCGTCGCCGCGCTCGTCGTGCTTCCGTTCGCCGGGCGGGCCATCGTCCGGCGCGGCCCGCTTCCGGTGCTGCTCGCCTCACTGGTCACCGCCGCCGTCGGCGCGCTGAGCCTGGGGCTCGCGAGCGGCGCTTCGACCGTGCTGCTCTCGGCGGCGCTGCTCGGCGCGGGGCAGGCCGTGATGCAGCCGGCGCTGGCCACGATGATCGTGGACTGCTCGACGGCGGAGACGCGGTCGCGGGCGTTCGCCATGCAGTTCTTCCTGCAGAACCTGGGCCTCGGTGTCGGCGGACTGATCGGCGGCCATCTCGTCGACACGTCGAGGGCGATGTCCTTCACGCTGCTGTTCGCGATCGAGGCGGCGATGTTCCTGCTGCTCGTCGGGATCATGGCGACGGTGCGGATGCCGCGCGCTCCGAAGCTCGAGGACGCCGCGCCGCAGGGCGGCAAGGCGAGCTGGAAGCGGTTGCTGGAGAACCGGGCGATGGTGCAGTTGTGCGTCCTGGGCTTCGTGCTGTTCTTCGCCTGCTACGGGCAGTTCGAGTCGGGGCTGAGCGCCTACGGCGTCGAGGCGGCCGGGATCGCGCCGTCCACGCTGGGCACGGCGCTGGCGGCCAACACGGCCGTGATCGTCGTAGCGCAGTTCGCGGTGCTGCGGTTCGTGGAGCGCAAGAAGCGGACCCGGGTGATCGCGTCCGTGGGACTCATCTGGGCCGTCGCCTGGGCCGCCGCGGCGTACGCGGGGCTGGGGCACGGCAGCCGGGCCATGGCCACCGCGGCGTTCATCTCGACGTACGGGCTCTTCGGGCTCGGTGAGGCGCTGCTGTCGCCGACGGTCGCTCCGCTGGTCGCGGATCTGGCGCCGACGGGGCTCGCGGGTCAGTACAACTCGGCCTTCGCCTTGGTGAAGCAGCTCGCTCTCGCGGTGGGCCCGGCCATCGGCGGTCCGCTGGCCGCGTCGCTGCCCGGCCCGTACGTCGTCACGTTCCTGCTGTGCTCGCTGGGCATCACGGTCCTGGCGCTCCGGCTCGGGCGGCATCTCACGCCGGCGCAGAACCAGCCGTCGGCCAAGAGCCGGGTGGTGACGCAGGGGACGGCCGCTCTGTCGGAGCGCGCGGAGGTCAGCCCGTCCGGCGTGTGAGGACGGAGCCCGTTCGGGCTGCCGGGGTCCGGGGGTGCGAGGCGTGGGTGCCTCGGTCCCCGGGCCGTCGGCTGTTCACGGCCGGTCGATCGGTCACGGACAGGCGGCCGTTCACGGCAGGGTGAACTCGCACCACACCGCCTTGCCGCCGCCCGGTGTCCGCCGCGAGCCCCAACTGGCGGCGATGGTCGCCACGATCGCGATCCCGCGGCCCGCCTCGTCCGCGGGCTCCGCGCGTCGGCGGCGGGGCAGATGATCGTCCCCGTCCGTCACCTCGATGATCAGCCGCCGGTCGGTGCGCCGCAGGCGCAGCCTCATCGGCGGGGTCCCGTGCTGCAGGGAGTTCGCGACCAGTTCACTGGCCGCCAGCACGCCCAGATCATGCAGCTCGGGCGGGAAGCGCCAGCTCGTCAGGACACCGGAGGCGAAGGCACGCGCGCGTGGCGCCGCTTCCACCCCGCCGAGCAGTTCCAGGGCCGCGTTGCGGAAGAGCTCGCTGTCCGGGCCCGTACGCGCCGGGTGCTGGAGGACCAGGACCGCCACGTCGTCGTCGTGTCCCGCGGTGACGCCCGCGGAGCGGAGCAGGCGGTCGCAGATCACCTGGGGGGTGCCGGTGGCACCGGCGAGCGCGTTCTCCAGGGCGGCGATGCCCTCGTCCAGGTCCGCGTCGCGGCGCTCGACCAGGCCGTCCGTGTAGAGGACCGCGGTGGAGCCGGGTGCCAGCGGCACCGAGCCCGATGTGTGGATCCAGCCGCCCGTGCCGAGCGGTGGGCCGGTGGGTTCGTCGGCGCGCAGCACGTCGCCGTTCTCGTCGCGTACCAGGATCGGGAGGTGGCCCGCCGACGCGTACACCAGCCGACCCTCGTTCGGGTCGTGGACGGCGTACACACAGGTCGCGATCTGGTTGGCGTCGATCTCCGCGGCGAGGCCGTCGAGGAGTTGGAGGACCTCGTGCGGGGGCAGGTCGAGGCGGGCGTAGGCGCGGACGGCCGTACGGAGCTGGCCCATCACGGCAGCCGCCCGGACGCCCCGGCCCATCACGTCGCCGATGACCAGGGCCGTGCGGCCACCGCCCAGGGTGATCACGTCGTACCAGTCGCCGCCGACCGCGGCTTCCGTGCCGCCGGGTTGGTAGGTGGCGGCGATGCGCAGGTCGTCGGGCTGCTCCAGCTCCTGGGGCAGCAGGGAGCGTTGGAGGGTCACCGCGGTCTCGCGTTGTTCGCGCTCGCTGGCGCGCAGCCGTTCGGCGGCCTCGGCGTGGTCCGTGACGTCGGTGGCGAAGACGAGCACGCCCCCGGCCGCGTCGTCGGGCAGGTCCACGGGGGTGCACGTGAACGTGTAGGACCGGCCGTCGGGTGTCTTGCGGGACTTGACCGTGCGCGGCTTGGAGCTGCGCAGGACCTGATCGAGGAGGGGGAGGAGGCCGAGCCGGTCCAGCTCGGGCAACGCCTCACGCGCGGGTTCGCCGACGGGGCGGGTGCCGAAGGCCGCCGCGTAGGCGTCGTTCACGTAGGCGATGCGGTGGTCGGGGCCGTGCACCAGGGCGACGAGGGCCGGGACGCGGTCGAGGACCTCGCGTACGGGCAGGTCGTCGACGGCGGGCACGCCCGGCGGGTCGTCGGTGAGCCGCTCACCGCGGGCCGCGGGTACGGAGCCGTCTCCCCGCCGGTCCGTGGAGACCGTGTGCTCGGTCCGCGCTGCGGCGCGGCGCTGTGTTCCGGGGAGCCGGGCGCTCCAGCGCGTGAAGTTCACCGATTCCTTGCCTCGTCGTTGTCGTCTCCGGCCGGCTCCGGATCCTGTCGGGGGTCCGGGGCCTGCGCCCAGGTGCCGCAGGGGGAGTTCCTTGTGGATGTGCCGGGGTGGGTGCCGGCCCGCCCCGGGGCGTGGACCAGTCTGGCCGACCGGACCAACACCCGTTGGACGCCCGTGCCTCCGGCAGAGTTCCTGCATCCGCTCAGAACGACCCCTTCGGGTCCCCTGAAGCCTTTCCACCGGCCGCGAGTTCGAACTCCGCTCGGGGATGTTCGAGTGATCCGAGCGAGACGATCTCCCTTTTGAAGAGCCCCGCCAGGGTCCATTCGGCCAGGACGCGCGCCTTGCGGTTGAAGGTCGGCACCCTGCTGAGGTGGTAGACGCGGTGCATGAACCAGGCGGGGTAGCCCTTCAGCTTGCGTCCGTAGACGTGCGCGACGCCCTTGTGGAGTCCCAGGGAGGCGACCGAGCCGACGTACTTGTGTGCGTACGTCTCCAGGGGCTCGTCGCGCAGCGCGTGCACGATGTTGTCGCCGAGGACCCTGGCCTGGCGGAGGGCGTGCTGGGCGTTGGGGGCGGTCTCCCGGCCCGGCTCCTTCGCGGTGACGTCGGGGACGGCCGCCGCGTCTCCCGCGGCCCACGCGTGTGCGACGCCGTCCACGCTCAACTGCGGGGTGCACCTCAGACGTCCGTGGCCGTTCAGCGGCAGATCGGTGGCCGCGAGGACCGGGTGCGGTTTCACCCCGGCCGTCCACACGACCGTACGCGCGGGGAAGCGCGCGCCGTCGGAGAGGACGACGGTCCGGTCGGCACACGACTCGAGGCGGGTCTTCAGACGTACCTCGATGTTGCGGCGGCGCAGCTCGGTGACGGTGTAGCGGCCCATCTCCGCGCCGACCTCCGGGAGGATGCGGTCGGAGGCCTCCACGAGGATCCACTTCATGTCCTCGGGCTTGACGTTGTGGTAGTACCGCGCGGCGTAGCGGGCCATGTCCTCCAGTTCGCCGAGCGCCTCCACACCGGCGAATCCACCGCCCACGAAGACGAAGGTGAGGGCCGCGTCGCGGATGGCGGGGTCGCGGGTGGAGGAGGCGATGTCCATCTGCTCGAGGACGTGGTTGCGCAGGCCGATGGCCTCCTCGACGGTCTTGAAGCCGATGCCGTGCTCGGCGAGGCCGGGGATCGGCAGGGTGCGCGAGACGGAGCCCGGGGCCAGGACGAGTTCGTCGTAGGCGAGCTGTTCCGTGCGGCCGCTCTCCTCGGTGGCGGGCGTGGAGAGGGTGGCCGTGCGCCGGGCGTGGTCGATGGACGTGGCCTCGCCGACGACGATCTGGCAGTCCGCGAGGACGCGGCGCAGGGAGACGACCACATGGCGCGGCGAGATGGCACCGGCCGCCGCCTCGGGCAGGAACGGCTGGTACGTCATGTACGGCTCGGGCGAGACGACCACGATCTCGGCTTCGCCCTTCCTGATCTCCGCCTTCAGCTTCTGTTGCAGGCGCAGAGCCGTGTACAGACCGACGTAGCCGCCACCGATGACGAGGACGCGTACGCACGTGCGGGGTTCGGGGGCCATCGCCCGATGGATCGCAGCCGTCACCATCCCATGACGCACCCGTCTCTCAAGTTTGTCCACAGGCCCGGCAAATTGTGTGACCGGACGCGGGTGGCGGGCGGCGTGGGCCGGTGTGCTGGAGTCCGGGGAAAGGGCGCAGGTCAGACGGGGTACATAGGGTGGGGGTAGGGGGCGTAATCAGGAGGTAAGCGGCCCGTACTCCGATCGGGGGGCGCTCCGTGCGGAACCAGCCCCTTCTGAATTGACCCTCCCTCAACTATGTTCGTGTGACGACGGGGTGTAGGGGGATGGGTTCGATCGGGTCCGCGACGGGCGGCCCCGGTCACGCGACGGCGCTTGTTCCTACGCTCCGGCTTCCGATGACGGGAAGTGTCTCCGGGGGGAGACGTCATTACCGGGGGATCGCTTATGCACATGCAGAACACTCACTGGTCATCCGCGTCCGCCGTGACACCGGCCGACGCGATGGACGCGGCGGCGGGTGACGGACGCGGGGAGGGCCCGCGGACGACGCCGCTGCGCGTGGACGCACAGCGCAATCTGGAACACGTACTGCGCGCGGCGCGCGAGGTCTTCGGCGAGCTGGGGTACGGCGCGCCGATGGAGGACGTGGCGCGGCGCGCGAGGGTCGGTGTCGGCACGGTGTACCGGCGCTTCCCGAGCAAGGACGTCCTGGTGCGGCGGATAGCCGAGGAGGAGACCGCCCGGCTGACCGGGCAGGCGCGCGCGGCGCTCAGCGAGGAGGACGAACCGTGGTCGGCGCTCTCGCGCTTCCTGCGGATGTCGGTGGCGTCGGGCGCGGGACGGCTGCTGCCGCCGCAGGTGCTGCGGGTGGGCGTCGTCGAAGCGGGGTCCGACGAGCCGGGTGTGTCGGGCGCGGCATCGGCGGACGAGGCCCGGCTGCCCCAGCAGCGGACCCAGCCGACCGGTGAGCTGCGGCTGGTCGGGCAGCGGTCGGCGGAGCCGGACGACGCGGGCGCGACGACTCTGCTGGACGTCGTCGGGCAGTTGGTGGAGCGGGCCCGCGCGGCGGGTGAACTGCGCGCGGACGTGGCGGTGTCGGACGTCCTGCTGGTGATAGCGACGGCCGCCCCTCTGCTCCCGGACGCCGCCCAGCAGGCAGCCGCCTCGACCCGCCTGCTCGACATCCTCCTGGAGGGCCTGCGCTCACGCCCGGCGTGAGACGGACGGTCGGCCGAGCCGTGGCGGCGGGCGCGGGAGAGGCCCTGACGGGCCATCACTCTCCTGCGCCCGGTGCCCGGCCCCGCACGGCGACCCTCGCCTGAGGGAGGCGGGTGGCTGAGGTTCGGCGTCGGCCGTGGATGTGACGGAGGCGAGGCGTTACGCCCCCGCGCCCAGTGCTCGGCCCCGTGTCGCGATTCCCTCCGGTACTGCGCGGGTGCGGGACGGGGTGCCTGTCCAGCACGTGCCTCGGCGGGACAGGAGGCGGCGTAGCCAGAGTTCGAGGGAGACCAGGTCCGCGAGGCCGTCCAGGGGAAGCGGTGCGCCCTCCGCGGCGGCCCGGACCGCCTTGCGGACCACCCTGGCCTCCACCAGGCCCGCCTCCGCCAGCAGCGGGGTGTCGAACAGGGCGATCAGCGAGTTCGCCGCCAGCCGCAGACCCGTACGGGCCGCGGCGGCCGAGGAGCCGTGCGAGGGGGTGCCCCAGCCCGGGGGCAGCCCGCCGACGCCCGCGCCCTCCAGCACCGTGCGCAGGATCGCGGCCCGTGCCCCCGGCCGCACCCGCAGCGCGCCGGGAAGCTCGCGGCACGCGCGGACGACCTGGTTGTCCAGGAAGGGCGCGTGCAGCCGCTGGGAGCGGACCTCGGAGGCCTGTTCGAGGACACGGAGATCCGCCGCGTACCGGGCCAGGGCCGCCCGCGCGCGGAAGTCGCCCGGAAGCTGCCCCGGACCGACGCCCGCCCGCCCCGTGGCCGCCTGAAGACGCACGGCTACCTCGGCGAGGGCCTCACCGGTCAGCCAGCGTGCCGCCGGACCCGGTCTGGCCCAGGTGAGCGCCGCGAGCGACGCCCCGACGGCGCCCCCGGGTTCCTCGAACCTGCGCCGCATCAGCCGGTCGGCGAGTCCCTCGATCCCGGCGCGGTACGGCGTACGGGCCAGCCTCCGCGCCGCGCCGTACACGCGCGCGGGCACCAGGACCGAGCCGTCGGCCTTCGCCAACGCGGCCACCGGGCGCACGAGATGGCGTCGCTTGCGGTCCATCAGGAGGTCGGCGAGGCGGGCCGGGTGCGCGTCCAGGACCTGGCGTGCGCCATGGCCCGTGAAGTGGTCGGCGCTGCCCGACGCCAGGCGCGCGCGGTGCCTGCCCGCCGTCACCAGCGAGGGGCCCGGCTCGTCCGTCAGCGGCGCCTCCAGATCGGCGTACGGGAGCGCCTCCTCGCCGCCGGCCACCACCACGTGGTGCAGCCGGGGGTTGGCCGCCAGCGCACCGGCCCGCTCCAGCTCGGCCTCGCGCCCGCCCACGGCAAGGTCGTTGAAGGTGACGGCCAGCAGGCGTTCCCCGGCACCGGTGCCATGACCCAGGACCGTACCGGGCATACCGGGCAGCCCGGCGGCGAGCAGCGCGAGCGTGCCCGAGGCCGGTCCTCCGGAGAGGTCGGCGCCGATCCCCGGGACCGGCATCCCGCGCGCGGCGCGCCGTTCGGCGGGCCCCATGCCGGGCACGGGCCCCGGGTCGATGCCCGTGCCCGGGACATGCCGCGGCGCCGACAGGCGCGTGCGGACGGCGTCGACGAGGGCGTCGCGGACGGTGTCCACCGCGGCGGCGGGGTCCGCGGACGGCGCCGAGACCGCGAGGGAGGCGACCGGCTCGTACCCGGCGATCTCCCGCGCCCCCGTGCGCAGGATGAGCGCGTGCCCCGGCGGAATGCGGCGCACGCCGTCGTACGGCGTCGAGTCGTGCACCGCGGCCGGGACATCGGGGGCCGCCAGCAGCGCCGCCAGGTGCCCGAAGTCGAGGTTGGCCTCGATCAGGTCGGCGAGCGGCAGGGCGGCGGTCGCGTAGGCCGTGCCACCCGCCCAGGGGGTGTGGAACACCGGCCGCGCACCGGCCAGATCGCCGCACACCGTGATCCTGCGGCCCACCTGGACGACGGCGGTGTAGCCGCCGGACCAGGCCGTCAGATGGCGCAGGGCTCCTCCGCGGGCCGCGAACAGACCGACGCGCAGTTCCTCGTCGGACGCCCCGCAGGTGCCGAGGACCGCGATCCGGGTCTGCGCGTCGGCCTTCACCACACGCACCTCGTCGGGGCGCCAGTCGCCGACCGCCCACAGCGGATCGGGGTCGCCCCACAGCAGTTGGGCGCCCACCGGGCGCACGCTCTCGCCGTCGTATCCGGCGGCCCCCGCGTCGTATCCGGTGGCCCCGGCGGCACTGGACACAGCGGCCCCCGCGGCAGCGCTGCTCCACCCCACCAACCACCGCATCGAAACGCCTCCACAGGCTGTGGACAACCAGTGCACCGCACGAACGGCTCCCATGCTGCCACGAAGAATGCGCGCCGGAGGGCGTCTGCGACCGCTCGCGCGCCCTGTGGCGCGCCCCTGCGGGGACCGTCGTAAGCTGGTGAACTCCTGCTGCGGAAGCGCCTGTTGAGGCGGGTCGGCGACGCGAATGCGCCCCCGATACGCTCCCCTCGAACGCCCTTCGCGCCCTCAAGAGGCGTGGTCGGGGCCTTGATCGCCCGCGCCCCTCGCCGTCGACTTTCGGCCAATTCGACTGAGGCCGGGCCGAGTTGGGCACGCTCCGTACAGGGACCTCCAACGCACAGTCCGGGAGGCGGAGTTCGCCTCCCGGACTGGTCCGCCGCCCGCGGGGATGAAGGCGGCGGTGTCCCCCAGCCCGCTGGATCCAGTACAGCGGGCCGACCCACGCACCGCCCATCGAACCGTTCTCCGGGCGGCCGCAGAAGAGCGCACGGACGGGCGCACGGCCACACATCGGGAGCACGTGACGACACTCCGTACAGAGGTACGTACCACAATCCCGCCATCCGGATTTTCGCCCCTTAACGCATGGGATGCGGGGAACTACGCTGGGTTTACGAATGCCGCGAGGTTATGCCAACACCGCGGCAGCCGTCTGTGTCGAGGGGTGGCGCATGTCCAGGGAGCAACGCGAGCCGAATGAGAAGCTCGGCGCGGTTCTCGCCCTCGCGGGAATCAGCAACGCAGGACTCGCCCGGCGCGTCAACGACCTTGGCGCACAGCGCGGGTTGACTCTTCGCTACGACAAGACCTCGGTGGCGCGCTGGGTGTCGAAGGGCATGGTGCCGCAGGGCGCCGCCCCGCATCTCATCGCCGCGGCCATCGGCCAGAAGCTCGGCCGCCCCGTACCGCTGCACGAGATCGGTCTGGCGGACGCGGACCCCGCGCCCGAAGTGGGCCTCACCTTCCCCCGCGACCTGGCCCAGGCGGTGAAGTCGGCGACCGAGCTGTACCGCCTCGACCTCGCCGGTCGCCGGGCCGGCAGCGGCGGCATCTGGCAGTCGCTGGCCGGGTCGTTCGCGGTCAGCGCCTACGCGACCCCCGCCTCCCGCTGGCTGATCACCCCGGCCGACAGCTCGGTGGCGCGCGAGCCCGGCCTCGCCGACGGCCCCGGAGCCGCGCTGAAGGTCGGCCACAGCGATGTGCAGAAGCTCCGCGAGGCCGCGGAGGACGCCAGCCGCTGGGACTCCAAGTACGGGGGCGGCGACTGGCGTTCGTCGATGGTGCCCGAGTGCTTACGGGTCGAGGCCGCCCCGCTGCTGCTCGGCTCCTACTCCGACGAGGTGGGCCGGGCCTTGTTCGGTGCGAGCGCCGAACTGACGCGCCTGGCGGGCTGGATGGCCTTCGACACGGGACAGCAGGAGGCCGCCCAGCGCTACTACATCCAGGCGCTGCGCCTCGCGCGCGCCGCCGCCGACGTCCCCCTGGGCGGCTATGTGCTGGCCACGATGTCGCTCCAGGCGACGTACCGCGGCTTCGGTGACGAGGGCGTCGACCTCGCGCAGGCCGCCCTGGAGCGCAACCGCGGTCTGGCCACCGCGCGCACGATGAGCTTCTTCCGGCTCGTCGAAGCCCGCGCGCACGCCCGCGCGGGGGACGCCCAGGCGGCCGGCGCGGCCCTGAAGGACGCCGAGAACTGGCTGGAGCGCTCCCGCGACGGCGACAACGACCCCTCCTGGCTCGCCTTCTACTCCTACGACCGCTTCGCCGCCGACGCCGCCGAGTGCTACCGCGATCTCAAGGCCCCCCGCCAGGTGCGTCGCTTCACCGAGCAGGCGCTGTCCCGCCCCACGGAGGAGTTCGTGCGCTCGCACGGGCTGCGCCTGGTGGTGTCCGCGGTCGCCGAGCTGGAGTCGGGCAATCTGGACGCGGCGTGCGAGCAGGGCGTGCGGGCCGTGGAGGTCGCCGGGCGCATATCGTCGGCGCGCACCACCGAGTACGTACGCGATCTGCTGCACCGGCTGGAGCCGTACGGCGACGAGCCACGCGTGGCCGAGCTGCGCGAGCGCGCCCGGCCGCTGCTGATGACTCCGGCCTGAGCCACGCCGCCTCTTCGGGTTTGAGGGCACTGTCGGTGGCGCAGTGCACTATCGGGACCGGGAGGTGGAGCAGGTGCCCAGGATCGCGTACGACTGCGATGTGCTGGTGGTGGGCGGCGGAATCGTCGGCCTGTCGACGGCGTACGCGATCACGCGTGCCGCGCCGGGCACGCGGGTGACGGTCCTGGAGAAGGAGCCCGGCCCCGCCCGCCACCAGACAGGACGCAACAGCGGGGTCGTCCACAGCGGGATCTACTACCGCCCCGGCTCGCTCAAGGCGCGCTACGCGGTGCGGGGCGCCGCCGAGATGATGGCCTTCTGCGCGGAGTACGGCATCCCCCACGCGGTCACCGGCAAGCTGATCGTCGCGACCGGCCGGGCGGAACTCCCCCGGCTGCACGCGCTCGCGCAGCGCGGCCGGGAGAACGGCATCGCGGTGCGGGAGCTGGGCCCGGCGCAGATCGCGGAGTACGAGCCCGAGGTGCGGGGCCTCGCCGCCCTCCATGTCGGGATCACGGGGATCTGCGACTACACGGCGGTCGCCCGGCGGCTCGGCGAGATCTCGGGGGCGGAGCTGCGGTACGGCAGCGAGGTCGTCCGGATCGACCGGCGCCCCGCGCGCGGCGTCGCCGTACTGACCGGCGACGAAACGGTCCTGCGCGCCCGTGCGCTGGTGAACTGCGCGGGGCTGTACTGCGACGAGGTGGCCCGGCTGGCCGGGGACGACCCGGACATGCGGATCGTGCCGTTCCGCGGCGAGTACTACACCCTGGCGCGGCCCGATCTGGTGCGGGGACTGGTGTATCCGGTGCCGGACCCGGCGTTCCCCTTCCTCGGGGTGCATCTGACGCGGGGGATCGACGGAGAGGTGCACATCGGGCCGAACGCGGTGCCCGCGCTGGCGCGCGAGGGGTACGGCTGGGGGGTCCTGCGGCCTCGGGAGCTGGGCGCGACGGTGGCCTGGCCGGGGGCATGGCGGATCGCGCGACGGCACTGGCGGTACGGGGCCGGGGAGCTACGGCGGTCGGTGTCCAAGGAGGCGTTCACCGAGGCGGTGCGCAGGCTGCTGCCGCCGGTCGGCCCGCGGGATCTCGTACGGGCACCGGCGGGGGTACGGGCACAGGCCGTCCTGCGGGACGGAACGCTGGTGGACGACTTCCTGATCAAGGAGGGCCCGCGGACGGTCCACGTACTGAACGCACCGTCACCGGCCGCCACGGCAGCACTGCCGATCGGCCGAGAGGTGGCACGCCGAGCACTCACGACGCTGAACCAGAACTGAACGCCCCCTGCCTCGGCCCGGCCCGAGCGCAGGCGGTGGCCCCGTACCATGGAGGGCACTGTGTCTGACTCCCTCGACTTCGCCCCCGTAGCCTCCGAGACCGCCGACGGTGGTCTGTCTCCGCGCGTCCCCGGTGGGTCGCGGGCCAAGAGGGAGCCACGGTTTCCCGACGGGCCGCAGGCCGATCCCGCCGGGTCGCACTTCGAGCGGCGGATCCGCAGCTTCCAGCCGCGCCGCAGCCGGGTGACGGCCGGGCAGGCGGACGCGTTGCAGCGGCTGTGGTCCCGGTGGGGGCTGGACATCGACGGGCAGCGGGTCGTGGACCTCGCCGAGCTGTTCGGGAACACGAACCCCGTCGTGCTGGAGATCGGCTTCGGCATGGGCGAGGCCACCGCGCGGATGGCCGCCGACGCCCCGGAGACCAACATCCTCGCCGTCGACGTCCACACCCCGGGCCAGGGCAATCTGCTGGCCCTCGCCGACCGGGCGGGCCTCGCCAACGTCCGTGTCGCGAACGGTGACGCGATCATCCTGCTGCGCGAGATGCTCGCACCCGACTCCCTCGACGGGCTGCGCGTCTACTTCCCCGACCCCTGGCCCAAGAAGCGCCACCACAAGCGGCGCCTCATCCAGCCCGAGTTCCTCACCCTGGCCGCGACCCGCCTGCGACCGGGCGCGCTGGTGCACTGCGCGACGGACTGGGAGCCGTACGCGGAGCAGATGCTCGACGTGCTCACCGCGCACCCGGCCTTCGAGAACACCCGGCCGGACGGCGGTTACGCGCCCCGGCCCGCCTTCCGGCCGCTGACCCGCTTCGAGGGCCAGGGCCTGGACAAGGGCCATGTCGTGAACGACCTGCTCTTCCGTCGCGTACCGCACCCGGACCGGCCGTCCGCCGTCTGAACTCCCCGCGTCCAGCCGCCTGATCACCCCGTTCACCAGGCACCATCGCGCGGTGTCACCCCCTCTCGTTAGGGTCGTGCCGTGGTCACCGGTCTCCCGTATCCGACGCACCCCGAAGGCGACGCCGGAGGGGGCGTGTTCCGCCCCGCGCACTGGTGGCAGAAGCGATGGGTGCGCTACGGCGCGCTGATCACGCTGCTCGCGCTCTCCGGGCTCGTCATCCTCGCCCTCGTACGCCAACAGACCGGCACCGAGGGGTTCTTGGTCGGGCTGGGCCTCGCGGTCCTGCCCGTACCGCTGCTCGTCGCCGCGTTTCGCTGGCTGGACCGGGTCGAGCCGGGCCCCTGGCGCAACCTGGTCTTCGCCTTCGCATGGGGCGCGTGCGCCGCCGCGCTCATCGCCATCGTCGCCAACAGCTTCGCGACCCGGTGGATAGCGACCTCGACCGCCGATCCGAGCAACGCCGACACCCTCGGCGCCACCGTCATCGCGCCCGTCGTCGAGGAGTCCGCGAAGGCCGCCGCCGTGCTGCTGGTCTTCCTCTTCCGCAGACGGGACTTCACCGGCATCGTCGACGGGGTGGTGATAGCCGGGGTCACCGCGACCGGCTTCGCCTTCACCGAGAACATCCTCTATCTGGGCACGGCCTTCGGCACCGACCAGCTCAGCGGCGGGCGCGGGCTGGCGTCCGTGACCGCCGCGACGTTCTTCGTCCGCGTGGTGATGTCGCCCTTCGCGCATCCGCTGTTCACCGTGCTCACCGGCATCGGCATCGGCATCGCCGCGCTCTCCGCCGAGCGCCAGCGCGTACGCCGGATCCTGGTGCCGCTCGGCGGACTGCTGCTCGCCATGAGCATGCACTCCCTGTGGAACGGCTCCGCGTCCTTCGGCCAGTTCGGGTTCTTCGCGGTGTACGGGGGGTTCATGGTGCCCGCGTTCGGGCTCCTGACCTGGCTGGTGATCTGGACACGGCAGCGAGAGCTGCGGACCGTGCGCGAGGAACTGCCCGCGTACGTGGCCGCCGGCTGGGTGGGGCCCGGCGAGCCGTTCGCCCTCGGCTCCATGCGGGCGCGGAAGCTGGCCCGGGAGTACGCGGGACGCCACTTCGGGAAGGCGGCGGCGCGCTCGGTCGCGGAGTACGAGGCGTACGCGACATCGCTGGCGTTCCTGCGCCGCCAGGGGCGCCGGGGCCGGGCGGCGGCCGACTTCGCCGTACGGGAACGGGAGTTGCTCACCGGGATGTGGGCGCGACGGGGCGTGGCGCTGCCCGCGCTGGCACACGCCGCGCGCGCCGCGGCCCCGAGGCCGGTGTGGGGACACGGGTACGCCCCGGCGACCGGGGCGCCGCCCGCGTGGCAGACGGCGCCCCCTGCCGGGTACCCGGTGTACAACCCGTACCGCTCACAGGGCTGAGGCCCCTGACGGAGCTACGCGGACGCCTCCGTGAGGAGCTTCTGCTCCTGGTCCGTCAGCGTCAGGTCCCGCACCGCCAGCAGCGCGGGCAGTTGCTCGACCGTACGGGCGGAGGCGATCGGTGCCACGACCGTCGGCCGGGCCGCCAGCCAGGCGAGCGCGACCGTCGCGACCTGCGCGCCGCGCTCCTGCGCGACCTCGTCGAGGGCCGCGAGCACGCGGCGTCCGCGCTCGGTCTCCAGATGCCTGCCCGCGCCCTCCGCGCGCGGCGAGTCCACCGTGGTGCCGGGCCGGTACTTGCCGGTCAGGAAGCCGGAGGCAAGGGAGTAGTACGGGACGGCCGCGAGGCCCGCGCGGGAGGCGATGTCCGACAGCTCCCCCTCGTACGTCTCGCGGGAGACCAGGTTGTACTGCGGCTGGAGCGCCACGTACCGCGCCAGGCCCTCCCGGTCGGAGAAGTCGAGGGACTCCTGAAGGCGGGCGGCGGAGATGTTGGAGGCGCCGATGGCGCGCACCTTGCCCGCCTTCACCAGGTCGTCGAGCGCGCCGATGATCTCCTCGACCGGGGTCTCCGGCTCGTCGAAGTGCGTGTAGTAGAGGTCGATGTAGTCGGTGCCGAGGCGGCGCAGGGACGCGTCGGCCGCGGCCTTGATGGTGTCGGCGGCGAGCCCCATGTGCTCGGGATGCCGGCCGACCTTGGTGGCGATGACGACATCGGAGCGGTTGCCGCGCGCCTTCGTCCAGTCGCCGATGACGGTCTCGGACTCGCCGCCCTGGTTGCCGTCGGCCCAGGCCGAGTACATGTCGGCCGTGTCGATGAAGTTGCCGCCCGCCGCGGTGTACGCGTCGAGCACCGCGAAGGACTGCGCCTCGTCGGCGGTCCAGCCGAAGACGTTGCCGCCGAGCGAGAGCGGGAAGACCTCGAGGTCGGAGGAGCCGAGCTTGCGAAGAGAAGTCATGACCGTAGTCAACGCCCGCTTCGGAGTGATCACTTCCGGTGTGGGGCAAAGTTCCCGTAAACGCGGCGGGCGGGCGCGGTGTCGGTGCGGGAACGCGTGACCGGCAGCCCTGACGTCGGGGGGTAGCCGTCAGGACCGCCGGGGATCAGAGGTGGGCGGGCGTGCGGGCGCGGGGCCCGGTGCTCAGGGGTTGATGCCCTTGTTCTGCAGCCACGCCAGCGGGTCGATCGCGTCGCCGCCGCCCGTGTGGACCTCGAGGTGCAGATGCGGACCGGTGACGTTGCCGGTCGCGCCCACGCGCCCGATGACATCGCCGGTGCTGACCTTCTGCCCGACGCTGACGCTGATCGAGGACTGGTGGCAGTACCACAGCTCGGTGCCGTCCTCGAGGGTGAGGACCGTGCGGTAGCCGTACGCCCCGGCCCAGCCGGCCTCGGTGACGGTGCCCGTGTGGATCGCCTTGAGGAGCGTGCCCGTGGGGGCGGCGAAGTCGAGGCCGGTGTGGTGGCCGGAGGACCACATGCTGCCGGCGTCGCCGAAGTGGGAGGTCAGCGTGTACGAGGAGGTGGGCAGGGAGTACTGCTTGGCCAGCTTGGCCAGGCGCTCCTCCTCGGCCTTCTTGCGGGCCTCTTCCTCCGCCTTCTTCTTGGCCTCCTCGGCCTTCTTCTTCTCGGCGGCGGCCTTGGCCTTCGCTTCGTCCTGCGCCTTGGTCGCGGCCTCGGCGGCCTGCTTCGCGGCGGCCTCCTGCTCGGCACGCGCGGCGGCCTGGTCGACCTGGTCCTGCTGGGACTCGGCCTGCTGCATGATCCGGGCGCGCAGCGCCTCGCCCGCGTCCGCGCTGCCCGAGGCGGCGCTGGTCAGGCCGACGTCGCTGAGGGGGGTGGCGGCGGCCTCGGGGGTGTCGTCGTCCTGGCCGATGAGCGACTTGGCGGAGTCCGTGACCGAGGAGATGTCGGGCAGGGACGAGGGCATGTCCGGCAGGGAGATCGACACCGGCGGCTTGCCGGTCTGCGCGGTGGCCATGCCGCCCGCGCCGACGGCGGCTATGACGCCGACGCCGAGAACGGTGGAGCTGCGCGCGAGGCCGCCGCCGCGCTGCTTGCCGACGCGGTGCCTGCCGCGGACGGGACGGACGGACTCCTCCGAAGGACTCCACTCTTCCCAGGGGCCCTCGTCGTCGCGGGCCGCGAAGCCGTACGGCTGGGTGTCCTCGGGGGCGAACGACGTGTTCTGGGCAGACCGGTTGGACGCCACGCGGGCGCACTCCTTTCCTTCCGTCTCGCCTACCGGGTTAGCTGACGGGTTCGGAGCAGGAAGGTCTCCTACGGGTTCTGTGCCTGCCGTGCTGCCACGGCGGCATCCGCCCGATTCACCCCAAAGTGGTGGTTCCCCGGTTCCCTTACGGGATTCGGCACACGCGCACGGAGCCGCCTCGGGTGACGGCTGGGACGACCGCGCTGCGTTATCGAACGTTAATAGACGCGAGGGCCGTATTCCAAGTTGCTCGGCCGGATCATCGATCCCATCGGCCAGGACTTTCGCCTCATGAGCGGTGGAAGTAGGGCGAGTTGACCACGTGTCACCCGTCTCATGAGCCTGACGGGGCGTCAGTTGCTGTGCGGAGCGATTCCGTTCACTTACGCAACGTGACTGCTAGTGATCAAGGCGAGGGTATGAGGGGGCGAACGCACCGAGGGCCGGAACCCTTTCGGATTCCGGCCCTCGGTGATCAGTAGCGGGGACAGGATTTGAACCTGCGACCTCTGGGTTATGAGCCCAGCGAGCTACCGAGCTGCTCCACCCCGCGTCGGTGATTCAAGTGTACGTCATCCGCGGGGTACCTCGTGCACGGATCTCGCTTCCCCACTCTCACCTGCTGTTTCACCCGGTCCGGGAAGCGCCGGGGCCAGGTCAGGAGCGGTCGGGCGGGGAGAGCAGATGGGCGTTCGGGGCCTTCGCCCGCCGCTCGCACTCCGGCAGGAGCACCACGTCGACCCCCTGGGCCGTGAGCGCCCCGCTCCCGTCGGCCGACGCGACGAACGTGTCCGGCTCGCGCCATGCGGTGACCACCCGTCGTACCCCGGCGTCGAGGATCAGCCGGGCGCAGGGCGCGGGCCGGGAGGCGCGGCGGGTGCACGGCTCCAGGCTGCTGTACACCGTGGCGGTGGCCAGCCGGGGGTCCGCCGGGTCGAGCTTCGCCAGCGCCGCCTCCTCGGCGTGGACGACGGGGTCGCCGCCCTCCCGGGAGTGCGCCCGCGCCAGCTCCGTGCCGTCGGCCGCGACGATCACCGCGCCGACGCTGAAGGCCGTACGGGAGGGCGGGCACTGCGCGGCCAGTTCGCAGGCCGTCCGCAGCCATCGCCGGTCGGCGGCGGCGGCCGATCTCCCGGTGCCGGGCGCCGTGGGGACGTACCGCAGCAGGACGACGTCCCCGACCGGCCGGGTCTCCAGCAGCCGCATCCGGCCCGGCGGGTACGCCCCGGGCCCGAACATCCGCGGCGCGTCCGCCTCGCCCACGAACAGCGGCGCCACCGCCAGCCGCAGCTCGTCCGCGAGCCCCTGCTGGAGCAACCGCGTATGCACGCGCCCGCCGCCCTCGACCATCAACCGCCGTACGCCCTTGACGTCCCCGAGGTGCGCGAGCACAGCCGCCCACTCCACGGCGGGGCCGAGCGAGGTCACCTCCACGTCCGTCGGCAGCACCTCCCGCAGTCGCCGGGCGCCCTCGTCCGTCGTATAGACGATCTTCGCGCCGCCCGTGTGCCAGAACCGGGCCGCGGGGTCGAGGTCGCCGGACGCGCTGACGGTGACCTTCAGCGGGTGTTCCGGGCGCCCGGCGGCGATCCGGGCCGCGCGCCGCTCGGCGGAGGCGACCAGCAGGCGCGGGTTGTCGCTGCGCAGCGTGCCCGCGCCGACGAGGATCGCGTCGCTGTCCGCCCGTACCTCGTCGACCCGGTCGAAGTCCTCCGGCCCGGACAGCAGAAGCCGCTCGGGTCCGGTGTCGTCCAGGAAGCCGTCGAGCGAGACGGCGGCGGACAACAGAACGTAGGGGTGGGCCATGGGGTCGCGCTCCAGTGGTCGGGGGCGGGGATCCGGACGGGGCTCGGGCGATCGCCTTCCGGTCGGTTGATTACAGTCTCCGACCGAGGGGTGCCGCACAGCGGAAGCATGGGGGCGCATCCTCGGCACCCGCTACCCACCGGCCCGGACAAGGACGACCGACATGTGCGACCCCCGCGACACCACGGCGTCCGGTGCCGCCGACAGCGGCGACCCGGCCGGCCTCCCCGCCGCCACCGTCCGCACCCGCGTGACGGTCCCGCTCCGCTTCGGCGACGACTGCGCCGTCACGGCCGACCTGGTCACCTTCCACGGCCTCGCGGACGGCCAGGAGCATGTGGCGGTGGTCCTCGGCGAGCCCGCCGCCGACCGCGCTCCGCTGGTGCGGCTGCACTCCGAGTGCCTGACCGGCGATGTCCTCGGCTCGGCCCGCTGCGACTGCGGTCCCCAACTGCGCGAGGCGGTGCGGCGCATCGCCGACCGGGGCGGCGTGCTGCTCTACCTCCGCCAGGAGGGCCGCGGTATCGGCCTCTACAACAAGCTCGACGCCTACGCGCTCCAGGACCAGGGCCTCGACACCTACGAGGCGAACGCCGCGCTCGGGCTGCCGGAGGACGCCCGTGACTACACGGCCGCCGCCCAGATGCTGCGCGTCCTCGGCATCGAGTCCCTGGACCTGCTGTCCAACAACCCCGACAAGGCGTCCCAACTCCGCGCCCTGGGCCTCACGGTCGTCGACCGCGTTCCGACGGGTGTCTTCACCACGGCCCACAACGTCCGCTATCTCCACGCGAAGGTGGTCCACACCCAGCACACGCTGCCGCTCACGGAACTGACGAGGCACTGACCTCTCTCACCCGTGACGGCTCGCGGTCTACAGAAGGACGACACACCCCCGCCGCTCCAGCTCGGCCGACAGCGACGGAGCGGGCGCGCAGGCGTTCCAGCGCAGGTCCAGCTTCTCCAGCGCGGGCAGGCCGAGGACCCAGTCCGGCAGGCGCGTGAGGCGGTTGCCGCGTACGTCGAGCCGGCGCAGCCGGGGCAACCCGGCCAGCGCGCGCGGAAGCTCGGCCAGGGCGTTCTCCCGCAGGTCCAGGTGACGCAGGTCGTGAAGGTCGGCCAGGGACGACGGCAGGCGTTCGATCGCGTTGCCCCGGAGCCAGAGTTCGCGCAGGCGGTGCAGTCGGCCGATGCTGTCGGGCAGCGTGGTCAGCCGGTTGGACTGCGCCCTCAGTTCGATCAGCCCGGTCATCCGGCCGATGGCCTCGGGCAGCGCGGTCAGGGAGTTCTCGCCGACGTTGAGGTAGCGCAGCCGCGTCAGCTTGCCCAGCGCGTCGGGGATCTCGGTCAGATCGTTGTCGTGCAGATAGAGGAAGTCACTGAGGCCGTCCAGGTCGCCGAGCGCGTCGGGCACCGAGGTGAGGCGGTTGTGACCGAGATCCAAGGTGGTCAGCCGGAGCAGCCGGCCGATCTCGGGCGGGAGGTCGGTGAGCCCGGTCTCGGCGAGGATCAGCACCTGGACGTCGGTGCGCTGCCAGACCGAGTCGGGCACCGCTCCCAACTGTTGACGCCACAGGTTCAGTACGTGCGACACGGTGTGGTCCCCTCCTGGTCTTCGCTTCCTCGACGCGGTCGACGGACCGCCTTGCCCGTCACGGGCGTTGATGCGGATCAGACGGTCAGGAGACCGGCCGGGTGTGCTCTCAGCGGTTGAGGTACGCCAGCACCGCCAGGACGCGCCGGTTGTCGTCATCGGAGGGCTGCAGGCCGAGCCGTGTGAAGATCGAGGCCGTGTGCTTGGACACCGACCGCTCGGTGATCACCAGTTGCTGGGCAATCGCCGCGTTCGAGCGCCCCTCCGCCATCAGCGACAGGACCTCCCGCTCGCGCTGGGTCAGCGCGGCCACGGCGCCGTCGGCGGAGTTGTGGGCCAGCAGACGGGCGATCACCTCGGGGTCCATCGCAGTGCCGCCCGTGGCCACCCGCCGGACCGCGTCGACGAACTGGGCGCCGTCCATCACCCGGTCCTTGAGCAGATAGCCGGTGCCGCCTTGGCCCGCGGCCAGCAGCTCGCGGGCATACAGCTGCTCGACGTACTGCGAGAGCACCAGCACCGGAAGCCCCGGGGAGAGCCGTCGGGCCTCCAGCGCGGCGCGCAGGCCCTCGTCGGTGAAGGTCGGCGGCAGCCGTACGTCGACGATCGCCACGTCCGG
Organism: Streptomyces sp. NPDC104371; assembly: GCF_055583785.1. Taxonomy (NCBI): domain Bacteria; kingdom Bacillati; phylum Actinomycetota; class Actinomycetes; order Kitasatosporales; family Streptomycetaceae; genus Streptomyces; species Streptomyces sp. NPDC104371. The sequence goes on from NZ_JBVJNF010000006.1 coordinate 21,090, forward strand.
CTTCTCGGCCGCCACCACGGCCAGCAGGCCGGACCCGTTGTCGACGCCGGCCACCACCTCGAATCCGTGCGCCTCCAGCAGGCGCGTCAGGCCGTCCCTCAGGAGGAAGAGGTCTTCGGCGATGACAACACGCACGGGATCTCCATGTTCACGATGGTCGGACCGCCGGGCGGACTGCTGACGGCGAGTACGCCGTCGAAGGCGGCCAGGCGGCGCTCGACGCCGCGCAGGCCCGTGCCGTCGGCCGGATCGGCCCCGCCCCGACCGTCGTCGGTGACGGTGATCCGGAGCGTACCCGTCGCGACGCCGCTGTCATGGCCGACCTCGATCCAGATCTGCCGTGCCTCGGCGTGCTTGGACACATTGGCCAGCAGCTCGCTCACCGCGAAGTAGGCCGCCGACTCCACCGGAGCGGGCGCCCGGCCCGCCAGCTCACCGGTGAAGTGCACCCGGTGCGGCAGGTCCAGGGCCAGCGCGTGGACACCGTCGGCCAGGCCCCGGTCGGCCAGCACAGGCGGGTGGATGCCACGGACCAGGTCGCGCAGTTCGGCCAGCGCCTTCACCGAGGACGCCTTGACCTCGACCAGCAGGCTCTGCGCGGCTTCCGGGTTGCTGACCACGAGGTGCTGTGCCGTGTCCAGGGCCATGCCCATGGCCACCAGCCGGGCCTGTGCGCCGTCGTGCAGGTCACGCTCGATCCGCCGCATCTCGGCCGCCCCGGCGTCCAGGGTGTCCGACCTGGTCTGCGCCAGGTGATCGACGCGCTGCGCCAGTTCCTCCTGCCGGCTCGGGCCCAGCAGAAAGCGGGCCGACCGACTGTATCCGAGCAACAGCCGAGGTGCGGCCCACAGCACGATCGGCAGCGCTACCAGCAGCGTCGTCGTCACCGTGAGCACTGCCAGGAAGACGTGCGCTTCAGCCGGCGCCCGACCCACCGTCTCGGAGCCGAGGAACGTGCCGAGCATCCGCGCGGTGACGTAGACCGGCATGGCGACGAGTACGGCGAGGATGCCTCCCACACTTCCGGTGAAGGAGGTCCACAGCAGGTCCCGCCACGTCGCCGGGTCGGTGAGTACCCAACGCGTCAACAGCCGCACTCGTCCCCACCACGGTCTAATGCCGGTGACGGGCGCGGCCCGGTAGGGCACGGCGATGGGCGTCCCGCTCCACGAACCCGCCATCCTCCGGTGCAGTCCGGCCACCCGACGCATGCCCAGCAGGCTGCACGCGAGCAGCGGCGGGCCGAGCCAGATGACGCCGTGGTCGCCACCGGGCAGCGGCCCCCGGTGGACCGCCAGGGCGATCAGCGCCAGGACCGGGGGGACGAGCAGCACCGCCCCGCCCGCCCCGAGGGCACTCCTGCCCTCCTGGTCGGCGCCGCTGCGGACCAGCCGACGCAATCCGGATACCGCGCAGGGGACCAGGGCGAGAACCACCAGCAGCCACAGGTGATACCTGTCCTTGCCACCGTCGCCCGCCATCGCGGCCGTCGGCGGATGCCAGGGCTGGTTCACGGTGATCAGGAGCAGTCCGGGGGCGGCGAACAGGGCCGCGGCCCCGACCAGGCTGACGCCCCAGATCGCGAACAGCCGGATGGTCGCGAGCACGCCGCTGCCGACCCGGGAGGGCGCGGGTTCCCCTTCCTCCGCACGCCACGGTGCGGGCGACTGGGTTCGGGCCTGCCCCGGGGGACCTCCGCCCGGGGTGATCGCACTACCGCTCACATCCGCTCTCCTCCCCTGTCGGTCCGGACCAGTGTGCGGGGCAACCAGCTCGACGGGCATGCGTCCTGGGCCCCGAAACGGGGCTGTAGCCAGCTACACCTCCAAGACCCCGCTCAGCCCGGTGTCGGCGAACTCCCCTCTGTTCCTAGCTTCTTGGGAGGCATCGAGGAATGCGCCGCAGGAGCGGCGCCCCGGCCGTTTCCCGACCCGTGGAGGACCCGTGACCGCGCCGATCATCGAGATCCGCGACGTGAACAAGAAGTACGACGAAGGGCGCCCGGCGCTGGCCGACATGGACCTGGAGGTGAACGCCGGCGAGGCACTGGCGGTGCTCGGGCCCTCGGGCAGCGGCAAGTCCACCCTCCTCAACATGATCGCCGGGCTGGACCGGCCGTCCGAGGGCACCATCACCGTGGGCGGACTCCGCCTGGACCAGCAGGGCGAGGCCGCCCTGGCGAGGTACCGCAGGGAACGGATCGGGATGGTCTTCCAGTTCTTCAACCTGCTGGACGACCTGACCGTGGAGGACAACGTCCTGCTGCCCGCACAGCTTGCGGGCCGGCCGCGCGCCCTGGCCCGCCACCGGGCGGCCCACCTGCTGGAGCGCCTGGGCATCGCCCGGCACGCGCGCGCCTTCCCCGGCCGTCTCTCCGGCGGTGAGCGGCAACGGGTCGCGGTGGCACGGGCGCTGATGAACCGTCCACAACTGCTGCTGGCCGACGAGCCGACCGGCGCGCTCGACAGCGCCTCCGCGGCCGAGGTCAGGGACCTGCTGACCGAGCTGAACCAAGAGGGGCAGACGATCGTGCTGGTCACCCACGACACGGCACTCGCCGCCGCCTGTGCGACCCGCACCGTCGAGCTGGTCGACGGCCGGATCGCGCGCGATGTGGTCCGGGTGGTAGCCGGATGAGCGCGCTGGGCAAGGTGGTTCGGGCGGGGGTCGGCCGACGCCGGACCCAGACCCTGGTGACGGTGCTGACCACCACGATGGCGGTGGCCGCGGCGGTCCTGGCGGCCGGACTGCTGGTGGCCTCCCGGACGCCGTTCGAGCACGCCTTCGCCAAGCAGCGCGGCGCGCATCTGACGGCCTGGTTCGACCCGGCCACGGCAACCGCCGCGCAGGTCGCCACGACCGTGCACCTGGCCGACGTGACCGCCGCCGCGGGGCCCTACCCCGTGCGGTCGCTGTCCCCCCGGATCGGCGCCAACCATGCGCGGATGCCGGTCGGCGGTGTCCTGCCCGAGATGAGCGTGGTCGGCCGAGCGGACACCGGCAAAGCGGTCGACGAGTTGTCCCTCACCGCGGGCCACTGGGCCACCGGCAGTGGGCAGATCGTGCTCAGCGACCGGGACACGCCGCTGGGCGTGGGCGACCAGTTGTCGTTTCCCGACCTGCCGGGCAAGCCGGTGCTGACCGTGGTGGGGCTGGCCCGGTCGGTGACCGCGACCGCGGACGCCTGGGTCTCCCCCGAGCAGGCGGCGGCCCTGACGGCGCCGGGCAGCAGGCCCGGCCTACAGATGCTCTACCGCTTCCGGCACGCCGCCACCGATGCCGAGGTCACCGCCGACCGCAAGGCGATCGAGTCCGCCGTACCCCCGGGGTCGCTGACCGGGGCCTCCTCCTCTTTGCAGGCCGAACGGTCCGCGAACCGCACCACATCGACCCTCGTCCCCTTCGTGGTCGCCTTCGGGGTGATCGGCCTGGTCATGTCGATGTTGGTCATCGGCACCGTGGTCAACGGCGCGGTCGGCACGGCGACCAGGCGCATCGGCATCCTGAAGTCCCTGGGCTTCACCCCGGCACAAGTGGTCCGCGCCTACGTCGTCCAGGCACTGATCCCCGCCACGGTCGGCACCGCTCTCGGCGTCGTGCTGGGCAACCTGATGGCGGTCCCGGCCCTGGGCGTGGCCCAGCGCGCCTACAGCACCAGCTCGCTGACGATCGCACCGTGGATCGATCTGGCCGTCCCCGCCGTCGCGCTGATCGTGGTCGCGGCGACGGCACTGGCCCCCGCACTACGGGCCGGAAGGCTGCGCACGGTCGAGGCGATCGCCCTGGGTCGGACACCTCGGGCCGGCCGTGGCCGGGCGGTGAGGCGGCTGCTCGGCAGGCTGCCGCTGCCGCGCGCACTGAGTCTGGGGCTGGGCAACCCCTTTGCCCGGCCCGCCCGTTCGGCGACGGTGGCGGCAGCCGTCGTCTTCGGCACGGTCGGAGTGACCTTCGGCACCGGCCTGGCGATCTCGGTGAACGACGTCCAGAACGGGCTCGACCGTGAGAACGCGGGCGCGGTGACAGTGCAGAACGTCGCGCCACTGGCCGACAAGGATTCCCGCGACACGGCCGATCCGGCACTGATCGCCGCGAAGATCACCGCGCAGCCGGGCACCCGTAGGTACTTCAGCACCGCGCGGACTCAGGTCGGCGTGGCCAAACTGGCCGGTTCGACCCGTGTGGTCGCCTATCAGGGCGACTCCTCGTGGGGCGCCTACCAGATGATCTCCGGAACCTGGTTCCACGGCCCTGGGCAGGCGGTGGCCCCCTACGGCTTCCTGCGGGCCACCGGGACGCATGTCGGTGACACCATCACTCTCACGGCGGGCGGCCGTCGCACGGCGGTGCGGATCGTCGGTGAGGACCTGGACACCAGCGAGGGCGGCACGGTCATACGGACCGACCTCTCCTCCTTGGCCGGGCTCGACCTCACGATCCCTTCGGAGCTGGTGCAGTTCAGCATCGACCTGAAGCCCGATACCGACGCCACGGCCTACGCGGCCTCGCTCGGCAAGGCGCTGCGGTCGCCGGACACCCTGGTGCTCCCGACCGGGAACAGGATCAACCCGACCATCATCGCCATCGACGCACTGGTGGCCATGTTCACCCTCATGCTGGTCGCGGTGGCCGGGCTGGGCGTCCTCAACACGGTGGTGCTGGACACCCGTGAACGCGTCCACGACTTCGGGGTGTTCAAGGCGCTCGGCATGTCGCCGCGGCAGACCGTCGCCATGGTGCTCACCTCGGTGGCCGGGATCGGCCTGGTGGCGGCAGCGGTCGGCGTCCCGGTCGGCATGGCCCTGCACACGTGGGTGGCGCCGGTAATGGGCCACGCAGCGGGCACCGCGATCCCGGCGACGGACATGGCGGTGTACTCGCCGCCGGTACTGGCCGGTCTGCTACTGGGTGGCCTGGTGATCGCCACGGCGGGAGCGCTGCTGCCCGCGGGGTGGGCGGCGAGGGCGAGGACCGCGGCGGCGCTGAGGAGCGAGTAGCGCCCTGCGCGCCACTCACCGGCGCACCGAACCTCGCGCCCCTGAGGCACACCCGCTCGACGCAGGGGCCGAACGACGCGGCGCCCGAGCCGACCGAAGCCGACCCGGGCGCCGCGTAGCGGGTCGGAGGGGTAACCCCTCCCTCACATCCGTAGGCCCTGTGGGACTCGAACCCACAACCAATGGATTAAAAGTCCTGGCCAAGGCTTGCCGGGTGGTGCTCGCCGTTGCCGCGTGGTGCTGTTTCGACTGATCAGCGCCATGCGGCAGCGTGCTCCGTCCGGCTCATGACGCCCCGTGCCGGACAGTCCGCTCACGCATCGCTCACGCACGAAGGCGGGTGTGACCTGCCGTGTGCCGAGCTGCGAGAGGTGACAGGGCAGAGTTCTCTTCGGTACCGGCAGCGGCTGTCGGCACGGTGGGGGCGTGTGGAGCCTCGCTGGTCGGCGGTCGCGGCGGGTCTGGAGGCTTCATGGGATACGACGGCACCGAAGTCTTCGGGTTGCGCTCACCCGGGCACGGTCCGAGTGACGCGCCACAGCCGCCTCGGGAGATCGCGCTCCTCGAAGGCATCGACTTCCTGAAGGCTCCAGCTCTCGGCAATGGCGTCGACCAGATCACGAGGGAAGAAGTGGACGGCGCAGCCGCCGTGCTCCCAGATGTCGTCTCCGCGTCCGGCGCCGGCCCGGTGGTGCACATCTCCGGTGTAGCGGACGGTGTAGACGAAGGCGCCGCCTGGTCTCAGCACTCGGCGGACTTCGGTGACCAGGGTGTGGACCTCCTGCGTCGACAGGGCCGAACGGGTCGCCACCGAAGTCCATGACAACGCCCCCCGTACGGCCGACTGTGGCCGTACGGGGGGCGCGTTGTGCTTTGGGACGCGATTCGTTCGGATCTCCGCGGGCAGTGCCTACAGTTCGCCCTTGGCCACGCCTCCGATGAATGCTCGCCACCCTTCGAAAGCACTCGTCAGGACCGGCCCCGCCTGCTCTTTGCTGTCTCGCATGGCGACCGCGTCGTCAAGGTACGCCACCTCGACGCAGGCGCCGTTTCCGTTGCTGTGGCTCGACTTGAACCACTCGACGTCTTCAACCCTTTTCATAGCTCCCTGCTACCTCAGAAATCAGGCGCCGCGACGCCTGCTCGTCCAGCGATGCTGTCCAGATGTCGTTGAAGGCCGCGTCGTACTGTTCCACCTCCCGCTCTTTGTCCAGATAGAGACCCCCGGTGTACCCGTCCGCGTAGACCGTCGGCGGCTCCGTGGCGACTCCGTCGCCGGTCAAGGGGAACCGCAAGATGATGAACGGCCCGGTAACGACTCCTGAGTGCATACCAACGTCGAAGGGCACCACCCGAATCGAGACGTTCGGCAGCTCCGCGACGTAGACGAGGTGGGCGAGCTGCTGCGCCATCACGTCGCGCCCGCCAACGGGACGACGTAGTACAGCCTCGCTCAGGACCGCGCGCAGCACCGGCGGATCGGTGACCCGGGTCAGAAGCGACTGACGCTCAATTCGCAGACGCACGCGTCCATCGAGGTCCGCGTCGTCAATCCCTCGGATGTGCGTACGGATGATCTCGCGTGCATATCCGTCGGTTTGAAGCAGCCCCGGAACGATGTCACTCTCGTACAACGACAGCGACGCCGCGGCTTCTTCAAGGCCCACGTAGACGTCGAAACCTTCCGGGATCAAGTCGCCGTAGGCATGCCACCAGCCCCGCGCCTTGGTCTCTTTCGCGAGGCCCATCAGGGCCTCGGTGAGGTCTGCTGGAGCGCCATACACCAGGCACATTGCCTGAACGTCGAGGCTACGTAGAGGAGTATGGCCGGTCTCGATGCGCCACATCTTCGCCTCGGACCACTCCAGCTTCTTCGCTGCTGCGCGCACCGTCAGTCGTGCCCGGTTGCGTAGATCTCGGAGATTCCGCCCCAGCTGGCGGCGCGGAACTGTTGACCCGGTCGGACCCTCAGCCATCTCAACCCCTCCTACAGAGCCCAGTATGAAGGACTTTCGTCCCTCACGATGAAAGCTGTTGGGTGCTCGTTCCGCAGTACAAGACGTCAGTTCGACACCCTGCAAGCGGTACAACGCCATGAAGTCTTGCACGGCGAACCATGCGCCGTGCAGTCTGGAAATCCACTCCCCGTGAGCGATCTTTCCGCTACGTCGTCGTACCGGCCTGCACAAGTCCGCTACTGCGCACAGCACTTGTCCGTGAGAGGACACGCATGATCGATCTGCCGCAGGCGCACCCGCCCGGATACACCCCGCCGCTCGACGGGCTGAGCCCCTTCCTGTTACTGACGAGCGAACCCCAATCAGCCGGCCAGGCCCGCGCGTTCGCACGCGCGTTCATCGATCGCCACTCGCCAGACGTGCCGAAGAGGCACGTTGACAATGTCGTCTTGGTCACCAGCGAGTTGGTCACCAACGCCTACCGGTACGGAAGCGAGCCCGGAGACTCAATTCGTCTCGTCCTGGCTCCTAAGGCCGACCGAACTCGCGTCGAGGTACACGACCCTGTGCGCCGCGTGCCCCGCCACCGGCCCGAGTCCGCCGAACGTGACCGCGGGCGCGGCCTCATCATCCTTGAAGCGCTGTGCCCGGGGCTGTGGGGCATCGGCGAGCGTCCTTTCGGAAAGTTCGTGTGGGCTGAGGTGGCAAGGTGACCGACACCGGCCTCACAATCCGAGCAGTGCCCGGCCCCGACTTCATTGCCCAGTGCATCGTGTCGACTTGGGTCGACGCCGTATCACTGGGAGACCCGGTCGCCTTTCTACTGATCGGCCATGCTCCGCCGCAGCATCCCGGCGAAACGACCGAGTCGATCGAGGTCGGCTTGATGGGCATGGCCGACGCGATGGGCTTACGTCCGGCCGTTGAGATCGCACCGGACATCGGCGACCGCATCGTGACGCGGGGTCCGTACGTCGCCCTCGATTACGGGCACCCCAAGGTCTTCATGCAGATACCCACCCCCGGTGACCCGTGGCGAAGGCATCTCGATGGTGGCGGAGCGGCCGTGATTACGATCGCCCTCGACCCGATTCCCCCGGGCGCCGGCCCCGACGCTGTCGCCAACTACCTTGACCGCGTCATCATCACGAAACGCGCGTTCACGGGCGTAACAGCTCTGAGGAACCGCTGATGGAGGAGGACCCGAGCGGGACCCCCGCTCTGCCCCTGCCCCCGCCGTTCATGTGGGCCTGCCCAGAGTGCGCTCGATGGCTACGGCGTCTCGGCAACAACTGGGACTCCCCACAAGGGCACTTCTGGGAAGAACTGATGACTGCCCGGCACATCGCCGAAGTACACCCCGGGGAAGTACCGGCCCAGCACCTCGACGACTGCTTGCTGTGTCCGAGGTACGCAACGCGGCAGGACAACGACGGCCCCCTTGCCTGGGCGCAGCACCGGGCAAGAGGGCTCTTCATGCCTCCCTCGCTGGCCCGCCTTCTGTGATCCACCAGCCCCGGAAAGGACGCACGATGCCACCTCCGGCCCCCGGCCACCCGATGACGGCCGCTGTGCTGATCACCAATCCGAGCGACGCTCTGCTGATCGTTCGCCCGGCCAAGCCCGACGCCCCATGGCAGCTGCCCGGCGGGATCGTCGAGTTCGGCGAGTCGCCGCTCGACGCCGCACTCCGGGAGACACGGGAAGAGCTGGGGCTCGACCTCGACGTGCAGCCAGACGACCTCTTCGCCGTCGAGTGGCTGGAATCCACCAGGCTCGGCCGCCGCGACCGGATCGCGTTCCTGTTCGCCGGCCCCATGCTCTACCCAGCCGACACCGCCCTCATCACCTTGCAGCGCGACGAACTCGACGCCTGGCGCTGGGCCACCCGCGCCGACGCAGAAACGCTGCTGCACCCCGCAATAGCCGCGCGGATCGCGGGACCTCTCCAGACCCCCAGTCGTGCGGTCTACCGTGAAACCAGAGAAGGGACGTTATGAACAACGATTTCCCCGCCCGGAAGCTGCGTATCGGCACCCGCAGCTCCCCCCTGGCGCTCGCCCAGGTCGACCAGGTGTCGGCCCTGCTGCGCAAGGTCGAGCCCGACCTCGACATCGAGGTCAAGCCGGTGACGACCGAGGCCGACAAGTGGCAGGGCGACCTCGCCCAGCTCGGCGGGAAGGGCCTGTTCGTCCGCGAGATCGACCAGATGTTGCAGCGCCACGAGGTGGACATGGCCGTCCACTGTATGAAGGACGTCCCCGGCGACGTCCCCATGCCCAAGGGACTGATCTTCGCCGCCTACCTGGAGCGCGACGACGTGCGCGACGTCCTGGTCGTGCCCGAGGAGTCCGACGTGCAGACGCTGGCCGACCTCCCGCCCGGTGCCTCCGTCGCCACCTCGGCCGTACGCCGCAAGGCGCAGATCAACCGAGTGCGCCCCGACCTCAACGTCGTACGGGTCCGCGGCCTGGTCGGCACACGGATCGACAAGCTGGACGGCCGCAAGAAGATGGACCACAAGCTCGACGCGATGGTGCTCGCGCGGGCCGGCCTCGAACGCCTCGGCCTGTCCGCCCGCACCCGGCAGATGTTCGAGGTGGCCGAGATGCTGCCGGCGGTCGGCGCAGGTGCCCTCGGCCTCGAATGCCGGAAGGACGACGACCCGGTCGCCTACCTGCTCCAGCAGCTCAACCACGACCGCACCATGACCGAGATCACCGCCGAGCGCGTGATGCTGCACGGCCTACGGGGACACTGCAACAGCCCCATCGCGGGGCACTGCATCACGGAACCCGACGGCCAGCTGTCGCTGCGGGGGATGGTGTTCAGCCGCGACGGCTCCAAGTTCGTGCACGCCCACATGTGGGGCGAGTCCCTGAACGATCCAGCGGTGCTCGGCTCGCGCGTCTGCTCCGAGCTGCTGCGGCAGGGCGCCCGAGACATCATCGAGGGCATTCCCCACTAACGGCGACGCCCCTTCGGAACACACAGACGGCCCCGGCACCAGGACCACAGGTGCCGGGGCCGTCTGCTGTCCCTACTGCATATCGCCGCTGGTCAGAGGCCCAAAGTACCCCCGCATGTTTTGGGCACACTGTTCCACGACGTCCGCGAGCCGCTGCCGCTCGCGGAGCCTGGCTTGTTTGTGGTGTCGTGCTTTTCGCTCAGGCACGGTGGCTCAGTGTGCGCCATCAAGTTCCGCGAGCAGCTCCTCGGTGTCCTCGCCCAGGCCGGGTGCCACGCTGCGGAAGGTGGTGAGGCCGGCGCCGAAGGTGACCGGGAAACGGGCCTGGGGGGTCGAGGTGCTCCCGGCGGGCTTCATGAAGAGGTTTCGGGCCGTCGTGTGGGGGTCGGACAGGAGATGGGCGGGGTCGGTCACGACCGGTGCCCAGGGGGCGTCGATCTCGGTGAGGCGGCGGTGCCACCAGTCGTAGTCCCTGGCGGCGAAGACCTTGCCGAGCAGGGCGTTCACCTGGTCCTTCGCTGCCGTGCGTTCGGGTCGTCGGTCGTATGCCTGGGTGCCCAGTTCGGGGAAGTCGGCGGCCAGTTCTGAGCGCAGGCGGTGCCAGAACTTGTCCTCGAAGGTGGCCAACGACAGGAGCCTGCCGTCGGAGGTGGTGAAGACGTCGTTGTCACCCTGGACGAGTCCGGCCGCCAGGGGGTCTTCGATGCCGATGAGGGGGAGGGCGAAGAGGGAACACCAGGCGGTGATGGACTCGCTGAGGGAGACGTCTATGTGCTGACCTTCCCGAACCCCGTCGCCGGTCAGCGCTGCCGTGAGGGCCAGCGCTGCGTGCATGGCTCCCGCCATGTCGCCGACGCGGACGCCGGGGCGGGTGATCGTCCCGTCAAGGCGGCCGGGGACTGCGAAGAAGCCGGACAGGCCGAGGAAGTTGAGTTCGTGGCCGGGATGGGCGGCGTACGGGCCTGTCTGGCCGTAGCCCGTGAGGGAGCACAGGACCAGACGCGGGTTCGTCTCGTGCAGGGTGTCGAACCCGAGGCCGAGGCGGTCCAGGACGCCGGGCCGGAAGCTCTCGACCACCGCGTCGGCGGTGTGGACCAGGCGCAGGAAGGTGGTCCGGCCGTCCTCGGTGCGCAGGTCGAGGGCGACGGAGCGCTTGTTGCGGTTCAGGGCATCGAAAAGCGGCGGGGCGACGCGAAGGGGGTCGCCGCTGGCCGGGTCCTCCACCTTGATGACGTCCGCGCCGAGGTCGGCAAGAAGCGAGGTGGCGTACGGGCCGGGCAGGAGCCGGGAGAGATCGAGGATGCGTTTGCCGGTCAGCGAGGACCAGTGCGGAACGGTCATCGAGGTCGCCTTACGGAGGTGTGGGCTGGTCAGTGGTTGAAGGCCAGGAGCTTGGCGATGCCGTTGCGCTGGATCTCGGACGTGCCGGTGAGGACGCGGAACATGCGGATCTTGCGGAAGAGGTATTCGATCTCGTTGCCCTGGGTCAGGCCCTCCTTGCCGTGGATCTGGACGGCCTCGTCGAGGATGCGGAAGGCGGACTCGGCGACGAACAGCTTGCACATGAACGCTTCCGCGTGTACCTCGCGTCCCTCGTCCAGGGCCGCCATCGCGGCGTAGGTCATGGAGCGTGCGGCGTAGAACTCGGTGGCCATGTCCGCGACCTTGTGCTGGATGGCCTGGAGCATGAGGAGCGGCTGGCCGCCCGCCACCTTGCGGGTGCGGGTGCGGTCCAGGGTGAGGGCGAGAGCGCGACGGGTGGCGCCGAGGACGGTGGGGCAGTGCAACAGCCGGTTGGTGGTGACCCGGCCCAGCGCGATGCGCATGCCCTTGCCTTCCTCGCCGAGGAGGTTGGCGGCCGGCACGTGGCAGTCGTTGAGGACGATGTCGCTCTCGATGTGCTCCCCCGACATCGGGGTCGCTCCGTCCTCGACCCGGCAGCCGGGGCTGTCCAGGTCCACCAGGAAGGCGGAGAACTGCGGCTTTTCGCCCTCCTGTTCTCCGGTACCGGCCATGCGGGCGACCACGATCGCGAAGTCGGCGAAGGGGCCGGCGGAGGAGAACACCTTGTGCCCGGTCAGCCGGTAGCCGTCGCCGTCGCGTACGGCTACGGTCCGCATGGCGCGGATGTCGGAGCCGGCGTCGGTCTCGGTGAGGGAGAAGCAGCAGGCGCGCTCACCGCGGATGAGCGGCAGTAGGTACTTGTCCAGTTGGTACTCGGTGGCGTGCTTGAGGATGTCGCCCGCGCGCAGCGGGCCGCCCATGTCGCCGAGCACGCTGTGGGCGAGGACGCGGCCGCTGGCGCCGATCTCCTCCTTCAGAGCGGCGAGTTGGGTGTAGGTGAGGTTCTGGCCGCCGTACTCCTCGGGCAGGTGGATGCCGTAGAAGCCGAGTTCGCGGCTGCGGCGCCAGACCGGTTCGAGGTCGGCACGGGTGAGGCGGCTGGCGTGGGTGAGGCCGCGTTCGCGTTCGTGGTCGGCGAGTTCGCCGTCGAGGTAGTCGCGCAGGCGGTCGACGAGGTCGGCTGTGCGCGGGTCGTCGTAGGCGGGGTGGAGGGAGAAGGTCACGGCGGAGGCTCCGAACAGAATGTGATCAGTTGACGCGGCGGGCGGCGCCCGCCCAGAAGGGTTCGCGTACGGCCTTGCGGTCGAGCTTGCCGTTGCGGTTGTGGGGCAGCTCGGGCACGAAGTCGACCGAGCGGGGCTTCTTGAAGCGGTCAAGGCGACCGGCGCAGAAGGCGATCAGGTCGTCGGCCGTTGCGGTCGCACCGGCGTGGGTGACGACAACCGCCTTGACGGCCTCTCCCCACTGCTCGTCGGGCACGCCGACCACACAGGCTTCCTGCACCGCGGGGTGTTCGTACAGGGCGGCCTCGACCTCGGTGCAGTAGATGTTGAAGCCGCCCGAGATGATCATGTCCTTCTTGCGGTCGACCAGGAAGAGGTAGCCGTCCTCCCGCATCCAGGCCAGGTCGCCGGTGTGCACCCAGCCGTCGCGGAAGGTCTCCGCGGACAGCTCGGGCTCCTGCCAGTACTCCCGTACGCAGTCCGGGCCGCGCACGATGACCTCGCCGACCTCGCGCGGTCCCAGTTCCCGGCCCCCCTCGTCGACGACGCGTATCTCGGTGTCGTACGACGCGCGGCCGCAGGACTGGAGCAGTTCCGGGTCCTCCTTCACCGCCCGGGCGATCTCCTCGCTGCTCAGGCCCGCGACCACGCTGGTGGTCTCGCCGAGCCCGTAGCCCTGGGCGACGACCGGGCCGAAGAACTCCACGGCGTCGCGCAGGCGCTGGGGTGAGATGGGCGCGCCGCCGATGCGCACGCTCGCCAGTGAGGACAGGTCGAAGCCGCTGGCGTCGGGGTGGGCGAGGACCGTGTTGAGCATGGCCGGCACCAGGAAGGTGGCGGTGATGCGTTCCTTCTCGACCGTCTCCAGGAAGCTCTGCGGGCTCCAGCTCGGCAGGACGTAGGTCGTGGAGCCGCCGAACACGCCAGCGAGCAGGCCCATGCCGGTGGCGTGGGTGATGGGGCCGCACGCGAGGTAGCGGGTGCCGGGGCGGGGGCGGGACTCGTCGGCCATCAGCTGTTTGCGCATGTTGGCGAGGCGGTTGCCGGCCGTCTGCACGGCGGCCTTGAGGGCGCCGGTGGAGCCGGAGGTGAAGTTCAGGACGCAGGGGGCGTCCTCGCCGACTTCGACGCGGACGGGTGCCTCGTCCCCTTCTGCCAGCAGGTCGCTGTAGGAGACCTCACCCGGCTGTGCGCCGTCGAGGCAGACTGGCAGGCATCCGGTACCCGCTGAGGCGATTGCGGCGAGGGCGTCCTCGCGGTGGGCGGCGTCGTAGATGAGGACGCGTACGGGGGCGTAACGCAGGATGTGCTCGATCTCGCCGCGGCCGAGGCGGGCGTTGATGGGCGCGCGGGTCAGCCCGGCCTGGTACAGGGCGAATTCGATCTCCACCAGCTCACCGCGGTTCCACGCGAGGGAGGCCACGGCGTCGCCGGGGCGCAGGCCCCGGGCGGCCAGGGCAGAGGCCAGGCGGTTGGCAGCCCGTTCCAGGTCGGTGAAGGTCCAGGAGTGGTCCCCGCAGACGAGGGCGGGGGCCTGGGGCCAGTAGCGAGCGCTGCGCGACAGATAGATGCCGAGGTTCATGAGGGCCTACTCAGTAGATGACGTCCATGGACGCGTCCGTAGATTTACATACCGCTCAGTTCCAGACAGCTTGTTCATTAACTTCTAGCATGTCAAGAGTCTCCTAGACTGAGCGCGTACGCAGCGCGACGACCGTGCGCGACGATGAGGAGGGGTGCATGGCGGAGGACAGGCGGACCAGACGCTCACGCCGGGTCCTGGGGGCGGCCCTGGTGGAGCTCGTTCTGGAGCAGGGCTTCACCGCGCTGACGGTGGAGGACATCACCGAGCGCGCGGATGTGGCACGCGCGACCTTCTACGCACACTTCCGGGACAAGGAGGACCTGTTCGCGCGCGTGACCGCGGACCTGCTCGCCGAGCTGTCCGAGCGTCTGGCGCCCGCGGTCGCCGACAGCGCGATCGGCTTCACCGGCAAGCCGGTGCTGGAGATGCTGCGGCACGCGCGCGAGGAGCGCGATCTGTACCGGATCGTGCTGCGCGGCGAGGGCGACGGCAAGCCGCTGCAGATGTTCGTGGACGCCTGCGCCCGGGCCACGGCCGAGGAGTTCCGCGCCCGCGCCGAGCGCAACGCCGTCCAGCCGCGCATCGACCCCGAGCTGCTGGCCCGGGTGTGGGTCGGGGAGCAGATCGCGGTGCTGCGCTGGTGGGTCGAGCAGGACACGCCGACCCTGCCGGCCGAGGAGGTCGTTCGCATGCTCCTCGACCTCGCGATGCACGGCCGCTACTGGGCCAGCGGCTTTGAGCCACCGGCCTGAACTGCCCACCTGCCGCCGTTCAGCCCATCGGACTCAGTCGCTGTGAGTCCCTCTCGGGCCGGATCGCGGTCAGGGCGACCAGCCCGCAGACCACCATCACGGCGGCGGACAGCAGGAACGCATGGGTGTATCCAGTGCCCTGCGAGGGAGCCGAGTCCAGCAGGCGTCCGGTCAGGTACGGCGCGATCAGGCCGGGCAGGGTTCCGGTTGCGGCGACGATGCCGAACACCGCTCCGCGCTGCGTGGGCGGCACGACGGCGGCCGTCGTCATGTAGTGCAGCGGGAGGGCGATGGCGTGCGCGCCGAACGCCACCGCGAGCAGCACCAGAAGCAGCACCCGGGCGTCGGCGAAGGGGAAGGCCGCCATGGCCAGCCCGGCGACCGCGACCGCGACCCCCTGCGGCGCACCGCTCGACCAACGGCTCGACACCCCACGCCGCTTCAGCGAGTCCACCAGCGGCGACACAGCCAGCAGCAGCACAAAGCAGAACGCCGAGACACCGCTGATGAGCGTCGCCGCCCGGCCCGGTGACATGCCGAGCTGAGTGCGCAGGTAGGCGGGCAGCCACGCCTGACTCAGAGCCAGGGCCCAGGAGGCGCCGAAGGCCCCCGAGATGCTCCCCAGCACCGTCCCGTTCAGCAGCAGCCCTCGGTACGGCAGCCGGGTCGCCACTCCGGTGTCGGACCTGGCGCCCTGCGCGGAGTGCGCGGACTCGTGGCCGTACGGTCCGTCGTGCCCCGTCCTCCACCACAGCAGGCTCCACACCACGCTGGCCGCGGCGAGCGCCGCGAAGGCCGAGCGCCATCCGAACGCGCTGATCAGCCAGGTCACGACCGGCGCGGCGATCAGCGTGCCCAGCGCCGCGCCACTGATTTGCAACGCCGACGGCAGGCCCCGCCGGTCCTCCGGGAACCACTTGTACAGCGCGTGCATCGACATGGGTGCGGCCGGCCCCTCGGCCACACCCAGCAGGACCCGCCCCGCAACGAGCGCCGGCACCGACGCCACGAAGAGCACCGGCAGCTGCGCCACCGCCCACACGGCGGCCAGAGTGACCAGGAGCACTCGGCTGGAGACCCGCGCGGAGACGAACCCGACGAGCAGTCCGGAGAGGCTGAACAGCAGGGCGAAGGAGCTGGAGATCAGGCCGTAGGTGCTGTTGCTGATGTGCAGCTCGTCCATGATCGGCACGGCCGCGAGGCCCAGGACGGACTTGTCCGCGTAGTTGACCAGCATGAACGCCACGATCAGCGCGGCTATCAGCCAGGCGCGCCGACGATCGGCCCGAGGATCCGATGGCGGCCCGGCGGCGTCCGGGCGGGGGGCGGTTCGGGGCTGCGGCTCGACCATCGGGCACTCCTGCGGCTCTGGAGTATTGAAATGGAAGTATGTTCCCGTACAAGCTGTCTGTTAGCGATCGATTGATTTGGCAACCTAGGCGCCAGGTCACGCCAGGTCAACGCCTCGAACAACAACGCGCTGGGAAACACCTGGCGCGAAGGAGTGAGTCATGCCCGAGACAGCCCCGCTGAGTGATCTGCTGTGGACCCGCGGCTACACGGATCCCGCCTGGATCCGCCGCTTCACGTCCCAGGGCCGTGAACTCTCCCCCAGCCGACGGGTGTGGCGAGGCTCGGCGCCCGTCCGTCACCTGCCGCGCAGTGAGGCCGACCTCGACTCCCTCGACCTCGTCACCACCGACGCGGGCGCGCTCAAGCTTCCCGACCTGTTCGCCGCGGCCCAGACGGACGCGTTCCTGGTGATGCACCGTGGCCAGGTCGTCTACGAGCGCTACCTGCACGGCGCCGACGCGCACACCCCCCACTTCAACGCCTCGGCGGCCAAGTCCTACCTCGGCCTCGCCGCGGCGACGCTCGCCTACCAGGGGCTGCTGGACCGTACGGCCCCGGCCTGCGCCTACGTCCCCGAACTCGCCGGGACGGCCTTCGGCGATGCCCGGGTCCAGGACCTGCTCCACATGGGGACCCAGGTGAGCTACGCCAGCCGCGGCTTCGACAAGGCGATCGAGGCCCAGCGCTACTACGCGGTCATCGCCCCGCAGTTGCGGCCGTTCGGCTACAGCGGTCCGACCAGCATCCGCGAGCACCTGCTGACCGCCCGCGCCACGGGGGCCCCGGGAGAGGAGTTCCGCTACGAGAACGGCAATGTCGAGACGCTGGCCGAAGTCCTCCGCCGCGTCACGAGCCTGTCCACCTCGGCCCTGCTCAGCGACATGCTGTGGGCCAAGATCGGTGCGGAGGAGGACGCGTACTACATCCTGGACGGCGACGGTGTCGAAGCCGCATGCGGAGGCTTCAGCGCGACGGCACGCGATGTGGCCCGGCTCGGTGAGATGCTGCGCTGCGGAGGGGCGGTCGCGGGCCAGCAGGTGGTCCCGCAGCAAGTGGCCGGCACGATCGCCAGCGGCGTGCCCGAGGGCTACCCCCGCCGGGTCCGCTTCCCGGCCGCACCCCCCGACTCACCGACCACGCTCTCCTACCACGACCTGTGGTGGATCCTGAACGACCCCTACGACTCCTACATGGCCAGCGGCATCCACGGGCAGCGGCTCTTCGTCTCGCCGGGCCTGGACCTCGTGGTCGTCCACTTCGGCTCACAGGTCATCTCATCCGCGGTGCCACCGGTCCCGCTGGTCCAGGCGTTCGTGCGAATCGGCGTCCACCTCAACGCGTAAAGCGGGCGCCGAAAACAGCGGAGTCCGTGACCGGGTGACGGTCACGGACTCCGGTCGGCTCGGCACCGGCCGCTCTCTCAGCGCGGATCCTCCTGGAAGGCCCGGCCGACCACGGTGTGGGATCGGTTGACACGCGGTGACCGGCACTGTGCGGCTGCACCGCGGGGAGCCCGGACAGGGGCCGGAAAGGGCAGCCCGTCTCGGCAACCAGAGCCGAACACCGACTGGTCTACCCATGCGCGCGTTTTCAGCATGGACCAGTTCGGGAAAGCCTGTCACCTGGTGGCGGCCCGGATGGGCCAGGCTTCGCCTGCTCTCCGAGGGCGAAGCGATCCCGGCTGGTCGACTGCGGGGCTTGCGCCCACAGCCGACCTACTGGAAAGCCATTACTCAGAACCATTGGATGACGGCCACCGGCAGGGCACGTGGGGTGTTTGCTCCCTACCGGCGCTGTCGGATCTGCTGCTCAGCAGGTATCGCCCCTGCCGCTCCGGGCTGGGCATTGCGGCTCCGCTGGGTGGGGAATGAGGCCGCGAAGGTGGAGCGTCGGCGGGCGGCTTCGGCGCGGCGGTTGGGGGCCGGGTTTCGGCCAGTGTGCTGAATACGGGTGATGAGGACGCGGGCGGGTTGGCGGGCGGTGGTCAGCTCGCGTTGGGCGGCGGCCTCCTTGAGGAGCTGGTGGGCTTGGTGGCCGTGGGCTTCGGCGTCGGAGAGGACAGTGGCGAGTGCCGGCCAGGCCGGGTCGGCGAGGATCCGTTCGGCGTGGTCGGGGACGGCTGCCCGCACGTCGTTCGCGAGAACACGGTGGGCCTGATCCTTCGGCAGCCGGGCTGCTAGTTCGGCGAGCGTCGGGGCAAGGGCTCGGTCCGCGGCTGTCTGGAGGTGCTGAACGGCTTGGCGGGCTGCGTCGGCCTGGTGGGCGTGGTTCTTCGCCTCGTGCCAGCGTCCGGCGACGATGGCGGCCCAGACGAGGGCTGCGAGCAAGGCGGCGAGCGCGCTTCCGTCGGGGCCGGTGGCGGTGTGGACGATGTCGCGTGCCGCGCTGCGCAGGGCGTCGGCTGCTCGGTCTTCGGCGCGGATCCGGGAGCGCTGGGCTCGGCCGAACGCCTTGGAGGCGGCCTGGAGTTCTGTGCGCAGGTGGTCGGGGGCCTTCTGGGCGGTGGCTTCGAGCAGTTCGCCGAGGGCGGCGATATGAGCCTGGGCGTGTGTGTCGTCGGCGAGGTCGGCGTGGAGGGTGTCGAGCGCGTCGGTGGCCTGGTGCCAGGGGGTGCTGGGGCGGTTGCGGCGGGCGGTGGGGTGCTCTTCGGGCTGGCCTGATTCGAGGCGCTCCTTGATCTTGGGCAGGGAGAGGTCGGGAGCGATCTTCCCCCCGGGGTGGAAGATCTGCTCCTTGTTGTCGTTGAGGTCGCCGGGGCGGCCGGCGGCGTAACCGAGGAGGTCTCCTGACGGGCCGCGCTTGACTTTGACCTCGATGCCGTCGGCTTCCAGGTAGGCGATGAATTCCTCGGCGTTGGTCACGTGGGGGATGGCGGCGCGGATGCGGTCCTGGAGCCACTCGGGGCTGGGCTGTTCCCAGCCGAGGCGTTCGGCCTTGTGCATCTCGGCCTGGGTGGGTCGGCGGGCGTCGGTGCGGTCGCCCTTCTTCAGGCGGCGCAGCCCGTAGTCCTTCTCGATCTCGCGGCAGGCGTCGCCGACGCGGAGGCCGCTGTCGTGGAGTTTGGGGCGGCGGCCGTCCTCGCGGACGGTGGTGGCGAGGATGTGGATGTGGTCGTCGGCGTGGCGCACGGCGATCCAGCGGCAGGCCAGGTCGTCACCGGCCGGGGCAATGCCGGCCGCCTCGACGATGCGCCGGGCGATCTCGCCCCACTCGGCGTCGGAGAGGTAGCGGTCCTCGGGTGCGGCACGCACGGGGCAGTGCCAGACGTGGTCCGTGACCTTCTTGCCGAACTCGCTGTTCCGGAGCCGAACGGGCGCATCGAGGTAGCGGGTGAGTTCGGTGAGGGTGGCGTCCTCGTCGCGGCCGGGGTCGGGCATGCCGAGCATGGCGAATCCCGCCACAATATGCGGGTCGAGGTGCTCGTCGTGACGGCCGGGGCCGTAGAGGTAGGCGAGCAGGCCGCGGGTGTTGGCCCCTGCCCGTTTGATGGCGGCGATCATGCGGCTGCCTCCGTCTCCGGCTCAGCGGGCTGGCGCAGGGCCTCGGCGATCAGCTCCAGCAGCTGCTGGAGTTCGGTCAGGCGCTGGCGGATGTCGGGTGGGGTCTGGTCGCTGTTGAGGGCGCGGGCGATCTGGTTGACGTTGACGCCGATCCGGTTGAGCTGGCGCAGGACCTGGGCGCGAAAGATATGTGTTCGGCGCCTGTCCTCGGACAAGGGGAGATTGGCGGTGAACCGTCCGGTGATGAAGGCCATAACCACGTCGGCCGCGAACCCGGAGTCTCCCTTGTAGCCGTGCTCGGCTGCGACGTCTTGGAGGCGGGCACGCTCCTCATCAAGGAAACGCAGGGGGCCGACGCGTGCATCACGCTTTTCGCCGGTGAAGCGGCGGATCGTCGGCTGGACGCTCTTCACAGAAGACTCGCCGACGGCGGCAGCGTCTTCACATACGGGGCGGAGGATCTCGCGCTGGACGGTGTGGAGCGTGTCCAGGTCAGGGCCGCCCTCGGCCACGGCCTCCTGGTCCTGCGCCCCCTGGCGCTGGGCCGTCTCCGCCACCCCCGGGGCGGAGACCCCCGAAGACCGGCCCCGAGTCGGACTCGGGGTACTACTGGCTCCGCCAGGGGCACCCCGTCCGAACGCGCGCCTCAAACGGCCTATCAGCGTAGGGGACTTAGCCTGGGCCAGTGGCTCGTCCGCAGGGTGGCCAGTGCGGGGCAGTGGTGACGTCACAGGAGGTTCTCCGAAAAGGGGCGCAATGCGCATGCGGGTCGTAGGAGAGGGGTGGCCGGCACTGGTGGCCAGCGCGCGGTCCACAGGTTGTGGATGAGCGGGCGACGTGACTGGCTGGCCGGGGTGACCGGAAGGGTTCCGGTCACCCCGTAGGTGTTCCGGTCAGTTGCCGTCCGGACCGGTTTCGGCGGTGGCTTCGATCTCGGGCCGCAGGACGCTCATCACGTCGGTCTGCCGCTCGCTGCTGATCGTCAGCCCCTTGTCCTTGACGGCCTTCCGGAGGAGGGACCGGGTGAGCGTGCCGTGCTCGGCGAGGGCGATCCGGCCGATCTCCACGAGTTCCTCAAGCGTGGCGCCGGGCGGACGGCCGCCACGTGGCCTGCTTTCCGTACGCTCGGAAGGTGGTTCCGGCGGCTGGGCAGGTACGGCGGGCGCCTGCGCGGGCTCGGCGGCCTTGGCGGGGGCACTGACCGGTGGTTCCGGCACCTGGACCGGCGAGGGATCCAGATGGCCTGCGGGCTGGTCGACGAGCTGGTGAATCTGGCGCATCAGGACGCCGAAGGCCAGCAGCGCGGCGGTCGGCGGAACCGCGGCGACCACGTAGTCGAGCAGCGGCACGGTGCTCGCACTGCCCGTGCCGTTGACTCCGGCCACGTTGAGCGCGATGGAGCCGAGCGATCCGGTGGCCGTGAGGGCGATTGCCCACTTGTCGGTCGCCCTGCGCAGGCCCGCGCGGAGCATGAGCAATTCGCCCGCGATGATGAAGGCGTCCAGAGTGGCCGGCCAGGCCCAACGGCGGGTGGGAGAGCTGCGCAGCCCGTGCTGTCCGGCGACCTCGGCGAGGTGCGCGTACGACAGCCAGAATCCGCTGATGGTGAGGGCGACGATGACGACTCCGGCCGCACCGAGCGTGTACCGCTCGATGTCCTGCTTGGTCATCGACAGCCGTCCTTCGTCGGGCCGGTGCCCCCGACTCATGGGGGTGGGGAGGGTCAAGCGGGGTGCTCCTGAAGGTTTGGCGGTGTGATCCGTCTTGCCGTCTTGTCCGTTGCAAGCCCAGGTCAGGGCCGGTACGGCAGGGGCCTTGATCTGCCGTACCGGCGGCATCCGGGTGCTTTCTGGCGTGTGCAGTGGGCGGCCTCACGGCGAGCGGTCGGCCGGTTGGGGCTCGGCGTATCCCCTGCGGGCCGGGACGGCACCGTTACGTTGTGCCGTCCCGGCAGACAGGGATTTGACCTGCGGTGATACGGCGGGGACGTGCGGGACGGCACGAGACGGATCCGGGCGGCGTACTCACGGCGGTCGGCGATCACCATGATCGCGGTGCCGTCTTGCCCCCGGTTGCCGTCTTGCCTGCACGCCTTTTGACCTGCGAGATCACGGCAGGGACGGCAGGTACGGGCACCCGGGGGTGTGGGGGTTCAGTCCGCGGCGGGGGCAGCAGGCGCGGCGTTCACTGAGTGAACGGTGGGGCAGTACCGCCGCCAGGCATCGAGGAACTTGTTGCGCATGTAGCCCTTGCGCTGAGTTCCGTCGGCGAGGCGGACGTTGCCGGGCCTGATGTCGAACTCCCGGAGCATCGCTGCCAGGTCCTTGGCGTTCAGCCCGTTGCGTCCCCACTCCGCCCAGGGGCTCTCGGCATCCTGGCGGAGCTGGTGGAGTAGTTCGTCCGTGGTGAGGCTGTCGGTCTCGCGCTGGGCTACGAATACCCTGCGGATGTCGGCGAGGATCCGGGCTCCGCCGGGCCGGTCCTCCTCTGCCTCGACCTCAGCGGCGACCATCCGTGCACACGCCTCTCGGGCGCGCCGGGGCCAGGATCCGGCGGCCAGGTCCGCGATGATGATCAACGGCTCCCAGGTGTCCGCAGCCCGGTCCTCCACCGGCATGTCCGGCTCCAGATCCGCCGCCTCGTCCAGCAGCGGCCTTGCCCATGCAGCGATCCGGTCGCGCAGGTCGTGCAGGGCGGGGATGTCGCGTCGGGAGCGGAAGGGCTTGACGCGCTCACCCTCCGCCCGGCGGCGCATACGGATCACCACAGCTCGATCCATGATCGTGTCGGGCAGGTCACCGATCCCCGCGAGCGCCGCCATGGCGAAGGTGGCGAACCGGTGCGGGGTGTGGTCGTTGCCGACCACCCGTGTGACGTAGCGGTTGCGCTGGTGGCCGGCGTTGAGCAGGCCGCGCATCTCCTCGTTCTTCTCCGCCATCTTCGGCGTACCGAAGATGGTGTCCGCCTCGTCCACCAGGAGCGTGGGCGGCTCCTCGGTGATCGACCGGAACACCGCCGCCGGGGTGGTGTTGATGGTGAGCATCGGCTCGTGGACCGTCTCGGTCAGCACGTCCAGCAGTCGCGACTTGCCGCACCGCTTGGCCGGTCCCACCACTGCCAGACGCGGCGCGTGCTGCCAAGCGGGCTGCAGATGAGTCGCCGCCACCCACAGCGTCACCGCGTCCAGCGTCTCCGGCGAGGGCAGGATCACGAACTTCGCTATCTGCGCACGCAGTTCGTCCAGCAGCGCCGACCCGGCGGTCGGCTCCGGATCCGGTGCCGGTGTCTCGGCCACCTCGGCCGACGCGGCGTGTTCGGGTTCGCCCTGGTGGGGCTTGCCCGGCACGGCGACCGGCGGCCAAGCGGCGGCTGCGGGGGCGGAATAGGGCGCGAGGTTCTCAGGTTGCACTGGGCGGCTCCTCTTCTGCGGCGCCGGGCATGCAGGCCCGACGGCGCGGATCGTTCGTTGAATGCGGGCGACGGGGATTCCCGAGCCTCCGGCGTTGCCGCGCCGGAGGCTCGCCGTGTTCCGAGTCGGAACACGCGCTCTGTCCCTTCTCGGGACACGCGGTCTGCTCCCCGAGGGAACACGGACAGTACGTCCGCCCCCGGCAACAGTCCAGCGTTTCTGTGTCAGCTCAGCGCAGAACCGTCTGCTACGCTCCCCGGTCTTCACGCCGCCAGCCCGAGCAACTCCCACAGATCTGCGGTCACCACCCGGTAGGCATTGCCCAACCGCAGCACCTTGCACGGGTAGGCGCCCCGCTTCGCCAACTCATACCCCTTGCTCCGACCGAGCCCCAGCGCTCGATTGCTCGTATCCAGGTCAACAGCCACAGGAAGGGCGAGCACCTCTTCCCGGCTCATCCCCTTCACGCCCTTCGAGTCTGCGGCCGTCGCGTCGTCGCGCATGCAGCGCGCTCCTTTCCATGCAGCCCTCGGCGAACGCGGTCATCACATCCGTCTCCAGGCGTCCACAAACCAGGATGACGAAGCTACTGTGTCTATATGACACAGCACGGTTCCCATGATGGAAGCGACGAGGACGACGTCCCCGAGTGGGCGGACCGGATCAAGGCCAACGTGGCCGGTGAAGTCCGGCGCAGGAGGAAGGAGATGGGATGGAGCGCGCAGGACCTGGCGGACCGGTGCGAGGAACTCGGGCATCCCATCCCGCGCAACGTGATCGCCAACATGGAGTCCGGCCGCCGGGCCAACCTGCCCCTCGTGGACGTCATGGTCCTGGCCGCGGCCCTGGAGACGTACCCGGTCTGCCTGATCTTCCCGGTCGGCTACGTCGAGGAGACCCAGGAACTCCCGTTCCAGCACCTCGTGCCCACCTGGGACGCCCTGCGCCGCTTCACCTGTGAGGAGGACGTGCCCGGCTACGACGCCGGCCTGGTCCCCGACTTCGAGCTTCACGCCAGCCTTGTCCGCACCGCTCTCGCCGCGCTCGAAGAGGAAGAACGGGCGCGGTTCGCGGCCAAGACAGCCACCAGCCGCGCCGAGAAGGAAGAGGCCGAGCGCCAGCGGGCCAAGTACGCCGACCAGGCCATCTCCGCCAAGTACAGGCTCCGTCACCTCCGCCGCGACCTCCGCGAGGAGGAAGCCACCCCACCCGACCTGCCGCCCGCGCTGGGTGACGTCGACCCGCCCGAGCCCGATACCAAAACCACCCCGGAGGAACGCCTTTGAAGGGCTCCACCTACCGCCGCTGCTCCTGCCGCGACCCGAAGACCGGCAAGGAACTCGGCTCCTCGTGCCCCAAGCGCAAGGGCCGCAAGCACGGTTACTACTCCATACGCCAGGAGCTGCCACCCCGTGAGAACGGGGCCCGCCGCTCCTTCAGCCGCGCCGGCTATGAGTCCCTGAAGGACGCTCAGGCTGACCTGGACCACGTCCGCTCCCTACTCGCCCTGGCGGACAAGGACGACGCCGACAGCCTCCAGCGCCTCGTCGCCATGCTGGAGGAGGTCGCAGCCGAGAAGGCCCCGCTGCCAGCCATTGAGGAGACCCGACGCCGCCTCAGGGCGGGCCTGGCCCTTCGCGGCAGCCTCACCGTCGGCGAGTGGCTGGACCAGTGGTTCGCCGCCAAGAAGCGCCGCAAGACCACGCTCAACGGCTACGCCTCCCACATCCGCGTCCACCTGAAGCCGCGCATCGGCCATGTACGCCTCGACCGGCTCAACGTCGGCCACCTCGTGGAGATGTTCGACGCGATCGCCGACGAGAACGAGGTGATCGCGGCCGAGAACGCAGCCCGCCGCGAGCAGATCGCCCGCTGTAAGCCGAGCAAGCCCGGACGTCCAGTGGGAGCCGAGCGAAAGCTACTCGCGGGCGAACGGGCCAAGCTGGCGGAGATGAAGCCGTTCCGGAAGATCACCGGCCCGGCCACCCGGCAGGCGATCCGTCGCACCTTGCGCGCGGCACTGAACTCCGCGATCGCCCAGCAGCTCATCACCTTCAACCCGGCCTCCCACGTCGAGTTGGAGTCCGGCCGGCGCCCTAAGCCGCTCCTCTGGACCGATGAACGGGTATGGCGCTGGCGCGAGACAGGCGAAATCCCTGGCCCGGTCATGGTGTGGACCCCGCAGCAGTTCGGCGTCTTCCTCGATGCCGCCGAGAGCGACCGCCTGTACGCGGCTTTCCATCTGATGGGCACCCGCGGCCTCCGTCGCGGCGAGGCGGTCGGCCAGGACTGGCACGAGGTCGATCTCGGCGCCGGCCTCATCACCCCCGCCAAGGAGATCGTGGTCGACGGCTGGGACCCCTACGAGTCAGAGCCGAAAACGGACGGCAGCGCCAACACCATCGCGCTCGACAGCATGAACATCGCCGTGCTGCGCGAACACAAGGCCCGTCAGGACAAGGAACGCGCGGCCTGGGGCAGCGCCTGGCAGGACACGGGCAAGGTTTTCACGAAGGAGGACGGCTCCTGGCTCCACCCTGAGACCGTCTCGGAGACCTTCCGCCGCATCCTCGCCACGACCGACCTGCCGCCTATCACCCTGCGGGACCTGCGCCACGTGGCCGCGACGCTCACGCACGGAGGCGGTGGCGACATCCACACGGTGAAGGAGACGCTCCGGCACTCCACCATCACGCTGACCTCGGACACGTACACAAGCCTGCTCCCCGAGCTGGACCGCGAGATCGCCGAGAAAGCAGCGAAGTTGGTCCCCCGGTCTCGTCCGGCAGCTGCCGAACCGTCCGCCTAGGCACCGGCCGATCCGCAGGACACAGGCGCATCCGCTCACGCATCGCTCACGCAAGAGCCCGAAAACGAAGCAGCGCCCGAGCCGACCGAAGCCAACCCGGGCGCTGCATAGCAGGTCAGAGGGCGCTCCCCCCGCCTACAACCCGTAGGCCCTGTGGGACTCGAACCCACAACCAATGGATTAAAAGTCCACTGCTCTGCCAATTGAGCTAAGGGCCCTGGCGATGTTGCCTCCCCGAGCATAGCCCCAGGAGGCCGGGACGCCGATCGGGTACCGCTGACCCGGCCACCCCAACGGTGGAGATCCGGCTCACGGCCCTCCGGCCGATCCAGCCGCACGACGGACTCCGGGCAGGAACGCGGAAGGGCCCGCACGACCGAAGTCGTACGGACCCTTCCCGATCCTGGCCTGTCCCGGTGACCGGGTGTCAGCCGTTGCGCTTCCAGCGCGGCTTGTCCTCGCGGCGGCCGAACGAGCCCGTGCCGCGGTGGTCGTCACGACGGCCGTAGGGGCGGTCGTGGGAGCCGGAGCGGAAGCCGGGGCGGTCGCCCTGGCGGTCACGGTTGAACGGGCGGTCGCTGCCGCGGTGGCCGCCGCGGTCGTCGCGGCGGTCACGGTCGCGGTCGAAGGGGCGACGGTCGCGGTCACCGTCACGACGGAAACCACCACGGTCGTCACGCCGCTCGAACGAACGCCCACCACGCTCACCGTCACGACGGTCACGGTCGAACGGACGACGGTCACGGTCACCGTCACGACGGAAACCACCACGGTCATCGCGGCGCTCGAACGAACGCCCACCACGCTCACCGTCACGACGGTCACGGTCGAAGGAACGACGGTCACGGTCACGGTCGCCGAAACCACGGTCCCGGTCACGGTCGCGGTCGAAGGGGCGACGGTCACGGTCGCCGTCACGGCGGAAACCACCACGGTCGTCACGCCGCTCGAACGAACGCCCACCACGCTCACCGTCACGACGGTCACGGTCGAAGGGGCGGCGGTCGCGGTCACCGTCACGACGGAAACCACCACGGTCATCGCGGCGCTCACGACGCTCGTACGACGGCGCACCGGCCGTACGCTCCTCGGTCCGCTGGACCCGCTCGGCGTCCTGCGCGGTCGGCTGGCCCGGCACGAAGACCTCGGCGGCCTCCGGCGTCCCGGCGGCAGCCGGGCTCTCCTGGGCCTCGGTCACCGCCGCCGCGGCGGCCTGGACCGCAGCCTCGGGGTCCTCGCCCCGCTCGCGAGCGGAGCGGGCGACCAGCCGGTCGGCCTCGTCGCGCAGCTCGGCCGCACGCCGCGTGGCGCGCTCCAACTGCTTGGTGAGGTGGGCGACTTCGCGCTCGGCCTGCTCCGCGGCGTTACCGGCGGCCTCGGCCTGGACCTCGGTCATGGACCGGGCACCGGTGATCTCGGCGACCTCCGGGTCGAAGGCGGCACCGCCCTGGATGATGTGGCGCGAGGCGTCGACGCCCGCGTCCTCCATCAGCCGGAAGATCTGGCGCCGCTGGTGCGGCAGCGCGAGCGACACGACCGTGCCGGTACGGCCCGCGCGAGCCGTACGACCGGCGCGGTGCAGGTAGTCCTTGTGGTCCCCGGCGGGGTCCACGTTGAGCACGAGGTCGATCCCGTCGACGTGGATACCGCGGGCCGCGACGTCCGTGGCGACGAGCACGTTCACGTACCCGTCCTTGAAGTCGGCCAGCGTCCGGGTGCGCGCGCCCTGGGTCATGCCGCCGTGCAGCGCGTCCGCCTTGGCACCGGCGTCGCGGAGCTGCTCGGCGACACGGTCGGCACCGAGCTGCGTACGCACGAAGATGATGGTGCGGCCCTTGCGGGAGGCGATGGCCGCGGTGACCGGGGCCTTGTCCTTCGGCTTCACGACGAGGATGTGGTGCGACATGGTCGTCACGGCGCCCTGGGCGGCGTCGACCTCGTGGCTCACCGGCTCGTTCAGGTAGCGGTCGACGAGCGTCTGGATCTCGTTCTCCATGGTCGCGGAGAAGAGCATGCGCTGGCCGCCGGCCGGCACCTGGTCGAGCAGCTCGGTGACCTCGGGCAGGAAGCCCA
Organism: Streptomyces sp. NPDC104371; assembly: GCF_055583785.1. Lineage (NCBI taxonomy): Bacteria > Bacillati > Actinomycetota > Actinomycetes > Kitasatosporales > Streptomycetaceae > Streptomyces > Streptomyces sp. NPDC104371. Next base: position 49,058 of record NZ_JBVJNF010000006.1, read on the forward strand.
GGTCGGACATCTGGTCGGCCTCGTCGAGCACCGCGATCTGCACGTTCTCGAGGGAGCAGGCGCCGCGGTTGATGATGTCGCGCAGTCGGCCGGGCGTGGCGACCAGGATGTCCACGCCGCGCTCGAGGGCGTAGATCTGGTTGCCCATGGAGGTGCCGCCGCAGACGACCTTCATCTTCAGCCCGACGACGTCGCCGTAGGGCTGAAGCGCGTCGGCGACCTGCATGGCCAGCTCACGGGTCGGCGTGAGGATGATGGCGCGCGGCTTCTTCTTCTCGGTGCGCCCACCGGCCAGGGTGGCCAGGGTCGGCAGACCGAAGGAGAGCGTCTTGCCCGATCCGGTCCGGCCGCGGCCGAGGATGTCCTTGCCGAGCAGGGCGTCCGGGATGGTCGCGGCCTGGATCGGGAAGGGCGCGGTGACGCCGTTCTGCGCGAGCTTGCGGACGACGCCCTCGGGCAGGCCGAGGTCGGCGAAGGTGATCTCGGGGGCGGTGGACTGGTCCTCGCCCTCCCCGTTCTCGGGCAGGACGATGTGTTCAGTGCTGGAAACAGACATGCGAAATGCGAACCTTCCGGAGTTCACGGCACGCGCCCAAACTCCGTGAATTCGCAATCGACCGCCTCAATGCGGTCCGGCCACGGCAAGGGAGAGTACGCGCCACACGCGGCGCGTCATGATGGCGCCGGGCAAATGGGATCAAACGATCTGCCACCATACGCACCCGAGCCCGGCGAACGCAAACCGATTCCGGCGCTCCCCGGGTGAGCCTCACCACACGGCTCACCACACAGCCGTCCACCTAGGCCCTGGCCCGCTAGGCCACCGGGTGGCCCGCCCGCGGCGCCGGTTCCCGGTGCGCCCACTGCGGGGTCGGCTCATGTGCCGAGGACGACGGCTCCGCGACGGTCGGGGACGGCGACGGCGGGTCGGGCTCCTGGGGCGGCGACGGCGCGGAAGACGTGCGGGTCGGGAGCGGCTCGGCCTTCGTCGGCGCGGGCGGTACCGGCCTGCCGCTGCCGTCGTCCCCCTTCGGGGCCTCCCCCTTGGCGGGCGGCTCGGGGTCCCGGCTCTCGGCGTCGCCTCGGGACGCCGACGCGGAGGGTGCGGCGGAGGCCCCGGGCGCGCCCGACGTCGCCGGGCCTCCCTTGACCGTGGCGCCGCCTGCCGCCTTGCCGTCACCGCCGCTTGCCCGCGCCCGCGCCCCGCCGTCCGGGGCGGTCCCGCCGTGCCGCCCTGCCGAGTGCGCGGGCCGGGGGCTGCCCGCGTCGTCCCCCACGCTCATGCAGCCGGCACTCGCGACGACGGCCAGCACCGTGACGGCCAGACGGACGGGTACGTAACAGGCGGGCACGGGCAGCCACCTCCGCTAGGGGTCTCCCCTGTCCGGCGAACTCCCGCGCGCGAGCGGGGCAGAGCGCGCGGGAAGCTGCCGAGAGGTCGGGGACGGTCGAGGAGTCCCCCTGCCCAACTCCCGCCACCCGCAAGAGGACACGCGGCCACGCGAAGAGAACATCACCCGTCCGGGGACCATCGCCTCACCCGTCCGGGGGCCTGGGCGTCACCCGTACCCGAGCACGTGCAACCGCTCGTCGTCGATCCCGAAGTGATGGGCGATCTCGTGCACCACCGTCACCTCCGTCTCGGCCACCACGTCCTCGCGCGTCTCGCACATCCGCAGGGTCGGCCCCCGGTAGACCGTGATCCGGTCCGGCAGCACGCCCGCGTACCACTCGCCGCGGTCCGTCAGCGGAGTGCCCTCGTAGAGCCCGAGCAGGTCGGGATCGTCGGCGGGCGGCTCGTCCTCGACGAACACCGCCACGTTGTCCATCAGCCGCGTCAACTCCGGTGGAATCCGGTCGAGCGCCTCGGCGACCAGTTCCTCGAACTCCTCGCGCGTCATCTCCAGCACAGGGCCATTGTCCGGTACGGCGGGTCCGCGGGGCAGCCGCGAATCCGTCCCGCATAGCCGCGCCCGGAACTGGGCATACGGGACCAATGGCCAGCGTCCTCGCCGCAGCCCCGCGCCGCCTGCTCAGGGCGGCGGGTGCCCTCGCCCGACGCCACCGCTCTCGGCGCCCGCCGCCCGCCACCTCACTCGTCCCCCGGCCGCACCCCTGGCTCCACGCGCTCGGCATGGTCGGCGTCGTGCTGCTTGGCGCCTGGCTCGGCCTGCTGATCGTGGGCGACGTACGCGTCCCGGTGGGCCCGATGGACACCACCATGACCCTGCGCCCCTCCCTCACCGGCGGCACGAAGATCAACGTCTCCCCGCTCGGCGCGCTGCGGCTGGACAGCCACCAGGCCCCCGTCCGCCTCGACGTCAACGTCGACCGACTCGACCCGGTCCGCGCCCAGGCGCTGGTCGACCACCCCGAGCGGCTCTCCGGCCTCCAGCAGGAGGTCACCCACGACGTGGAACACGGCACCCTCGATCTCGCCGTGCGCTCCTGTGTCGCGGTGGTCTTCGGCGCCACCGCACTCGGCCTCGTGGTCTACCGCCGCCCGCGCCGCGCCCTGACCGCAGGCGGCCTGGCCCTCGCGCTCCTCACCGCCTCGGGCACGACGGCGTACGCCACCTGGAACCCGGCCTCGGTCCTCGAACCGAGGTTCTCGGGCCTGCTCTCCTCCGCCCCCTCCCTGGTCGGCAACGCGCGCAGCATCGTCACCGAATTCGACGTCTACCAGCAGGAGTTGGCGCGCCTGGTGACCAACGTGACCAAGCTGTACGACGCCACGTCCACCCTCCCCGCGTACGAACCCGACCCCACGACGATCCGGGTCCTGCATGTCTCGGACATTCACCTCAACCCGGCGAGCTGGAAGATCATCGCGTCGCTGGCGCGGCAGTACCGCGTGAACGTGATCGTCGACTCGGGCGACACCATGGACCACGGGACGGCGGCGGAGAACGGCTTCCTGGACCCGGTCGAGGACCTGGGCGCCCCGTACGTATGGGTCCGCGGCAACCACGACTCCCGCACCACCCAGCGCTATATGGAGCGGATGAAGAACGTCCATGTGCTGGACGACGGCAGGGCGATCACTCTCGCGGGCCTGCGCTTCGCCGGGATCGGCGACCCGCAGTTCACCCCCGACCGCTCGGCCGCGCCCGGCGGCGACCGCGCCGAAGAGCTGGCGGGCGCCCGCCTGGCCTCCGCCCTGAGCGACCAGAAGGCCGCCGGGACCCCCGTCGACATCGCCATCGCCCACGAGCCGACGGCCGCCCGCGAGACGGACGGCGAGGTGCCTCTGGTGCTGGCCGGTCATCTGCACCGGGAGAAGATGGAGGTCATGCCGTACGGCACCCGGCTGCGCATCGAGGGCTCGACGGGCGGCAGCGGACTGCGCGCGGTCGAGGACGACGACCCGGACCCCATCGAGGCCTCGATCCTCTACCTGGACCGGGACACCCGCCGCCTCCAGGCCTGGGACGAGATCAAGCTCGGCGGACTGGGCCTCACGGCGGCGGAGGTGACCCGCCACCTGCCCAGGGAGAACCAGCCGGGCGCACACCCGACACCCGCGCCCCGGGACCGCTCCGGCACGCCCCGGACGCCCGCCCCCTAAACCGTTTTGGCGAACCCTCCCCCCATCCCATATGCTTCTCACGTCCCCGACGCGCTGAGAAGCGCGCAGGCGGGCCGATAGCCCTCATCGTCTAGCGGCCTAGGACGCCGCCCTTTCAAGGCGGTAGCACGGGTTCGAATCCCGTTGGGGGCACGCACAACCGTGTGCGACACTGTCGTACACAACGCTTGGTCCTGTGGAGCAGTTTGGAGTGCTCGCCACCCTGTCAAGGTGGAGGCCGCGGGTTCAAATCCCGTCAGGACCGCTGAGGTTTCACGTGAAACCTCGTGGCTGGGTAGCTCAGTTGGTACGAGCGTCCGCCTGAAAAGCGGAAGGTCGCCGGTTCGACCCCGGCCCCAGCCACCGTTGATGAGAGCCTCATCCCTTGCGGGATGGGGCTTTCGTCGTGTCGAAGTTCGTTTCGCAGCTCGTGCCGAAGGTCGCGTCGCACGTCGTGTCGCGTGTCCCGCCCCTCCTTGGCATGTCCTCTCCCGGCCGCTACGTTTCGAGCAAGTCGACGCAATCGTTCGAACGGGGGAATCATGCGCCGGGATCAGGCGAAACTCGCCGGAGCTGTCGAGGTGGAGAAGGACCGCGCCCGCTACGGCTTACTCGCGGTCCTCATCAGCAATGTCGCGATCGCCGGGGTCGTGATCTTCGGTGTGTGGCGGCTGGACGGCGACAAGTCGGTGATCGTGGGCGTGCTCAGCGCGGCGTTCACCGCGATGAGCGGGATGACCACCGCGTACCTGGGCATCAAGGCCGTCTCCAACACCGCCACCGCGATGACCCAGGACAGGGCTCCCCGCGAGCAGCCCGCGCCTCCGGTCCCACAGCAGCCGAGCGGCGGCTGAGCGCACCCGATCGCCCGCCCCGAGGGCCGCGGGGGCGACCCGCCGAACCGCCGGAGGCAAATCGTTAGCCAGGAATTTCGCCAAGGTGAGATCCTGGACCGCGTATGTCTACGCATCCCGCCCCCGCCCTCGGCACCCTCGCCCGCCGCCTGACCGAGCTGTCCCTGCGTGACGCGCACCGTCTCGGCCGCAGGCTCGAAGGCGCGCGCAAGATCCGCAAGCCCGAGGCCCGGACCGCCGTACTCGCCGAGATCGAGGCGGAGGTCGTCAAGGCCGAGGACAGGATCGCCGGGCGCGCCGCCCGCGTCCCGGCCGTCACGTATCCCGAGCAGCTTCCCGTCAGCCAGCGGAAGGACGCGATCGCCGACGCCATCCGCGACCACCAGGTCGTGATCGTGGCGGGCGAGACCGGCTCCGGCAAGACCACACAGATCCCCAAGATCTGTATGGAACTCGGCCGTGGCGTACGGGGCATGATCGGCCACACCCAGCCCCGCCGTATCGCCGCCCGGACGGTCGCCGAGCGCGTGGCCGAGGAGCTGGACACGCCCCTCGGCGAGGCCGTCGGCTGGAAGGTGCGCTTCACCGACCAGGTGAACCCCGACGCCACCTTCGTGAAGCTGATGACGGACGGCATCCTGCTCGCCGAGATCCAGACGGACCGCGAGCTGCGCGCCTACGACACGATCATCATCGACGAGGCCCACGAGCGGTCCCTCAACATCGACTTCCTGCTCGGCTACCTCGCCCAGCTCCTGCCGCGGCGCCCGGACCTCAAGGTCATCATCACCTCGGCCACGATCGACCCCGAGCGCTTCTCGCGGCACTTCGGCGACGCGCCGATCATCGAGGTCAGCGGTCGTACCTACCCCGTCGAGGTGCGCTACCGCCCGCTCCTCGAGGAGAACGGCGACGACGCCGACCGCGACCAGATCACCGCGATCACGGACGCCGTCGAGGAACTCATGGGCGAGGGCAAGGGCGACATCCTCGTCTTCCTCTCCGGGGAGCGGGAGATCCGCGACACGGCGGACGCCCTGGTCAAGAAGCAGTACCGGTTCACCGAGGTGCTGCCCCTCTACGCCCGGCTCTCGCACGCCGAGCAGCACCGTGTCTTCCAGCAGCACACGGGCCGCAGGATCGTCCTGGCCACCAACGTGGCCGAGACCTCGCTGACCGTCCCGGGCATCAAGTACGTCATCGACCCCGGCTTCGCCCGTATCTCGCGCTACAGCCATCGCACCAAGGTCCAGCGCCTGCCCATCGAGCCGGTCTCCCAGGCGAGCGCCAACCAGCGCAAGGGCCGCTGCGGCCGTACGTCGGACGGTATCTGCATCCGCCTGTACAGCGAGGACGACTTCACGACCCGGCCCGAGTTCACGGACGCGGAGATCCTCCGGACGAACCTCGCCTCCGTCATCCTCCAGATGACCGCGGCCGGTCTCGGCGACATCGAGAAGTTCCCCTTCATCGACCCGCCGGACCACCGCAACATCCGCGACGGCGTCCAGCTCCTCCAGGAACTGGGCGCGCTGGACCCGGCGGAGAAGGACCCGCGCAAGCGGCTCACGGACACCGGCCGCAAGCTCGCCCAACTGCCGGTCGACCCCCGCCTCGCGCGGATGGTCCTGGAGGCCGAGCGCAACGGCTGTGTCCGCGAGGTCATGGTCATCGCCGCCGCGCTGTCCATCCAGGACCCGCGCGAACGCCCCTCCGACAAGCAGGCCCAGGCCGATCAGCAGCACGCCCGCTTCAAGGACGAGACCAGCGACTTCCTCGCCTACCTCAATCTGTGGCGGTACCTCCGCGAGCAGCAGAAGGAGCGCGGCTCGTCGTCGTTCCGCCGGATGTGCAAGCAGGAGTACCTGAACTTCCTGCGCATCCGCGAATGGCAGGACATCTACACCCAACTGCGCACCGTCGCCAAGCAGATGGGCATGCAGCTCAACGAGGAGGACGCCCCGGGCGACCGCGTCCACGTCTCGCTCCTCGCCGGGCTGCTCTCGCACATCGGGCTGAAGGACGTGAAGGAGTCCAAGGACTCCGGGGCCGGCGCCCGCAAGGACGGCGGACGCAACGAGTACGTGGGCGCCCGCAACGCCAAGTTCGCGATCTTCCCGGGCTCGTCCCTCTTCAGGAAGCCGCCGCGCTTCGTGATGTCCGCCGAGCTGGTGGAGACGTCCCGGCTGTGGGCGCGCGTCAACGCGAAGATCGAGCCCGAGTGGGTGGAGCCGCTCGCCGGTCATCTGCTGAAGCGGACGTACAGCGAACCGCACTGGGAGAAGGACCAGGCGGCCGTGATGGCGTACGAGAAGGTGACGCTGTACGGCGTTCCGATCGTCGCCCAGCGGAAGGTGAACTACGGCCGTATCGACCCGGAGGCGAGCCGCGAGCTGTTCATCCGCAACGCGCTCGTCGAGGGCGACTGGCGCACGCACCACAAGTTCTTCGCCGTGAACCGCAGACTCCTCACCGAGGTCGAGGAGTTGGAGCACCGCGCCCGGCGCCGGGACATCCTGGTCGACGACGAGACGCTGTTCGACTTCTACGACCAGCGGGTGCCCGAACACGTGGTGTCCGGCGCCCACTTCGACTCCTGGTGGAAGCACAAGCGCCATGAGCAGCCCGACTTCCTCGACTTCGAGCGCGAGATGCTCATCAACGAGAAGGCGGGCGCGGTCACCAAGGACGACTACCCCGACTCCTGGCGGCAGGGCCGGCTGAAGTTCAAGGTCACCTATCAGTTCGAGCCCGGCGCGGACGCGGACGGCGTGACGGTCCACATCCCCTTGCAGGTCCTCAACCAGGTTGAGGACGACGGCTTCGACTGGCAGATCCCGGGGTTGCGCGAGGAACTGGTCACCGAGCTGATCCGCTCCCTGCCCAAGCCCGTCCGCCGCAACTACGTCCCGGCGCCGAACTACGCGAAGGCGTTCCTGGAGAAGGCGTCGGCCCCGGAGGCCGACGGCCAGGCGCAGTCCGCTCAGGAGCCGCTGACGGTGGCGATGGCGCGGGAGCTGAGACGGATGGTCGGCGTGCCGTTCGAGGCGGCCGATTTCGACTGGTCGAAGGTGCCGGACCACCTCACGGTCACGTTCCGGATCGTCGACGAGCGGCGCCGCAAGCTCGCCGAGGACAAGGACCTCACGGCCCTGAAGCTCAAGCTGAAGCCGAAGGCCCGCAAGGCGCTCTCGCAGGCCGCGGCGGCCACGGCCGAGCGGCAGGGCGGTACGTCGCTGGAGCGTACGGGCCTCACGGACTGGACGATCGGCTCGCTGACCCGCGTCTTCGAGACGCGCCGCGCCGGCCAGCCGGTGAAGGCGTATCCGGCGCTGGTCGACGACGGCGACACGGTCTCCGTACGCCTCTTCGACACGGAGGAGGAGCAGGCGCAGGCCATGTGGCAGGGCACGCGGCGCCTGATCCTGCGGAACATCCCGGTGAACCCGGCGAAGTTCGCGTCCGAGAAGCTGACGAACGCCCAGAAGCTCGGTCTGTCGGCGAACCCGCACGGCTCGATCCAGGCCCTGTTCGACGACTGCGCGACGGCGGCGGCGGACCGGCTGATCGCGGACTTCGCAGGGCCTGCCTGGGACGAGGAGTCGTATCGGAAGCTGTACGACCGGGTGCGCGCGGAGATCGTCGACATGACGGTGCGCACGGTCGGGCAGGTGCAGCAGGTGCTGGCCGCCTGGCAGTCCTGCGAGCGCCGTCTGAAGGCCGTACGGAGCCCGGCGCTGCTGGCGAACCTGACGGACGTACGGGCGCAGGTCGACGCCCTGGTGAAGCCCGGCTTCGTCACCGCGGTGGGAGTGCGGCGCCTGCCCGACCTGATGCGCTATCTGATCGCCGTGGACCGCCGGGTGCAGCAGATGCCGACGAACGTCCAGCGGGACACCACGCGGATGGAGAAGGTCCAGGAGATGCAGGACGAGTACGCGTGGCTGCTGGAGCAGTTGCCGCAGGGCCGCCCTGTCCCCTCCTCGGTCCTGGACATCCGCTGGATGATCGAGGAGCTGCGGGTCAGCTACTTCGCGCACGCGCTGGGCACGGCGTATCCGGTCTCGGACAAGCGGATCGTGAAGGCGATCGACGCGGCCGCACCGTGACGGCCACCGGGTGACGGACGGTACACGTTGGGTGAGTTCGACCCGGGGGCTCACCCTCCTGTACAGTCTCTTCTCGCAGCGCACCGCACGATCCGCGCCGCGAAACCTGGTCCTGTGGAGCAGCTTGGAGTGCTCGCCACCCTGTCAAGGTGGAGGCCGCGGGTTCAAATCCCGTCAGGACCGCAGTAAAGCCCCGCATCTTGAAGGTGCGGGGCTTCTTCGTGCTCGCGTACGGCTGCCGTGGTCCACTCGCCGCCGGACGCCGTGGGACTTGACGGCGTCACATTCCCCCGGTACCCCGGAAGCCAGGGCCAAAGGGCTGTTCGAGCCCAGGAGGTGGCGTATGGCGACGTCCGTTCGACACAAGACGCGTGCTCTGCTCCGTGCCCATCTGGCCGCCGCTTCCGGCCTCCGTCATGTGACGTGGCACTGCGCGGTCTGCCGCCAGTTACAGCTCCTGGCGACGGAACCGGCCCCGTACGGCGAGGAGAGCCCGCAGGCGGTCTTCGTGGACGAGAGCCCCGCCGGCGCCTCCCAGGCGTGACAGAGGCCCTTGAGGGCCGTCCGGAACTCGCACCCGGCCGCCTCCGGACACGCGCGCCCATTCGCCCAACACCCTTTCCACGCAAGCGTGTTCCTCTAGCAAAGAGAGCACGAGCGCAACAAGAACCCGGGCGTGTGACGGGTGTCACGACATAACTTTGAGGAACCGCGTCCCTTACACCCCGCCTACAAAGGGTCAATTTAATATGTGCAATTGCACCTCCCCCGAGGGCCCCGCACAACAGATCCGACACCCCTCCCCAGACCTCCACAGGGCCGCTCATGAATCGGGGCTGATGGGGGTGGGTGGGGCAACAAAAAAGATCGCGCTGGACCCGGCGGAGTCCAGCGCGATCGATGACGCACCCTTGTCGTGCCTCAGATGACCTCGGGGGAGGGCTCTGTTGGGGCAGAACCCGCGTCAGTTGGAGCTGTGGGTGGACGTCGCGGCAGATTGGGGGGTCTGACGGTATGTCCGGTTATGCAGTTGTTCAGGCCTCGCTGCGCTGCTGCGGGATACCCGCCAGCAGGGCGCGAACCTCGGCCTCGCGGTAGCGGCGGTGGCCGCCGAGCGTACGGATCGACGTGAGCTTGCCGGCCTTCGCCCACCGCGTGACCGTCTTGGGGTCGACGCGGAACATCGTGGCGACCTCAGCCGGGGTCAGCAGCGGCTCGGCATCAGGGGTGCGAGCTGTCATGAGCGGCCTCCTCGGGAGAACCGAACCTTCTCGGTTCTTTCCTCTAAATTCTGCACCTTGACCCGCGTTGCCCGATATGGCGGACGCGAGTCGAGTCGGTTATAGGACGAACGGCTTGTCCTCGGCACTACAACTACACCATCTGTCCAGCCGCGTCGGCCAAACCGATGGAATTGCCCTCCCAGGTGTTCATCAGCGACGGAAGCCGATGGACCATGCCATAGCGGACAGTCACGCCACTGTGACGATCAGTCACAGGGCGATCAGGAGGCCCCAGACCCCCCAAAGCACGCAACGCAGAGAATCCGAACATGAGTGGACAGGCGGAACCTCCCCCGGGCTCCTTGTCCTATTTTGGCATGAGGAGGGCCGTTAGGCGCAAGGTCCTTGTAAGTGCGGTCCGTCACGCTTGACAGCATTAGCCCGGATCTGAGGCCTACGTCCCGCGCATCTGTCTGCGGCACGTCAACCCTGGGCCAAGACTTATCACTTCATCATGTCTCACGGGTCACAATTCGCGCACCGGTTCGTCGCAGCTCTGCTGTCAGTTCGCCGAGCGGCGGTCCCGTACGGCCCGCCAGCGCTCCACCAGCCGCCCGTACGCCTCCCCCGCGGTGACCCCGTCGCCCCGCCGCAGCGCCTCGATGCCCTCGGCGACATCCGCGGCCGAGTGGTCCCCGTCCAGCTCCGCGGCCGGCAGGGCGTGCACGAGCCCGCCGTAGTCCAACTCGACCAGTGAGCGCGGATGGAACTCCTCCAGCCAGCGCCCCACTTCCACCAGCCCGTCGATGAGCGGCCCCTCGTCGATCGTCTCCCGCAGCGTCCGCAGCGCCCGAGCGGTGCGCCGCCGCGCCTGCACCATGGGCGTGCGATAGCGAAGCATCGGCGGGATCTCGCCGGACCCCTTGTCATAGCGCCGCTCGCCGTCGGAGACGAGCACGAACCAGTTCAGCGGCACCTGCCAGGTCGCGGTGCGGATCCACGGCCGCGCGTCCGGGTTGCGGGCCAGCCAGCGCTCGTAGTCCTGGGCGGCCTGGCGGCGCACCACGGGCGGCAGGACCGCGTCCAGCACCGGCACGGGCAGTTCCTGGTCCGGCTCGCCCAGCGCCTGCCAGCCGCGCAGCCGCGTGCGCCACGGGCAGACGCACAGCGCCCCCTCGACCTCGGTCACGAAGGCGTCGCCGCTCTCGTGCACCGGCACGGCGACCGGCGGGGTGGGCAGCAAGTCGGCCAGGGAGCGGCGCAGTTCGTCCTGGTACGAGGGGCGGTCGGGGCGGCGGGCGTACCGCTCCCAGTGGCCGCGCTCCGGCTCCGGGAAGGCGGCCAGCGGCTCGTACACGCGCAAGTAGGACGCATACGGGACGATCACCGAGGACACCTTGGGCACGCCTGCTCCCTCCCCATCGGACCGCACCCGAAACCCGTCCGGGGGCGGCCGGGCCGGGGGCGGAAAACCATGGCAAATCGTGCCATGGGCCCGGCATGGCCGTACGCGCCGTACTCCAAGCAGGGGTGATCCTGAGCACGACACCGCCGACAGGCACCCGCACGTTCTACGCTCATGCCCACCGGGCCCACCACCCGTACGGGCCCGCCCCAACCGCCGCTACTCATCCGGGAGTCACCACCGTGACCGACGTAACCGACGGCGTCCTGCACACCCTGTTCCGCTCGGATCAGGGAGGCCACGAGCAGGTCGTGCTCTGCCAGGACCGGGCCAGTGGCCTCAAGGCCGTCATCGCGATCCACTCCACCGCCCTGGGCCCCGCCCTCGGCGGTACCCGCTTCTACCCCTACACGACCGAGGAGGAGGCCGTCGCCGACGCGCTGAACCTCGCGCGCGGGATGTCGTACAAGAACGCCATGGCCGGGCTGGACCACGGTGGCGGCAAGGCCGTGATCATCGGTGATCCCGAGCGGATCAAGACCGAGGACCTGCTGCTCGCGTACGGCCGGTGCGTGGCCTCGCTCGGCGGCCGGTACGTGACCGCGTGCGACGTCGGCACGTACGTGGCGGACATGGACGTCGTGGCCAGGGAGTGCCCCTGGACCACCGGGCGCTCCCCGGAGAACGGCGGCGCGGGCGACTCCTCCGTGCTCACCGCCTACGGCGTCTTCCAGGGCATGCGCGCCTCCGCCCAGCATCTGTGGGGCGACCCGACGCTGCGGGGCCGCAAGGTCGGCGTCGCCGGCGTCGGCAAGGTCGGGTACTACCTGGTCAAGCATCTGCTGGAGGACGGCGCCGAGGTCGTGATCACGGATGTGCGGCCGGACGCCGTGCGCCGGATCACCGACGCGCACCCCGAGGTCGCCGTGGCCGCCGACACCGAGGCCCTGATCCGCACGGAGGGGCTGGACATCTACGCCCCCTGCGCGCTCGGCGGAGCGCTGAACGACGCCACGGTGCCGGTGCTGACGGCGCAGGTGGTGTGCGGCGCGGCCAACAACCAGCTCGCGCACCCGGGCGTCGAGAAGGACCTCGCGGACCGCCGGATCCTGTACGCGCCGGACTACGTGGTCAACGCGGGCGGTGTCATCCAGGTCGCCGACGAACTGCACGGCTTCGACTTCGACCGGTGCCGCGCGAAGGCCGCGAAGATCTTCGACACCACGCTGGCCATATTCGCACGTGCGAAGACGGACGGCATTCCGCCCGCCGCCGCGGCGGACCGGATCGCCGAGCAGCGGATGGCCGAGGCACGGACGGAGGCTCGCTCGGGCGTCACCGCGCAGAGGTGAGCAGGCGTGACCGGTACCCGCCGACGGGAGAGGGAGAGAACTCTCACTCTTATCGGCGGGTCGTCCGCCAATTAGTGGTTAAAATCGGCCGTGACCAGCGAGGACGGGGTACCTCGGCGGTCTTGGGCACACGCCCGCCCACGGGCGACGTACCGTATGGGCGTGGGCTCAGGTACCGTGGAAGCCCTACGGACCGGTCTCTCCGAGGAGAGCCCGTTCTGGATCATGAACGCGTGTCAAGACTCTGGGGCCGTCGAGCCCTGTCATCGAGGGGGTCGAGCCATGGGGCGCGGCCGGGCCAAGGCCAAGCAGACAAAGGTCGCCCGCCAGCTGAAGTACAACAGCGGTGGGACAGATCTGACGCGGCTTGCCAATGAACTGGGCGCATCGACTTCGAGCCAGCCGCCGAACAGCGAGCCGTTCGAGGACGACGAAAACGACGACCCGTACGCACGGTACGCGGATCTGTACAACGACGACGATGAGGACGACGAGGACGACCAGTCCGGTCCCACGTCACGGCGGCGCGGCGCTTGACGTAGCACGCTTCGCAGATTCCGCATCTAACTGCACCTCACCCGGCCCGGCGCCTCGGCACCGGACCGGGTTTCGTGCTGCCGCTCAAGCGTAGTCACCCACCAGGGCCGCGCCCGTCTCGTGGCCGTCCCGGTCGGTGATCTCGCCGGCGACCCATGCCTCCACGCCGCGGTCGGCCAGGGCGGCGAGCGCCACGTCCACCGACTGCTCGGGGACGATCGCGATCATGCCGACGCCCATGTTCAGCGTCTTCTCCAGCTCCAGGCGCTCGACGTCTCCGGTCTTCCCGACCAGGTCGAAGATCGGCGCCGGGGTCCAGGTCGCACGGTCGACGACCGCGTGCAGCCCGTCCGGGATCACCCGGGCGAGGTTGGCCGCGAGCCCGCCACCGGTGATGTGGCTGAACGCGTGCACCTCGGCGGTGCGGGTGAGCGCCAGGCAGTCCAGCGAGTAGATCTTCGTGGGCTCCAGAAGTTCCTCGCCGAGGGTCCGGCCCAGCTCCTCCACGTGCTGGTCGAGGCCGAGCTTCGCCCGGTCGAGCAGCACGTGGCGGACGAGTGAGTACCCGTTCGAGTGAAGTCCGGAGGCGGCCATGGCGATCACGACGTCACCCTTGCGGATGCGGTCGGCGCCGAGCAGCCGGTCGGCCTCCACGACGCCCGTACCGGCGCCCGCGACATCGAAGTCGTCCGGGCCGAGAAGACCGGGGTGCTCCGCCGTCTCGCCGCCGACCAGGGCGCATCCGGCGAGCACACAGCCCTCGGCGATGCCCTTCACGATCGCGGCGACGCGCTCCGGGTGGACCTTGCCGACGCAGATGTAGTCGGTCATGAACAGCGGCTCGGCGCCGCAGACCACGATGTCGTCCATGACCATGGCGACCAGGTCGTGGCCGATGGTGTCGTAGACGCCCATCCGGCGGGCGATGTCGACCTTGGTGCCGACCCCGTCGGTGGCGGACGCGAGCAGCGGGCGCTCGTAGTGCTTCAGGGCGGAGACGTCGAAGAGACCGGCGAAGCCGCCGAGGCCGCCGAGGACCTCGGGGCGCTGCGTCTTCTTCACCCACTCCTTCATCAGCTCCACCGCGCGGTCGCCCGCCTCGATGTCGACGCCCGCCGCCGCGTAGGAGGCACCGGAGGTTCCCGTCGATGGGGTCGACCGATCGAACGCAGTAGACATTGCCTGGGATCTTTCGGGTTGGGGGGAGGGGCTCACGGACGGCGGATGGCGTCCGTCGCGGCCGTGTCGGCCGGACCGGCCGACAGCTCGGTCTCCAGGAGCTGCTTGCCCAGCAGCTCGGGGTCCGGCAGCTCCATCGGGTACTCACCGTCGAAGCAGGCGCGGCACAGGTTCGGCTTGGCGATGGCGGTCGCCTCGATCATGGCGTCGAGGGAGATGTACGCCAGCGAGTCGGCGCCCAGCGAGGTGCCGATCTCCTCGACCGTCATGCCGTTGGCGATCAGCTCGGCGCGGGTGGCGAAGTCGATGCCGAAGAAGCACGGCCACTTCACCGGCGGGGAGGAGATCCGGATGTGGACCTCGGCGGCTCCCGCCTCACGCAGCATCCGCACCAGCGCCCGCTGGGTGTTTCCGCGCACGATCGAGTCGTCGACGACGACCAGGCGCTTGCCCTTGATGACGTCCTTGAGGGGATTCAGCTTCAGGCGGATGCCGATCTGGCGGATCGTCTGCGAGGGCTGGATGAAGGTACGCCCGACGTACGCGTTCTTGACCAGTCCGGCGCCGAAGGGGATGCCGCTCGCCTCCGCGTAGCCGATGGCGGCCGGGGTGCCGGACTCCGGGGTCGCTATGACCAGGTCGGCCTCGGCGGGGGCCTCCTTGGCGAGGCGGCGGCCCATCTCGACGCGGGAGAGGTAGACGTTCCGCCCGGCGATGTCGGTGTCGGGGCGGGCCAGGTACACATACTCGAAGACACAGCCGCGAGGCTTCGCATCCGCGAATCGCGACGACCGCAGACCGTTCTCGTCTATCGCGATGAACTCGCCCGGTTCGACCTCGCGGACGAAGCTGGCGCCCGTGATGTCGAGCGCGGCGGTCTCGGAGGCGATGACCCAGCCGCGCTCCAGGCGGCCGAGGACCAGCGGACGGATGCCCTGCGGGTCGCGGGCCGCGTAGAGGGTCTGCTCGTCCATGAAGACGAGCGAGAAGGCCCCCTTGACCTGCGGAAGGACCAGCGGGGCCGCTTCCTCGACGGTCAGCGGCTTGCCGTCGTCGTCGACCTGGCCCGCGAGGAGCGCGGTGACGAGGTCCGTGTCGTTCGTCGCGGCCACCTGGGTGGCGCGGCCGTTCTCCTTGGGGAGGGCGGCCACCATCTTGGCGAGCTGCGCCGTATTGACGAGGTTGCCGTTGTGACCGAGCGCGATCGACCCGTGGGCCGTGGCGCGGAACGTCGGCTGGGCGTTCTCCCACACGGAGGCGCCGGTGGTCGAGTAGCGGGCGTGACCGACCGCGATATGACCTTGGAGCGAACCGAGAGAAGTCTCGTCGAAGACCTGGGACACCAGGCCCATGTCCTTGAAGACGAGGATCTGGGAGCCGTTGCTGACCGCGATTCCCGCGGATTCCTGACCCCGATGCTGGAGGGCGTAGAGCCCGAAGTACGTGAGCTTTGCGACCTCTTCGCCCGGAGCCCAGACACCGAAGACGCCGCACGCGTCCTGGGGGCCTTTCTCACCGGGGAGCAAGTCGTGATTGAGTCGACCGTCACCACGTGGCACGTCCCCGAGTGTATTCGAGGCCGACCGCTGGTCCGAACTGGGGAGGGGGCCGATCTCCGGGCCCCTCACCCCCGGCCCCTACCGGGCGTACGGCGTTTTCGCTGGTCAGCAGCGCTTGGCGAGTCGTCCGGGGCATACCCGCGCAGCACGCGGACGCGGTGATTCCCGTTCTGCGGAATTGAGTGAGGCGTCACACATCCCGCGCGCTCTTGGACTCCCGTCTCAGGCCATGAGCGGCAGCAGCGCCGTGAGGTCGGCCCGGTCCCCGCTCGCGCTGACGCGGGCGTCCGCCAGGGCCTCCCGCCACGGCGTCCGCCCCGTGGCCAGCCGGATCCAGGTCAGCGGGTCGGTCTCGACGACGTTGGGCGGGGTGCCGCGGGTGTGCCGGGGGCCCTCGACGCACTGCACGACGGCGTACGGCGGAATGCGCACCTCGGTCGAGGCACCGGGTGCCTTCACCGCGAGGGCGTCGGCGAGCAGCCGGGTCGCGGCGGCGAGTGCCTGGCGGTCGTACGGGATGTCGAGCCCGGGAACGGCGGCGTTCAGGTCGTCGGTGTGGACGACGAGTTCGACGGCGCGGGTGACGAGGTAGTCGGCGAGCGGCAGGGCGCCGCGGTGGGTGGCCAGCAGCCGGGTGCCGGGGTACGTGTCGAGCTGCCGCGTCAGGTCCTGCTGGGCCTCGGCGAGGCAGGCGTCGAGGTCGGGGGGGTCCTGGGCGAGCCACCGGGTGAACGCGTCGATGGCGGCGGCGTCGGCGGAGGTGGCGAACGGCCAGTCGAGCAGCGAGGCGTCCTGCCGCGCCGGCTCCGGCAGCTCGAGGGCGCGGCCGACCGCGGTGACGGCCATCCCGATGTGCGCGACCAGTTCCCGTACGGTCCAGCCCTCCAGCCGTGTGGGGAGGGCGAGTTGCTCGGGCGTCAGGGTGCGTACGGCGTCCCGTACACCCGCGAGCTGGGCGAGCACCGCGGTGCGGGTCTTCACCGGATCGTAGGTCCTGGTGCGCTTCTTGGCCGGGGGCATGGCGGTGAGCCTAGGGCCTGTTGCGAAAGTCCCGCCTGCCTGGCGACGCCCGGCACGGCACCTCGCCGCGTTGTCGGGATCACCCGCGTACATCCAGTACGCGGGCGACCCTCCGCCTTGCGATGCACCGCACCGGACGCCGCCAGGCCCGCCCTCCGGGCGAACGACGCGACTTTCGCAACAGGCCCTAGGCCTTGACCGCGTAGCCGCGCAGGCCCTTCGCGACCAGGTCGAAGGCGCGGTTCGCGCGGTCGGCGGCGTCGGCGGCGACCTCGTCGATGCTCTCGCCGGCCATGACGCGGCGGTAGTGCTCCTCGACGAGGGCGCCGCGCGCGGCGGTCAGCGTCGTGGCGGCGATCAGCGCGAGCGTGGCGTCGCCGGTCTCCTCGGTGAGCAGATCGGCCAGGGCCCGCGCGCCCTTCTCCGACTCGACGTAGGCACGTTCCCTCAGTACCGACGTCGCCATGATGACTTCGCGGATCCGGCGGGCGAACGGCTCGCTGTGCAGGCCGACCGATGGATCGCGCCCCTCGATCATCTCCAGGAACTGCCGTCGTACGGCGTCCACGGCCGACTCGCCGGGCGCGCGCTCGCGGACAGCGCGGGCGGCGTCCGAGAAGTGCTCGACCATGGGCCGGAAGACCAAATCCTCTTTCGTACCGAAGTAGTTGAAGACGGTCATCTTGGAGACGTCGGAGGCGTCGGCGATCTCCTGGACCGAGACGGCCTCGAAGCCCTTCTCCGCGAACAGGGCGATGGCGGTCCGGTAGATCCGCAGCCCCGTCTGGTGCTTCTTGCGCTCGCGCAGCCCCATCGCCTCAGCAGCCATGGCGCCACTGTACCAAGGCGAAATTTAGCCCGAGCCGAAATTTACTCCGCGATGAAATATTGACTCGATACATAAATCCGGGGCATGGTGCTGCCCATGACCGACACCCGACCGACCAGCGCCCGCCCGACCGACCCTCAACTGACCGACACCCAGCGCAAACTCGGCTTACTGGCCTGCCTCGTCACGATCGTCCTCGCCGTCCTGGACATGCAGATCGTCTCGGCGGCCACCGTGCCGATCGTCCGCGACCTCGATCCCGCGCACGGCATCGACAAGATCCCGTGGCTGGTCAGCGCCTTCTCGCTGGCGTCCGCCGCGATGCTCCCGCTCTACGGCAGGCTCTGCGACACCCTCGGCGCCAAGCCCGTCTTCCTCGGCGCCCTGAGCGCCTTCCTGGGCGGCTCGGCCCTGTGCGGCGCGGCCCAGTCGATCGGCATGCTGATCGCCTCCCGGGCCGTACAGGGCATCGGCGCGGGCGGGTTGATGAGCGTGACGATGGTCGTCATCGCCCAGCTCGCGGGGCCCGGCCGGAAGAAGAACCAGGGCGCCGGCACCGGCGGGATCGTCGCGGGCGGCGGTATGGCCGTGGGCCCCTGGCTCGGCGGCTTCCTCGCCGACCACGCGAGCTGGCGCTGGGCGTTCTACGTCAATCTGCCGCTCGGCATCGCCGCCCTGGCCACCGCGGTGGTCGTGCTGAAGCTCCCCCGCCCCGCCACCGGCCGCTCGATCGACTTCACCGGCGCCACGCTCGCCGCCGCGTTCTCCACCGCTCTGCTGCTGGTGACCGAATGGGGCGGCAAGCAGTACGCGTGGACCTCGCCGCAGATCACCGGCCTGGCCCTGGCCTGCGTCTGCGCTCTCGGGCTCTTCCTGCGCCGCCAGTCCACCGCCGCCGAGCCCATCCTGCCGCCCTCGCTCTTCCGCATCCGCGAACTGCGGCTGGGCTTCGCGATCCAGGGGCTGATGGGCGCGGCCATGATGGGCGTCATCTACTACGTGCTGGTCTACCTCCAGCTCGTCCGCGGCATCACCAGCTCCTCCGCCGGCCTGTATCTGATCCCCATGGCGGCAGGCATCATGGCGGTCGGCGTCATCACCGGGTGGCTCACCGAACGCGGCTGGTCCGAGCGGACGTTCGTGATCAGCGGGTCCGTGCTGTGCATGGCCGCCTACTTGGTGCTGGGCACCACCGGCACCCACACCTCCCTGTGGCAACTGCGGGCGGCCCTGCTGCTCGTCGGCCTCGGCTTCGGCCAACTCCTCGGGCAGTTGATCCAGTTGGTGCAGCAGTCGGCCCCGGTCCACCAACTCGGCGTCGCCACCACCGCGATCCGCTTCTTCCAGACCCTCGGCGGGGCCCTCGGCGCCACCCTCTTCGGCACCCTGCTGAACCGTCTCTACGACGGCCCCGGCGACGTCGGCTCCCTGGCCGTGCTGCGCGGCGCGGACCGTGCGGCGGGCCTGACCGCGTACGTCTCAGCGCTCGACACGGTGTTCCTGTGCGGGGCCGCGCTCATGGCGCTGTCCGTGCTGCTCGCCCTGAGGCTGCCGAGGACGCGACCGGTGGAGGCGCGGCCCGCCGAGGCCGTATGAGAAGGCCCCGCCCGGTGTCTGTCCCGGACGGGGCCCCTCAAAGGCGGGATCAGGCCAGCAGCGCCGGAATGGTCCCCTCGTGGGCCGTGCGCAGCTCCGCCAGGGGCAGCTCGAACTCGCCCTGCACCTCGACCGTGTCGCCGTCGACGACACCGACGCGGGTGACGGGCAGACCCCGCGCACCGCACATGTCGTTGAAGCGGATCTCCTCGGAGCGCGGCACGGCGACGATCGCGCGGCCGGCCGACTCGGAGAACAGGAAGGTGAACGCGTCCAGACCGTCGGGGACGACCAGCCGCGCGCCCTTGCCGCCCAGCAGGGCCGACTCCACGACCGCCTGGACCAGACCGCCGTCCGACAGGTCGTGCGCGGAGTCGATCATGCCGTCGCGGGACGCGGAGATCAGGATCTCGGCGAGCAGCCGCTCCCGCTCCAGGTCGACCCGCGGAGGCAGCCCGCCGAGGTGGTCGTGGACGACCTGCGACCAGGCCGAGCCGCCGAACTCCTCGTGGGTGTCGCCGAGCAGGTAGAGGAGCTGGCCCTCTTCCTGGAAGGCGACCGGGGTGCGCCGGGCGACGTCGTCGATGACGCCCAGCACCGCGACCACCGGGGTCGGGTGGATGGCCGCCTCGCCGGTCTGGTTGTACAGGGAGACGTTGCCGCCGGTCACCGGCGTGCCCAACTGCTGGCAGCCGTCGGCGAGTCCGCGGATGGCCTCCGCGAACTGCCACATCACGGCCGGGTCTTCGGGCGAGCCGAAGTTGAGGCAGTCGGAGACGGCCAGCGGCTTGGCGCCGGTGGTCGCCACATTGCGGTACGCCTCGGCGAGCGCGAGCTGTGCGCCCGTGTACGGGTCGAGCTTCGCGTACCGGCCGTTGCCGTCGGTCGCGATGGCGACGCCGAGCCCGGTCGACTCGTCGATCCGGATCATCCCGGAGTCCTCGGGCTGGGCGAGAACCGTGTTGCCCTGCACGAAGTGGTCGTACTGCGAGGTGATCCAGGACTTCGAGGCCTGGTTGGGGGAGGCGACGAGCCGGAGGACCTGCTCCCTCAGCTCCGCACCCGTGGCCGGGCGCGGCAGCTTGTTCGCGTCGTCCGCCTGGAGCGCGTCCTGCCAGTGCGGACGGGCGTACGGGCGCTCGTACACCGGACCCTCGTGCGCGACCGTCCGCGGGTCGACGTCGACGATCTTCCCGCCGTGCCAGTAGATCTCGAGCCGGTCGCCGTCGGTCACCTCGCCGATGTCCGTGGCGATGACGTCCCACTTGGCGCAGATCTCCAGGAACCGCTCGACCTTCGACGGCTCGACGACCGCGCACATCCGTTCCTGCGACTCGCTCATGAGGATCTCCTCGGGGGAGAGCGTCGAGTCGCGCAGCGGTACGTCGTCCAGGGTCACGCGCATGCCGCCGGAGCCGTTGGAGGCCAGCTCGGACGTGGCGCACGACAGACCGGCCGCGCCCAGGTCCTGGATGCCGACGACCAGCTTCTCGCGGAACGCCTCCAGGGTGCACTCGATGAGGAGCTTCTCCTGGAAGGGGTCACCGACCTGAACGGCGGGGCGCTTGGAGGGCTTCGCGTCGTCGAAGGTCTCGGAGGCCAGGATCGAGGCGCCGCCGATGCCGTCGCCGCCGGTCCGGGCGCCGTACAGGATGACCTTGTTGCCCGCGCCGGACGCCTTGGCGAGATGGATGTCCTCGTGCCGCATCACGCCGATGGCACCGGCGTTGACCAGCGGATTGCCCTGGTAGCAGGCGTCGAAGACGACCTCGCCGCCGATGTTGGGCAGGCCGAGGCAGTTGCCGTAGCCGCCGATGCCGGCGACGACGCCGGGCAGCACCCGCTTGGTGTCCGGGTGGTCGGCCGCGCCGAAGCGCAGGGGGTCCACGACGGCGACCGGCCGGGCGCCCATCGCGATGATGTCGCGCACGATGCCGCCGACGCCCGTGGCCGCGCCCTGGTAGGGCTCGACGTACGAGGGGTGGTTGTGCGACTCGACCTTGAACGTGACCGCGTATCCCTGGCCGACGTCCACGACACCGGCGTTCTCGCCGATGCCCACGAGCAGCGCGTCGGACTCGGGGGCCTTCTCGCCGAACTGGCGCAGATGGACCTTGGAGGACTTGTACGAGCAGTGCTCGGACCACATGACCGAGTACATGGCGAGCTCGGCGCCGGTCGGGCGGCGGCCCAGGATCTCGACGATCCGCTCGTACTCGTCCTTCTTCAGGCCGAGTTCGGCCCAGGGCAGCTCGACGTCGGGGGTCTCGGCCGCGTGCTCGACCGTGTCCAGAGGCGTCCGGCTCATGCGCCAACCAGTTTCTTGAGAATCGACGTGAAGAACGGCAGACCGTCGGTACGGCCCGTACCGATCAGCGGCTCGACGGCGTGCTCGGGGTGCGGCATGAGACCGACGATGTTCCCGGCCTCGTTGGTGATGCCCGCGATGTCACGGAGCGAGCCATTGGGGTTGAGGTCGAGGTAGCGGAACACCACCCGCCCCTCGGCCTCCAGCTTGTCGAGCGTGTACGCGTCGGCGACGTACCGGCCGTCCATGTTCTTCAGCGGGATGTGGATCTCCTGGCCCGCCTCGTAGTCGCTGGTCCAGGCCGTGCGCGCGTTCTCCACCCGCAGCTTCTGGTCGCGGCAGATGAAGTGGAGGTGGTCGTTGCCGAGCATCGCGCCCGGGAGGAGATGGGCCTCGGTGAGGACCTGGAAGCCGTTGCAGATACCGAGCACCGGAAGGCCGGCCTTCGCCTGCTCGATGACGGTCTCCATCACCGGCGAGAAGCGGGAGATGGCGCCCGCGCGCAGGTAGTCGCCGTAGGAGAAGCCGCCCGGCAGGACGACGGCGTCGACCTGGTGCAGGTCCTTGTCCTTGTGCCAGAGCGCGACCGGTTCGGCGCCCGCGAGGCGGATCGCGCGCTGGGTGTCCCGGTCGTCGAGGCTGCCGGGGAAAGTGACGACGCCGATACGAGCGGTCACTTCGCGGCCTCCGCCACTTCCTCCACCTTGACGGTGAAGTCCTCGATCACGGTGTTGGCGAGGAAGGACTCCGCCAGATCGCGGATACGGGCGAGCGCGGCGTCATCGACCGGCCCGTCCACCTGGAGTTCGAATCGCTTTCCCTGACGTACGTCGGAGATACCCTCGAATCCGAGCCGCGGCAGCGCGCGCTGCACCGCCTGGCCCTGCGGGTCGAGAATCTCCGGCTTGAGCATGACGTCGACTACGACGCGTGCCACTGGCACTCCCGGTGTGTGGTGCTGAGCAGGTCCCTTCAGACTACCCGCACAAAATTTCTACTCGCGTAGATTCGTAGCATCCTACGTGACCGCGGTCACGGCACAGTGGCGACCACCTGCGGAGATTGCAAGGAAAATCATTGGAAAATCCGTAGAGGGTGGGGAGAACATTGGCCCTCGGACACGCGGAGGCATTCGGTCGGTCTTCACAGTGCAATGCCGGGCACTGTACAAAGGAAATGGCAATAGCCGATACTTCGCTCAATTACTGCCGGACAGTCGACATCTCTCCGTCATCTTCCCCACGTCTGTGCACGTCGGGATGGGTGGCCGCGGAGGTGTCGCACGAAGGGACCGATATTCGTGGCGCAGCGTGTCGTAGTCACTCTCTTTGACGACATCGACGGCTCGAAAGCGGCGGAGACCATCGCCTTCGGTCTGGACGGCAAGTCGTACGAGATCGACCTCAATCGAGCCAATGCAAAGAAGCTGCGCAAGGTGCTGGCGCCGTACGTCGAGGCCGGGCGCAAGAAGGCGAAGTCCGGGAAGTCGTACACGCACACGGCGTTGACGCCCGACCCGGCCGCGGTCCGCGCCTGGGCGCGCTCGCACAACATGGACGTACCGCCAAGGGGCCGCATCCCCAAGAAGGTGTACGAAGCGTTCGCGCAGGCGCACTGAGGTGTCCGGGCGGGCTCCGGGCGGACCTGACCGGGTCTGCCCGGAGCCCGTCGGCGCGCACCCCGGCTCTCGGTGCGCAACAGTCGCTCGCACCCTCATCGGCCCCTGTCAACAGCCGACTTGCGCTCTCCCCCTGGTGATCAGCTAGAGTCTGGAGCACGCCGAGGGGCAAGGCCGAAAGGCCGGAACCCCGAGGACATGCGGGTGTAGTTCAGTAGTAGAACACCCCCTTTCCAAGGGGGAGGCGCAGTGTGCAATCCCTGTCACCCGCTCTACGGCATCGGTCCGACCATCCTTGTGGATCAGGTAGGCTGGTGCTCGCACCGATCGGTGAAAGCCGGTCGGGAGCATATGCGGACGTAGCTCAGTTGGTAGAGCGCAACCTTGCCAAGGTTGAGGTCGCGAGTTCGAGCCTCGTCGTCCGCTCGGGAAGAGAGACCCTGGTCCAGTGGACCAGGGTCTCTTTCGTTTCCCTCGAAGGTCGGTCGGTTTCCCTCGCGGTTCGTCGGGTCCTGTGAGGGTTGCCACATCCGCGTGTGCCGAACTCCCCGGAGCCTGGCGCTGATCCTCACTGGTCACGGGCAGCCCGTTCCTGTGGAACGAGCCTCGCGACGGGGCGCGCGAGTCCGCGCCGTGCCCACTGGAACCCGTTGCCTGGAACCGGAGTTGGTCGCCGACGCGCTCCCGGTCGGCGCGCGAACCGACCGCAGGCGAAGACGAGGTGCCGTGAGGCCCGGACGTCGGCGGGGTGCCCGGCGCGGAGATCGCCGTGCGGGCCGCGCTGCGTGAGGCCTGGCCGGGTACGGACAGCGGTCGGCGGCAGTGCGTCTCGCGCAGGGGTGAGGTTGGGTATAGTTGCTCTCGCGCAGTGCGCAGTGCGGACGTAGCTCAGTTGGTAGAGCGCAACCTTGCCAAGGTTGAGGTCGCGAGTTCGAGCCTCGTCGTCCGCTCCAGATATCGAAGGCCCCGGTCATGACGACCGGGGCCTTCGGTGTTTCCGTACTGGGCCCCTAGGACCAGGTGAGGCCCGTCAGTCGCTCGTACGCCTCCACGTACTTCGCGCGCGTCTCCGCCACGACCGCCTGCGGCAGCGGGGGCGGCGGCTGTTCGCTCGAGCGGTCCCAGCCGGAGGCCGGGGACGTGAGCCAGTCCCGTACGAACTGCTTGTCGAACGACGGCTGGGAGCGGCCCGGCTCCCACTGATCCGCCGGCCAGAAGCGGGAGGAGTCCGGGGTGAGCACCTCGTCGGCGAGGACGAGGGTGTCGCCGTCGTAGCCGAACTCCAGCTTGGTGTCCGCGAGGATGATCCCTCGGTCACAGGCGATGTCACGGGCGCGACCGTAGACCGCGAGGGTCGCCTGTCGCAGCTCGGCGGCGGTCTCCGCACCGACCTGGCGGGCGACCTCCTCGTAGGAGACGTTCTCGTCGTGCTCGCCGACCGCGGCCTTGGTCGCGGGGGTGAAGATCGGGGCGGGCAGCTCCGAGCCGTCGACCAGGCCGTCGGGGAGGGCGAGGCCGCAGACGGTACGGGACTGCTTGTACTCGACGAGCCCCGAGCCGGTGAGGTAGCCGCGGGCCACGCACTCCACGGGAACCATCCGCAGCGACTTGCAGACCAGCGTGCGCCCGGCCCAGTCGGCGGGCGCGCCGGGCGGCAGTTCGGTGCTCAGGACATGGCTCGGCAGCAGATCGGCGAGCTGATCGAACCACCAGAGCGAGAGCCGGGTGAGGACCCGGCCCTTGTCCGGGATCTCGGTCGGCAGCACCCAGTCGAATGCGGACGTACGGTCGCTGGCGACCATCACGAGGTCGCCCGCCTCGTTCTGGTACAGCTCACGCACCTTCCCGGTGTGCAGATGCACCAGACCCGGCACCTGTACAGGCTCGGGCTTTTCCACGAATCCGGACACGGTTCCTCCCCGTGGTTCTCTCCAACTGGCTCGATTCTCCCGTATGCGGGCGGCGAGCCGGACCACGGGGCCCGTGCGGAACGTGTCAGTCCCGTTTGCAGATGCGGTCCAGGAGGTTCGCGGTGGCCTGCTGGATGCGGGTGTCCACATGGCCGGGGCGGTCGAGCGCCGGGGACCAGGCGAACGTTCCGGAGGCGAAGACCAGCGCGCCGGAGGGGGCCCGGTACAGGGAGGTCTCCTGATGACGCAGGGCGCCCTCGCTGTCCCGGTACGGGGAGTGGGAGAGCAGGATGCGGCTCAGATGCTCGGGCAGCCGGGCGCGCGGGAAGTAGCGGTCGGCCTCCCCGGCGACCATGCCCGGCAGCTCATCGCGCTCATGGGCGCCGGTCGACTCCCACAGCCAGTGATCGGCGTTGCGGACGACGAGGGGGTGGGGCTCGGGCACCCGGCCCGCGTACTGGATGCCGATCGTCTCCTGCTCGGGACGGTCGATCTCCCGCCACAGCGCGGGCTTTCCGGGGCCGCGGCGCTTGCGGCAGGTGAGGAGGCGGTCGGGGACGCCCGACGGGGAGGGGCCCAACTCGACTTGCCAGTACATGGTGTTGGCGGAGAGGAAGACGAGTGAGGTGCCGTGTTCGCGGGCGAGGTCCACGGTGCGGCGCATCGGTGTCGACCAGTACTCGTCGTGACCCGGGAAGACCAGGCCCCGGTAGCGGGTGGGGTCGACCCGGCCCGCGTGCAGATCGCGGGCGTCGGCGTAGGCGAGGTCGTAGCCGTACCGCTCGGCCCAGCGGATGAAGTCGTAGGCGTGGCCGACGTGGAGGGGCAGGCCCGCTCCGGCGTAGGGGCGGTCGAAGGAGACCGTGGTCGCGGCCTCGGCCTCGCCGAGCAACCGGCCGTCGGCGTCCCAGGCGTGGTAGAGGCTGGCGCCCGTGTGGCCGTCCTCCGGGTAGAGGTTGTACGCCTGCCAGGTGACGTCGGGAAGCAGCAGGAGCAGATCGGCCGGGCGGGCGTCGCGGACCGTGAAGGGGACATGGGAGCGGTAGCCGTCGGCGGTGGTGAGGACGGCGACATACGCGCCGACGCTCCAGTACGACGGGATCGGCAGCCGCCAGGAGAGCCACCAGTGGTGGCAGGAGACCGTGCGGTCGGCGGTGAGCGGGGCGGGCTGGACGATGCCGGGGAGACGGGGGCTGGTGGTGATCTTGAAGGCGCCGTCGCCGCTGTAGTGCCCGATCCGGTAGACGTCGACGCTGAACTCCTGCGGCGGGTCGACCGTGATGTGGAAGTCGATGGCCTCGCCGGGGGCCACCGCGCCCGCGGACGTGAAGCCCTTGATCTGGCGGTGGACGTCGTCGGCCGAGCGAGGACCGCTCGTGCGCGGGGCCGGGATGCGCGCCCCTTTGGCCTGGGACGGGATGGGGGGCGGGGCCGGGTCCACATACCAGGGGACCACATGGCCCGTGTCGTCGAAGTACGTCTCACTGCCCCGCAGCCAAGGAACCGGACCCTGGCCGAAGGGGTCCGTCACCGCGTGCGCGAGGGCACCCGACTCCCAACGGCGAATGTGCTCCGAGCCCATACGATGTCCCCTCCCTCGTCCCCCGTGAGCCTTCTAGGCTCTTGCCTTGCGCCCGATAGCTTGTGGCCGGCGCCCGATCGGTCCCAGCACATCACATTACGCACGCGCTCCGTCACCGTTCGTCGCTAATTGACGTGACCGGAATGGGAAGTTCCGGCCAGTGGTGAGGGCCGCGACCCTGCGGTGTGGAGGCCTTGCGCAGATGGGACGGGTCCTGTGGCGGTCAGACCAACCGGAGCGGCTTCTCCGGTCGTATGCCCAGTCCGACGAGCCAGGTGCGCAGCGGGGCCGGGTCGCCCTCCTCGACCAGACTGAGGACCCGGGACGCCAGGTCGGCCGTGCGCTCGCCGCGGACCAGGAGGGACGGGCCGTCCAGCCAGTCGAGGCCCGGCACCGCCCCCGCGGTGTCCATCGCGGCGCAGCACACCATCGCGGTGACATGGTCGACGAGCAGCTCACGGCCCGTGCTGGGCGGCTGGAGCGGGAACAGCGGGAGCATCCCGTCGTCCCACGGCGTGCGATCCGGCGCGGCCGACTGCCCGACGTCCGCGCCGTCGGATATCGCCGCCCCCTCCCGCGCCACCTCGGCACTGAGCCCGGCGAGGAGCGCGGCAGTACGCCCATCGGCGAGAAGACTCTCGTCATCGGGGGCGAACAGAACGGCGGGGGCGCTGTCGAAGTCGCCGGTCGCGTCGCCGTCGCCAACTGGGGCGTCGGACGCGCCTTCGGGGGCGGGGGGCGTCGCGGGGGCGCGGTGGACCTCGCCCACGGAAGCGTCGCCGTTCGGGGCGTGCGCGTCGCCGTCGCCACCGACCGGGTTGTCGCCGGGGGCCGCCGCAGGATCACGGTGGACCTCGCCCACGGAAGCGTCCCCGTTCGGAGCGTGCGCGTCGCTGCCGCCCAGGGTGCCCGGTACGCCGTCAGTGCCGGGCGCCTTCGCAGAGGCGCCACCATTCGAGGCGTGCACGTCACCGTCGCCACCGACCGGGCCGTCCGGCGCGCCTTCGGGGCCGGGGGCCTTCGCAGGATCACGGTGGGCCTCGTCCGCGGAAGCGTCGCCGTTCGGGGTGTGCGCGTCGTCGGGCCGCAGGTCATCCGGTCCCCTTCCGGTGCTCGCGGCTCGTAGATCGGGCGTCCCCCGTCCGTTCTCCGGTGTGCCGTCGGCCGCGAGGGCGCGTATGCCGCTGGACGGGCCGTCGTCTCCGGACCCGTCCTCCTCGCCCGGCGTCTCCACGGTCTCGGGTATCACCGCACCGCCGGAAGCCCGTTCGACGCGCTGCACCCGCCCGTTCCGCCTGACCGGCTCGCTTCTCCCGGGCCGCTGGGCCGGTCCGAACGGGTCGGGCCGCTCCGCGCCTCCCGCGCGGGCGATGCCGCGCGCTCCCGCGCCCTCGCCGCCGTCCGCTCGGACCGTGAGGTACTCCAGCACCCGGTCCAGGGTCGGCCCGTCCGCGTCGGGTGCGGTCGTGTCCGTGGTGTGGTGGACGCCCAGGGTGTCCAGGACCCGCTGGAGGCGGGCCGCGTCCGTGCGCCATTTGCGGTCGACGACCTCGTCCGGGTACGCCTGCCAGTCCACCGGGGCCCAGTCCGGGCCGGGCCGGGCCGGACCTCCGTGGAAGAGCCGGGCCGCGAGCAGCGACGCGGCCTCGTCCACGATGCCGGGCTCTTCCAGCAGATCGCAGGCCGGCCGCTCGCCCAGGCGGGAGGTGAAGCTCTCGGCCAGTCGGTCCCGGCGCGAGAGTTCCGTGAGCGCCGCGACCACGCCCGCGTCCAGGCGCGACGGCCAGCGCCCCATCCGCCAGGCCGGCAGCGCGACCCGGGTCAGCAGCCGGTCCCAACCCGCGTACGCCAGCCCGACCTGCTCCTGGGCGACGATCCGCAGGCCGTAGTCGACCGTCTGCGCACGCACGGCCGCTGCCGCCGCCACGCCGCGCTCCATCTCCGCGGCATGCCCGCGGCAGCTTCGCAGCAGCAGGCGGACCACCCAGCCGACGCCGGTCAGCACCGTACGGGTCAGGGGGCCGCGGCCGGGCGTCGACGTCACGGCCACGGCCGCGTCCAGCCCCCGTACGAAACGGCGCGCCGCCGCTATGTCAGGGTGCGCCGACGGGCCCGTACCGGCGACGACCGGGGCGAGGACCGCGCGCAGCTCGCCCACCCGCATCCACCACAGGAACGGCGAGCCGATGACGAGCACGGGCGCGGCGCGATGCTGCCGGGAGGCCGACAGGCCGCGTATCCCCCAGGTCCCCGCTGTCGCGCGCGCGGACGCGGAGGCGGGCTTGCCGTGGGCGGGGTGGGTGCGGTCCTCCAGCCAACTGTCGCAGTCCGGGGTGAGCGCTATCGCGGACGGGGCGGGGACATCGAGGCGGTCCGCCAGATCGCGGACCATGCGGTACAGATCCGGGGCCGACTCCTCGGCGATCGGGACCGTCGGGCTCATGGCCGGGCGGGCGCGGGAGACGACGAGGGCGACACCCGTGGCGGAGAGCAGGACGACCACGGCGACGCCGGTCATGATCCAGCGCGCGGTCGCCCAGTGGCCTCCGCTGAGACGGCCGGTGGCGCCGCCCGCGAGCAGTACGACGGCGACCGCCGCGGGCAGCAG
Organism: Streptomyces sp. NPDC104371; assembly: GCF_055583785.1. Classification (NCBI taxonomy): domain Bacteria; kingdom Bacillati; phylum Actinomycetota; class Actinomycetes; order Kitasatosporales; family Streptomycetaceae; genus Streptomyces; species Streptomyces sp. NPDC104371. The sequence goes on from NZ_JBVJNF010000006.1 coordinate 78,315, forward strand.
GGCGACGGCCAGCGCCCGGCCGCGGACCCGCAGCACGGCAAGGGCCCGTGACCGCGCGGCCTGCGCGCCCATCTCCACACTCATCCCGGTCACGACCGAACGGCACCCCCTTTGTCCCGCCTCTGTCCGGCGCGAAAGACGCCGTGACGCTCTCCGTCACGGAAGTCGCCGCCGGATGCCCGTGCGTTGCTCACTCCCCCACTGTGGCACCCGTCACTGACATCGCAATGCCGGTGGGCCAAGTGCCGGAACGCTTGCGCGGCACCCTAGTTGGGGCCCCGGCTGTCGTCAGCCGGATGGGTCATCGGTCACTCGATGGAATGGCTCTGGGGAAAGGTGGATGACCCAGGGCGAGGATCTCCCCCATGCTTGCCCCCTTGTCGCACGCCTCGTCGCACATTTCGCCGCAGGCCGGACATACGCGCGGGCCCCGCATCCTGCGACGGATACGGGACCCTTGGATGTCTGCGGCGCTCAGATGTCGGCCGTCGCAGCCTTCGCCGCGATGTCCGTACGGTGCTGGGAGCCGTCGAGCCCGATACGGCCCACGGCCGTGTACGCCCGACGACGGGCCTCGGTCAGGTCCGCGCCGGTCGCGGTGACCGACAGCACGCGTCCGCCCGCGCTCACCACCGCTTCGCCCTCGCGCCGGGTGCCCGCGTGCAGGACGTACGCGAACGGGGCGTCCTGGTCCGCCACCTCGTCGAGTCCGGTGATCGGGTCGCCGGTGCGCGGGGTGCCGGGGTAGTTGTGCGAGGCCACGACCACGGTGACCGCCGCGTCGTCGCTCCAGCGCAGGGGCTCGAGGTCGGCGAGGCTGCCGTTGGCGGCGGCCAGCAGCAGACCGCCGAGCGGAGTCTTCAGGCGGGCGAGGACGACCTGGGTCTCGGGGTCGCCGAAGCGGGCGTTGAACTCGATGACGCGTACCCCGCGCGAGGTGATCGCAAGGCCCGCGTACAGCAGCCCGGAGAACGGGGTGCCACGGCGGCGCATCTCGTCGACCGTGGGCTGGAGGACGGTCTCCAGGACCTCCTCGACCAGCTTCGGGTCGGCCCACGGCAGCGGCGAGTAGGCGCCCATGCCGCCGGTGTTCGGCCCTTCGTCGCCGTCCAGGGCGCGCTTGAAGTCCTGGGCGGGCTGGAGGGGGAGCACCGTGGTGCCGTCGGTGACGGCGAACAGGGACACCTCGGGGCCGTCGAGGAACTCCTCGATGACGACGCGCTCGCAGCCGGCCGCATGGGCCTTCGCGGCCTCCAGGTCGGTGGTGACGACGACGCCCTTGCCCGCGGCGAGACCGTCGTCCTTCACGACATAGGGGGCGCCGAACGCGTCGAGCGCCTCCTCGACCTGGCGCGCGTTCGTGCAGACGTACGAACGGGCGGTCGGGACGCCCGCCCCCGCCATCACGTCCTTGGCGAAGGCCTTGGAGCCCTCCAGTTGCGCGGCCTCCTGGGAGGGGCCGAAGACAGGGATGCCGATGGCGCGTACGGCGTCGGCGACGCCCGCGACGAGCGGCGCCTCCGGGCCCACGACGACCAGGTCGACGGCGAGGTCCGTGGCCAGCGCGGCGACGGCCTTTCCGTCGAGGGGATCGACCTGATGCAGCCGGGCCACCTCGGCGATACCGGCGTTGCCGGGGGCGCAGTGCAGCGCCGTGACGTCGGGGTCGAGGGAGAGACAACGACACAGGGCGTGCTCGCGGGCACCGCTACCGATGACAAGGACCTTCACGGGGGTCAGCCTAACGGGCGGAGCCGCGCGGCCTTGTGGGGGCCACCGAAGCGGAGCCGGGCACGGACTTGTGGGTTCATCCCAAAGAAGCCCGAAGAGGCCCGAAGAGGCCCGAAGAGGCCCGGAGAGTGCCCTTGCTCCGCTCCTCTCCTGCGGCCTATTCGCTCGTGAACTCCTCCACGACCGTCGCCCCCAGCTCCCGGACGATCAGTTCGCGACCCGAGAGGGCCGACTCGTCGAGGTCGGGGTCGTCCTCCTCCGGCATGTCGTCCTCGGGGGCGACCACGCGTCGCTCGGCGGCGGCCGGAGCGGGCGCCGTAGGCGCCGCCGGGGCCGGTGCGGACGCCGTCGGTGCGTCGGGGCGCGCCGTCGGGGCGGCCTGCTGGGGCGCGGGGCGCGACACGGCGGGTGCGCCAGCGCCGTATCCACCGCCGCCTCCGCCTCCGGAGTGGAAGCCGCCGCCGGACCCGGAGCCCGTGGCGGTCGGCGGGGCCGAGCCGCCGGACGGGTCGACGATCGCCTCGACCTTCCACTGCACATGGAACTGCTCGGCCAGCGCCTGCCGCAGCACGTCCTCGCTGCCGCTGCTCGCGAAGTTGTCCCGCGCGCCCGCGTTCACGAAGCCCAGTTGCAGCGTCGTCCCGTCGAAGCCCGCCACCTGGGCGTTCTGGCTCAGCAGGATCCAGGTGAAGCGGCGGCGGTTCTTGACGGCCTCCAGGATGTTCGGCCAGAGCACACGGGGGTCGAGCCCGCCGGGCGCCGACGCGGCAGCCGGGGCGGAGGCGGCGGGTGCCGGAGAGGCGACGGGTGCCGGGGCGGAAGAGGCGGGTGCGGCCGTCGCCCGCCCAGCGCCCGCGGAGGCGGCCGTGGGCCACCCACCTGGCTTCCGGGCGCCGCCCGCAGCGGCAGCGGTCGGCCAGGCACCGGGAGCGGCAGGAGTGGCGGTGGGGGCGGCAGGAGCGGCCGTGGGTGCTGCCTGCGGCTGCGGAGCCGCAGGGACGGCGGGCGCTGGGGCGGCAGCGGGAGCGGTCTCCGCGGGCGGCGGCGAAACAGGCGCCGCCTCGTACCCGCCCGGAGCAGCCGTCCCACTGGCACGCACTGCGGCACGAGCCGCCGCGACACCGCCACCGGGCGGCACGGCCGCGCCGCCCGCCCCGCCGTGCGCCTCGGGCCCCGGCACGTACCCCATGGCAGGGCTCGCACCGCCACCGGAGAAGTCGACACCGCGCTCCAGCCGGTCCAGCCGGGCCATGACCGAGCGCTCGTCGCCGTACGCGGCGGGCAGCAGCACGCGCGCGCAGATCAGCTCGAGCTGCAGCCGGGGCGAGGTGGCCCCGCGCATCTCCGTGAGCCCCTCGTTGACGAGATCGGCGGCACGGCTCAGTTCGGCCGGGCCGAAGACGCCCGCCTGGGCCTGCATCCGCTCCAGTACGTCGGCGGGGGCGTCGATGAGCCCCTTCTCGACGGCGTCGGGCACGGCGGCCAGGATCACCAGGTCCCGCAACCGCTCCAGCAGGTCGGCGACGAACCGCCGCGGATCGTTGCCCCCCTCGATGACCCGGTCCACGACATCGAAGGCGGCGGCCCCGTCACCGGACACGAAGGCCTCGACGACGGAGTCGAGCAGCGAGCCGTCCGTGTAACCGAGCAGTGAGGTGGCCATGGCGTACGTCACGCCGTCGGTGCTCGCACCGGCCAGGAGCTGGTCCATGACGGACATCGAGTCACGTACGGACCCCGCGCCCGCGCGCACGACGAGCGGCAGCACCCCGTCCTCGACCGGGATGCCCTCCTTCCCGCACACCTCGGAGAGGTAGTCCCGAAGGGTCCCGGGCGGCACGAGGCGGAACGGGTAGTGGTGCGTACGCGACCGGATGGTCCCGATGACCTTCTCGGGCTCGGTGGTGGCGAAGATGAACTTGAGGTGCTCCGGCGGTTCCTCGACGACCTTGAGCAACGCGTTGAATCCGGCCGACGTGACCATGTGGGCCTCGTCGATGATGTAGATCTTGTACCGGCTGCTCGCGGGCCCGAAGAACGCCTTCTCTCGCAGGTCACGGGCGTCGTCGACACCGCCGTGCGACGCGGCGTCGATCTCGATGACGTCGATGGAGCCCGGCCCGTTCCTGGCCAGGTCCCGGCAGGACTGGCACTCGCCGCAGGGCGTCGGCGTCGGCCCCTGCTCGCAGTTCAGACAGCGGGCCAGGATCCGCGCGCTGGTCGTCTTGCCGCAGCCGCGCGGACCGCTGAACAGGTACGCGTGATTGACCCGGTTGTTCCGCAGCGCCTGCTGCAACGGGTCGGTGACATGCTCCTGCCCGATGACCTCGGCGAACGACTCCGGGCGATAGCGGCGGTACAACGCGAGAGACGACACGCATACGAGGTTATAGGCGCCCACCGACAACCTGCCCAGCCCGAGGCCGCGGCCCCCGCTCCACCAGGCCCGGAACGCACAAGACCCCCCACGCACCCGCCAGAGCCGACCTACCCTTGCTGCCTTCCGGCCCTGGGGGAGTTCAGTCAGATAGCGCCGCGTGAGGGGCTGAGCCCAAGCCTACCCGATCGCCGGAGCCCGAACGAGTTCGCAAGCACTCTTCAACGTCATGTAATGTTTGCGGCGGAGGATTCGCCTAGAGGCCTAGGGCGCACGCTTGGAAAGCGTGTTGGGGGCAACCCCTCACGAGTTCGAATCTCGTATCCTCCGCCAGTGCCTCACCGGGCACGATGTCGAAGGGCCCCCTGGAAACAGGGGGCCCTTCGACGTTGTCCTCACGCCTCGTTGTCCTGGTCTTTGTCCACAGCGAGGTTTCCCGGGGCTCCCCAGATGGCGCGCTCGATCTTCTGCGCTGCCTCCTTGAGCATGGGATCGGTCACGTGCAGGTACCGCGCACGCATCCGTGCCGCCCCGCCCGGCTCCCAACCCATGATCTGGTCGATGACCCGATCCGGTACCCCGAGCAGCATGAGCACGGTCCCCGCGGTGTGCCGTGCGTCGTGCAGACGCCCGTTCCGGACGCCGGCGTCTTCCAGCAGCCGCTTCCAATCGTGATAGTCCGTGTTCGGGCTGAGTGGCCCGCCCAACGGCTTGGTGAACACGTAGGCGGACTCGGTCCACAGATTCCGGGCTGTCGCGCGCTCTCGGGCCTGTGTCTCCCTGTGGGAGCGGAGCATCACGACGAGCGGGCCGGGGAGAGGCACGGCGCGACGCCCGGCGCGTGACTTCGTGTTCTTCGTCTCGCGCCGCACCTGCACCCGGGCCGGGCAGTACCCGGCCTTCCGGCCGCACGGCGCTGCATCACCACACCCGTGCTCGTACTTCGGCCGCAACCGGTTCCGGCGAAGCTTCAGGTACTCGTTGTCCAGGTCCACGTCGGACCACCGCAGGCCGAGCGTCTCTCCCTGTCGCAGCCCGAGCGCCAGGGCCAGCATCCAGCGGGCACTGTTCCGGCGCTTGTTGACTTCGAGTAGGAGGCTTTGCACCTCATCGACCGAGTAGGGCTCTACCTCGGTCTCGTCCTCTTCCATCCGAGGAGGCTTCGCCAGCGCGGCAGCGTTCTTCGCCGCGTGGCCGCGCCGCACCGCTTCGCCCAGGGCCGTACGGGCCGTCCGGTGGGCCTGGTGAGCGGTGCCCGCCTTGCTGCCAGCGCTCTGCATCCGGCGATACAGGCTCTCCAGGTGTTCGGGCTCCAGCCGATCAATGCGGTGTCGGCCGATGCCCGGCACCAGGTGCACCCGCACCGCCACCTCATAACCGGCGTACGTGTTCTCGCTCACGACAGGCTTGGCGATGTTCTCAACCCAGTGCTCAAGCCACTTCGCCACCGTCCACGGCTTGCCGGGCTGGCGCGCGGACCCCTCATCGCGCTGCTTTTCCAGGCGCCGAACTTCGTCCACCAGCTCCTTGCGGGTAGGGCGCGTCAGGTGTCGGCGGTAGGGCGTTCCGTCGTCCTTGTAGCCCATGGGCACACGAGCGTGCCAGCGTCCATCCTTGCCCAGGTAGATGGCCGATTCGCCGTTGGCTCGGCGAGTGCGCTTCTTCTCCTCTGCCATTGGCAGTTCCTCCGGTCGGTACGAGGTAGACAGACCGGAGCGCCGCCCGAATGTCGGGCGGCGCTCCGGAATGGTGAGATCAGGCGGCGCGCTGCTCGGCGCGGCGCCGGGCGAGGTAGGCGGCCGGGGCGTCAGCGGGGACCCGTCGGAGTCCGCCGATGGTCAGGGACTCCAGGGCTCCGGCGCGGATGAGGGCGTAGCAGGTCGTGCGGCCGATGCGGAGGCAGCGGGCGGCCTCTTCGACGGTCAGCAGCACGGGGGCCGGGTCGCCAGCCCCAGCGAGTGGTGCGATGTCCACGGTGGCGATGCTCATGGAACGGTCTCCTCTGCGCGGAGTCTGTATCGGGAGTTCGCGTGTGTCCTAGGTGCGGATTTCTGCGTCACCGCGTCACCTGCGTCATTCATGCTGTCTGACCTGCGGGTTTCGGGTGACGCGGAGCGCCAATGGTGCGTCACCGGTGACGCAGACTGTTCGTCACGCGTGACGCAGGTGACGCGGCGTGACGCAGAGGGCGGCCGTCTGCGTCACGGCCGTATACGCAGGTCACCCGGCGTTTTCCGGGCGCCTGTGACGCAGGTGACGCAGCGTTCCCCACTTAGGAAAAAGAGAGGGGGGTGTCTGTGGTGGTGCGGTGCGTCTCAGGGCGTGAAGAAGGAGCCGCTTCGCGGCGCGTCCAGCGCAGGGCGGCGCCGCCGCCGAACAGCAAGAGGAGCACGCCTGGCCGGTGGTGCTCCTCTTGCTCGTGCGGTCGTGGCGGTGCCGGTCAGAACGCCTGCTGCTCGTGCGGGGGCGTGGCCGGTGAGCGGGTCATCTCGATGTAGCGGCCCTCCCTGGTGCGGCCGGAGTCGATGAGGACGCCCCGGGCGGCCAGGGTCGGCTGTAGACGCTTGAGACGGTCGGAGAGGACTTTGCCGGTGGTCGGCCACCCCTTGGGCAGGGGACGGAAGTCCTCGCCGGTGTAGAGGCGGGTGAGGCAGTGCAGCCACTCCGTGGAGGTCATCCGCCGCTCTGCGCCCGGTTCGATGTCGGCGGCGTGCCGGAGGACGGTCTGCGCCAACAGGTCGCCCTCGATCACGTCGTCGTTGAGGTCGTCCAGACTGGCCCGGTAAGCGGTGAGCGCTCCGAGGCCAGTTGCCGCGTCGAGCTGGGCGCACAGGTGCGCGAAGTCCGCCATCCGCAGGTCGGTGGGAGTCTCCGCCTCGACTGCGCGGACCTTCACCGTGAGATCCAGGAGAGACCCGAGGACGACGGGCAGCACCTCCGCGTACTCCGTCCACAGCTCATCTTCCGTGCGCCTCACCCGGGGACGTTCCAGGCGCAGTGGCAAGAGCCGTTCGGCGAGGTCGGGGCGGATGACACCCACGTCGATGCCGGTCAGGAGCAAGGGGCGGCGGTAGCGAGCGCGGAACACGTCCCCGTCGGTGAAGAGAGCGCGCTTGACGTTCTCGGCGCCGGTGACGATGCAGCACATGGCGTCCGACAGGTCCGGGGTCATGTGGGAGAGGTTGTCCAGGGCCGTGACCCATCCGGCCGCGACCGCCGCGATCAGGTTCTCCTCGTCCTTCGGGGCCCGGCGCAGGTCCCCGCTCATGCCCTCGACGATCCGCACGAGCATCCGGCCGCCGGTGGACTTGCCGGCGCCCTGCGGGCCGGTGAGAAACGGAGCGGGCACGGGCACCGACGGCCCGAGACAGCCGACCAGCCACGCGATGGCCAGGCACTCCGTCTCGGCATTGGCGAAGTTGCACAGCCGCATCAGGAGATCGATGCCCTTGCTGTCAGTGTCCTTGACCGGCAGGGGCAACTCCCCCGTGAGCTGCGTGCGGCGCCAACACACCTCACGCGGGTCGGGAATGGCGATGTCCCAACCGGTGGGGTGGATACGAACCGACCGCCCGTCGCTCCGGCCCAAGTCGAGCCATGTCGCGCCGTCGAACCCCGGCGCGACGCGGATGTGGACAGGCTGTACGTCCTCGGTCAGCGCGAGGGCTTCGATCAAGTCCAATGCCTCCTTGAGAGCGGTGCCGTTGAACACGCCGTGCCCGTCGTGGAAGAGACCGACCATGAGTTCCTGGCGGTGGCTTCCCGTGGTGCCCTGGGAGCGGATCGGGCGGGCCACGGGATGGCCATTCTTCTGCGCGTACACGGTGCCGTCGGCGGTACGGAAGTACCGGAAGTGCGCTTGCGCGTAGTCCGTGATGATCTGGCGGGCCGGAGTCTTCTCGTCCTCGGACATGGCTACATCCCAAGTGCGGTGCGGGCGTTGGTCCACGCGTCGGTGCAGTGCCGGGGCGATTCGCCCTTGGCCTGCGCGGCGGTGAACAGCCGCGCGATGTGCGCCTCGGTGAGGCATCCGCACCAGCCATGCGTGGACAGCACGGCCAGGAATGTGCGGTAGACAGTGCTGTGCACGCCGCTGGTGGCCTCGGTGATGCGCTGCACCGCCATGGCGATGCCACGCTCCAGATAAGCGGGCGTGCGATGGCGGCACTCCTCGCCCCCAGTCGGCGCGGGCATGGTGATGGTCTGCGGTGCAGGCCGAACCGCGGCGGGCTTGCTCACGGCCAGCGCACGCACGGCATCCGGCAGGTAGGCCAACGTGCCGGCACCGAACCCGAGCCAGCGGGCGTAGGCCATCGTGGACTTGATGTCCACGCCGGGCCGGACCGCGTTCGCGGACTGCATCCGGCCGAGGTACAGCCAGTGCTCACCCCGTGTGGTGGGCACAGTCTGTGTAACGGGCAGGTTCTTGCGGGCCCACGTGATCGCGTCGGCGTTGTCCAGGTCCACGACCGTCAGCCCCGCTCCGCCCGGGTGGTAGGCGACCGCGCTCGCGCGCAGCCATGCCCGGCGCCAGATGCCGGACTTGATGACGTCCGGGTCGGTGGTCGCGGCGGCCCACGCATGGCAGGGACCCGGGCAGGTGCACGGCCCGGCGCTCTTCATGTTCGGCCGTCCGCCGCACGCGTTGTTCGCGCAGCGGCGGCAGTTGCCAAACGGGACCTTGCCCGCCCGCAGCGGCAGGACCGGGATCTGAGAGGCAGCGAGTTCGAGCGCGGTGCACAGGTGCTCTCTCATGCCGCCACCACCAGCCTGGCGAAGGGTCGGTGGTCATCTCGCCGAATGTCGGTGGGTTGCGTCATGCTGGGAGATCTCCAGTTCCTTGATGGGTTGCTGGTTAGGCAAGGGCGGCCCCGCGTTCTTTGGCGAGAGGTGGGGGCCGCCCTTGGCGTAGCTAGCTGTTCGCGGCGCGCTCCTCGGTTTCGCCCGCCATGTCGTCGAGCTGCAAGAGCAGGTTGCCGAGTTGGCGGCGGGTGATGCCGCGGCTGTAGGTCTCCGGCAGCCATCCGCCGTTGTCCCAGTGCAGCTCGATGGTGACGATCTCGTCCGGGTCGATGTCCATGCGAGTGCTCCTTTTGCCTCAGCGGTGAAGTTCGTTGCGGGTGCGGGCAATCAGTCCGCGCGTGTGCGTGGTGGTGTTCTCCAGCCGGACCGGTCCGGCGTAGTGGTGGTGGGTTTCGGTGTGGACGTTCTTGAGGGACCGCAGGGCCGATCCGATAGCGGCGACGACGGCGGCCACGGCGGCGATGGGCAGGGTGACGAAAAGGACGCTGGTCAGGGACACGGCGGCGAATCCCTGGCAGGCGAGCCAGACACCGCAGCCGACGCCGACGCACGCGGTACCGACGCCGATCCCTGCGACGGCGGTGCCCGCCGCCCAGGCGGGGACGATCCGGCGGTCGGGCTGAGGCACCGGGGGCGTATCGCCGTAGGCGGGCAGGGGGCTGGTGTCGCGGTACGAGGTGGGCACCTCGAGCACCGGCCGGTACGCCTCGTCGATGATCCGGCGGGCCTCGAAGGCGACTTCGCCCTCGGTCATTCCGGCGGCCGTGGGGGCCGTTCCGGGAGTGGTCTCGGGGTACATGCGGAATCCCTTCCGGTGGCGGGGTGGGGAGGCAGACATACCCCCTGCCGGGGTGGCTGTGGAGGGGGGTTTCGGGGTGCTGACCTGCACGCCTCCCCGCCTCCCCGAAGGGGTGTTTTCGCTGATCAACGCGGGGGAGGCGGGTTGGGGAGGCGATTGGGGAGTTCTCCCCGCCTCCCCGACGCGGGCCGGGGTGCCTCCCCGCTACTCGGCGGCGGAAGCGGAATCCGTCTCGTCACGGTTGGCGAGGGCGCGGGTGACGTCGTCGCGCCGGACGACCATGCGCCCGTGGGACTTGTACGGCTCGACCTCAGCGGCTTCCAGCACGCCCTTGAGGTCGGTGAACGTCCAGTCTCCGTAGGCGTCTTCACCCAGGATCGCCAGCCGCTTGAGCACATCGCTGGTGAGCAGCCGGGGCGCGTCGCCGATCACGGACGCGATGTCGGCGAGGGCGTCGCGCTCCTCGCCCCGCTCGACGACGTGCAGGGTGGTGACCCCGTCCCGCAGGGCCTTGGCCCGCTCCGCGATCTCGACGGCCGGGTCGTCGTCGATGAAGTGGGTGCGCACTGTGATGAACGTCTGTCCCTTGGGCGTCTCGATGCCGTCGGAGGTGACGACCAGGGTTCCCTTGTCCAGGCCCTGGCGCAGCATGTGCGGGGCAGCGCCGTCCTCAACGGCCTTGTCGCCCAGCGCCATCTTCGACTGCGATTCGCTACCCAGCACGAGGGAGGCGCGAGTGTGGGCACCCTCGCGGACCAGCTTGGGAAGGTTCTGATCGGTCGGGTCCTGCGTTCCCTGCCACATCAGCACGTCGACCGCACGGCCCTGGTTGTGAATCTCGCGGACGGCCATGAAGTAGCGGCTCGTGGCCTTGGACCCGCCGTAGGGCCGCTTGTCCTTGCCGACGGCCGGGCACATGAATGCCTTCTGCGCTTCGTCCACGAGGACGATGAGCGCTGGGAACGTTGCGGTCGGGTCGGCGCGGCGCACCTCGATGCGGCGGTTCATCTCGACCACCGCGTCCTCAACCATCTCGGTGACCTGGATTACGTGGTCATCGGACGGGCCCTCGATCAGGACCTCGGCGATGCCGTCGAACATGCTCCAGTCCCCGACGCCCTTGAGGTCCCCGATCCAGAACTCCACCGACCGGTCGAGGGCCAGCCACAGGGCCAGGGCGCGCAGGGCAGCAGTCTTGCCCTGGTTCGACCGGCCGGTGACGAGCAGGTGGCGCTGATACACGCTCAGCTCAGCAGCGTCGCCGCGCAGGCCCTGTCCCCACGGTGCCTTGCCAGTCTTGTAGTTCGCGGTCACCGTCTCGTCGGTGACCAGCGGGGACGGGCCGATCGGCTCATCCAGCGCACCCGAGTCGGCGATCCACAGACGGACCGTGCGGGCCGCCTCGGGGATCGTGATGAACACCTCGTGCTCGTGCCGGGTCAGGTTCTCCGCCAGCTTGCGGCGCCGGTTCTGAACCTCGATCGTCGACACCCCGGACGGAAGCGTGACATCGACTTCGACACCGCATCCGGCGATCGTGATCGGGGAGAGCATGGAAGCGCCGGCGTCGCCCATCTCCTTGATGGCGTTGCGCAGCGGGGACACTCCGAGGTCACGCAGGGCCTTGACCACGATCGACGGTGTGATCGGCTCACCTCCGCCGGATCGGGCGTTGGCGGGAAGAGCCCAGTTCGGGGCGGCTTGCTGCTTGCTGCCGACGGCCCACAGGGCGAGCAGGGCCAGGAACGGGCCGATCGTGATCGCAGGCCCCCACACCACCTGCACGATGGTGATCATCAGGCGGATGAACTCGATCACGGCCATGATCGGGGTGATGACGTCGTGGGCGTCCTTGTTGGCGATGGCCAGCACCACCCCGAGCGTGACCAGGCCACCAATGCCCATCCCGGTGCCGACCAGCACGCCCCGGGCCGCCTCCACCGGGGAGTGCAGCAGGTCCATACGGCGGCGGTGGCGGGCGTCGCGGTAGCGCTGCCCGCGTTCCTCCCACTCCGCGGCCATCTCGTGGTTCCCGGCAGCCTCGGCGGCGCGCTGCATGCGCTCGTATGGGGCGGCGGTGCGGCTATCCCAGGTGCGGCGGGCCACGATCCGCGCCCCGCCCACCACGTAGAGACTGTGACGGGCGGCGGCGCGAGCGGCGGTCCGGGTGTTCTCGTGCGTGGCGGCGGTCCTGATAGCGCGGCCGGACCGCACCCACAGCGGCGCCACCGACGGCGCAGCCGGGACGGGCGGCGCCTCGGGCATAGGCGGGACCAGGGTCAGAGTCGGGCGCGCATCGCCGACGACGGGCGGGTCGGTGTCCTTGGTGAGACGAACGACGGTGTCGCTCATGACGGGAAGACTCCTGACTGCGTGAGCAGGGCGGGAAGTTGAGGGGGCCGGGGCGGCGGCATGCGGGACGCCGCCCCGGCCAGAGAGAGCGGGTCAAGCGGTGGTGACGGGGCCCGCGGCGGGCGTGGTCACCACCAGCGGGAGGACTTCTTGGCGGCCTTCGCCTGGGCGGCCTCGGTCACGAGCCGCTGCCGCTCGGTCTCCAGGGCGGTGATTTCCGCGATCAGACGCGTCTCGGCCGCGTTCCAGGCCGTCTCCAGCTTCCGATCGGCACGGTCGGTGCTACGGCCCCGCACCACGCGGTAGGAGCCGCCCGCCAACGCGCCGACGATGGCGCGACGCTCACGGCCGTCCAGCGGCCACATCTCCCGCTCGCGCACAGCTTCGAGCTTGCGCGTGGTCAGACGGATCTCGCGGTCCAGGCGGCGGGTGTCAGCCTTGCTCATGGTCAGCCCCTCTTCGGGTACGTGTGGCCGGCGGGCGGTTGGGTGGACTTGTTGGCGCACAGCGCGTGGCCGACGACCTGCTCGAACTCGTCCACAGGCCGGTCGGGGTCCAGGGAGTCACCGAGCAGGGACATCAGGACCTGAGCGCGGATGCGGTCGTCTTCGGCGGTCTCACGACGGATGCTCATCAGGCAGCCACCGCCCCGGCACTCCCGTCGGCGGCGCGCTCGGCGAGGAGCGTGTCCCGCAGCATCCGGGCGTTCTTCGGGGACGTGCGGATCGCGCGGCGGATGCCCTCTCCGGTGATCTCCGCGTCCGGCCAATCGGCGGTCGCGGCGCGCGCCTCGGTGAGCAGTTGCTCGGGGGTGCGCTTGGGTTGGGTCGACTTTGCAGCGTCGGGGACGCGGTACGTCGCACGGTGGGGGCGGGTCGACTCAGCGGCCACCGATCGAGCCTTGTCCGATGCGGCGGGTACCGGTTCGACGGGCGGCGTGATGGCGGGCAGAGGCTTGCCGGGAAGGGTCGACTTCCCCAGCGTGACCGGCGCCGGATCGGGCATCGGCAGCCGCGTCAGCGTGATCGCGACCGGAGCCGATCCAGGCTGGTCAGCCGTAGACCGAATCCTCTCGGTCTCAGTAGATTCCTCCGCATTCATGCTCTCGGTGTCCGCCGGGCCGATCGGGTCGACCGGCGGCGTGGCGGGCAGGTCGATCGGGGCGGCGAACATCCCGGCCAGCGCGGCGTTTGCGCCGTCCGTGACCCGATCCCGCTGGACGTCGACCAGCCGCGTCCCCAACGAGTGGTCACCGGTGCCGACCTTGCGGGCCAGCTTCCACGACCGCTTCTCCGCCTTCTCCCGTTCCTTCTCGTCGGGGTGGTTGGCGACGACGGCCCGGTGATAGGCCAACTCGCGGACGACAGCCGCCGTGCGGGCCTCGGCTTCGGCGTCGCGGCCGTCGGTGTGGACGACGATCCGGCGCGCGAGGAAGGCCATGCCCTCGGCGGACACGCACATGCCCATCGGGGTCACGGCGTAGATCACGGTCCTGCCAGCGTCGGGGCCTGCCATCGCGGCCATCACGGACGCGGCGGCGGGGAGCGCCCACAGCCCGAGACGGACGACCCGGGGCGAGGACTGCCCGAGCATGGTCAGCCCGAGCAGGACTAGACCGAGTACGGCGGTGGCGCCCTCGCCTGCGGCGACCGCACCGAGCGCGGTCCCGGTGCCGTAGGCGTGGCCGATGTTGCTGAAAGTGCCGTACCCGCCGATACCGCCGACGGCGGCCATGATGCCGAGTGCGGTTCCGAGCACCGCCTTCTGTGAGCGTGTCAGTTCTTTGTGGTTCATGCCTTGCCCCCGATCGTGAGCAGGGCGGCGAGGATGAGGAGGGCCCCGCCGGCGTAGGTCAGGTCGACCGCGCGGCGCAGGCAGGTGAACTTGGCGACGGCCAGCCGGGACAGTCCGGCGATGTACGCAGCAAGGTCACGCGAGACGGCATCGCTGATCTCGTCGGGGGTGAGGGTGGCCCACAGCGGGAAGCCGTGCCCGCCGCCCAGGTTCGGGCGCACCGAGCGCAGCAGCAGCCCCGCCGCGGCGACCAGCACGACCATGCCCAGACCGCCCGTGAGAGCGGCGGGCAGGGTCAGGGGGAGGTCGCGGGCGACCGTCCAGGCGCCGGCCAGCACCGCGCCGACGAACGCCAGCAGCAGCGCGGTCTTACTGTCGGTCCGCGCGATCTCCGCCTTCACTTCGGCGTGGGCGGCGGTCAGGTTCGCCTCGCGGACGGCGCTCATGCGGCATCCCCCGACACGGTCACGGCGGCCGTGCGGTTGGCCAGGGCGCACCGCTCGGCGAGCACCCTGCGCTCGGCCCGGCGGATACGGCGGGCGTCCAGCTCGGTCGGAGTGCGGTCCAACATGATGATCTGCACGTCCAGCAACTCGACCTCCGCCAGGATTAGCGAAGACTCAAGCTCGATCGCATCCAGCTCCGCGTCCGTTGGCTCCATGAACGGAGCGAACGCGGTAACAGCTTCCTGAACAGTGACGATGTGGCTCATTGGGTCGTGTTCCTCTCACATGTGAACGGCCCGAACAGCGGCCCCGGTGTTCCAGCACCGGGGCCGCGCGCCGTTGAAGTCGGTAGATCCGGCTCCCCTCAGCGCTGCTCGTACGAGACGAGCAGCGGAGGCAACCGGCCGCAGCGGTCAAGCTGCGGAGGGGTCGGGTCGCGCTGTACCGCACACAGGGGCAGAACCTGTGCACGCCCGCCCTCTTGCTCACGAGGTGGGGCGGGGCTCCCTCGGCACACTCTGTTGAGTTCTCAAGCCAACCGACGCTTCCTTCGAGCCCGTTTCACGGAGCCCTCCGGGCGGTACGGCAATGCCGTACGTGACACCCCATCCGACTTGTCTGGAGGAGTGCCTGGGCAAGAGATTGCACGAGTCAGGCTTGGAGAGTCAAGCCCCCTGGTCTAACTTGTACGGAGGAGTCGGAGCAGAGGAGATGCCTTGGCAGCACGACGCGGTATGACGAAGGCTCAGGAAATCGCCTACGACCTGCGGGAACAGATCCTGTCTGGCGCGCTGTCAGCGGGTGAGGCCCTGCCGAGCGAATCCAAGATGATGAGCCAGTACGGCTACAGCCGAGAGACCATCCGCACCGGCGTGCGCCTCCTGATCGAGGAAGGCTTGGTCGTCACTGGGCAGGGACAGGGCAAGTACGTCCGCGAGAACTACCCCCCTGTCGTCTGGAACTGGACGACGTTGGAGAGTCGGAGCCGCCACGCGAACGCCGTGGAAGGGCGGACCGCCGGCGACCAGTGGGCGAGCGCAATTGCGGAGAACGGGAACGCTCCCCGCCAAGAGATCGCAGTGTCGATCGTTGTGCCCCCGCCCCACGTTCGCGAGCGCCTCGCGCTTCCCGAAGGTGGACTGGCCGTGGTGCGCAAGCGCGTCCGGTTCATAGACAACCGGCCCTATGCACTCGCCGACTCGTACTTCCCTCAGGAACTCGTGGTCGGCACCCCCCTGATGGAGCCCCGAGACGTCTCCGCGCCCGGCGGCATCCTCGCCTCCGTGGGACTCGTGCAAGCCAAGTACGTGGACGAAATCTCAGTCCGTATGCCGACTCACCAGGAAGCGGAGCAACTTGGACTTCCCGCAGCCACTCCAGTCGCAGAGCACACCCGAACGGGCTATGACACGGACGATCGGCCCCTCCGCTGCATGGTCACCATCCTCCCCGGAGACAGGCACAAGATCCTCTATGAAGTCAGTACGGACTGAGTACCTCCGCCCCGCAGCGGCGGAGGACGTGCCCGCTCTCCTGGCCCTACGAGCAGAAGCCGAAGGGTGGCTACGGACCAAAGGAACCGACCAATGGAGCGACCCGGAGACCGGCGAGCGGGCCATCTCGAAGTGGCGCGCGAGCATAGACGAGGGGCGGGCGTGGGTCGTCGTCGGTGAGCGTGACCAAGTGCTCGCCACTGTGAGCCGTGGCCCCGTCGACCGGGACTTCTGGACCGATGCCGATCGCCCCGAAACAGCGCTGTACCTCTACAAGCTGATCGTCGCCCGGGAGGCTTCCGGCCAGCAGCTCGGAACACGGCTCATCGACTGGATGTCCCGCCTCGCCGCCCTGGAGGGGCGAACCTGGGTACGCATCGACACCTGGCGCACGAACACCGGTCTGCACGCCTACTACGAGGAGCTTGGCTTTCGGCACGTCCGCACGGAGGCGCCGCCGCACCGGCGGTCGGGATGGCTCGCTCAGCGGGCGGCGGGTGAACTAGCCATGCCCGAAGACCTCTTGCCCGTCGGCCCGCTCGTCGGGAGCCAGAGTGGGACGCTGGTTACTGATTCCGGAGTACCGCGCCAGCGAGGCTGACACCCCAATCCTTCCACTGTCACGGACAACACCCCCGACCGTGGGAACACGGTCGGGGGTGTTGTGTTGCGCCGCCTTCAAGAGCCTCCCTAGGGCGGCTCCGCATCCGGCGTCGCGACCACGAACCCGTCATGTGTTGCGCTAAGTGGCCAGCGCTACCGTTCGCGGGGATGCCTCGTTTCCGGCCATGGCTGCATAAAGCATCCGCCATTGGGCCCATAACGGCTTCCACGGACGCATACACTCCTATGATCGAATCACGGGTGATCGGCACACGGATTCATAGCGGAGGACCATGGCGCAGTCAACGGCAGCAGCAGAACGCGCGATTGAGGGTCTCCTTGGCCATGACAGGGAAATCCTCAATCTCCGGAATGAGATACGCCAAGCGCGCATACGGCGCTTTGTGCTGGTTTCAACCTACGCCTCTGCCCCCGTACTGCTGCTTCTCCTGTTCGTTGGGAACATCGCCGCATGGGGCCGCGTCGACCTTACCCGCGTCAATATCGCGGGCATCCCAATTCTTCTCGCCCTGCTCCTTTTGTGCCTAGTTGTTCGCGCTTTCAGCACTGGCGGCGAACCCCTTGACGGAGTAGTCCTCGACGAATGGGAAGCGGGGTACGCAGTTGAGAAGAAGATTGACCTTGAGCTGGCCATCGAACGCAAGCGTCTCTCCGCAGCCTCTATAGACCTGCCAACGGCAACGCGTCGGCACATCTACCGGGAGACCGTCCCCGGAGCTATCGAGCAGTACCGAGCTGACGGACTGCGCTATCGACGCGTCCACAACTTCTTTCAGAGTGTCATCATCATCGGTTCGCTTGCGACTTCGACGGCAGCGAGCCTTGCGGAGACTCCAGCTCCCTTCAAGTGGATCACTGTCGGCACGAGTTTCGCCGTAGGCCTCGCGGCAGGCTTCACGGGCTACTTCAAGTTTCGCGAGCGCAGCTTCCACCTCCAGCAGACGGCAGACTCCATCGAGGAGGAGTACGACGCCGTCAACCTGAAGGTGGGGCGCTACAAGGGCAGCGCAGACGACGCAGCGGCCCTGTTGGAGTTCACCGAGCGTGTAGAGACCCTCAAAAACGACCAGCGCAAGCGGCAGCAGCAGCTCGATCAGCCGACAGAGACGCCAGAGGGTTAACGTCGTTGTCCCGGTCCTTGTCTAGTGCGCTGAGGGATGCTGGTGTTCACCTCCGTACGCGCACCCCCTTCTGGCCTGCCGCGCGAACGTCGCCTCCACTGCACTCGACACGACGATGTCGGTTCGCGAGGGCATCGGTCCATTCCCGGCCGCCGGCCACCCAGGCGGTCCGCAGTTCGGCCGCCTGTGCCCCTGCTACGTCCGTCGCAGGGTTGTCGCCCGCCATCCACTCCCCGGCGCTCAGCGGGGCGCCACAAGCCGCGCCAGCGGCCTCGAAGAGGGCACGCTGCGGCCTCCGTGAGCCAGATCAGGAAAAGCCATGCACGGGGATCGCCGGTCAGCTGTCATGGAGCGGACCGAACCCGTTTGGAGGGAAGCGTGCCTCAGAGCCACGAAGGAATCCTCGTTCCGGTGCAGCGGGACGCAGGAAGGTGGAGCATGCAGTGGCAGCTCAATTGCCCTGCGTGCGGGATTGCGGAAGTAGAGCAGGGGGAGGTCGGCGCCGACCACGAGGCGGTCACAGTGCATCCCGACCGCGACAGCGGCGGGAGTCCGCTCGGAACCAGAGGCGGATACGTCAGCGTGGAACTGACCTGCGCGGCAGGTCACGGCTTCGACTTCATCGTGAGCAACCACAAAGGGGCCGAGTTCATTGGGGTAGTCGCTCGTACCTGATCTCGTTGCCCACTCAACGTGCCCCCCACCCTTGTAGGCACGGCTCTTTGGATGAGACTACTGCCCCCGCTCTGCATCTCCCGGAGCAAGCAGTTAAGAGTGGGGGCGGCATGGTTCAGGTAGCCGGGAGCGGCGAACCAGCACTTCTGTAAAAGTTTGGTAATGCTGTGATCGCGCCGAACGGCACGCTATGGCAACGGTTGCCGCTGACTGCTACGCGCAACGCGACCCACCCCTCATTGCCTTCGTTGCCAGCGGGTGGGTCGCTGACCAGCGGCTACCACGCGCGAGCCTGGCGTCGGCGTCCCCTATCTGCAAGATGGACCCACCGCACCCGTTTAGACATTGCAATGCCATGCATGAACGAGGTACGGGGAATGCGCAGTTCAGCCCACCCTAATGCAACATGTATTGCATAGTTTGCAGCGTTTCTCTGGAAAATCAGCAAAGAATGAGTGGATGCGAGGCCTGTGGCGCCTGAGTCACTCTAGGTAGGCATCAGGGCGGCGTGGCCAAAGTAAAGACGGCCCCCGCGGGAACGGGAGCCGCCCTGACCTGTCCTTAGCGTGAGAAAGGTCAGTAATGACAGTACCGACTGAGCCGCAGGACTTAACTTCGCAGAGGGTCGGCGCGGGGCGTCACCTCACCAGCGTGCCGCGTCATCGGAGGATGCCCCGGCGGCGTGGTTATGGAATCGGCCCTCTGAGCGGAGCCGCCAGGCAGCGAGGACTCGTCTCGGTTCTCGTCACCCTGGCGGCCTTCGGGCTCGGCGCGTTGGTTCCTCAGGATCGGATGCTTGGCGGCGCAGCTGTCGCCGCCGTGGCAGTCACGCTGACGCAATTGCTCCTCAACATCGCGGACAACCGCGGGAAGGGAGAGGGCGGCAACAGCACCGCACCGGACGGGGAGTAGCGCCATCCCTCGGACATTCGTTGTCCTGGTCATTGTCCAGTGCGCTAACGATCACTGTTGTTCACCGCCGTACGCGCACCCTGTCTGACCTGCCCGGTG
Organism: Streptomyces sp. NPDC104371; assembly: GCF_055583785.1. Taxonomy (NCBI): domain Bacteria; kingdom Bacillati; phylum Actinomycetota; class Actinomycetes; order Kitasatosporales; family Streptomycetaceae; genus Streptomyces; species Streptomyces sp. NPDC104371. Next base: position 97,541 of record NZ_JBVJNF010000006.1, read on the forward strand.
AACGCGCACGTACCTGTCCGTACGGTCGCGCGCACAGTTGGAAAGCGTGTTGGGGGCAACCCCTCACGAGTTCGAATCTCGTATCCTCCGCCAGCTCAGAGGGCCGGGTCACGAAAGTGGCTCGGCCCTCTGGCGTATGTCCGTGACCCTGCTTACACCATGGTCACGGACCAGCACGTCGTGCAACTCGGCGGGACGGGACCGTGTCAGCCGGGTGGCCCACCCGAAGTGGCGGGCCGCGCGTGCGCGATCCCAGCATGGGTCATGGCCGACACACCGAGCGGTTCCCCCTGGGGGCCGGAGTACGACGACCGTCACGTCCATGGCGCACGGGACCCGCACGCGCCCAGGCCCTCCCGCGGCGACATGGAGCCGCCCTTCGAGGGGATCCTGCACTCCCTCTCCCGCGCCGCCTGGCAGGTCGTCCTGCTCACCGGCGTCGCCTCCCTGATCCTGGGGGTCGTGATCCTGGCCTGGCCGGGTCCCTCCCTGCTCGTCGCCGGGATCCTGTTCGGCATCTACCTCATCATCAGCGGCGTGCTCCAACTGGCCGCCGCCTTCGGCACGCACCGGACGACCTCGCTGCGCGTCCTGGCCTTCATCAGCGGTGCCCTGTCGATCCTGCTGGGCCTGTTCTGCTTCCGGGGGCGGCTGGAGTCGATCCTGCTGCTCGCGTTGTGGATCGGCATCGGCTGGCTGATCCGCGGGATCACCCACACCCTGGCCGCCGTCCATGACCCCGCCGTGCCCGCGCGCGGCTGGCAGGCCTTCCTCGGTGTCATCACCTTCCTCGCGGGGATCGTGCTGATCACCTCGCCGTTCGCCTCGATCGTCGTACTCACCTTCGTCGCCGGCTGGTGGCTGGTCGTGGTCGGCCTCGTCGAGATCGTCACGGCGATCCGGCTCCACGGCCACGCACAGCGGATCCCGCGCACGGTGTGACCACGCGCACCGCGTCAACTTCACGCCGCACAGATAGCCCGTGAGGGCAGTCCTTGGCCCGACACGCCGAACGGTGCGTGCATGGCGGGCACATGACCTCCCGTGAGCCCCGCCCCGCAGCACCCACGCCGCACCGCACGGCGGCATGCCTGGCTGCGGGTGCTGCTGGTGCTCGGCGCGCTGCTGTTCGCGGCGGGCGCGCCCGCGGAGGCGGCAGGGGGCGAGCGCATCGCGCCGTCCACGACCCAGACGTGCGACGCGGAACACGACGTACTGACCACACTGCGGCCCGCGAGCCTTCCGGGGCACCGCGCCCTCGCGCCGTTGCGGCCCAGGCCACGCCCCCGCGCCTGGCCGTCCGCGCCGGACCGCCTTCTCCCCGGCCCCGTAAGCCCGCCGTACTCCGGCGCGCTGTACGCCCTGCGCACCGTCGTCCTCCTGTGCTGACAGGTCCGGCCCCGCCGCCGTCCCCCGACTCAGCACTCAGCAACGCGAGGACACCGACATGCCCAGCGACCCGTACGCGGTCCTGCTCGCCCTGCTGCGAGCCGAGGCCGCGCGCAGTGCGAAGCCCCGGCCACATCCCGAGTCCCTGCCCGAACCCGAGCCCCTGGAAGACGCCCGCCCGGCCGTCCCGGCCGACAGGGACCGCGAGTAGCGGAGCGCGGGGCGGCTGTCCGCATCGGGCAGCCGCCCCGCCTCGTCCCAGGGGCCAAACGGGTGATGTTCCGGATCCACACGTGTGCGCGGCCCCGCCTGCTCGCCCGCCCGCGGACCCGAACGCGATGCGCCGAACCGCCTCTTCGCGGGTGGCGGGCACTCTCGCGACCCGGGGCAAGGCCCGGCCGACACGGTCCCGCCGCTCCCCGTCTTGGGACAACCGCTCCGCAACAGCTCCCGCTTTGCCCCCGTTTACCGCCTCTTCTCCGGCACCGCACTCCGCCGCCATGGCTGCGCCCGGAACGTCTTGGCCGGTAGGCTTTCCGTGTGATCTTCAAGCGCATCGGAAACGGCCGGCCGTACCCCGACCACGGCCGGGAAAGCACCCGGCAGTGGGCGGACGTCGCGCCGCGCCCGGTCCGCCTCGATCAGCTCGTGACGACCAAGCAGCAGCTTGATCTGGAGACCCTGCTCGCCGAGGACTCGACGTTCTACGGCGACCTCTTCGCGCATGTCGTGAAGTGGCAGGGCGACCTGTATCTGGAGGACGGCCTCCACCGCGCGGTCCGCGCGGCGCTCCAGCAGCGGCAGGTCCTGCACGCGCGGGTGCTCGAACTCGACTGACCCGCGTACCCGGTGGACCCGGCGCGGACCCGCCCCCTTGGGCCCTTTGACCCTTTCGGGTTGGACTGAGGGGCAGTCAATGATCATCTAGTAGGCATTGCCGTCCGGGCGCACTACGCTGCGCCCATGAGCATGCTGACTCCCCCTGGCATGGGCGGCGACTACCGGATCACGGGGGACAAGTACCCGCGGATGCGCCGACCCCGGCGCCGCGGCAGGCTCGTGGTCGCGATCGTCGCGTCCGTGGCCGCGCTCAGCCTGGTCGGCTGGGGAACGCTCCAGCTCATCGATGTCTTCACGGGCGGCAGCACGGCGACGGCGTCCAGTGCGAAGGCGGACTGCCCGACGGCGGGCGCATCGCCCACGGCCGCCGCCAAGGCGCTGCCGGCACCCGCTCAGATCACCGTCAACGTCCTCAACGCCACGCCCCGCACGGGCCTGGCCAAGCAGGCCGCGGACGAGCTGAAGAAGCGCGGCTTCCGCATCGGTGACGTGGGGAACGCGACGAAGGAGTACGACAAGAAGATCGCGGGCGTCGGCCTGCTGCTCGGTCCCAAGGCGTCCCTCGACACCTCGCTGCCGGTCCTCAGCACCCAGCTCGCGCACGCGGAGCACCGTACGGACACCCGCAAGGACGCCACCGTCGACCTGATCCTGGGCGACAAGTTCACGGCGCTCACGGGCAAGGCGGACGCGGACAAGGCGCTGGCGGCGCTGACAGCACCGGCCACGGTCAAGGGCGACAAGAAGACCGGCTGTTGAGGCCGTCCCGCACGCCCTAGGGCGGAGGCGCGGTCGTCGGTACGCGGGAACACACCCCGCGGTACGCAGGAACCACGCCCCGCCCCGAACGCGACTTACTCCGCCGCTCCGTACAGCCGGTCGCCCGCGTCTCCCAGCCCCGGCACGATGTAGCCGTTCTCGTCGAGGCGCTCGTCCACCGCGGCCGTCACGACCGTGACCGGCGTCCCCGCCAGTTCGCGCTCCATGATCTTGACGCCCTCCGGGGCGGCCAGCAGGACCACCGCGGTCACGTCGTCGGCGCCGCGCCGGATCAGCTCCCGGATCGCCGCGACGAGCGTGCCGCCGGTCGCGAGCATCGGGTCCAGGACGTACACCTGGCGACCCGAGAGGTCCTCCGGCATACGCGTCGCGTACGTGGAGGCCTCCAGCGTCGACTCGTTGCGGATCATGCCCAGGAAGCCCACCTCGGCGGTCGGCAGCAGCCGGACCATGCCGTCGAGCATGCCGAGGCCGGCGCGCAGGATCGGTACGACCAGCGGGCGCGGGTGGGAGAGCTTGACGCCGGTGGTCCGGGCGACCGGGGTCGCGATCTCGACCTGCTCGGTACGCACGTCCCGCGTGGCCTCGTAGGCGAGCAGGGTGACGAGCTCGTCGGCGAGCCGACGGAAGGTCGCGGAATCGGTGCGCTGGTCGCGCAAGGTGGTGAGCTTGTGGGCGACCAGGGGGTGGTCGACGACGTGGAGACGCATGCCCCCCACAGTAGCCGGGGGCCCCAGGCGCCCACCGAGCCGCATGGGTCAGCGCACCGCCCCGCCCCGAAACCGGTTCGTTCTGATCCGCCCCCTCACTGGCTTCCCACCCCCCATCGGAGGGAAAGTGAGAGGGATGCAATGGAGTGGTGTGCCAAGGCCCGACCGCGACTCCCCGAAGGAGCGCGAAGCACCGGAGACGGATGCCGAGCGCATGCGACGCCGCGCCCGGTTCCTGCGGGAACTCGCGGAGGCGCGGGAGCTGCGCGACCGTGTCCGCCCCCGCAGGGCCAAGGCCGCGCGCCTGCGTCGCGCCCTGCGGATGCGCACCTTCCGCTGGTAGCGACGCGGCCGTCCGGGGTGGTCGTACGACCACACGGCCCCGGTCCGCGTACGATCCGCTCGTGGCGGCGACGAGTGCGCGGTGAGTGAACTGCCTTGAACGGAGTATCCGCGGTCGAAACGGCAGACACAGCGAGCCGAAGACATCCCTGGAACGCCTTGTTTCTGCCACGATTCCGGGTGGGTGGGGCTCGGAGAAGCACTCCCCGCCCGTAACCTCCGCCGGGGGGACCCCCAACCGGCACGCCTATGACCAGTGGGAGAGTCACGGTGTACTTCGCCGCACTGCTCGCGCGCACCGAAGACGGGTGGGAAGCGAGCGACACAGAGCTCGATGATGTGGAGACCCTGTCGGACCTCACCGACCTGGCCCGCGAGGCCTCGGTCGACGACGACACGGTGCTCGTGCTCATCGAGCAGGAGGACACATGGTTCGGCCTCGTCCGCGTGGACGGCGAGGACGACCCTCGTATCTACGTTTCGGACGCCGCGGCCGCGGCCCGCAGCTCGTACGGCGAGATCCTGCTCACGGACGAACTGCTCGGAAGGGAGCCCGGGGACGACGACACCGACCTGGACTCCCTCGACCTCGACGGTACGGAGGACGGTGAGCCCGAGACCGCCGACGACGAGGACGGCGACGGCACGGACACCGCCGTACCGCACACCCCCCTGGGGGACAGCGAGATCCTCGACGACCTCGGCTTCGACGAGCCGCGACTGCGCCTCCTCGGCGCCCAGGACGCCCTCACCGCGATCGCCGACGCCCTCGGGGCCTCGGACGTCCTGGAGACCGTCCGTTAGGTGCGCCAGGTGACCGAGGGGAGTTCGACCGCCGATCCGGTACGCGATCCGTGGCGGGCCGCGATGCGGCTCGCCCTGGACGAGGCCGGCCGGGCCACCGCGGGCGGTGATGTACCGGTCGGCGCCGTCCTGCTCGGCACGGACGGCTCGGTGCTCGCCACCGGGCACAACGAGCGCGAGGCGACGGGCGATCCGACGGCCCACGCGGAGATCCTCGCGCTCCGCCGGGCCGCTGCGGCGCTCGGCGAGTGGCGGCTGTCCGGCTGCACGCTCGTCGTCACCCTGGAGCCGTGCACGATGTGCGCCGGGGCGCTCCAGCAGTCCCGGGTGGAGCGGGTCGTCTACGGCGCCCGCGACGAGAAGGCGGGCGCCGCCGGATCGCTGTGGGACCTGGTGCGCGACCGGCGCCTCAACCACCGCCCGGAGGTGATCGAAGGGGTGCTCGCCGACGAGTGCGCCCGGCTCCTCACGGACTTCTTCCGGACCCGCTGAGTCCTCGCCCCGGATGATCTTCGGAAACTGATTTCAGCGCATGGCCCACCTTGGGGTAGGGTCTCCCTCGGTAGCGTGTCCGAGCGGCCGAAGGAGCTCGCCTCGAAAGCGAGTGTGGCGCAAGTCACCGAGGGTTCAAATCCCTCCGCTACCGCCGAAGAAGGGCCCCGTCTCAGGACGGGGCCCTTCGTGCGTGCGGGACGGTGTGCGGCGTGCGTGCCCGCGCCTGGCGCGGAGGTGGGACGGGGGTGCGTGAGGGTACTCGCCGCTCGCGCAGTACGCGGCACCGCTGAGGAGAACGCGGGCGCCGTCGGGGGAACGCGGCACCGCTGGGGAGGCGGTCGCGGGGGAACAGACCGCCTCCCCCCCCCATTGAGGAGGGACCCCAAGTCCGCGCCACGCCTTGGGCAAGCCTGCGGCGCGGACCCCGCAGTGGGGTCCCGTCCTCGGGCCCCCCGGCTCCTGCCAGATCCGGTGGACAGACCCATCCTGCCGCCCTTACCCGCCGCACCGGGCGGACGAACGGCCCCGTCCGTTGGGCCATTGGTCCCTGACGCTCACGGCGGAACGGACCCGGTGAGGACATAGTGCATACGTGATCTTTTGCGAGTCCCCGAACACCTGGGCGGGTTACACTCACCGCCGGCGAACCGGGCCCCGCGGGGCGTGACAGACGGGGGAGGCCGCCGGTGGCGGTACAGGGAAAGAAGATCGCGCTGTATGTGATCGTCGTCTTCGTGCTCTACGTGGTCATCACCGACCCCGCCAAGGCCGCCGACTACGTACAGATAGGGTTCGAGGGCATTTCGAGCGCCGCCAAGGCCGTCGGCCACTTCATGACGTGGGTCGCCGACGGAGCCCACTGAGCCCAGCGAGGCTCTCGCGACCGGGCGGCCGTCGTCACACCCCCTGGGAGCGCCCGTGATCCGCCACCTGGTCCTCTTCAAGCTCAACGAGGGCGTCGAGCGCGACGACCCGCGCGTCGTGGAGGGCGCTCGCGTCTTCCAGGCCCTCGGCGGCCGGATCGACGAGCTGCGCTTCTGGGAGTGCGGCTGGAACTTCAGCGACCGGCCCATCGCCTACGACTTCGCGATCAACTCCGCGGTCGACGACGCGGAGGCGCTCGTGCGCTACCTCGAGCACCCCGAGCACCAGGCGGGCGTCGCGCTGTGGCGTGAGTTCGCCACATGGGTGATCGCGGATTACGAAGTCTGAGCGACACCACGCAGGCATTCGGGGCGACACCGCTCCAGGAGCCCCTCACCGGGACGGTGGGGGGCTCCCCTATGTCATGGACCCCATGGCCGCAGGCCCCAACTCTCCTTCAACACGGGGCTATGCGGTACTTGCACACCGCGTCCATCTCTTGTGATGCTATGACCGCTTTTGACATGAATTGACGGATGTGTGGACGGATGAAGAGGTGGCGTTGACTGTGTCGGCCCGTAGTGCGCCGCCCCAGGACGAGGCTCCGGCCCCGACCCCCGACGGGCCCCAGGCCTCCGCCACCGCTGCCACCCGGCCCCAGGCATCCGCTCCGGCCGCCGCCTCGCAGGACGCTCTCTCGGACGCCTCCCCGGACGCTCCTCCGGACACCTCGCAGGACACCCCTTCCGACGCCTCCCCGGACGCTCCTCAGGACGACGCACCACAGGAGCCCCCCAAGCGCCGCGGCGCCGACACCCGCGCCCTCACCCAGGTGCTCTTCACCCAGCTCAAGGAGTTGGAGCCGGGCACGCCGGAGCACTGCCGCGTCCGCGGGGCGCTCATCGAGGCCAACCTCCCGCTCGTGCGCTACGCCGCCGCCCGCTTTCGCTCTCGCAACGAGCCCATGGAGGACGTCGTCCAGGTCGGCACGATCGGGCTGATCAACGCCATCGACCGCTTCGACCCCGACCGGGGCGTGCAGTTCCCGACGTTCGCGATGCCGACCGTCGTCGGTGAGATCAAGCGCTACTTCCGCGACAACGTCCGTACCGTCCATGTCCCGCGTCGGCTGCACGAGCTGTGGGTGCAGGTCAACAGCGCCACCGAGGACCTGACCACCGCGCACGGGCGCTCCCCCACCACCGCCGAGATCGCCGAGCGGCTGCGCATCACCGAGGAGGAGGTGCTGTCCTGCATCGAGGCGGGCCGCTCGTACCACGCGACCTCGCTGGAGGCGGCCCAGGAGGGCGACGGGCTGCCGGGCCTGCTCGACCGGCTCGGCTACGAGGACCCCGCGCTCGACGGCGTCGAACACCGCGACCTCGTACGGCATCTGCTTGTCCAACTGCCCGAGCGGGAGCAGCGGATCCTGCTGCTGCGCTACTACAACAACCTGACCCAGTCGCAGATCAGTGCCGAGCTGGGCGTCTCCCAGATGCATGTGTCAAGGCTCCTCGCCCGTAGCTTCGCGCGGCTGCGATCCGCAAACAGGATCGACGCGTAACTCACGCGAGCGAATCGCTCGCGAGGACCCTTCTCGACAGTTCTCCTCTGAAACACCCTCAGACCCCGTTTAACCAGGGCGCATTCAACTCTTCTGTGTCGACATGTCACTACAGCGTGTTGCCGACATGTGACATCCTTCCGGAAGCGCGTTTGCCGCAGCCTCCCGGCCGGTATTCAGGTGGAGGCTGCGTTCCTCCGACGGGAGCGTCCGCCGCGACCGTCCCGCGACCCAAAGGGGGTGGCATGTCCGCAGACCAGGGCAGCTCGAAGGTGCTCACGCTCATGCAGAGCGACTCGGCCACCGACGTGCTTCCGGACCTTCAGGCCCCTCAGGACCTCCCGAGCGCCGGGACACCTCCGGCCTCCGAGGCCCCGGCCCTCGCGTCCTCCGAAGCCATCGACACCCGCACCCTGTCCCGCTCCCTCTTCCTGCGGCTCGCCGCACTCGACGAGAACAGCCCGGAGCGTGCCTATGTCCGGGACACGCTCATCGAGTTGAACCTCCCGCTCGTGCGGTACGCGGCGGCCCGCTTCCGCAGCCGCAACGAGCCGATGGAGGACATCGTCCAGGTCGGCACGATCGGGCTGATCAAGGCGATCGACCGCTTCGACTGCGAACGGGGCGTGGAATTCCCGACGTTCGCGATGCCGACGGTCGTCGGTGAGATCAAGCGGTTCTTCCGGGACACCTCGTGGTCGGTCCGGGTGCCGCGCCGCCTCCAGGAGCTGCGCCTGGCCCTCACCAAGGCCAGCGACGAGCTGTCCCAGAAGCTGGACCGCTCGCCGACGGTCACCGAACTCGCCTCTGTGCTGGGCGTATCGGAAGAGGACGTGGTCGACGGCCTCGCGGTCGGCAACGCCTACACGGCGTCCTCGCTGGACTCCCCGACCCCCGAGGACGACGGCAGCGAGGGTTCGCTCGCGGACCGGCTCGGGTACGAGGACAGCGCGCTGGAGGGCGTCGAGTACCGCGAGTCGCTCAAGCCGCTGATGGCCAAACTCCCGCCCCGTGAGCGGCAGATCATCATGCTGCGCTTCTTCGCCAACATGACGCAGTCCCAGATCGGCGAGGAGGTCGGCATCTCGCAGATGCACGTCTCCCGGCTGCTGACCCGTACGTTGGCGCAGTTGCGGGAAGGGCTCATCTCCGACTGAGCGGCCCTGGTGGCCTCAAGTTGCCTGCGGGGACTCGCGGTTGACCCGGGTCCCCTTCCGGTGGGGCGGCGCGTCGGCGTGCGGCGCGCACACCGAGGCACGGGACGTGCCGTGCCCGTCCCGTGGACATGAGGCATCGCCCCGCCCGCGTCCTGTCCGCGCGAGCCGGGCGACGCCCTTCCTGCTTCGGTCTTGCTTCGTCCTACTTCAGCGCGAGCCAGGCGACCGCGGCGACGATCACCACCGCGGCCAGGACGCCGACGATCAGCCCGACGCGGGGGCCGGACGAAGCCTGCTGCTGCTGTGCGGCCGGTGGGGCCTCGTCGACAAAGGCACGGAACATCTGGGTGTTGCCCGCGGGGTCGTAATTGCCCTGGGGTCCCTGGGTGTTAGCCATGGCCCGAGACCCTAGCGAATCCGCGGGAACTGCCCAAGTGCGGGCCCCTCGTCGGAGCGCGAGCGCGGTGCGTTCAGCGGCCGGGCCGTCGCCGCCGGGCCCGCTTCGACCCGGGTGGCCGCGCCTTCGAACGCCGGGCCGGCTGCCAATATCCATCCTCACCCGCGTTCACCTGCGGGTTTACGTTCGCCAATACTTGCCTTTGCCAAGCTTTTAGCTCAGCACCCCCCATTTCATTTGCCTACGGCAACCAACCATCCTTATGGTTGCCCTAAGCAACGAACATGGAGGGGTGCGATGGCCGGCCGGGCGCAGTACGAGGAGCTGGCACGTCAGCTCAGCGCCATCGGAGCCGTGAAGAGGGGCCTCGGACGGATACTGCCGCCCGACTGCCCCGGAGGCTCGGCCGCCGTCCTGACCCTGCTCGGCCGCCACGGCGACATGCGCATGACCAGGCTGGCCGAGCTGCTCGCCGTCGACATGTCGGTCACCAGTCGCCACGTCGCGCATATCGCGGACCGCGGCTGGATCGAGCGCTCCCACGACCCGGCGGACAAGCGTTCCCGCATCCTGCATCTGACGGACGCCGGCCGGGACCAGCTCGACGAGCTGTTCCGGCGCAGCAGCGAACTGCTCGCCGACCGGCTGAGCGACTGGAGCGACGACGACGTCGCCCTCCTCATCGACCTCATGGGAAGGCTGCGGCAGAGCTTCGGCGACTGCCGCTCCGCGCCCCGGCTCGCGCAGGACGCACCCGCGACGGACCCCGTTGCCTGATCAGACCACCCGTACACCTGCATAAGGACCGTAAGCAAAGGAAGCCCATGGCAACGACCACACCAGCCGGTGTGCGGGCCCACGCCAAGCACGGGGGAGGTGCCCCGGACGGCGCACCGATGACCCACCGGCAGATCATGGAGGCCCTCTCCGGGCTGCTGCTCGGCATGTTCGTGGCGATTCTGTCGTCCACGATCGTCTCCAACGCGCTGCCGCACATCATCAGTGACCTCGGTGGCGGCCAGTCCGCCTATACCTGGGTCGTCACCGCCTCGCTGCTGGCCATGACCGCGACCACCCCGCTGTGGGGCAAGCTCGCGGACCTGTACAGCAAGAAGGCACTGGTCCAGATAGCCCTGATCATCTACGTTCTCGGCTCGATGGCCGCGGGTCTGTCGCAGAACCCCGGCACGCTCATCGCCTGCCGTGTCGTCCAGGGCATCGGCGTCGGCGGCCTGTCGGCGCTGGCCCAGATCGTCATGGCCGCGATGATCTCGCCGCGCGAGCGCGGCCGGTACTCCGGCTACCTCGGCGCCACCTTCGCCGTCGCCACTGTCGGTGGCCCGCTGCTCGGCGGTGTCATCACCGACACCTCGTGGCTCGGCTGGCGCTGGTGCTTCTACGTCGGTGTGCCGTTCGCGGTCATCGCCCTGATCGTGCTCCAGAAGACCCTGCGCCTGCCCGTGGTGAAGCGGGACGTGAAGGTCGACTGGGCCGGTGCGTTCTTCATCTCCGCCGCGGTCAGCCTGCTGCTGGTCTGGGTCACCTTCGCCGGTGACAAGTACGACTGGCTGTCGTGGCAGACGTACACGATGGTGGCCGGTTCGATCGTCCTCGGCGCGATCTTCGTCTTCATCGAGTCCAAGGCCAGCGAGCCGATCATCCCGCTGCGCCTGTTCCGCAACCGCACCATCACGCTGTCGTCGCTCGCCTCGCTCTTCGTGGGTGTCGCGATGTTCGCCGGCACGGTCTTCTTCGCCCAGTACTTCCAGTTGGCGCGGGACAAGTCCCCGACGATGTCGGGTGTGCTGACGATCCCGATGATCGGCGGCCTGTTCGTCTCCTCCACCGTCTCCGGCCAGATCATCACCCGGACCGGCAAGTGGAAGGCCTGGCTGGTCAGCGGTGGCGTCCTGGTGACGGCCGGGCTCGGTCTGCTGGGCACCATCCGCTACGACACGGCCTACTGGAAGGTCGCCGTCTTCATGGCGCTGCTGGGTCTCGGCATCGGCATGATGATGCAGAACCTGGTGCTGTGCACGCAGAACCAGGTGGAGGCCAAGGACCTGGGTTCGGCCAGCTCGACGGTCACGTTCTTCCGCTCCCTCGGCGGTGCGGTGGGTGTCTCCGCGCTCGGCGCGGTCATGGTTCACAAGATCACGGACTACGTCAAGGACGGCCTCACCGACCTCGGCCCCAAGTACGCGCAGCTCGCCTCGGGTTCCAGCGGCAGCGGCTCGATCCCGGACATGGACAAGCTGCCCGCGCCGCTGCGCACGGTCATGGAGAGCGCGTACGGCCACGGCATCGCGGATGTCTTCCTCATCGCGGCCGGCATGGCGTTCCTCGCCTTCCTGACCAGCCTGTTCATCAAGGAGGTCCCGCTGCGGACCGCGGGCGCCCTGGCGCAGACCGCCTCGTCCGAGGACACGGCGCAGGGCGCGCCGGAGGCTGCCGCCGAGGTCGCCGCCCCCGCCGCTGCCGTCGCCGCCGTCGCCGCGGAGAAGGTGTCGGGCGAGGCCACCGCCACGCCGTCCGCCTCGCCCGAGCAGGGTGCCGCCGAGGACGCTCCGCAGCCCACCGGGGGTGTCCCGGTCAGCGGCTTCGTCCGCGGCGTCGAGAGCGCCCCGGTCCCGCACGCCGCCGTCACGCTGATCTCCCTCGGGGGACGGCAGTTGGGCCGCTCGGTCGCCCAGGCCGACGGTTCCTACGCGGTGGACGCGCCGGGCGCGGGCTCGTACGTCCTGATCGCCTCCGCCGACGGCTTCCAGCCCCAGGCCTCGACGATCGTCGTGCACGAGGAGCCGGTGTCGTACGACATCCTGCTCAGCGGCACCAGCGGGCTGAGCGGGGTCGTCCGGGCCGCCGGGACCACGCGGCCCGTCAAGGACGCGATGGTGATCGTCACCGATGTGCGCGGCGATCTGCTGGCCACCGGGACCACCGGTGAGCAGGGCGACTTCTCCTTCACCGAGCTGGTGCCGGGTGCGGTCACGGTCGCGGTGAACGCCACCGGCTTCCGGCCGCGGGCACTGCCCGTCGAGGTGGGCGGCACCGGGGTCACCCGGATCGAGGTCGACCTCGACGCCGGTGCCGAGGTCCAGGGCGTCGTACGGTCCCCGCACGGCCCTCTCACGGACGCCCGCGTGACGCTGGTGGACGCGGCGGGCAACGTGGTCGGCACGGCCATGACCGGCGCGGACGGGGCGTACGCCTTCACCGATCTGGACAGCGGTGAGTACACGGTCATCGCGACGGGCTACCCGCCGGTGGCCACCGCGCTGACCCTGTCCGGACAGGGCGTCGACGACCACGACATCGAACTGGCCCACCCGGGCGAGTAGAGGTTCCCCGGCTCGTGGGGGTGCGCTGCGAACAAGGCGCGCCCCCACGAGCCGGATTCTTTTGCCCGTTCCGATCCGCCCGTTCCGCACGGATATTTCAAGAACTCAGAGCAAGAACTCAGAGGGAGACCACACGATGGCACTGACCGCACGGATCCGTACCCGGGACGGATGGGCCGTGTCGCACGCGGTCGTCACCGTGACCGACATGACCGGTCGGCAGGTGCTGCGCGCCGAGGCCGACGGGGACGGGGCCGTACGGGACACCACCGCGCTGGACCCCGGTGCCTACACCGTGATCGTGACCGCGGTCGGGTACGCGCCCGCGGCTGCCAGTGCGATCGTCACGGCGAGCGGACGCGCCGAGATCGGTACGGTCACGCTCGCCCGGCAGGGCGGCACCGAGCTGCCGCCGCCCGGTCCGTGGACCGTCGACCCGGCGCACTCCTCGGTGGGCGCGGTCGCGCAGCATCTGGGGATCTCCAGCGTGCACGGCCGGTTCACGGACTTCTCCGCGCGCATCGAGATCGCCCCGGACGAGGTGGAGAAGTCCCGGGTCGAGGCCGTCATCCGCGCCGCGTCCATCGACACGGGCACCGGTATGCGCGACACCCATCTGCGGTCGGCGGACTTCCTGGACGTCGAGCAGTACCCGGAGATCACCTACCGCTCGACCGGTCTGAGCGCGGCGGGCTCGGACCGCTGGACGGTCCACGGCGAGCTGACCCTGCACGGCGTCGTACGCCCCGTCGACCTGGACCTCGCCTACCTCGGCACCGGCTCCGACCCCTGGGGCGGCACCCGCGCCGCGTTCCGCGCGACGGCGGAACTGCGCCGTGAGGACTTCGCGATGAACTACAACCAGGTCGTCCAGGCGGGCATCGCCGCGATCGGGACGACGCTGAAGGTGGAGCTGGACATCCAGGCGGTGCAGGGCGAGTCGCTGCCGCAGGCGTAGGGCCTCGGCTCGGCGGGGCACTCCGCGCGGGCCCGTCGGCCGCCTAGGCTGCCTCTCATGGCACCGAACATCGCGACCAACACCGCCGTGACGCTGGACGAGTTGCTCGACTTCGTACGGCCCCGCCACCGCGCCGTCCTGCTGACGCGACGGGCCGATGGGAGCCCCCAGGGTTCCCCGCTGACCTGCGGGGTCGACGACTCGGGACGGATCGTGGTCTCCACCTACCCGGAGCGCGCCAAGACCCGCAACGCCAAGCGGGACGAGCGGGTCAGCCTGATCGTGCTCAGCGACGAGTGGGACGGGCCGTGGGTGCAGGTCGACGGCACGGCGGAGGTCATCGACACTCCGGACTCCGTCGAGCCGCTCGTCGAGTACTACCGCACCGTCGCGGGTGAGCACCCGGACTGGGACGAGTACCGGCAGGCCATGGTCAGGCAGGGCAAGTCCGTGATCCGGGTGACCCCGGTGCGGTGGGGGCCGGTGGCGACGGGCGGGTTCCCGGCCCGCCTGGTGGCCCCGGAGGACTGAACAGGCAGAGGCCGCGGCTCCCCGAAGGCACGGGAGGACGCCGCGCCGCCGCTCACGACTGCGCGGGCTTGATCATGTAACCGGCGCCGCGCCGGGTGTGGATCATCGGCTCACGGCCCGCGTCGATCTTCCGCCGCAGGTAGGAGATGTACAGCTCGACGACATTGGCCCGCCCGCCGAAGTCGTACGACCAGACGCGGTCCAGGATCTGCGCCTTGCTGAGCACACGCCGCGGGTTGCGCATCAGGAAGCGGAGCAGTTCGAACTCGGTGGCGGTGAGGTGGATGTCCTCACCGCCCCGTGTCACCTCGTGGCTGTCCTCGTCGAGGGCGAGGTCCCCGACGACCAGCACGGAGCCGGAGCGGCGGTCGGCGGCACCGGAGCGCCGGATCAGACCGCGCAGCCGGGCCACGACCTCTTCCACGCTGAACGGCTTGGTGACGTAGTCGTCGCCCCCGGCGGTCAGGCCCGCGACCCGGTCCTCGACGGCGTCCTTGGCGGTGAGGAAGAGCACGGGGACCTGCGGCAGTTCGCGCCGCAGCCGCCCCAGGACGGTCAGGCCGTCCGTGTCCGGGAGCATCATGTCGAGGACCACCACGTCGGGCCGGAACTCGCGCGCGGCCTGCACGGCGCCCTGTCCGTCACCCGCGCTGCGGATCCGCCAGCCTTCGTATCGCAGGGCCATCGACAGCAGGTCGGCGATCGACAGTTCGTCGTCCACCACCAGCACACGGACGGGGCTCCCGTCCGACCGGAGCAGTTCGGAGCGCATCTGGGGCGAGGTCGTGGTCATGGTGACCACCTTCTCGGCGCCCTCTGAGAGCTCTCTTTCCACCACCTGTGTTTTCCCTGAGAAACAGACCGGTGCCTCTCATGGAACGGCCGGGCCGCACCGCGGCGTTCACATGCCGACGGTGTCTTCGGCCTCGAACCCGTAGCTGCGCTCGACCTTGGCGACATGCACCGTGTACCTCTCGTACCAGTGCTCACGGCCGCGCTTCTGGGCCGCGCGATGCCGCGGATCGCTCCGCCACGCCTCGATGGCCGCGAGGTCCCGGAAGTACCCGACGGTCAGGGACAGTCCGCCCGGCGTCCGGGCGTGGTCCATCCCGAGATACCCGGGGACCTCCTTGACCAGCTCGTCCATCAGGTCGTCGGTCTCCTCGTATCCGTCGTGGTCATCGGTCCGTACGGACGTGAAGACGACGGCGTAGTACGGGGGTTCACAGGCGCCGAAGGGGGCCGGAGCCGGTGAGGCGGCGTGAACGGACGGGGCGGGCGCGTCAGGCGCGCTGAAGTGATCATCGCTCATGCCGCCCCACGATCGTCCACGGCGAACGCACCAGTCCACCCACGGGGTCAGAACAGCCCGTCCTGGACGCCAGGGTCGGCCAACTCCCGGATGGGTACGGTCGTTTCGTCCCGCCCCGACGTGGCCGTCAGCTCCCAGCCCGTCATCAACCGCGTGTCCAGTACGACGATCCCGCGCCCCGTGGCCAGGTGGAGATCGGGTCCGGCGGCGGCCAGCAGGTCACCGCTCACCGCCCCGCCCGCGACCAGCTCTCCCACCACACCGTCCGCCCGCGCCAGCCCGTCGAGCCCGAACACCCCGCTGTGGTCGGCGGCCCGGAACGGCGCCCGCTCCAGCGACTCCGGCCAGGCATCGAGCGCGACCGCCCGCGCATGCACGTCCGCCAGCTCGGCGGTCCGCTCCTCGACCGGCGGCAGCGCGGCCCGTACCGCCCGCTTGTCGGCGTACGGAATCCGGTCGGGCACCCGCAGCGCGGCCCGCAGCAACTCCTCCGCACGCCGCGCCGCCATCAGCGGCCCGCGCCCCAGCCAACTGAAGGAGACGGCACCCTGCTCCAGCAGTCGCGCCGGGCCGCGCTCGACCGCGGTGATCCCGACCTTGACCATGCCGGGCCCGAACCATGCCAGATAGACGTGGTACGGCCGCGGGTCGTCGGCGACGGTATCCGCGGCGACGGAGTGCGCCCGGTCCAGCCGCGCGCACTCCTCGCACCGTGCTCCGGTGCTCCGCCCGGAGACCGCGGTCCGCGCCGGACATGCGTGCCCCCGCGCGCCCACGCAGGTCCGTACGCCTCCCGCCACGATGGCGAAGGCCACGCGCTTCCCCCGTCGCAGATCACTGCGCCGCCCGCCTTCCCAGCCGAGCACGGGCATGCCGTCACCCCACCGCAGCCCCGTGCACCGCCACACCTGAGTCATCGCTTCGAGGGTAGAGGGGACCACTGACAACGCGGCGGGCGCGCGGAGCCGGTCAGCCCATGGTCTTCGCGCCGTCCAGGGACTCCCGGATGATGTCGGCGTGCCCGGCGTGCTGTGCGGTCTCGGCGATGACGTGCATCAGCACCCGGCGAGCCGACCAACTGGTGCCGGGCTCGTGCCACGGCGCCTTCGGCAGCGGCTGGGTGGCGCCCAGGTCGGGCAGGGAGGCGACCAGCTCATCGGTCCCGCGGGCCGCTTCGGCGTATTCGGCGAGCACGCCCGCCAGCGTCTCGTCGGGCAGCAACCGGAACTGATCGGCGCGCCGGGCCCAGTCGTCCTCGGTCATGGCGGTGAAGTCGGGCATCGCCTCGGGCCCCTTCGCGATGAAGTCCGCCCACGTGCGCTCGACCGCGGTGACGTGCTTGATCAGCCCACCCAGGCACAGCTCACCGGCTGTGGTCCGCTCCCGGGCCTGCTCGTCCGTGAGATCGCGGGTGGTGAAGCGCAGGAAGCCCCGCTGCTTGGCCAACGCCTCCAACAGATCGGCCCGCTCACCCTGAGCAGCCGACGCGTCGGTCAGGTCCTGAGTACGCAACTCGCTACGGGTCATGATCTCTGCCTTCCGTCGTTCCGTCCGGTCGATCCAGAGAGCACACTAGAAGCCATAGAGGTCAGATCCTGACCTAATGCGGCCGATCACCACATCCGCGCCCAACTCCCGGTCGCCACGGCCGTCGAGGCAAACGCCGCGCTGCTCTCCGGCCAGGAACCACACGTCGCGCGCCGGCTCCGCACCTCATACGACCCCTCCCGACCGCACCAAACGCAAGAGGCCCGGACTCTCGTCCGGGCCTCTTTTCTATGTGCACTCGGCAGGATTCGAACCTGCAACCTTCTGATCCGTAGTCAGATGCTCTATCCGTTAAGCTACGAGTGCTTGTGATTTGTTTTCGTCTCCGTTCCCGTTCCTTTCGGCTCGTTCCCGGCGACAGGAAGAACATTACATGACTGCCGCCGCCATGTGAAATCCGTTTGCCACACCCCCTCTGACCTGCGGAAATGCGTGACGGGGCAGGGTGGCCAGGGGCGGGGCCGGGGAGCTGAGGGCGGGATATCCGGGGCCGTAGGTGGGCTTCCGTCTCAGCCGTCATGGCATCGCGCACCGATCCGGATGCCATCCGTCAGGCATCGGGAGCGTCAGGCATCAGGAGCGTCGGGCTTCGAGATCGTCGGAGCGGGTCGAAGTCGCCCTGAACATGACTCAGGGAGTCCAGCCGCGATTGGCTGAACTCCCTGGTCAGAGAGCGGAGGCGGAGGGATTTGAACCCTCGATGGGCTTTAAGGCCCAAACCGCATTAGCAGTGCGGCGCCATAGACCGGACTAGGCGACGCCTCCAGCACAACCCCCCGCGCGAGCGCGAGTGGTGCGTGCAGATGATGACACAGACAAGTGCGGTGTCACCAATCGCCCCCCACGGTACTAGGCAGGAAGGCCACAGGGCAAAGCACTGGGCCAGGATCCGTGGAGAGGGGTTCGCGCGGCGGGATGCGCGCGGTGGCCGGGAGCACCGCGCGCACCCTCTTCCGCCTCGGCGACGCCCCGGCCGTTCCCGGCCTCTCCCTCCTCTCCTTCTCCGCCCCACCCGCAACCGCGACGCCCCACCGCCGTTAGTCACGGCATGGTTCAGATCACCTCGCGCCGCGTGCTCCTCGGTGCCGCCGCCCTCCTGTCCATGGCCGCCACGCCGGCCGCGGCGTACGACCACGGCAGCCCGTCCCGCTCCGGGGACCGGCTCGTCGTCTCCGTCAGCCATGCCGGGCGCGCCGACGGGACGTACCTGCTGCGCTGTCACCCCGCGCGCGGCAACCACCCGCACCCTGCCGCCGCATGCGACGCACTCGACCGACGGACCGTCTGGGGCCGGGACCCGTTCGCCCCGGTGCCACCGCGGCGCCCGTGCACGATGGTGTACGGCGGCCCGGCCACCGCGCACATCACCGGAACCTGGGCCGGGCGGCCGGTCGACGCGCGGTACAACCGCAAGAACGGCTGTGAGATCGCCCGCTGGAACGACCTGGTGCCCGTGCTGCCGGACCTTCGTTCGTAACGCCCGCCCCGCTGGGGGGTGTTCGGGCTCCGCGCGGGAGGGACCCGTACGGTCACGCGTTCCGGAGCGGTTCCGTATCCGGCCTTCCCGCTCATCCGCCGCCGCGGGCCGGACCACTGCCCGTAGACTCCCTCGCGTGACACGCGGCGGGCCGGTTGGCAAGATGTCCCCCGCGGTCGGCAAGGTGCGGTAACAGGGAGGAAGCGTCTCGTGAGCAGCAGGCCATCCCGAGGCGCTGCTCGCCTCGCAGCGATACTCGACGCGCTGCCCGACGCGTTGGTGCTGGTCAACGCGAACGGAACCGTCGTCAACGCCAACACCATCGCCCTGGAAGCCTTCGAGGCGCCGGGAACGGCTCTGGTCGGGCGTGGACTGCTCGATCTGCTGCCGCACTTCGACTCGCGGCTGATTCCCGGGTCCATGCGGCGGCCCGACGCCACGGACACGAGCGGGCGGACCAAGCCGACGCGGATGACCGCCCGTCGGACGGACGGGAGCGAGTTCCCCGTCGAGGTCACGAGCGCCAACCTCGAGGACGGCCGGCAGGCGTACGACGGCCAGAGCTACACAGGCGACGAACTCCTCATGCTCGTCGTCCGCGACCTGTCCGGCACCATCGACACCGAGGCCGAACTCGCCCGCTCCCAGCGGCAGACCGAGATGATCCTGCGGGCCGCGGCCGAGGGCGTGGTGGGCACGGACACGGACGGGCGGATCGTGCTCGTCAACCCCGCCGCCGCGCAGATCCTCGGCTACCGGGCCAGCGATCTGGGCGGCAAGGAGCTGCACACCCTCGTACTGCACTCCCGCGAGGACGGCTCCCCCTTCCCGTACGGGGAGTCCCCGCTCCACGACACCCTGCGCTCCGGACGCAAACACCGGGTGCGCGGGCAGGTGTTGTGGTCCAAGAGCGGCGCCCAGGTGCCGGTCGACCTGACGACCTCTCCGGTGCGCGACGGCGACCAGATCGTCGGCGCCGTGATGACGTTCACCGACCGGCGCCCGTTCGACACGCTCGTCGCGGAGAAGGACGAGGCCGACCAGCAGCACCAGCAGGAGCTGGAGCGGCTCGCCGCGGAGCACAAGGAGGAGCTGGAGCGGCTGCGCGCGGAGCACACCGCCGAGCTGGACGCCCTGCGCGAGCGGCACACGGAGGAGATCGCGGCGGGCGACGAGCGCTACGCCGCGCTCGGTGAGCGCGAGAAGGACCGCTTCGACGCCCTGGCGGCCCGCCATGAGCAACTGCTCGCCGTACTCGGCCGCTCCTTGCGCGGGCCGCTCGACGAGCTGCGGGGCCAACTGTCCGCGCTCGCCGCGGACGACGCCGGGCAGTTGTGGCCCGAGGCCAACCAGGTGCTCCACCACCTCGCGGCCGGCTACTCGCGCATCACCACGCTCATCGACAACGTCCTCGGCTACCAGCGCCTGGACACCGGTGAGGACCAGATCGTACGGACGCCCGTGATGCTCGACGCGGCCATCGCCGCCGGTGTCGACGGCGCCGTCGAGCTGATCGGGCCCGGCCGTGTGCAGTTCGCCGTGCACGCCCCGCCCATCGAGGCCGAGGTCGACGCGCGGCGGCTCGCCCAGGCGCTCGCGCATCTGATCGCGGATGTGGCGGGCGTCGACTCCACGGGCAACGCGCCTGTCTCGGCGGGCGGTTACATGGACAACACCGTCGTGGTGGCCGCCGCCCAGCGCGGCGAGGTCGTCCGCATCGAGGTGCGCGGCCCGTACGCCGGGGGCGACCCGGTGCACCAGCCGATCGTCTGCGGTGTCGTACGGGCGCACGGCGGCGTGCTCCAGACCCACCAGGTGCCCGGCATGAGCGGCAACGCGTATGTGCTGGAGGTGCCGCTCGGCGGGGGCGCGGGTGCGCTCGCCCCGGCTCCGGTGGCGATCGTGGAGAAGCCCGGCGTCGAGGCGGGTACGCCCGAGCAGCCCGTCGTCCAGCAGGCCGTCCCAGAGCCCGCGCTACAGCCCGTCCCGGAGGCTGCCCACCAGAGCGGTGGTCGGCGGCGGGCCCGTCGGTCTTCCGTGGACGCGTTCCTGGAGAGCGAGGTGGGCGGGGCGGCCGCGTCCTCCGAGACGGCCGCGACAGCGCCGACCGGACGGCGCCGGCGGCGCGCGGCGGAGGAACCCGCCGCCGAGGCGTCCGGGCCGGTTCAGGCGACCGCGCACGAGGCGGGCGCGGAGACCGCGGTGCCCGAAGGCCCGGGACGGCGGCACGGCCGACCGAACCCCGTCGAGGGCGGAGCCGAAGGCGCCACCGAGGGCGCGATGGTGATGACCGCGGCCGGGCCCGACACGGGAGCCGTGGCACTGCCGCCGCAGGGCGTGCCCGCCCCGACCGGACGGCGCGCCCGCCGGGACGCCGAACAGCCGGGGCTGCCGCCCGCCGTGCCCACGGCCGCCGACGCGACACCGGAGCCGACCGGACGCCGCCGACGCGCCCTCGCCGCCGCCAACGAGCGGGCCGCGGCCGAGGAACCCGGTGCCCGGCCGGTGTTCGCGCTGCCGCCGGCCGAGGCCGACCGCACTCCCGAGCAGAGCCCGCTGCCCGCCGCCCAGGCCGACACGGGGCGCCATGACACGGCACCGCACGACCAGGCCGAGGGTCACACGCCGCCGCAGCCGCATCCGGTGCCCGTGTCCACGGGCCGTCGTGCCCGCCGGGCCGTCGCGCCCGTACGGCAACTGCCGGACGAGACGGGCGAGGTGGACATGTCCGGGGCGACGCCGCCGCAGGGCGTGCCCGCGCAGGCGACGCCCGCTCATGGCGTGCCCGCGCAGGCGACGCCCGCTCATGGCGTGCCCGCGCAGCTCGCCGCTCCTCAGGGAATGCCCGCGCCGGACGGCCCGCAGCCTGTCCCGGCACAGGGCGTACCCGCACCCGCGGCGGCCCCACCGGCCGTTGCTCCGCAGGCCGTTGCCTCACAGTCCGTTCCCCCGCAGGGGATTCCGGCTCAGGGCGGGCCGGGCGGCGTGGCCGTACCGCAGCCGTCGGCGCAGTCGGGCGTCGGTCAGCCCGTGCCCGCGCCGTCGGCGGCCCCTCAGCCGGTTCCGGCCGCGCTCGAGCAGGCCCTGCCCGTCGGCGCGGTGCAGGCGCAGCCGGGTACTCAGCACGCGCAGCCCCTGCCCGCGGCCACCACGCCTCCTTCCGGAACGCCGGTGCCGCCGCAGGCCGCCCAGCCGCAGCCCTGGCCCGGTTCTGGTTCTGGTTCTGGTTCTGGGGCCCCCGGTTCCGGCTCCGGTTCCCCTGACACGTCCGGCGCCGGGCGGCCCGTACCGCAGCCCACTCCGTCGGCAGGCACCCCGCTGCCCCCGGAGCGCACCGCCCCGCCGCGGATCGCTCAGCCCCTGCCCGCCGAGACGGCCATGCCCGTCGATCCCCATGCGACGCAGGGGCAGGCGATCAGCGTGCGGACGCTCGGCCAGGGGGTGCCCTTCGCACGTCAGGTGGCGGCCTCCCCGCAGGCCCAGCCCCGGCCCCAGTCGTCCCCGTCCGCCCCGCACCAGCCGAACGGCTCGGGCCGACGCCGCAAGCTCGGCACACCTCCCGAGCCCGCGGGCGAGCGCCCGGAGACCGCGGCGCGCCCGCATCCGCAGGCCGCGTCGGCGCCCCTGCCGCCGCAGCCCTCCCTGGCCGGGCAGTCCCGTCTGGTCGCCCCCAGTGAGGGCGCGGGGCGGTCGTACGCCATAGGAGCCCCGGACGCGAACGCCGACGAGGGCCCCGAGCCGCTCGACGGTCCCGGCGGTGCCGTAGAGATCGCCGACCACCCCCAGAACCGGCCGATGGACGACGAGTTGCCTCCGGAGCCGCTCGACAACCCGCGCCGACTGCTCGTGTGGCCCGCGCCGGATGTGACGACGCAGCAGGCGCTCAGCGACCGCGGCTACCGGCCCGTCGTCGTCAACTCCCGCGAGGAGGTCGACGCGCAGATCGCCGCCTTCCCGGCCGCGCTCTTCATCGACCCGCTCACCGGCCCGATCACGCGGACCGCGCTCCAGTCGCTGCGCCAGGCAGCGGTGGCCGCCGAGGTTCCCGTACTGGTCACCGCGGGGCTCGGGCAGGCGACGCGCGAGGCGGCGTACGGCGCCGACCCGGCCGTACTCCTGAAGGCGCTCGCTCCGCGTGACTCCGAGCAGCACCCGCCCCGTGTGCTGCTCGTGGAGGAGCACACGGAGATCGCCCTCGCGCTGACCGCGTCGTTGGAGCGGCGCGGGATGCAGGTCGCCCGTGCCGCCTCGGACGCGGACGCGGTCGCGCTCGCCGCGCAGATGAGCCCGAATCTCGTGGTGATGGACCTGATGCGGGTGCATCGCCGCCAGGCCGGGGTGGTCGACTGGCTGCGCGCGAACAACCTGCTCAAGCGCACCCCGCTCGTCGTCTACACCGCCGCCGTCGACCAGGCCGATCTGCCGCGTCTGGTGTCGGGGGAGACGGTCCTGTTCCTGGCGGAGCGCTCGACGAGCACCGAGGTGCAGGAGCGGATCGTGGATCTCCTGGCGAGGATCGGGACGAACTGAGCACGGCCGCGGGGCGCTGTTTCACGTGAAACAGCGCCCCGATCGCCTTGCCTTCGGCCCTACAGGTGGGTGACCTCCAGTTCCCCGGCGGCGTACTGTCGTCGCAGCACCTTCTTGTCGAACTTGCCGACGCTCGTCTTGGGCACGGTCTGGACGGTCGTCCAGCGCTCGGGGAGCTGCCACTTGGCCACCTGGACCTCGTCCGAGAGGAAGGAGCGCAGGGCGGTGTAGTCGGCGGTGGCGCCGTCCTTCAGCACCACGATGGCCAGCGGACGTTCGCCCCACTTGTCGTCCGGGACGGCGACGACGGCGGCCTCGGCGATGTCCGGGTGGGACATCAGCCCGTTCTCCAAGTGAACCGACGAGATCCATTCCCCACCGGACTTGATGACGTCCTTGGCGCGGTCGGTGAGAGTGAGGAAGCCTTCGGGGTCGATGGTGCCCACATCACCGGTCCTGAGCCAGCCGTCCTCGCTGAACTTGTCGGTGGGGCGCAGGGGTTCGGCGTCCGGGCCGTTGTAGTAGGCACCCGCGATCCAGGGTCCGCGCACCTCCAGTTCGCCCGCCGCGACACCGTCCCAGGGGAGTCGGTCGCCGTCGGGTCCGATGATGCGGGCCTCGACGCCGGCCGGGATGCGGCCCTGGGTGATCCGGTACGCGAACTCCTTCTCCGTGCCGATCGCATGGGCCGGAGGGTGGGCCACCGTGCCCAGCGGGGACGTCTCCGTCATGCCCCAGGCGTGACAGACACGCATCCCCAGCTTGTCGAAGGCTTCCATGAGGGAGGGCGGGCAGGCCGCGCCGCCGATGGTGACGTTCGCGAGGGAGGAGACGTCGCGGGGCCGGGCGGTCAGTTCGCCGAGCAGCCCCTGCCAGATGGTGGGGACCGCGGCGGCGTGCGTCGGCCGCTCGCCCTCGATCATCTCGGCGAGCGGGGCGGGCTGGAGGAAGCGGTCCGGCATCAGCAGGTTGACGCCGGACATGAAGGCGGCGTGCGGCAGGCCCCAGGCGTTCACATGGAACTGCGGGACCACGACGAGCGAGGTGTCCCGGTCCGTCAGCGCCATCGACTGGGCCATGTTGACCTGCATGGAGTGCAGGTAGATCGAACGGTGGCTGTAGACCACGCCCTTGGGGTCACCGGTGGTGCCGGAGGTGTAGCACAGGGCGGCGGCCTGGCGTTCGTCCAGCTCGGGCCAGTCGTAGGTGGTCGGCTTGTCGGCGATCAGGTCCTCGTACTCGTGCACAGGAACGGGGGAGCCGTCGAGCGGGGTACGGTCACCGGGCCCCGAGACGACGACGTGCTCGACCGTCTTCAGATGGGGCAGCAAGGGGGCGAGCAGCGGGATCAGCGAGCCGTTGACGATGATCACGCGGTCGGCGGCGTGGTTGATGATCCAGGCGAGCTGTTCGGCGGGCAGCCGCAGATTGAGGGTGTGCAGCACCGCGCCCATGGAGGGGACCGCGAAGTACGCCTCGACATGCTCCGAGTTGTTCCACAGGAGCGTTGCCACCCGGTCGTCGCGCCTGACTCCGAGGTCGTCGCGGAGGGCATTGGCCAGCCGTATCGCGCGGGCGCCCGTCTCGGCGAAGGTGCGCCGCTGCGGCTCGCCCTCCCCGGTCCAGGTGGTGATCCGGGAGCGTCCGTGCACAAGCGTCCCGTGGACGAGGATGCGGGTGACGGTCAGCGGTACGTCCTGCATGGTGCTCAGCACGGCGGTCCTCCCGGAGCGGGGTGGCGTGCGCGGGCGGGGCGGCCTGCGCGGTAGTGGGTTGCGCTGATTCTGCGCACATACCATGCGGTATGTCACTAGCCCTCGGGATATCGATCAAGGCGCGATCCTGGACGCCGGGCGCTCCTACCGCACAGGCTCCAGCTCTGGGTCCTCGCGGAGCTTGCCCAGGGCCCGGGAGACCGCCGATTTGACCGTGCCGACGGAGACGCCGAGCACCTCCGCCGTCTGGGCCTCGCTCAGATCCTCGTAGTAGCGCAGGACCACCATCGCGCGCTGGCGTGCGGGCAGTTTCATGATGGCCCGCCACATAGCGTCGTGCAGCGCCTGCTGCTCCGCCGGGTCCGCGGCCGGGAGCCCCTCGGGCTCGGGCAGTTCGTCGCACACGAACTCGTCGACCTTGCGCTTGCGCCACTGCGAGGTCCGCGTGTTCAGCAGCGCACGCCGTACGTACCCGTCGAGCGCACGGTGGTCCTCGATCCGGTCCCAGGCGACGTACGTCTTCGCCAGCGCGGTCTGCAACAGGTCCTCCGCGTCGCTCGGGTTCGCGGTCAGCGACCGGGCGGTGCGCAGCAGCACCGGCTGCCGGGCCTTCACATACGACGTGAACGACGGGTACGAAAGGGTCCGCGTCTTGGCGTTCGAAGCGCTGGTGCAGACGGGTGTGGTCATGTCTCCACGCTAGGTTCGACGCCTCCTTCGGCGGATCGGCCGCAGGTCGCGAAGCGGTCTCCGCCTCAGGTTGTAGGTGGGGGGTTGCCCCCACCTCCTGAAGGTGGACGAGCACGCGTGCCCCCTGAGGGTTCACCCCTGAGGGAAGGACAACAGAGCGGGCAGACCGCCACGCGGGGACGTGTCATGCCCCAGCATCGGCTGGTCCTCACACAGATCGCCGAAGGTGATGACCACGTTTCCGTCTCCCTGGTTGACGGCCGACGCCAAGTGGTCCCTCCGGAACCATGCGCACACCGTCATCTGAGCCAGGACCTGGTCAGGAGCCGTCAACTCGTGTGGTGGGTGTGGGATGTGAACCCACAGCCATCGTCATCGTCGTCGTGCCCGCTACGTGCCCCACGGACGCTGCTGAAGCCCGCTGGCGTGCTCTGCGCCGACTCCGCCGCTCAGTGCACTGCGCGAACGTTCAGGAGAACAAGGCGCCCACCAGTATCGCGCCGTAGTGCACGCACTGGTGCCATCGCTTGCAGTAGCGCTTCGGCCGCCACATCGAACGCCGCGTGAATTGCCTCTCGCACCAAACGCACTTACGAGTCTTCACATCCCCCATGGCCACGACCCTATCGGCCGATTCGGCGGACGTACTACAGCGACCAGAGGCGGCCCGTGGAGACGGCGGACATCGTGGTGCCTGCCGCGCACTGCGAGATCATCTATGAGATCCCCATCAGTCGATGATCCCGATTCGGAGTGCGCATCACATGGCCGACACCATGCCCTGTCCCAGGTGCGCTCAGCCGCTGAAGTCGGGCGGGTTGGTCCTGGTCGGGCGGGACGGCGATGGGCGGGCATGCCGGTCGCTGTGGAGGTGTGCCGATGGGCACGCCTGGTGGAAATGGGCGGACCGGCCGGACGAAGTTCTGGAGATCTGTCCCGAGCCGCAGTTCTTCAGATGACCCAGCGCTGACAAAGACGGTCAAGGCCACAACAGCCCTTGCGGAGCCCCCGATTCGCGGCGAGGACCTGACCATGAGCCATGCCCCCCGCGTGCAACGGCCCCCGACCATAAGGACTGGTCAGGGGCCGTAGATCGCTGCGGTGGGTGTGGGATTTGAACCCACGGTGACTCGCGCCACGACGGTTTTCAAGACCGTTCCCTTAGGCCGCTCGGGCAACCCACCTCGGCGCCGCTCACCAGGAGCGGAGCGGGTACAGCGTACCGGGATCGGGGCGCATCGTGCTGGCGTGGTCCGTACGGGATCAGCCCTCGGGATCGCGCGGTGCCGTGCATGCGAGTGCCCGGTCGCTGGCGACGGGGGATGCACCAGCGACCGGGCTGCCGCCAGCGTAACAAGGCCGGTTGCGCGGTGGGGGCGGACTGCTCGACTGCTGTCAGGTGCTGTGATCGGGATCACGGTGTACGGATCCCCGTCAGGGGTCGCACGGGGGCGCGTACGAGAGGCGGGGCAGGTACTCGTGCCACTTCTCCGGGGTCAGTACGCCCCTCGTGGTCGAGCAGACACGGCGGATCGCCTCGTCGACGTCGAGGTTCCACAGCCGGACGGTGTCGGCACCGCTCGAGACCCCGAGCAGATGGCTGTTGGGGCTGAACGACAGGAAGTTGCCCGTCCTGGCGTTGGGGCTCATCGACGGGCCGATGGGGGCGGCGGCGTCGGGCACCGTGACGTTCCACAGCCGGACCGTGTTGTCGTCGCCGCCGCTGGCGAGTGTGCGGCCGTCCTTGCTGAACGTCAGCGACACGACCGCCTCGGTGTGGCCCTTCAGGCGGGAGGCCGGGCGCGCGGTGGCCCCGGTGATGCTCCAGAGCCGGACGGTGTCGTCGTCGCTGCCGCTGGCCAGCGTGTGGCCGTCCGGGCTGAAGGCGAGCACGTTGACGGGGCCCAGATGCCCCCTGAGCGGTGCGCCGAGCCGGGTGGCACGGCGTGGGTCGGACACCTTCCACAACCGGACGGTGGCGTCCGCGCTGCCGCTGGCCAGGGTGCGGCCGTCCGGGCTGAAGGCGAGGGCGTTGACGTAGCCCTTGTGACCGGTGAGCGGCGCGCCGAGCCGATGCGGGCGGGACGGGTCGCCGACGTCCCACAGTTGGACGGTGTGGTCGTCGTACGCCGTTGCCAGCGTGCGGCCGTCCGGGCTGATGGCCAGCGCGCCCGGACCGGCGAACCGGGTGCGCAGGGCGACGGGCGGCCCGTACGGGACGGGACGGGCCGGATCGCCGACGTTCCACAACTGGACCGCGCTGCTTCCCGTCAGCATCGCGAGGGTATGGCCGTCGGGGAAGAACGTCAGCGAGCGCGCCACATCGCCTTCCCTGGGTACGAACGGTCTGCCGAGCAGGACGGGGCGGTGGGGAGCGGCCACGTTCCACAGCCGGACCTTCTCGTCGCGTGCCGCCGTGGCCAGTACCCGCCCGTCCGGGCGGAACGCTCCGATGCCGCCGGTCATGTCCGAGGTCGGTATCGACCACAGGCGGGCCTTGTTGTCGCCGCTCCCGGTGGCGAGGGTGTGCCCGTCGGGGCTGAAGCTCACGGCGTACATCTCTCCGCTGCTGCCCGCGAGCGGCTCGCCGACCTGTGACGGGTAGGCGGGATCGCTGACGTTCCACAGGCTCGCCGTGCTGTCCGCGCTGCCTGCGGCGAGCATGGTTCCGTCGGGGCTGAAGGCCACGGACCATACGGGACCGGTGTGACCGGAGAGCGGCACGCCGAGCGGTGTCGCGTGCCCGGGATCCGCCACGTTCCACAACTGCACGGCGTTGTCCGTACTGCCACTGGCGAGCGTGCGGCCGTCGGGGCTGAAGGCCACG
Source organism: Streptomyces sp. NPDC104371 (assembly GCF_055583785.1). NCBI lineage: Bacteria > Bacillati > Actinomycetota > Actinomycetes > Kitasatosporales > Streptomycetaceae > Streptomyces > Streptomyces sp. NPDC104371. The sequence goes on from NZ_JBVJNF010000006.1 coordinate 125,812, forward strand.
GAGTGGACCGTGCCCTGGTGGCCGGTGAGCGCCGCGCCGATCCGTCGCGCATGTGCCGGATCGGCCACGTCCCACAGCCTGATCGTGTGGTCGTCGCCGCCGGACGCCAGCGTCGTCCCGTCGGGGCTGAACGCCACGGAGCGTACGGCGTCGGTGTGGCCGGTCAGCACACGCAGCGCCGTCGGCCGGTGTGGGTCGGCCATGTCCCACAGGCGAACGGTGTGGTCCTCGTCGGCGGCGGCCAGCGTGCGGCCGTCCGGGCTGAAGGCGAGCAGGTAGACCGTGCCGGGGCCGCCGGTCAGGGGCGCGCCGAGGGGGCGCGGGTGACCGGGATCGCGTACGTCCCACAGCCGGACGGTGCCGTCGTCCGAGGCGCTGGCGAGGATGCGGCCGTCCGGGCTGAAGACGGCGCTGCTCACCCAACTCGTGTGGGCGGTGAGGGGCTTGCCCAGGCGCTCGGGCCGGGTCGGGTCCGTCACGTTCCACAGCCGGACGGTGTGGTCGTAGCTGGCGGTGGCCAGGGTCCGCCCGTCGGGGCTGAACGAGGTGAGGTAGACGGCTCCGGTGTGCCCGAGCAGCGGCGTGGCCAGCGGCGCGTTGACGGTCGACACCAAGCGGCCGCTCGCGCCCTTGTCGTGCGGCCGCAAGCGGTGGGCCACCAGGTCGAGTTGGGCGGACAGGGAGGGGTCCGTGTCCCGGACGCGGTCGGCCTCGGCGAGCACCTGCTCGAAGACGGCGTCGTCCCGCTGGCGCCACGCGAGCGACGCCGAACCACCGGCCAGCACCGCCAGCACGACGAGGGCCGACACCGCGCCGCGACTGATCCAGACCGTACGCCTGCGCAGCCGCACGGAAGCGGCCAGGAACTCCACCGCGCCACGGGTCAGCGAGGGGACCCCCGCGGCATGCGCCCACCGGTGGGCCTGCTCCAGGCGCGAGCCCCGGTACAGCAGCGAGGTGTCGCGGTTCGAACCCTCCCAGGCCCTGCCGTCCTCCTCCAGCCGCTGGCGCAGCAGATGGCCGTGCCGGTCCTCGTCGATCCAGTCGCGCAGGCGCGGCCAGGCGTGGAGCAGTGCTTCATGGGTGATCTCCACGGTCTCCGCGTCGAGGGTCAGCAGCCGGGCGCGCACCAGCGCTTCGAGTGCCTCCTCCGTTCTCTCGGGGTCCGCGGATTCCGTCGTCAGCCGACGCCGCGTCCCCCGCCGCCGGGTGGCCTGGGTGTCCTCGCCGAGCCGGACCAGCCGGAGAAGGAGCAGCCGCGCGGCCGTACGCGCCGCGGGATCGAGGCCGGACCAGGCCCGCTCGGCGGTCGCCGCCACCGCGCCCTGGATGCCGCCCGCCGCGCGATAGCCGGCCAGCGTCAGCCGGCCCGCCTTCCGCCGCTGCCAGGTGGCGAGCAGCGCGTGGGACAGGAGCGGCAGCACTCCCGCGTCGTGCGCCCCGCGCGGGCCGTCGGCGCCGACTTCCCGGACGATCAACTCCGCGAGGCCCGGCTCGAGTTCCAGCCCGACGGCCTTGGCCGGGCCGGTCACCGCCTCCCGCAGCTCCGTGGTGGTCAGCGGGCCGAGCACCATATGACGGTGCTGCAGCGCGTCGGCGAGCTCGGGATACCCGAGGCACTGCTCGTAGAAGTCGGCGCGTATGCCGAGGACGACGCGTACGGGGGCCGGGTCACCGGGGGCGGCGGGCGTGCACGCGGCGTGCAGAAGCCGGACGAAGGCGCGTCTGTCCGCCTCGTCGGAGCAGAGGGTGAAGGCCTCCTCGAACTGGTCCACGATGACCACCGGCCGCGCGACGGCGGAAGCTTCGCGCCGCGCCCATGCGGTGACGGCCTCCCGGACCGCACGGTCGAATTCCGGAGTGCCGGGCTCCGGCGCCGTCGGCTCCTTCTCGGCCGGGACGAGGCGCGCGAGTTCGGGGATGTGCCGGGCCAACTCGGCGCAGGGATCGCTGCCCGGTACGAGGTGCAGGGCCGCTTCTCCCGCCCGGCCCGTCTCCTCGCCCGGCAGGCCGCGCCGCAGGGCGGGCACCAGACCGGCGCTCAGCAGGGAGGACTTGCCCGCCCCCGAAGCGCCCACGAGCATGACCAGCCCGCCGGTCGTCTCCGCCGCACGGAGCTGGGCGACGAGGGCGTCCGTGCTCCGCGCGCGGCCGAAGAACCATCGGGCGTCCTGTTGACGGTACGAGGCCAGGCCCCGATAGGGACAGACGACGGGGACGTCGTTCGGGGCTTTGGGCGGCGGCCGTTCGGCGCCCGCCGAGGGTGTCGTGGCTGCCGCGGGCGGCGTGGCCGGTGCCGCTGTCGTGGAGCGATCGGCCAGCGCGCGCTCCCACAAGTACTGCCACCGCGCCGGGTCGTACAGCCCCTCGGACACCGGCGTCGGCCGCGAGCGCCGCGCCTGGGGGATCACGATGTGCAGGACCGCCGCGAGTGCGACGAACTGGGCCGGCACGTTCCTGGCGCGCCGCCAGTCACTGATGCGCTGCGCGGACACCCGTACGGGGCGCCCTCGGTCGTCCACCCACTGGAGCCGGTCGACCGCTTCGGCCACACGCTTGAGGGGAGGATTTCCGGCCTCCTTGTACAGCAGCGCCAGACGTTCCGCGAAGGCTGTGCGCGCCCCTGAGCCGGAACTCAAGGCCTCCACTCCTCAACTCCCCCTGCATCTGGACGTCCGGACCGGAAAACCCACTCTATATGGCTGACCTGCGGTTTCACCTGTGAGGCAAGGTCGGGATCTCCTCACCGGACGGCTCAGATGGCAAGATCTCGACGCAGGAGCGCATCAACCGGGCGCCGCCGGGTCAGGTTGCCGACTCCAGCGGAGACACTCACCGCGCCGCATGTTCTCGGCCGGATTTCGCCGAACTGACAGAACAGTGGCGGCAGTCTCGTCGCGAGAGTTTCGAGAGAGCCGTGGAGCCGGTCCCGACGGAACCTCTGCCGCACCGACCACGGTCCGGCCGTGTCCCCTCCGTACGGGTACGGAGCGATCTACGCCGCCCGCCGTTCGGCACCGGTCCCCACGAGGGGAGGGACCGGCGCCGGACGCGGCGGGCACTGCCCGCGCGGTCGCCGCGACAAGGGAGAGGGGCTGCCGAGATCCTCGGCAGCCCCTCTCGCGTCTCCGTCGTTCTCAGCTGTCGCCGACGCGGGAGCCCAGGACGACGTCGGTCGTGTGGGACCGGCCGTCGCGCTGGTAGGTGACCGTGACCTTGTCACCGGGCTTGTGGGTCCAGATCTCACCGATCAGGGTCGGGCCGCTGTCGATCACCCGGTCGCCGAGCTTGGTGATCACATCACCCGGCTTCAGGCCCGCCTTGGCCGCGGGTCCGTTCGCCTCGACCGAGGCGGAGCCGCCCGCGGCCTCGTCGGTGATCTTCGCTCCGCCCGCGGACTCCTCCAGCGAGACCGAGGCCCCGATCTTCGCGTACACCGGCTTGCCCGTCTTGATGAGCTGCTGGGCGACGTACTTGGCCTGGTTGATCGGGATCGCGAAGCCCAGGCCGATCGAGCCGGACTGACCGCCCCCGCCCAACCCGCCGCCGCTGCCCGTGGACTGGATCGCGGAGTTGATCCCGATCACCGCGCCCCGTGCGTCCAGCAGGGGGCCGCCGGAGTTGCCCGGGTTGATCGAGGCGTCCGTCTGCAGGGCGCTCATGTACGACGCCTTGCTGCCGGAGCTGCCGTCGCTGGAGGCCACCGGGCGGTTCTTGGCGCTGATGATGCCCGTCGTCACCGTGTTCGACAGGCCGAAGGGGGCGCCGATCGCGATCGTGGTGTCGCCGACCACCATCTTGTCGGAGTCACCGAGCGGGAGCGGCTTGAGGTCCGACGGGGCGTTCTTGAGCTTGATGACGGCGACGTCGTAGCCCTGCGCGTGCCCGATGATCTCGGCGTCGTACTTCTTGCCGTCGGGGAACGTCGCCGTGAGCTTGCCGCCGTCGACGGCCTCGGCGACGACGTGGTTGTTGGTGATGATGTGGCCCTGCTTGTCGAAGACGAAGCCCGTGCCCGTGCCGCCCTGGCCGTTGCTGCCCGCGGCCTCGATGGTCACCGTGCTCGGCAGCGCCTTGGCGGCCACACCCGCGATCGAGCCGGAGCGGACCTTGACGTCACCGCCGCTGGTGGCGGCGGAGACCGTCGTCGAGCCGTCGGCGTTGTCGTTCTTGGCGAACCGGTAGCCGATACCGCCGCCCACGCCGCCCGCCACCAGCGCGGCGACCAGGATCGCGGCGACCAGTCCGCCACGTCCCCTCTTCTTCGGCTGCGGCGCGGGCTGGTAGTACGACGCGCCCCACACACCGCTCGCACTTCCGCCCCCGTACCCGGGGGCGGGAGCCGGACCGACCGGAGCGTGTGGCGGCCATCCCGCCTCGGGGGCCGGGAAGCCACCCGACTGCGCGGCGGGCATCGGCGGGACCGGACCCGCCTGCGCGCCGTGCGGCTGCGGCGCGCCCACCGCTGCCGGTGCGGCCGGTGCACTACCCACGGGCGGAGCCGCGGGCGGAGTGCCCTCGGCGGCCGGGGCCGCAGACGGAGTGGCGCCTTCCACGGCCGGGGCCGCAGGCGGGGTGGTGCCCTCCGCGACCGGAGCCGCGGGCGGGGTGTCCTGCGCGGCCGGAGTCGGCGTCCCACCGGCCGGCGCGTGCTCTTCCCCGGCGGCGCCCGGCGCGGGAGCGGGAGCGTCCACCGGCACGGGAGGTGCGGACGGGGCCGGGGGTACCGCGTTGCCCTCGTTCTCGGTGCTCACAGCTCTTCTCCTCGTTCCACGGCTGGTTGTTCTGGATCGCACTCGGCCGCACTCGCTCGCTCCGCGCGGTGCCGGGCGCGCTTCGGCTGTGCATGGTGCTGGGGTACGCCGTCAAGCTTTTCCCACAGGACGTCAGGCCACCGTAAGCGGTAACTGTGGGTCTCTGACCGTCCTTTATATCGGACCCTTCCGAACACAATTCTGCATTCCCGACACCTTGCCGACGCCTCGACGCCGCCTCCCGGCTCCGCACGCTCTTCCCTGCGGTGACACCATGACGCGGTGAGCCACGCACGACAGCATTCGATCCAGGTGGTCGCCCATCGCGGAGCCTCCGAAGAAGCACCCGAGCACACTCTGGCCGCGTACCGGAAGGCGATCGAGGACGGCGCCGACGCCCTCGAGTGCGATGTCCGGCTGACCGCGGACGGCCACCTCGTCTGCGTCCACGACCGGCGCGTCAACCGCACGTCCAACGGCCGCGGCGCGGTCTCCGCCCTGGAACTCGCGGACCTCGCCAGCCTGGACTTCGGTTCCTGGAAGAGCCGCGACGAGGAGCCCGACTGGGAGCACCGGCCGCAGGACCCGGGGGACACCTCCGTCCTCACCCTGGAGCGGCTGCTCGAACTCGTCGCCGACGCCGGGCGGCCCATCGATCTGGCCATCGAGACGAAGCATCCGACGCGGTGGGCCGGGCAGGTCGAGGAGCGGCTGCTGGTCCTGCTGAAGCGATTCGGCCTGGACGCCCCGCAGTCACCGGACCGGTCGCCGGTACGGATCATGAGCTTCTCGGCGCGCTCGCTGCACCGCGTGCGGGCCGCCTCGCCGACGCTGCCGACGGTCTACCTGCTCCAGTTCCTCTCTCCTCGGCTGCGTGACGGACGGCTGCCGGCCGGGGTCCGGATCGCGGGTCCCGCGATCCGGATCGTGCGCAGTCACCCCGGTTACATCCAGCGTCTGAAGCGGGCCGGACACCAGGTCCACGTATGGACCGTGAACGAGCCCGAGGACGTCGATCTCTGCGTCGAGCTGGGCGTCGACGCCATCATCACCAACCGCCCGCGCGCGGTGCTGCACCAGCTCGGCCGCTGAGCGGAACGACTCCTTCCACCACAGACCCCGCTGTACGGGCCGATATGCGGCCACATGACTACAGGGAGTGCACCGGCGCGTTCGGTCCGTGTCCGACCGTCACTAGTGCGTCACCACACGTACAGGGGGCGGTTTCCGGCCCAGTCCGGTGGGGCATTCACACCGTGGCGTGGGGCGAAGGAGGTCTCGGGGGTGGCGTTGGTGGTGGCACAGGAGGTGCCCACGTCGTCGTGCATGGCCGTACCCCATGGTCCTGCGGGCGTGGGGGAGGCGAGACACCGGATGCGCGCGCACCTGCGGACGGGTGGCGTGTCGGAATCGGTCATCGACGATGCCGTACTGATCCTTTCGGAACTGCTCAGCAATGCCTGCCGACATGGCAGGCCGCTCGGCGACCGCCCGGCCGGGGACGGTGATGTGCGCGCCGCGTGGCGCGTCGACACCTCGGGCCGGCTCACGGTCGAGGTCACGGACGGCGGGGGCCCCACCCGCCCGGTCCCGGCGACCCCCTCGGTCACCGCGCGCGGCGGTCGCGGGCTGAACATCATCACGGCGCTGGCCGAGGACTGGGGTGTCCGCGACGACGCGCGCGGCGAGGTCACGGTCTGGGTCGTCGTCCAGGACGACCTCGGCTCCGCACACCGCCGCGAGGACTTCGCCGCGCGGGTGACGGCGCCCTCCGTGTCGGCCGACCTGGACTTCGCGGACGCGTTCGACGAGGTCGACTGAGGCACCGCGACCGATACGGCAGGCAGTACGACAAGCGATACGGCCCGGAGCCGGGCCTCCTCACCGGGGCGCCCCCGGAGCGTTGTCCACAAGATCCCGTCGGCCGCCGTACGAGGCATTAGGCTCGCGCCCGTACGAAACGAGCCGTAACCGGGAGACACCCAGATGGCCAAGAAGCGACCCCAGACCAAGGGCAAGCGCCCGCAGCCCGCCACCGGTGCCCCTGCCGCGGGCACCGAGGGGACCGTTCCGGTCGTCGGCGCCCGCGAGCCCTGCCCCTGCGGCAGTGGCCGCCGCTACAAGGCCTGTCACGGCCGGGCCGCGGCCCACGCGGTGACCGAGCTGGTGCAGCGCCCGTTCGAGGGGCTTCCCGGTGAGTGCGACTGGGTGGCGCTGCGCGAGCTGGTGCCTGCGGCGACCGTCGAGCTGAAGCTCAAGGACGCCCTCCCCGAGGGTGTCCCGTCCGTCACGCTCGCGACGGTCCTGCCGATGGCGTGGCCGGCGCTGCGCCGCGAGGACGGCTCGGTCCTGCTCGGCCTGCAGAACGACACGGCGTCGGGCGACCTCAGCCGCGACCTCGCGGACACGCTCCAGCGCGCCCTCACCGTGGCACCCGGTTCGCCCGTGGAGGGCCGTCGCGCGCCCGCCGACGGCCCCCGGCTCCAGGATCTGCTGGACCCCGAAGGCGCGTTCGAGCCGGTCGTCCACAGCGGCTTCGAGTTCTGGGTCCCCGACCCGGAGAACGCGACGCCCGAGGTGGCCGCCTCCCTGGAGCGGGCCAACGAGGCCGCCATCCCGACCGCGAAGCTCGCGGCCGCGGACGCGGCGTACTGGTGCGAGACCCCGGAGAAGAACCACCTGCGGTGGGTCATGCCGCACCCCGAGGAGCGGCTTCTGGACGCGCTGGCCCGGCTGCACGCGGCAGGGCAGTCCGGCCTCGGCGAGGGCACGCGCCTGGTCGGCTCCTTCCGCGCGCACGGGCTCACGGTGCCGGTCTGGGATCTGCCGGGCGAGACGGTGGCGGAGGACCTCGAGAAGCCGGTGGCCGAGTTCGCCGAGCGCCTCGCGACCGCCCTGGCCTCAAACGCGCCGCTCACCGCGGAGGAGCGCCGGGCGCGCGGCGGACTGACCAACCGCCAGGTGACGCTGAGCTGACGCCCGGCGCGGCCGACCGCGCCCTCGGCCCACGGCATCCGGGACGGGTGAGACCTGTCACACCGCACCGCTGTGACAGGTGAGCCGGTGTCCGAATAGCCGAGATCGAATTTGCGAAAAGCCGATCTCTTGTTACCGTTCCATTAGCCCGGTTGCTGGTGCATCCCCCGTCGCCAGCAACCGGGCCTTTCCATACGCGATGTGCGGCACGGAACTCCGTCAACTGACGTACGAGGCCGCCGCATCACTCCCCGCCCGGCCCGCCCGGGTCACTTCCCGAGCGCAGCAGCAGTGGTCCGCCGCCGTCACCGCGGGCGAACTCCGCGACCGCCGAGTACCGCGCCGCGTCGCCCGTCATGAGCAGCCGGGGCGTATCGCACATCTCCCGGACGTCCCCCGCGCCCACCGCGCACCGCGTCTCGACGGCACGGCCGCCGGGTCCCATGAAGCTCAGATACGAACTCAGCTTCCTGCCCGTGGCGTTGCGGTAGTACGCGCGCGCCCAGATGTCGCGCCCCTGGACGAGGACGCAGGTCTGCGCCTCGACGCCGTCGACAGAGGTGAGCTCCGGGCCGCAGCGGACGGTGGTGGACAGACCGAGTCCCCACGGCCGGGAGGGGGCGAGGACCGCAAGCTTCGCGTCATCCTGCGGCGGCGGGAGGGCGACCGTGCGGTCCGCGTCGTCGGCCGGTCGGGCGGACGCCATGGCGAGCGGCAGCACGGCCAAGGTCGCCACCAGACCCAACAGCGCGTGCAGCCGGGCCCTGCGGGGGTCGGGCCGACCGGCGACGCGAACCGGCGAACACCGCTCCCCGCACCCACCAGGACGAAACAGCATGGGGCCGAAGATATCGACCGTTCACGGGCGCCCGGTCCGCCGCGCGCCCGACACCCCTAGAACTCCGGAGCGCTCACACCCGTACGAGTGAGGGCCGTGACGACCGCGTCCACGACGGCCTCCACGTCGGGGACCCAGGGCGCGGCGGAACCGGGCAGCGGCGCCCGCTCCCAACGGACCTCCCCGTGCCCCGTCCGGGACGGAGGCAGCGCCAGATAGCCGCCCTCGCCGTGGAAGCGCAGCGACCCGGGGACGAAGTCCTTGGCGTAGAGCAACTCGCCGAGCTGCTCCATGGAATACGGCGCCACCAGGATCGCCCAGCGATGCGGTGCCGCCACGACCGGGCCGAGGCGCATGCCCGTACGGTCGAGCGCGGCGAGCGCGCGCGAGGCCGCGAGGGCGGGCAGGCTCACCGCGCAGGGCGCCGTGCCCCCGGTGGCCAGCACGATCGGCGCGGTCGGCCGGTTGGTCCACCACCAGCGCACCATGCGCTCGTCGGTGGTGGCCGCGAGCAGTCCGGGGTCGAAGGGGTGGGCACCGGGCACCGTGCACTCCGGGTCGGGGCACCCGCAGCGGGCCCGGCCGCGCGTACTCGGGGCCACCCCCGGGAGAACGGGCCACTGCCACTCGGTCGCGAAGGTCAGGGCCGCGCCGATCACCTCAGGTCTCCCGCCGTTCCGCCCGGACAGGAGCCTGCGTCGCCTTCCGAGGATCTCGCGCATGAGCGCTCGTTCCTTTCCGTTGCACGCCTGGCAACACCGAGGGCCACATCACACCATGTGTCGATCACTTCGCTGTGCGTACCTGCCGGTGCATCACGCCCCTGCGCCGGACAAGGGGAACCCCTGAGGTCGAGCTGTGACTGCGTTCGTGTCCGTACTGCGCCCATCAGCAACATGGGCTTGGCGCGGGGTGGCGGCACCTGGCGTTTCGCCGTCCCGCTCGTGCTCGCCGCCTCCGTCACGGGAGGGGTGGGGCTCGGCCGTCGATGGTTAGGACGCCCGGGTCCGGCGCCAGGTTCCGGGTGACCCCCAACCGCCCTGGCCTTCACCGAGTACGTACCCATCACGACCGTTGTGACGCTCTGTCGAACAAGGTCAGTCGACCGCAAGAGGGCGCCACCCGAGGCTGTTTCCGGCCAACTTCCCTTCTCTGTAAGAACACAGGAGCGCCACACGGACACCAGGAATCCCCGCAGGACAATGCTGGACATCCCCTTACAAGTGCGTGTACATGTGGAGCCACTGCTCGCGGCGCAGAATGACATGGGGGTTTTGCGATGCTATCGAGCACTGTGCGTCGGTTCGAAGGCCGGACGCCATGACTGCCCCTCACCCATCGAAAGTGGCCGGAATCGATTCAACGGTTCCCTCACCCGCACACACTGTCGCGCCGGCATCCGCCCTCTCGGCCGCCTCATCGGCCCCCGCGGACCCCGCGGCCGTCCAGGACCGACTCGCCGGCTGGGTCTCCGACCTGACGACCCTGCACGAACTCACCGAACGCCTCGCGCGCACCGACTGCCTCACTGAAGCGCTCCAGGAACTGCTGCGCGCCGGAGCCGCCCTCGTGGGCGCCCGGCGCGGTCTCGTCGTCCTGGAACCGTGCGACGGCCTCGGCCCCGACACCACCATCGGCCTCGGCCTGGGCCGCGCCGACCTCGGGCACATCGAGACCGTGCCGCGCAGCTCCCTGTCGTACGGCAGGATCCTCGACGGACTGCCGGGCGGCGAACGCGAGATCGCCCAGCCCGACCTGTTCTCCGAGGACGGGCTCGACCCCCGCCACCGCGAGGTGGCCGCCCGCCTCGGCTATGCCGCGAGCTACGCGCTGCCCCTGTCCAGCGACGCCGCGGGCCGGCTCGGCGCCGCCGTCTGGCTCTACGACGAGCCCGCCGAGCCGGTCGACCGCCGCCGCCATCTCGTCGGTCTGTACGCGCGCTACGCGACCGAGCATCTGGCGCGGCTGATCGAGACCGAGCGCGCTCGCGCGGCCATGACGACGATCTGCGCGGAACTGCTTCCCTCCCGGCTGCCCCGGGTCTGTGGGGTCCAGCTCGCCGCCCGGCGCCGCAGCGGTGCGCGCGGTGGCGGCGACTGGTACGACGCGCTGCCGCTGCCCGACGCCGCGCTCGGACTCGCGGTCGGGTCCGTGACCGGGTCCGGGCCCAGCGCGGTCGCCGCCATGGGCCGACTGCGGGCCTCTCTGCGCGCGTACGCCGTGATGGAGGGCGAGGACCCCGTCGCCGTCCTGTCCGATCTGGAACTGCTGCTGCGGCTCACCGAGCCCGCCCGTTCGGCCACCGCCCTGTTCGCCTACTGCGAGCCCGCGCTGCGCAAGGTCACCCTCGCCGGGGCCGGGCACAGCCCGCCCCTGGTGATCGGCGCCCGGCGCACGGAGTTCGTGGAGACCTCCCTGTCGGCGCCCCTCGGGATGCTCGCGTGCTGGGAGGCGCCGAGCATCGAACTGGCCGCGGAGCCCGGCGAGACCGTGCTCCTCTATACCGACGGTCTGCTGCGTCGCACCGGCGACCCCATGGACCGCGCCTTCGCCCGGCTGCACGCGGCGGCGGCGAGCGTGCCGCGGCCGATGCGCTGCGACCCCGGAGCCGTCGCCGACCACGTCCTGCACAGCATGCTGCCGGGCGGGCTCGACGGGGCGGACGGCACCGAGGACGTGGTGCTGCTGGCGGCCCGGTTCGAGTGAGTCCCCGGCCCCACGCTTGATCATTTGGTCACAGTCCGTCCGGCTCTGGGCCCTCTTCCGTACGACCGTACGATGGGGAAGGCCCAGTGCCGTAGCAAGGAGGATGACCGTGGCAGAAGAGCTCCCGGAGACCCCGGAGACTGCCGAAGAAGAGCCGATCAAGCAGCGCAAGAACGGCCTGTACCCGGGCGTGTCCGACGAGCTGGCCGAGAACATGCAGTCCGGCTGGGCCGACACCGAGCTGCACGACCTGCGGCCGATCGCCCAGTCCGCCGAGACCGCGGCCCGCCGCGCCGCCCTCTCCGCACGCTTCCCCGGCGAGCGCCTGGTGATCCCCGCGGGCAATCTGAAGACCCGCTCCAACGACACCGAGTACGCCTTCCGCGCCTCCGTCGAGTACGCGTACCTCACGGGCAACCAGACCGAGGACGGCGTCCTCGTACTGGAGCCGGAGACCGCCGCGGACGGGACGGACGGCCACCGGGCGACGATCTATCTGCTGCCGCGCTCCAACCGTGAGAACGGCGAGTTCTGGCTCTCCGGCCAGGGCGAGCTGTGGGTGGGCCGCCGCCACTCGCTGGCCGAGGCCGAGCAGCTCTACGGCATCCCGGCGTCGGACGTGCGCGAACTGCCGGAGCAGTTGGCCGAGGCCACCGGCGCGGTCCGCGTGGTCCGCGGGTACGACGCCGGTATCGAGGCCGCCCTGCGCGACAAGGTGACCGCCGAGCGGGACGAGGCGCTGCGCGTCTTCCTCTCCGAGATGCGTCTGGTCAAGGACGCGTTCGAGGTCGGCGAGCTGCAGAAGGCCGTCGACTCGACCGTGCGCGGCTTCGAGGACGTGGTGAAGGTCCTCGACAAGGCGGAGGCCACCTCCGAGCGCTACATCGAGGGAACGTTCTTCCTCCGCGCGCGCGTGGAAGGCAACGACATCGGCTACGGCTCGATCTGCGCCTCCGGCCCGCACGCCTGCACGCTGCACTGGGTGCGCAACGACGGCCCGGTCCGCTCCGGTGACCTGCTCCTGCTGGACGCCGGTGTGGAGACGCACACGTACTACACCGCCGACGTCACGCGCACGCTGCCGGTCAACGGCACCTACAGCGAGCTGCAGAAGAAGATCTACGACGCCGTGTACGAGGCCCAGGAGGCCGGTATCGCCGCGGTGAAGCCGGGCGCCAAGTACCGCGACTTCCACGACGCCGCGCAGCGCGTGCTCGCGGAGAAGCTGGTCGAGTGGGGCCTGGTCGAGGGCCCGGTGGAGCGGGTCCTGGAGCTGGGCCTGCAGCGCCGCTGGACGCTGCACGGCACGGGCCACATGCTCGGCATGGATGTCCACGACTGCGCGGCGGCGCGGACGGAGACCTACGTGGCCGGAACGCTGGAGCCCGGCATGGTGCTCACGGTCGAGCCGGGTCTGTACTTCCAGGCGGACGACACGACCGTCCCGGAGGAGTACCGCGGGATCGGCGTCCGGATCGAGGACGACATCCTGGTCACGGAGGACGGCAACCGGAACCTGTCGGCCGGTCTGCCGCGCCGCTCCGACGAGGTCGAGACGTGGATGGCGTCCCTGAAGGGCTGACACTTCCGCTGACACGGCCCTCATGACCACGGCGTCATGAGGGGAGGCCGATCGCGGGCGATCACGTCGCCCGCGGTCGGCCGACGTGTGTCCGGTGCCCTTCCGCCCGGTCGGGCGCCCTTGCTCAGACGGCCACCGCGGGGGTGCCGTCCACCCACTTCAGGATCTTGTCGAAGCTCACCACGGCTCCGCCCCGGTCCGGTGTGTTGCCGATGTGGACGTGATCGGCGAGTTCCCGGATGAGGCCGAGGCCCCGGCCGTGCTCGGCGTCGGCGTGGACGGGCCGGAACACGGGGCGGGATCTTTCGGGGGCGAACCCCGGGCCCGAGTCGGCGACTTCGATGCGGCACGTCTCGCCGTCGAGGTAGGCCGTGACCTGGTACACCTCGGGCCGCTCGCCGCAGGCGGGGTCGCCGCCGTGCTCGACCGCGTTGGCGCAGGCCTCGCTGAGGGCCACGGACAGATCGTGGGAGACGTCCGGATCGACGCCCGCGGACTCCATCGTGCCCAGCAGGAGCCGACGGGCGAAGGGCACACTCGCGGCTTCGCACGGCAGATGGAGTGACCACCAGATGCTCATGCTCCAGCCTCCTGGCCGTGGCTCGACATACCGTTACGTATTGCCGCGAGTGCCCCGGCGCAATCACCCGAGCGAGGAGATCCCGCCCGTGCGGCGGATGTGCCGGGAGCCGGATCGGTGTATGGACGGGCGGCCCGCCAGAACGTGATCTTCCGGGCCCGCGGTGCGATGACCGCATCTGCGCCAACTTGTGGACCTGCCGTACGAAGCCGGTCGGGCCAGTGGGATGATGAGGCCGCCATGAGTGCCCTTCCCCAGCGCACGGCGCGCACCGGATGCGATCTCCGGGTCCTGCGGGCCGCGGTGTTCGCCGCGGTCTGTGTCGCGCTGGCCGCGGCCGGGCACGGGCTCGCCTCCTGCGCCGCCGTCCCGCTGTGGACGCTGGGCGCCGGGTTCCTCGGGATCTTCGTCGTCGCCGCCGCGCTGGCGGGACGCGAGCGCTCGCTGCCGGGTATCGCCGCGCTCCTCGTCGCGGGCCAGACGATGCTGCACATGCTGTTCGGGCTGGGGCAGCACTCCACGGCCGTCCCGATGACGCCGGGTGCCACGCCCGACGCCACGCTGGTGGAGCGGGCCGCGCGCATCATGTGCGGCGCGGGAACGCTCTCCCCCGCACAGGCCCAGAAGATCCTCACCGACGCGCGGATCGGTACGGGGACGGGTGCGACCGCCCCGCACCACCCGGACGCCCTGTCCGCCGCGGGCGGTTCATGGGCGGCGGTGCTGCCGTCCGTGCCCATGCTGCTCGCCCATGTGCTCGCGGGCGTCGCGGCCGGCTGGGTGCTGCGCCGCGGGGACCTGGCGCTGCTGCGGATCATCCGGCTGTCCACGCAGGAGATCGCGGACGGGACGCTCGTACGGTCCCTGCGGTCCGTGTGCGCGCTGGTGCGCGCCCTGCTGGCGGGGCTCCCCGCAGGGTCCGGGACGGGGCCGCGTCTCCCGCGCGCCTGGTTCCTCGTACCCCTGAAGCCGCGGACGACCGCGCTGCAGCACACGGTGGTCCGTCGCGGACCGCCGTCCTCCACTTCCCTCGCCCTCGCTGCCTGACGCGCCGCGCCGCTCACCCCACTCGTCTTCGCCGAGGGGCCGCCGTCGTGCGGCACGCGCGCGTACCCGTGGCCCGCTCCCGCGGTGGGGCCGCGCGCACGCGTCCTTCTCCTCCGTCAACGGACTTCTCACTCGAAGTGGAGTGCCCTGTCATGAAGAGCCCTGCCCTGAAGATCCTCACGCCCTCCTCGAAGCTGTCCCGCCTGGCCGCCGTCGGTGCCACGGCCGCGGCGGCCGTTCTCGTCCTGTCCGGGCCCGCGTTCGCGCATGTGAGCGTGCAGCCGGAGGGCGAGGCCACCAAGGGCGGTTACGCGGTGGTCGACTTCAAGGTCCCGAACGAGCGGGACAACGCCTCGACCAAGAAGCTCGAGGTCAGCTTCCCGGCCGACCATCCGCTCCCCTCGGTGATGCCGCAGCCGGTCGACGGCTGGAAGGCCGAGGTCACCAAGTCCAAGCTCGACAAGCCGGTCTCGCTGCACGGACAGCGGATCGACGAGGCCGTCACCAAGGTCACCTGGACCTCCACCGGCAAGGGCATCGAGCCGGGCTACTTCCAGAAGTTCCCGCTCTCGATCGGCCCGCTCCCGGAGAACACGGACCAGCTCGTCTTCAAGGCCCTCCAGACGTACTCCGACGACCAGGTCGTGCGCTGGATCGAGCCGCAGCAGAAGGGCCAGCCCGAACCCGCCAACCCCGCCCCGGCGCTCGAACTGACCGCCGCCTCCGGGCAGCACGGCGCCACCGCCGAGGCCGCCTCCACCTCCGGGGACCAGGGCACCAAGGCGACCTCAGGCAGCAACAGCGACACCACCGCCCGGGTCCTCGGCCTCGTCGGCATCGTCATCGGCGCGGCGGGCGTCGCCTACGGCGTACTGGCCGGGCGTCGGCGTACCTCCGACACCGTCTGACGACCGACTCGTCCCCGGGCCCGCGCCGGGCCGTACGACCACCGCTGTGAGGCAGCGCGTACGACCCCGGCGCCCACCGGCCCCCTCACCTCTGGAACATCTCTCTATGCGCACCAAGAAGACACTCCCCCTGGCCGGCCTTCTCGCCGCCGTCGCCCTCACCGTCTCGGCCTGCGGCGCCGACAGCGGAAGCGACAGTCCGGTCACCCAGGTCTCCGCCGAGTCCGGCTCCGACAAGCCCGGAACGGTCCTCGACCAGCCGTTCGAGAAGCCGGATCTCGTCCTCACGGACACCCATGGCAAGAAGTACGACCTCCGTGCGGAGACCAAGGGCAAGCCGACGCTGATCTACTTCGGCTACACGCACTGCCCCGACGTCTGCCCGCTGACGATGAACAACCTCGCCGTCGCCAAGAAGGCGGTGGAGCAGAACAAGCAGCTCACGCAAGCCCAGAAGGACTCGCTGCGGATCGTGTTCGTCACGACCGACCCCCAGCGCGACACGCCCTCCGCCCTCGGCACCTGGCTCAAGGGCATCGACCCCGACGTGGTGGGCCTGACGGGTGACTTCCCCACCATCCAGGCGGGCGCCCGCACGCTCGGCATCAGCATCGAGGCGCCGAAGAAGGAGAAGGACGGCAAGATCGTCTCCATGCACGGCTCCCAGGTCATCGCGTTCTCGCCGAAGACCGACGCGGGCTATGTGGTGTACGGCGAGGACACCACCGTCGACGACTACACCAAGGACCTGCCCAAGATCATCAAGGGAGAGAAGCCGTGAACCACCGCCTCCTCGGCCGCGCGGCCGCGATCACGGCGGCGGGGGTGCTCCTCGCGGGCTGCGGCAGCGCGGAGGGCTCGTCCTCGGACAAGCCGGAGCTGAAGATCACCGGTGCCTATATGCCCGTGCCCGTCAGCAGCGACATGGCGGCCGGCTTCTTCACCGTCACCAACTCCGGGGGCGCCGACACGCTCACCTCCGTCACCAGCAACCTCGCCGAACACGTGACGATGCACTCCACCGAGGACGGCGCGATGCGCGAACAGAAGTCGTTCGCCGTGCCCGCCGACGGCGCGCTCCGACTGGAGCGCGGCGGCAACCACCTCATGTTCGACATGCTCGCCCACAAGCCGAAGGAGGGCGAGAAGGTGTCGCTGCGGCTGCACTTCGCCACCTCGGGGACGATCACGGTCGACATGCCGGTGAAACCGGCCACCTACGCCCCGAAGACCGGGCACTGAGGGAGAGACCGCTGTGACGCCGACCATCGCTCCCGACAGCCCCGTACGACGGACCGCGCGCGCGGCCACCCGGCCCCCGCGGCGGTTCCGGACGGTCCGCGGGCTGCTGGTCCTGCTGCTCGCCGTCGCGGGCGCGCTGCTGGGCGGGGCCGCCCCCGCCTCCGCGCACGCCGCGCTGACGGGCAGCGACCCCGCACAGGGAGCGGTGGTCGACACGGCGCCCGCCCAGATCTCGCTCACCTTCTCCGAGCAGGTCGCGTTCTCCGACAGCTCGCTGCGGGTCCTCGACCCGAAGGGAGGGCGCGTCGACACGGGCAAGCCGGTCGCCCTGAAGGGGACGACGTACGGCGTGAAGCTGCGCGCGGGGCTGTCCGACGGCACCTACACGGTCACGTACCAGGTGGTCTCCGCGGACAGCCATCCGGTGGCGGGCGCCTTCACGTTCTCCATCGGCGCCCCCTCCGCGACCACGGTCCAGGCCTCCGGTCAGGCCGTGGGCGGCGGAGTCGTCGGCGGGCTCTACGGGCTCGCGCGGTACGTCGCGTACGCGGGGTTCATCGTCCTGGTCGGCGGCGCGGCCTTCGTCCTGGCCTGCTGGCCGCGGGGCGCCGGGGTGCGGGCGGTGCAACGGCTCGTGGCCGGCGGGTGGGTGGCGCTCACCGCGGCGACGCTCGCGCTGTTGCTGCTGCGCGGCTCGTACACCGGTTCAGGGAAGGCGGCCGACGTCTTCGATCTGTCCCTGCTCGGACAGGTCCTGGAGACCAAGTCCGGGGCGGCGCTCGTCTCCCGGCTGCTGCTGCTCGCGGTGGCGGCCCTGTTCCTCGCGGTGCTCTTCGGGGCGTACGCGAAGCGGGACGCGGAGGCCTCCGGGACCGTCGAGCAGCGGGACCTCACCCTCGGACTCGCCCTCGGCGGCACGGCCGTCGCGGCCGGTATCGCGACGACCTGGGCGGTGGCCGAGCACGCCTCGACGGGGATCCAGGCCGGTGTCGCCATGCCGGTCGACGTCCTGCATCTGCTGGCGGTCGCCACCTGGCTGGGCGGGCTCACGGCCCTGCTGGTGGCGCTGTACCGGGGACCGTCGATCGACGCGGTGGCCGTACGGCGCTTCTCGCAGGTCGCGTTCACCAGCGTGATCGTCCTTGCCGCGACCGGGATCTACCAGTCGTGGCGCCAGGTCGGCTCGTGGTCGGCGCTGACCGGGACGACGTACGGACAGCTCCTGCTCGCGAAGGTCGGCCTGATCGCCGTCCTCGTCGGCATCGCCCGGATCTCCCGGCGCTGGACGGCACAGCTCGCGCAGCAACCGGCGCAGGTGGCACGCCCCAAGTCGGCGCCGGCGGCGGCCAAGGCCCGGCCTAAGGGCGGGGCCTCGGGCTCCCGTGATCCCCGGCGCGCCGCCCAACTGGCCCGGCAGCAGGCCGCCATGGCCGCGGCACGCACCAAGCAACTCCGGGACGCCGACCCGCTCCGCTCCGGACTGCGCCGTTCCGTACTCGCCGAGGCGGGCGTCGCGGTCGTCCTGCTCGCCGTCACCACCGTGCTGACGAGCACCGAACCGGGACGCACCGAGGAGGCGGTCAGGGCGGCCACCCCCGCCACCGCGCAGGCCTCGGGTCCCGTGTCGCTGCGCCTCCCCTTCGACACGGGCGGCCAGAACGGCAAGGGCACGGTGGACCTCACCCTGGACCCGGCCCGCGTGGGCGGCAACGACCTGCATGTCTTCGTGGTGCGGCCGAACGGCAAGGCCTTCGACGTCCCCGAGGTGAAGATCGCCTTCACGCTCAAGGCGAAGGGCATCGGCCCCCTGCCCATCACCCCCGAACACATCACCACCGGTCACTGGTCGAAGAGCGGTGTGCAGATCCCCATGGCGGGCGACTGGGAGATCGCGGTGACCGTCCGCACCTCCGACATCGACCAAGTGACCGTGAACAAGAACGCGAAGATCGGCTGAATCACCATGGCTGACCAGACCACGCCCCGCGCGTCCCGCGAGAGCGTCCCCTCTCAGCAGGGCCGGGGCCGTCGCCCGGCCGAAGGCGCCGAGGACGCCGGTTCCGTCCCCGACGCTCCGACGGCCGCCGAGGCCGACCGCTCCACCCCTGCGGCGGGGATCTCGCGGCGGCGGCTCCTCGGGACCGCAGGCGCCACCGGGCTCGCGCTCGGGGCCGTCGGCGGGGCCACCGGATACGCCGCCGCGCCGTCCGAGAAGGCCACAACACCGCTGGCCTCGCTCGGCGCGGACCGGGCGATGTTTCACGGGAAACATCAGGCCGGGATCACCGACGCCCTCCAGTCCCGCGGCCATGTCGTCGCCTTCGACCTGGCGTCGGGCGCGGGCCGCAAGGAGGCCGCCGCGCTGCTGCGCCGCTGGTCGGCGACCGCCGAGCGGCTGATGGCGGGCGAGGGCGCCCCGCACGACGACACCGATGTCGCCCGGGACGCCGGACCGTCGTCCCTGACGATCACCTTCGGGTTCGGGAACAGCTTCTTCTCCCGTACGGGACTTCAGAAGCAGCGCCCCGCCGCCCTGGACCCGCTGCCCGCCTTCTCCTCCGACCGGCTCGACGCGTCCCGCAGCAACGGAGACCTCTGGGTGCAGATCGGCGCCAACGACGCGCTGGTCGCCTTCCACGCCCTGCGCGCGATCCAGAAGGACGCCGGGAGAGCCGCCCGGATCCGCTGGCAGATGAACGGCTTCAACCGCTCACCGGGCGCGACCGTGCGGCCCATGACGGCGCGCAATCTGATGGGCCAGGTCGACGGGACGAACAACCCGAAGCCGGACGACGCCGACTTCGACCGGCGTATCTTCGTGGCCGCCGAGGGCGAACCGGCCTGGATGGCGAACGGTTCGTATGCCGTCGTACGCCGGATCCGCATGCTCCTCGACGACTGGGAGAAGCTCGCGCTCCCGGCCCAGGAGGAGGTCATCGGGCGCCGCAAGTCCACCGGGGCACCGCTCAGCGGCGGCACCGAGACGACCGCCATGGACCTGGAGAAGACCGGCCGCGACGGCAAGCTGGTCGTGCCGCTCAACGCGCACGCGCGCATCACCCGGCCCGACCAGAACGGCGGCGCCGCGATGCTCCGCCGCCCCTTCTCGTACCACGACGGCATCGCCGCGGACGGGACGCCCGACGCGGGGCTGCTGTTCATCTGCTGGCAGGCGGATCCGTTGCGCGGCTTCGTACCGGTGCAGCGCAAGCTCGACCGGGGGGACGCGCTGTCGCAGTACATCCGCCATGAGGCGAGCGGTCTGTTCGCGGTGCCGGGCGGGGCCGCGAAGGGAGAGTACGTGGGGCAGCGGCTGCTGGAGGGGTGAGCGGGCGCGCGTGTCCCCCGCAGGGGCCATGGCGTCCTGGAGCGCGGGCCCGGTCCGGTCCCGCGCATTAGGGTGAGGCCATGCCAGCCAGCTATGCGTATCTCGGCCCCGAGGGCACCTTCACCGAGGTGGCGCTCCGTACGCTGCCGGAGGCGGCGACCCGGGAACTCGTCCCCATGGTCTCGATCCCCGCGGCCCTCGACGCCGTCCGCAGCGGCGAGGCCGAGGCCGCCTTCGTACCGATCGAGAACTCGGTGGAGGGCGGCATCACGACCACGCTCGACGAACTGGTCGCGGGCGAGCCGCTGATGATCTACCGCGAGGTGCTCCTCTCGATCACCTTCGCGCTCCTGGTCCGGCCCGGCACCGCGCTCTCGGAGATCAAGACCGTCACCGCGCACCCGGCCGCGCAGCCCCAGGTGCGCAACTGGCTGAAGGCCAACCTCCCGGACGCGGTCTGGGAGTCGGCCGCGTCCAACGCGGACGGCGCCCGCCTGGTCCAGGAGGGGCGCTACGACGCCGCGTTCGCGGGCGAGTTCGCCGCCGCGCGCTACGGCCTCGTGCCGCTGGAGACGAACATCCACGACGCGGAGAACGCGCAGACCCGGTTCGTCCTCGTCGGCCGTCCGGCCCGACCGGCGGCACCGACCGGCGCGGACAAGACCTCCGTCGTCCTGTGGCAGCGCACCGACCACCCCGGTGGCCTGCGCGATCTGCTGGGCGAGTTCGCCGTACGGGGCGTCAACCTGATGCTGCTGCAGTCCCGCCCGACGGGGGCGGGCATCGGGAACTACTGCTTCTGCATCGACGCCGAGGGTCATATCTCCGACCGCCGGGTCGCCGAGGCCCTGATGGGGCTCAAGCGGATCTGCCGGGAGGTGCGCTTCCTCGGCTCGTATCCGCGCGCGGACATCACGCCGGCCGATGTCCGGGCGCTGCATCCGGGTACGTCGGACGACACGTTCATGAGCGCGGCGGACTGGGTGGCGCGCTGCCAGGACGGCCGGTTCTAGAGGCCGGTTCTCCCGGAGCCCTGAGCGCTTGTGGGAGGGCCGGTCATATCGTCCTGTCCTACCTGCGGATTTTCACCACCCACCCAGGTTATCCACAGGTCAGCTTCTCGATCTGGGGACAAGTCGACACCATTGCGCGGCGGATGCCGGGAACCCGCACCGCGCATCCACCCCCGGTCCACCGCCACATCCGTCACAGTTGTCCACTTGTTTCTTTCGACCCACCCTTTGAAGCGAACCCTTTCCGCCCGAAAGAGTGTGTAGTGCGGGTTTGGACCGGGAAATCCTCTGTTCGCTCGCGACATTCGGAATGATCACCTCCGGCATCCACAGACCTTCCACACAGCCTGTGGATAACTCTGCGAAGCTGTGGATGCCTGTGGACAAGCGCGCCCCAAGTCCCCTTCCGCGCAAGGAAGTCGAGTCAACCGGCGACCGCCGGGCTGCCCCTCCCGAGAAGCACCGGCCGGGTAATTGACACGCAGCGTCATTCCTTCATGACGGCTCACGGACCGCGGATCCAAATACTGTGTCGTGGGCCGGAACGTGACACCGGTAGCCTTGAGGGGTGATTGACCTTCGCCTGCTCCGTGAGGACCCCGACCGTGTTCGCGCCTCCCAGCGCGCCCGTGGTGAGGACGTCGCGCTCGTCGACGCCCTCCTCTCCGCCGACGAGCGGCGCAGGTCGTCCGGCGTCCGCTTCGACGAGCTTCGTTCCGAGCAGAAGGCGCTCGGCAAGCTGATCCCCAAGGCCTCGGGTGACGAGAAGGCCGAACTGCTGCAGAAGGCGAGCCGGCTCGCCGCCGACGTCAAGGCCGCCGACGCCGAGCAGCACGAGGCCGACGAGGAGACCCGCCGCCTCCTGCTCCAGCTCGGCAACGTGGTGCACCCGGACGTCCCGATCGGCGGCGAAGAGGACTTCGTCGTCCTGGAGACGCACGGCACCATCCGCGACTTCGGCGCCGAGGGCTTCGAGCCCAAGGACCACCTGGAGCTCGGCGAGGCGCTCGGCGCGATCGACGTCGAGCGCGGCGCGAAGGTCTCCGGCTCGCGCTTCTACTACCTGACCGGTATCGGCGCCCTGCTGGAGATGGCGCTCGTCAACGCGGCGATGGCGCAGGCCGTGGCCGCCGGGTTCACCCCGATGCTGCCCCCGGCCCTGGTCCGGTCGCGCGCCATGGAGGGCACGGGCTTCCTCGGCCAGGCCGCCGAGAACGTGTACCACCTGGACAAGGACGACTTCTATCTGGTCGGTACCTCCGAGGTCCCTCTCGCGGCGTACCACATGGACGAGATCCTCGACGCGGAGAAGCTGCCGCTGCGCTACGCGGGCTTCTCGCCGTGCTTCCGCCGTGAGGCCGGTACGTACGGCAAGGACACGCGGGGCATCTTCCGTGTGCACCAGTTCGACAAGATCGAGATGTTCTCGTTCGTCGCCCCCGAGGACGCCGAGAACGAGCACCAGCGGCTCCTGGAGTGGGAGAAGCAGTGGCTGACCGCGCTTGAACTGCCGTTCCAGGTCATCGACGTGGCGACGGGCGACCTCGGCGCGTCGGCGTCCCGCAAGTACGACTGCGAGGCGTGGATCCCGACCCAGGGCAAGTACCGCGAGCTGACCTCGACGTCCAACTGCGACGGCTTCCAGGCCCGCCGTCTGTCGGTCCGTATGCGGGACGGCAAGAAGGTGCAGCCGCTGTCGACGCTGAACGGCACGCTGTGCGCCGTGCCGCGCACGATCGTGGCGATCCTGGAGAACCACCAGCTCGCCGACGGCTCCGTACGGGTGCCCGAGGTGCTGCGCCCCTACCTGGGCGGCCGGGAGCTGCTGGAGCCCGTGGCCAAGTGAGCACGGGCAAGCCCGCCGGATTCCCCTACCCACTGATCGCGACCGACCTCGACGGAACGCTTCTGCGCTCCGACGGGACCATCTCGGAGCGCACCCGTGAGGCGCTCGCCGCGGCCACCGCGGCGGGCGCCGCCCATATCGTCGTCACCGGGCGCGCGGTCCCCTGGACGCGGCATGTCCTCGACGACCTCGGCTACCGGGGCCTCGCGGTCTGCGGTCAGGGGGCGCAGGTCTACGACGCGGGGGAGCACCGGCTGCTGACGTCGCTGACGCTGGACCGGCAGCTCGCGGGCCTCGCGCTGGCGAAGATAGAGGCCGAGGTGGGTCCGCTGCTGCTGGCCGCCGGGAGGGACGGGCTGGACGGCGAGGTCCTGGTCGGCCCCGGCTACCGGATCGACGGCTGGCCGCTTCCGTACCGCCCGGTCACGGACCCGGCGGAGCTGTGGTCGGCGCCGCTGAACAAGGTGTACGTCCAGCACCCGACGCTGAGCGACGACGAACTGACCGAGGCGGCGCGGCAGGCGGCCGGGGGCCTGGTCGGCGTGACGATGGCGGGCGAGGGGATCGTGGAGATCCTTCCGCTCGGCCTGACCAAGGCGACGGGTCTGTCGTTGGCGGCCCGTCGGCTGGGGCTGAAGGCCGCGGACACGATCGCCTTCGGCGACATGCCCAACGACATCCCCATGTTCACGTGGGCCGCCCGCGGGGTGGCCATGGCCGATGCCCATGAGGACCTGAAGACGGTCGCGGACGAGGTGACGCTCTCCCACGACGACGACGGGATCGCCGTCGTCCTGGAAGGACTGCTCGGACAGGGCTGACTGCTCGGGTAGTGGTGTCTCGCGGAGGATGCGCGGATCGAACGCGCGCGGGGGATGACCCCGACCACGGCTTAGCAAGCCGGTGCCTTACCACTCGGCCAATCCTCCGGGTGGGCGGCCCGCGCGATGTGGATCGCGCGCTCGAAGCGGCCGCCCCGGGCAGTTCCTGCGGGCGGGCTCGACGGAGCTGACTACTCCGGAGTCTGCCGCGGACTGCCCTGTCGGGAGCTCGGCGTACTGTCGTGCAGGGACATCGCCCAGCTCCTCTCCCAGACGGTGGCGCCGACTCGATCCGGCGTCGTGGACGTGACCACTGTGCCCCGTCCGCCGGATCGGGCGCCACTGAATATCCCCGCGGTCGCGGGCCGGGCGCGGTCGGCCGTTACCGGCGGCGCCATCTGCGGCGGCGGGCCTTGCTGAAGAACCAGCCGGCGGGCGGCTCGTCGGAGCGCCACGGCTGCGGGTCGGGGGCCTCCCGCCGCCAGCGCGCGGTCAGCATCCGGGCGCGCGCGGACGGCTCCGTGTTCGCCGCGGACCGTATGAAGTCCTCGTCGAACACGACGCCGTCCCAGTCGCCCCCGCTCTCGGCCGGACCGCCTTCTCCCTGCGGTGTCTGCGCTGTCATCCCCGTTGTTCCTTTCCACTGCGCATCCCCCGTTCCAGTGTGCGCGGGCGGAGATGAAGCCACGGTCAAGAAGGCCGACGGACGCGCGCGGTCACGCGCGGTCGGTCACTCCTCGCCCGCCAGCGTCAGCGTCCGCAGCTTCTGTCCCGCGTACCAGGTGGCGGCCACGGTCACCACGACCAGGAGCACCACCCCGGTGGTCAGACTGACGTCGGAGGTGACGAGGGCGCTGTCGGAGACCTTGTGGGCCACGGCGAGCGACCACTGCTGGACGCTGAGGGTGCGCGCGCCGGAGACCAGCGATCCGAAGAGCGCCTCCCAGATCAGCGCGTAGACCAGGCCGAAGACCACCGCGTGCCGGCTGACCGTGCCGAGCAGCAGGAACAGGGCGGCGTACGCGATGGAGGCGACCAGGGCCGCGACCGTGTACGCGACGGCGATCTGCTGGCCGTTGCCGTTGAGGATCAGGCCCGCGACGAGCGTCGGCAGGGCCGAGAACGCCATGGTGACCGCGATCGCGACGATCAGCTTGGTGACGATGATCGTGGGCCGCTTCACCGGCTTGGCCAGCAGATACACCACCGAGCCGTCGTCGATCTCGGGGCCGATGGCGCCGGTGCCCGCGATGACGCCGATGATCGGCACCATCGTGGCGAGCGCGAACCCGCCGAGGAGGTCGTGGGCCACCTGGTCGTCGGCGCCGGTCAGGGTCCGTACGACGATGGAGAGCACGAGCAGCAGGGCGGGCAGCGCGCCGAGGATGAGGGCCCGGCGGCGGCCGAGGAGCCCCCGGTAGGTGAGCCGGGCGACTGTGGGGTCGTACATCTTCGGCCTCCTACGCCGCGACCAGATACGAGAAGACGGACTCGAGGGACTCGTCCGACGGCGAGACCGTGAGCAGCCGGATGCCGTGCTCGCGCGCGACCTTCGGCAGCAGAGTGGTGAACCGGCCGAAGTCGACCGCCTGGACGCGCAGCGCGCCCTCCGCGAGGTCCACCTCGATGCCCGCGGTCGACGGGTCCGCGATGAGTGCCGCCGCGAGCGCCCGGTCGTCGCTGGAGCGCACCAGATAGCGGTGCGGCCGGTCGGTCATCAGACGGCGGATCTTGCGGAAGTCGCCGCTCGCCGCGTGCCGTCCGGCGACGATCACCTCGATGTGCGAGGCGAGTTGCTCGACCTCTTCGAGGATGTGGGACGAGAACAGCACCGTGCGTCCCTCGGCGCCCATGCGCCGCAGCAGGTCCATGAGCTGCATACGCTGGCGCGGGTCCATGCCGTTGAAGGGCTCGTCGAGCAGCAGCAGGGACGGGTCGTGCACCAGGGCGGACGCCATCTTCACGCGCTGGCGCATGCCCTTGGAGTACGTGGAGATCTTCCGGTCCTGCGCGTACTCCATCTCGACGGTGGCGAGCGCGCGTTGGGCCGCCTTGGCGTCCAGCCCGTGCAACTCGGCGTTGGCGACGACGAATTCGCGTCCGGTGAGGACGTCGTACATCGCCTCGCGCTCGGGCACGACGCCGATGTGCCGGTAGATCCGCTCGTTGCGCCACACGGGCTCTCCGTCGAGGGTGACGGAGCCCGTGGAGGGTGCGAGGAAGCCGCCCATCATGTTGATGAGGGTGGACTTGCCCGCGCCGTTCGGGCCCAGCAGGCCGGTGACGCCGGGGCCGACCGTCATCGTGACGTCGTTGACGGCGACCACGTTGCCGAACCAGCGCGAGACATGGTCGATGGTGAGCGTTGTCACAGTCCGGCCTTTCGGTAGCGGCGCGCCAGCAGGCCGTAGCTGCCCGCGATGAGCCCCAGGACGACGAGGAGGAAGACGACTCCCTGCGCGGCCGAGGGGCCCTGCCCGCCGGGGAAGGAGGAACTCGCGCCCAGGAAGGCGGTCTGCACCCCGTCGATGAGCGTGACGGGCGAGAAGAGACCCGACCACACCAGCGCCGCGGAGTTGCCGGAGTGGGCGTCGGCGATGGCCTGGACGGCGGAGACGGCCGCGTAGGAGATGGTCAGGACGGCGATGACGGCCGCGATGCCGAAGCCGCGCCGCGGGGTGGTCGCCGCGATGACCAGGCTGATTCCGGAGAACAGCAGGGACAGCAGGGCCACGGAGACCATTCCCTCGGCGAATCCCTTCGTCTGATGGCCGAAGTTCAGCTTGGCCAGCAGCGCGCCCACGTAGAGGATCAGCAGCGGTGCGGCCGTCAGGATGAACATGGCGGAGGCCAGGGCCGCGTACTTGGCGCGCACGTAGTCGACGGTCTCGATGGGGCGCGAGAAGTACAGCGGCACCGTCTTGAAGCGCAGGTCGCGCGACACCGACTGGGGCGCCTGCGCGGCGACGTACAGGCCGATGAGGGCCTGCATGAAGATCGCGTAGCGCGTGTACTCGAGCGGGAGGTCCTTCGCCTTGGTGGCGACCGCGACCGCCACCATGATCAGCGCGGGCGCGCACATCACCACGAACAGCAGCATCGGCAGCACCTTGGACTTGACCGAGCGGCCGAGGCCGTAGGCGCCGCGCAGGGACTGCGAGTAGAGCGAGCGGCGGGCGTACGCGCGTCCCAGGCGCGGGCCGTCGTAGGAGCGGTAGCCGATGTTGTGGATCCGGGTCTGTTCGGCCTCGCGGGCCGCGGGCTGCTCAACCGCCATGGACGGCCGCCTCCTTGCGCTGCTCGTCGCCGTCCTTGAAGACCTCGGCGATGTGGTGCCTGCGCTGCTCCATGCGGACCAGGCCGAGGCCCAGGTCGGTGACGACGTCCCGTACGAGGTCGTACGTCTGGTCGCCTTCCGCGGTGAGCAGCAGGATGTGTCCGGCACCCGGGAGTCCGCTGCCGTCGTGTGTGGTCACCCCGCGCGCGTGGAGCGCGTCACGCACCGCGCGGGTGCCGTCCGGGTGGTCGTCGGTGTCGGTGACCTCGATCGCGAGGGTCGTGGTGTTCTGCGTGAAGTCCCGGGTGGAGCTGGAGCGCAGCAGCTTGCCGCCGTCGACGATCACGACGTGGTCGCAGGTGCGCTCCAGTTCGCCCAGCAGATGGGACGTGACCAGAACCGAGATCCCGAAGTCCGTGTGGATACGGCGGATCAGGCCGAGCATCTCGTCGCGGCCGACCGGGTCGAGGCCGTTGGTCGGCTCGTCCAGGAAGACCAACTGCGGGTCGTGGACCAGGGCCTGGGCGAGCTTCACGCGCTGCTTCATGCCGGTGGAGTAGCCGCCGATGGGGCGGTAGCGCTCCTCGTACAGGCCGACGTGCCGCAGCGTGTCCGCGGTGCGCTCACGGGCGGCCGTCGGCGGCAGCCCGGACATGCGCGCCATATGGACGACGAACTCGGTCGCCGACACGTCGGGCGGCAGGCAGTCGTGCTCCGGCATGTACCCCACGCGCTCACGGATGGCGCCGCCCTCACGGGCGACGTCGAGCCCGAGCACCTCGGCCCGGCCCTCGGTGGCGGGGGACAGCCCCAGCAGGATCTTGATCAGGGTGGACTTGCCGGCCCCATTGGCACCGACGAGCCCCGTCACACCGGGTCCGACGTCCACGGAGAGCCGATCAAGCGCGGTCACCTTCGGGAACCGCTTGCTCAGGCTTTCGGTCGCGATCACAGTCACGTCCTCGACGGTAGTGAGCCGGGCCCCGCACGTCGTCAGACCGCAGAGCAGTCTTGGCATCAGACTCCAGGCGTACGAGTCCCTAGGGGTCCCCCTGAGGTCGAACACGGCGGGTCGGCAGCGGGGTCGCCGACAGGGTTGTCCACAGGCACGGGCAGGTCTATTGACGCGCGCTCTAACAACTGCGAGATTCGCGGGTGTCACGTTACGAGCACGTACCGCAGTCATCACCGCAGCCTCACCGCGGTCGCCGCGGACGGGCGGGCGAGGGCATGACGACGGCGGTGACGGGCGACCTCCCGCCTGAACAGCGGGTGTTCACGGCGGTACGGCACTGGGTGGAGGACAAGTGACGGTCGTGGGGGCGCGCGAGCGCCAGGTGCGTACGGGCGGCATCGAGCTGTGCGTGGCCGAGTTGGGGGACCCGGCGCGGCCGACGGTCGTCCTGGTACACGGCTATCCGGACAGCAAGGAGGTCTGGTCCGAGGTGGCCGTCCGCCTCGCCGAGCACTTCCACGTCGTGCTGTACGACGTCCGCGGCCATGGCGGCTCGACGGCGCCGAAGCCGCTGCGCGGCGGGTTCACGCTGCGGAAGCTGACGGACGACTTCCTGGCGGTCGCGGACGCGGTCAGCCCCGACCGGCCGGTGCACCTGGTGGGGCACGACTGGGGCTCGGTGCAGGCGTGGGAGTTCGTCACGGTCGCGCGCACCAAGGGCCGGATCGCGTCCTTCACCTCGATGTCCGGGCCGTCCCTGGACCACTTCGGCCACTGGATCAAGGAGCGGGTCCGCAGGCCCACCCCGCGCCGGGTGGGTCAGGTGCTCGGCCAGGGCGCCAAGTCCTGGTACGTCTACCTGCTGCACACCCCGGTCCTGCCGGAGCTCGCGTGGCGCGGCCCGCTCGGCAAGCGCTGGCCCAAGATCCTGCAACGCGTCGAGAAGGTGCCCGCCGACGGCTACCCGACCCCGTCGCTGCGCACGGACGCGGCCCATGGCGCCTGGCTGTACCGCGACAACGTACGGCCGCGGCTGAACCGTCCGCGCCCCGACGCGTACGCGCACGCGCCCGTGCAGCTCATCACGCCCCTGGGGGACACCTTCCTGTCGGAGCGGCTCTACGACGACCTGGAGCGGTGGGCCCCGCAGCTGACGCGGCGCACGCTGACCGCGGGCCACTGGATCCCGCGCACCCGGCCCGATCAACTGGCGGCATGGATCAGGGAGTTCGTGACCGCCGTGGACGGCGGCCGGCCCGCGCCGTCCACGGCGAGCGGGCGGTACGCGGAACAGTTCGGCGGCCGACTGGTGCTGGTCACCGGGGCGGCCAGCGGCATAGGGCGGGCCACGGCGATCGCGTTCGCCGAGGCCGGCGCGCGCGTGGTGGCCGTCGACCGGGACGCCGAGGGCGTGACCCGGACGGCGGAGACGGCCTGGCTGAGCGGTGCCCCGCAGGCCTGGGCCGAGACGGTCGACGTCACCGACGAGCAGGCCATGGAGAAGCTCGCCGAGAAGGTCGCCGCCGAGTACGGGGTGGTGGACGTGCTCGTGAACAACGCCGGGATCGGGTTCTCCGGCTCCTTCCTGGACACGACCGCCGAGGACTGGCGCAAGGTCCTCGACGTCAATCTGTGGGGTGTCATCCACGGCTGCCGGGTCTTCGGGCGGCAGATGGCCGAGCGCGGCCAGGGCGGCCATATCGTCAACACCGCGTCGGCGGCGGCGTACCAGCCCTCGCGGGCGCTGCCCGCCTACAGCACTTCCAAGGCGGCGGTCCTGATGCTCAGCCAGTGTCTGCGCGCGGAGTTCGCGGAGCGGGGCATCGGGGTGTCGGCGGTCTGCCCCGGCTTCGTCCACACGAACATCACGTCGACCGCTCGCTTCGCGGGCGTGAGCCACGGGGAGGAGAGGCGCCTCCAGAAGAAGGTGACGCGGCTGTACGGGCGGCGCGGGTATCCGCCGGAGAAGGTCGCGGAGGCGATCCTGCGCGCCGTCGCGCGCGATCAGGCCGTGGTGCCGGTCACCCCGGAGGCGCGCGGCGCCCTGCTGATGTCCCGCTTCGCCCCTCGGGTGCTGCGCGCGGTCGCACGGCTGCGTCCGCCCCTGTGACGAACGGGCGACGAACAGGCGCTGTACGGCGTGCACTTGTCAGCTACATGACTCCGTACGGCGTCCGATCGGTGCCCAACATCCCCAGCTCGGCGCTGAGTTGTCCACAGAATCGTCAATCTGCCTGTGGATAACCGCACTTGCTTGTGGATCAAACATCGGAATCCAATTCAGGTGCGTGATCCGTGTCTCTCCCGCACGCTGGAGGGATGAAGGAAGGAAACGACGAGAGACGCACCGTGAAGGTGTCGAAGTACCTCTCGAAACACCTGCGGCACCAGCCCGAGCGGATCGGGCTCACGCCGGACGAGGGCGGCTGGGTCGAGATCGACGCCCTGCTCACCGCGGCGGGCGCGCACGGCTTCCGCATCACGCGCGCCGAGCTGGACCATGTGGTCGCCACCAATGACAAGAAGCGCTTCGCGATCGAGGGCACCCGCATCCGCGCCAGCCAGGGCCACAGCATCGAGATCGACCTCGGGCTGCCCCCGGCGACCCCGCCCGCCCACCTCTACCACGGGACCGTGGCCCGCCATCTGGACGCGATCCGCGCGGAGGGGCTCAGGCCCATGAACCGGCACGATGTGCACCTCTCGCCGGACCGCGAGACCGCCACCCGCGTGGGTGCCCGCCGCGGTCGCCCGGTCGTCCTGGCCGTGGACGCCGGTGCCATGCGGCGCGACGGGCATGTCTTCCGCGTCAGCGCGAACGGGGTGTGGCTGACCGAGGCCGTGCCGCCGCGCTACCTGCGGTTCTCGGAACCGCACTGAGCGCCCCCGTACGCTCGGAGCATGAGTCTGCGTCTGAGCACCGTGATCCTGCCGTACGTCCGCTGGCACGAGGGCGGGCGTTCCGCATGGCAGCGTGCGGAACAGCTGGGCTTCCACACCGCGTTCACCTACGACCATCTGTCGTGGCGGTCCTTCCGCGACGGCCCCTGGTTCGGCGCCGTGCCGACGCTGACGGCCGCGGCCGGCGTCACCGAGCGACTGCGTCTCGGCACCCTGGTGACCTCGCCGAACTTCCGGCACCCGGTCACCCTCGCCAAGGAGCTGATCTCGCTCGACGACATCTCCGGCGGCCGGATCACCCTGGGCATCGGCGCGGGCGGCACCGGCTTCGACGCCACCGTGCTCGGCCAGGACCCCTGGAGCCCGCGCGAGCGCGCCGACCGGTTCGGCGAGTTCGTCCCGCTGCTCGACCGGTTGCTCACCGAGGACTCCGTCTCGTACCAGGGCGACCACTACTCCGCGCACGAGGCGCGCACCATCCCCGGGTGCGTCCAGCGCCCCCGGCTGCCGTTCGCGGTGGCCGCGACCGGCCCGCGCGGCCTGGCGCTCGCCGCGCGCCACGGCCAGGCGTGGGTGACGACCGGCGACCCGAAGCTGTACGAGCACGGGACCCCCGAGCAGTCCCGGCTGGCCCTGCGCGCACAGACCGAGAGGCTGGCCGACGCGTGCGCCGCGGTGGGCCGTGAGGCGGCGGAACTGGACAAGATCCTGCTCACCGGCTTCACCCCGGACCGTGGCCGTCCGATGGAGTCCCTCGACGCGTTCGTGGACTTCGCCGGGCGACACGCGGAGCTGGGCTTCACCGACCTCGTGATCCACTGGCCCATCCCCGACTCGGACTTCGCGGCGGACGAGAAGGTCTTCGAGCAGATCGCCATGGAGGCCCTGGCGCAGCTCGGCTGATCGTGGCAGGGGTCCGGGCGTCGCGGACCGATCGTGCGGAAGGTCGCTTGATCATGACGGGACGTGACGCTTCTGGTGAGGAGCGTCACCACTCAGATGTGCGGACTCCCGCACGCCCGTGCGGGCATATGCGCCAGAATGGGCCCGTGACCTCAGCGACCCGAGAGCCCGAGACCCCCACCAGCACCGTCGCGCCCCGGCTGATCGCGACGGATCTCGACGGCACCCTCCTCCGGGACGACAAGTCGGTCTCCGCGCGCACGGTCGCCGCGCTGGCCGCCGCCGAGGAGGCCGGAATCGAGGTGTTCTTCGTCACCGGCCGCCCCGCGCGCTGGATGGAGATCGTCAGCGACCATGTCCACGGGCACGGCCTGGCGATCTGCGGCAACGGCGCGGCCGTCGTCGACCTGCACGGCGGCCCCGGCGCCCACCGCTTCGTCAAGGTCCGGGAGCTGGCCCGGGAGAACGCCCTCGACACCGTGGGCCTCCTGCGGGACGCGGCGCCGGGCACGACCTACGCCGTCGAGCAGACCTACGGCTTCTACCAGGAGCCGGCCTACCCGAAGCTCCTCATGGAGACCCCCGATCTCCGCGCCCCCGCCGAGGAACTGCTGGCGGGAGACGCCCCGGGCGCCCACCATCCCGTGCTCAAGATCCTCGCGTACCACCCCGAGCTGGACCCGGACGCCTTCCTCACGCTGGCCCGGCTGGCCGTCGGCGACCGCGCCAGCATCACCCGCTCCAGCCCCAGCGCGCTGCTGGAGATCAGCGGCCCCGGCGTCTCCAAGGCGAGCACGCTCGCGCTGTGCTGCGCCGAGCGCGGCATCTCCCAGGAGGAGGTCGTCGCCTTCGGCGACATGCCCAACGACGTGGAGATGCTCACCTGGGCCGGCCGGTCGTACGCGATGGGCAACGCGCACCCGGACGCGCTGGCCGCGGCGTCCGGGCAGACCGTCGCCAACAACGACGACGGGGTCGCCGTGGTGATCGAACGGATCCTCGCCGAGCGGCTGTAGGGCTCGCCGAGCGAGCCGGGGCGGGGCGGTTCCCTTACAACTTCACGCCCCGCGCCGTCAGCCAGGGCACCGGGTCGATGCCCGACCCCAGTTGCGGGGTGACCCGTACCTCGAAGTGCAGATGCGGACCGGTGGAGTTGCCCGTCGTGCCCGACTGGGCGATCCACTGCCCGGTGGCCACCCGGTCGCCCTGGTTGACCGTGACGGCGGCGAGATGGGCGTACTGCGTGCAGTACCCGCCCGGGTGCTCGATCACGACCTCCATGCCGAACGCGCCCCCGCAGGTCACCTTCACCACCTTGCCCGCCCCGACCGCCCGCACCGGTGTCCCGATCGGCACCGCGAAGTCCTGGCCGGTGTGCCGGTTCGCCCAGTGAGTGCCGCCGCTGCCGAAGGGCGCGGAGAGGCGATACTCCCGTACCGGTGCGACCCAGGGGCGCCCGGTCCTCGGGGACGCCTCGTCCAGGCGGACGGCGCTGCGGCATGTCCCCGCGGCGGCGGAGGCGTCGGCCTGCTTCTGGAGCACCCGGCGCGCCTCGTCCAGCTTCGCCTGGATGGCCTTCTTCATCCCGGCCAGCTTGCGGTTCCGCTTCTCCAGGTCCCGCCAGAGCGCGGACGACCGCGCCCGGTCCGCGGCGAGCCGGGACTCCGCCCGGCGGCTCTTGGCGGCCATGGTCTCCACCGCGAGGTTCGCCTGCGAGAACACATGCTGACTGCGCATCAGTTCCTCCGGAGTGTCGGCGAGGATGATCTGCGCCGCGTACGGAACCCCGCCGACCTGCCGGTACTGGGCGCGCGCGATCCGGCCGAGGTCGTCGTGCAGGCCCGCGATGCGCTTCTGCTCCCGGGCGAGGAGCCGCTGCGAGCGCCGGGCCTCGGCGAGCTGCTTCTCGGCTTCCCGGTGCACCGCCTCGTACCGTTGCGTCGCCGCGGCGGCGTCCTCGTACAGCCGCACCACCCGGGCGCTGACACCGGAGTCCGCCTCACCGCCGCCCGACCCGCCGTCGGCGGCGGCGGGCCGCGCCAGGAGCAGGGCGACCGCGCACAGGAACACCGGAACATGCAGCGGACTGCGACGAGGTGAGCGCATGTCAGCGATCGTTGCCCACGCGCGGCACGGCGTCCTGCTCAGGTCGTACGGCTGGGGGAACGGACGACCACGAATGGTCCAGGACATCCCTCGTCCGGGCGGTGTCCGGGGCCTTCACCCCTGAGGTCTGCCGAGGCGACCCCTGAGGCCGGTCGTGGCAACGCTCCTACGCCTGGGCCAAGGCCGCCGTTCCCTGATGTCCCGTCCGCTGTCCCAGCAGATCTCCCTGCGCCTCCCGCTCCACCATCTCCCGGAGCGGTCCCGCCACCGCCGCCAGCTCCGCGTACGCACCGCGCTGGACCACCCGCCCCTGGGCCAGCACGATCACCTCGTCGACCGCGTCGAGTCCGGCCAGCCGGTGGGTGATCAGCAGCGTCGTACGCCCCTCGGTGGCGGCCAGCAGGTCCGCGGTGAGCGCGTCGGCCGTCGGCAGGTCGAGATGTTCCGCGGGCTCGTCGAGGACGAGGACGGGGAAGTCCGCGAGCAGGACACGGGCGAGTGCGAGCCGCTGCCGCTGGCCGCCCGACAGCCGCGCGCCGTGCTCGCCGATCAGCGTGTCCAGGCCCTCGGGCAACCCGTCGACCCAGTCGAGCAGGCGCGCCCCGGCGAGCGCGTCGCGCACCTCCGCCTCGCTCGCGTCCTTCCGCGCGAGCAGGAGGTTCTCCCGTACCGAGCTGTCGAAGAGGTGCGCGTCCTGAGCGCACAGCCCGACCAGACGCCGTACGTCGTCGCCGTCGAGCGCGTACGCGTCCGTGCCGCCGAGCGTGTACGTACCGGCGCTCGCGTCCAGGAACCGCAGCAGCACCTGAGCCAGCGTCGTCTTGCCCGACCCGGAGGGGCCGACCACGGCGACCCTGCGGCCTTGTTCGAGCACGAGGTCGAGCCCGGCGAGCGCGTCCCGCCGCTGCCCGTCGTACCGGGCGGTCAGACCGTCAAGGACGAGAGGGAAGGGCGACGCGGGCGCGGGCCGCGGCCGCTCCGGCTCGCGTACGGGCTCGGGGGCGTCCAGGACCTCGTACACGCGCTCGGCGCTCCTGCGCACCCGCTGCCGGTGCTGCACGGCGAGCGGCAGCCCGAGGACGGCTTCGAAGGCGGCCAGCGGGGTGAGCACCACGACCGCCATGGTCACGCCGCCGAGCCGCCCGTCGGCGACGGCCTGGGCGCCCACGAGCGCGGCGGCGGCGACGGTCAGACCGGTGACGAGCGCGGTGAGTCCGTCACCGAGCGCGGTGGCGGTGGCGGCGCGGGAGGTGATGCGGGTCAGCGCGTTGTCGGCGCGGCGGGCCGCGGCGGTCCGCGCGGGCAGCGCCCCGGCGACGGTCAGTTCGGCGGTCCCGGTGAGGAGATCGGTCACCCGGGTCGCCAGCACACCCCGGGCGGGTGCCAGCCTCCGTTCCGCGCGGCGCGCGACGGCACCGGTCACCAGGGGCACCCCGGCACCGGCCGCCAGCAGCCCGACCGCGAGAACCGCACCCGCCTCGGGCAGCAGCCAGGCGATGAAGCCGACCGCGCCGACGGAGACGACGAGCGCGGAGCCCATGGGCAGCAGCCAGCGCAGCCAGTAGTCCTGCAGCGCGTCCACGTCGGCCACCAGCCGCGACAGCAGATCGCCGCGCCGCGTGGTGCGCAGCCCGGCCGGGGCCAGCCGCTCCAGACGCCGGTAGACGGCGACCCGGGTGTCGGCCAGCATCCGCAGCACGGCGTCATGGGACACGAGCCGCTCCGCGTACCGGAACACGGCTCGGCCGATGCCGAACGTCCGCGTGGCCGTCACGGCGACCATCAGATACAGCACGGGAGGCTGCTCGGACGCCCGTGAGATCAGCCACCCCGAGGTGGCCATCAGCCCGACGGCACTTCCGAGCGCGAGACTGCCGAGCAGCAGCGCGAGAGCGAGCCGCCCTCGTCGGGGACCGGCCATCGCGCGGACGCGAGCGAGTACGCCACCGCGTCGTACGGGAGAGAGGGCGGGCATCCGCTCGTCGGCGCCCTGGGGCTCCTCCGACGCTTCCGGGCGGGGCGGCGACACGGTCACGTTCCGGGTCGGGCCGTCCTCGGTGCCGTACTCCTTCGCGTCCAGCCGCACCGTCCGGTCCGCCAGCGCGAGCAGTGCGGGCCGGTGCACGACCAGCAGTACCGTCCGCCCGACGGCCAGCCGCCGCACGGCCTCCACGACCTCGGCCTCGGTCGCCCCGTCCAGGGACGCCGTCGGCTCGTCGAGCAGCAGCACCGGCCGGTCGGCGAGGAACGCCCGTGCCAGGGCGAGCCGTTGCCGCTGCCCGGCGGAGAGCCCCGCGCCGTCCTCGCCGAGCACCGTGTCCGCTCCGGCGGGCAGCGCGTCCACGAACTCCAGCGCTCCGGCGTCGGCCAGCGCCCGCCGTACGGCGGCATCGTCCGCGTCCGGCCGCGCCAGCCGTACGTTGTCCGTGATGGTGCCCGCGTACAGATGGGGCCGCTGCGGCACCCAGGCGATCCGCGAGCGCCACTCCTCCAGATCGGCCGAGGCGAGATCGACTCCCCCGACCCGTACGCGCCCGGCGGTGGGCGGCACGAATCCGAGCAGGACGTCCAGCAGGGTCGACTTGCCCGAGCCGCTCGATCCGACCAGGGCGACGGTCTCACCGGGGCGGACCGTCAGCGACACGTCGGACACCGCGTCGCTCGACCGCCCGGGGTAGCGCACGGTCACGCCCTCGACGGCGATCTCCCCCTGCGGAACACGCTCCGTGCCGGAGGAGGGCACCGGTGTCTCCAGTACCGCGAAGATCTCCTCGGCGGCGGCCAGCCCCTCGGCCGCCGCGTGGAACCGCGCGCCCACCTGGCGCAGCGGCAGATAGGCCTCCGGCGCGAGCACGAGGATGACCAGACCGATGTACAGATCCATGTCGCCCTGGACGAGCCGCATACCGATGGTCACCGCGACGAGCGCCACCGAGATCGTGGCCAGCAGCTCCAGGGCGAAAGACGACAGGAAGGCGATCCGCAGCGTCCGCATGGTCGCCTGGCGGTACTCCCCGGTGATCCGCTTGATGGACTCGGCCTGCGCCTTGGCCCGGCCGAACACCTTGAGCGTGGGCAGCCCGGCGACTACATCGAGGAAGTGCCCGGACAGCCGGGACAGCAGCCGCCACTGACGATCCATCTGGGCGCGGGTGGCCCAGCCGATCAGGATCATGAAGAGCGGGATCAGTGGCAGCGTGACGACGATGATCGCCGCCGACACCCAGTCCTCGGTCACGATCCGGGCGAGCACCGCGATCGGTACGACGACCGCGAGCCCCAACTGGGGCAGATAGCGCGAGAAGTAGTCATCGAGGGCGTCGATGCCTCGGGTGGCCAGGGTGACCAGCGAGCCGGTCCGCTGCCCGCTGAGCCATCCGGGGCCAAGGGCCCCCGCCTTCTCCAGCAACCGCCCCCGCAGCTCGGACTTCACCGCCGCGCCGGCCCGGTGTGCGGCCAGTTCGGTGAGCCAGGAGACCAGCGCCCGACCGACCGCCACGGCCACCAGAAGCAGCAGAGGGGTCCGCAGTTCGGCGACCGAGTGGTGGTGCTGGAAGGCCCCGACCACCACGTCGGCGATCAGCATCGCCTGGGCGATGACCAGGACCGACCCGACGGCACCCAGGGCGACGACCGCCACCAGGAAGAGGCGCGTGGCGCGGGCGTAGCGGAGCAGTCGCGGATCGATCGGTTTCACGTGAAACACACTCTCTTCTCACGGAGCACGTTCCACGTGAAACGTGCTCGTCGATTCCAGGTGGGTGTGTTTCACGTGAAACACACCCACCGGCCGGAATCAGTGCGCTGCGTCAGCGGCGATGTGCTGCGTGCCGATGCGCTTGCGGAACACCCAGTACGTCCAGCCCTGGTAGAGCAGAACGATCGGTGTGGCGATCACGGCGTCCCACGTCATGATCTTCAGGGTGTAGGGGCTCGACGAGGCGTTGGACACCGTCAGGTTCCAGGCCGGGTTGAGCGTGGACGGCATGACGTTCGGGAAGAGCGTCAGGAAGAGCATCGCGACCGCCGCCACGACCGTGAGGCCGGAGAACACGAACGCCCATCCCTCGCGTCCGATCTGGTTCGCCGCGAGCGCCGCGATGAGGGCCAGGACCGCGACGATCAGGGCGACCAGGCTCTTGCCGCCACCATGGGCGAGCTGTGTCCAGACCAGGAAGACCAGCGCCAGCGCGGCGGTCAGGAGACCGACCATGAGGGCCGTCTTCCGTGCGCGCTCCCGGATCTCCCCGACAGTCTTGAGCGCGGTGAACACCGCTCCGTGGAAGGTGAACAGGGTCAGTGTCACCAGGCCGCCCAGCAGGGCGAACGGGTTGAGCAGATCCCAGACGTTGCCCACGTACTCCAGGTTCTTGTCGATCTTCACGCCCCGCACGATGTTGGCGAAGGCCACACCCCACAGGAACGCCGGGATCAACGAGGTCCAGAAGAGCGCCGTCTCCCAGTTGCGCTGCCAGTGCTCCTCGGGGCGCTTGGACCGGTACTCGAACGCGACGCCGCGCACGATCAGGCAGAGCAGAATGAGGAGCAGCGGCAGATAGAAGCCGGAGAAGAGCGTGGCGTACCACTCGGGGAAGGCGGCGAAGGTCGCGCCGCCCGCGGTGAGCAGCCACACCTCGTTGCCGTCCCAGACGGGGCCGATCGTGTTGATCAGCACGCGCCGCTCGGTGCGGTCGCGGGCCAGCAGCTTGGTCAGGATGCCGACCCCGAAATCGAAGCCCTCCAGGAAGAAGTAGCCGATCCAGAGAACCGCGATGATGACGAACCAGAGGTCGTGAAGTTCCATGATGTCAGCGCTCCCTCGGCCTAGTACGAGAAGGCCATCGGCTTGTCGGCGTCACGGGAGTCGCCGCCGATCTTGGTGGGCGGGTTGAGATCGGCCTCGGTCAGCTCGGGCGGGCCGGCCTTGATGTACTTCAGCAGCAGCTTGATCTCGATGACGGCCAGCAGCGCGTACAGCAGCGTGAACACGGTCATCGAGGTGATGACCTCACCCTGGGAGACACCGGGGGAGACGGCGTGACGGGTTTGCAGCACGCCGTAGACGACCCACGGCTGCCGTCCCATCTCGGTGAAGATCCAGCCCCAGGAGTTGGCGATCAGCGGGAAGCCCAGGGTCAGGATCGCGATCCGCCAGTACCAGGTGGTGAGCTGAGGGCCGAGCGCCTTGTTCTTGAAGAGCACCAGATGGGGCACTTCGTCCTCACCGACCCGCAGGTGCTCCGGCAGCATGAACTTCTTCCGGGTGAGCCAGAGCCCGACCAGGCCGATGGCGAAGGACGCCATGCCGAAGCCGATCATCCAGCGGAAGGCCCAGAAGGTGACGGGAATGATGGGCCGGTAGTCGCCGGGGCCGAACTTCTGCTGCTCGGCCTTGTTGGTGTCGTTGATGCCCGGGACGAAGGAGTGGAAGTCGTCGTGGGCGAGGAAGGAGAGCACGCCGGGGACGGACAGCTCCACGGTGTTGTGGCCCTTGCTGACGTCTCCGTACGCGAAGATCGAGAACGGCGCGGCGTGCTGGCCGTCCCAGAGCGCCTCGGCGGCGGCCATCTTCATCGGCTGCTGGTCGAACATCACCTTGCCGAGCCGGTCACCGCTGATCGCGGTGAGCATGCCGCCGACGATGATCGTGACCAGACCGAGCCGCAGCGAGGTCTTCATCACGGCGATGTGCTTCTTGCGCAGCAGGTGGAAGGCGGCGATGCCGATCATGAAGGCGCCACCGGTCAGGAAGGCCGCCGACAGCGTGTGGAAGACCTGGACGAGCACGGTGTTCTGGGTCAGGACCTGCCAGAAGTCCGTGAGCTCGGCGCGCCCCCTGGCCTTGTTGATCCGGTAGCCGACGGGGTGCTGCATCCACGAGTTGGCCGCGAGGATGAAGTACGCCGACAGGATCGTGCCGACGGAGACTATCCAGATGCAGGCGAGGTGGATCTTCTTGGGGAGCCGGTCCCAGCCGAAGATCCACAGCCCGATGAACGTGGACTCCATGAAGAAGGCGATCAGGGCCTCGAACGCCAGCGGGGCGCCGAAGATGTCGCCGACGAAGCGCGAGTAGTCGGACCAGTTCATGCCGAACTGGAACTCCTGGACGATGCCGGTGACGACACCCATCGCGATGTTGATCAGGAAGAGCTTGCCCCAGAACTTCGTCGCCCGGAGGTACTTCTCCTTCTCTGTCCGCACCCAGGCGGTCTGCAGGCCTGCGGTCAAGGCAGCGAGCGAGATCGTCAGTGGAACGAACAGGAAGTGGTAGACGGTGGTGATACCGAACTGCCATCGCGCCAGAGTCTCTGGCGCCAACGCCATGTCCACGTCGTCTCTCCTTACTCGCCGTGGTCAGCGGCCAGCTTGCCCCTTTTGCCACGCACACCGCGGGATCAACCGGGACACGCTTGTGAACGCGTTCACATTCACAAGAAATTATGACGCATGGTGGTTTCGACCCGGATAGGCGGGGGTCCCTAAGTGCGGCCATCGGTCCCGACCTGGCTCACGCGGCCCCGGACATGACTCCGCCCCCAAGATCAGCAACGCGAGCTGAAGATCTTGGGGGCGGTACAGGCGGTCCGCGGGATCCCTCGGGCGACCCCTGAGCGATCCCTGGCGATCTCTAGAGATCCCGGTGGAAGGCCTCCGCCACCTTCACGAAGATGTCGTTCGCCTCGGTCTCGCCGATCGTCACGCGCACGCCTTCGCCCGCGAAGGGCCGCACGACCACACCGGCCTGTTCACACGCCGCCGCGAAGTCGGTCGTGCGCTCCCCCAGCCGCAGCCACACGAAGTTCGCCTGCGTATCGGGCACCGTCCAGCCCTGGGCCCGCAGCGCCTCGAGCACACGCGTGCGCTCGCACACCAGCGAGCCGACCCGGCCGAGCAGTTCGTCCTCCGCGCGCAGCGAGGCGATGGCCGCCTCCTGGGCCAACTGGCTGACGCCGAAGGGCACCGCCGTCTTGCGCAACGCCGCGGCCACCGGCTCATGGGCTATCGCGAAGCCGACCCGCAGCCCGGCGAGGCCGTACGCCTTGGAGAACGTGCGCAGCACGCAGACGTTCGGACGCTCGCGGTACAGCTCCACGCCGTCCGGCACCTCGATGTCGCGGTTGAACTCCCGGTACGCCTCGTCGAGCACCACCAGCACATCGCGGGGCACCCGGTCGAGGAAGCGCTCCAGCTCGGCTCGGCGCACCACGGTGCCGGTCGGGTTGTTGGGGTTGCAGACGAAGATCAGCCGCGTCCGGTCGGTGATCGCGTCCGCCATCGCGTCCAGGTCGTGCACATCGCCGGGGGTCAGCGGCACCTGCACCGAGGTCGCACCACTGACCTGCGTGATGATCGGGTACGCCTCGAAGGACCGCCAGGCGTAGATCACCTCGTCGCCCGGACCGCTCGTGGCCTGCACCAACTGCTGGGCGACACCGACCGAGCCCGTGCCCGTGGCGATGTGCGACTCGGGTACTCCGAAGCGCTCCGCCAGCTCGCACATCAGCCCCGTGCACGCCATGTCCGGGTAGCGGTTGAACGACAGGGCCGCCGCCGTCACGCTCTCCATCACGCCCGGCAGCGGTGGGTACGGGTTCTCGTTCGAGGACAGCTTGTAGGCCACCGGTCCGCCGGCCGCCGCAGGCTTGCCGGGCTTGTAAGTGGGGATACCCTCCAGCTCGGTACGCAGCCTCGGGCTCGTCTCGCTCACCGCAGTCCTCCTCACACGCGCCGGCTCATGGCCGCCACCGGCTTCCAATGCTTCTCACCTTATGAGGATTCGGCGCCGCTGCGAATGGGCTGTGGACAACCGACTCCGCACCGGCACGCCAGGGGGGCGCATTGCCGCACTTCGTGTGCGCGGGTGGCTCACGCCGTAGCGCGCATCCCTCGTGAAGGTGAGTTGAGACCGCGTCGGCATCCCGGCGCCTGGGCGGGCGCACGCGCACCAACACATCGCGTACGGATGCGAGGACGCTCAATTCCCTTGCTGTTCACGGTATTTGACGCTTGTTGACCATGCAGAAACGTGCCTGCCGAGGGGTGCATATGCGTCCGCACCCCGCCACCGTATGCGCCCTACTATCGGCTCGCCATGACAGCAGCAGGGAAGCACCAGGTGAGCCAGGCGGAGACCTCCCGCCGAGGCAACCGGCCGGGCCGAGCGGGCATCAGAGACGTGGCGGCTGCCGCCGGGGTCTCCATCACGACCGTCTCCGACGCCCTCAACGGCAAGGGCCGGCTGCCGGACGCCACCCGACGCCATGTCCGCGAGGTCGCCGAACGGCTGGGCTACCGCCCCTCGGCCGCGGCCCGCACGCTCCGTACCGGCAAGTCGGGCCTCATCGGCCTGACCGTGACGACCTACGGGGATGAACCTTTCACCTTCACGGAGTTCGCGTACTTCGCGGAGATGGCCAGAGCCGCCACCTCGGCCGCGCTCGCCCGCGGCTACGCCCTGGTCATCCTGCC
The DNA here is from genome assembly GCF_055583785.1 of Streptomyces sp. NPDC104371. Classification (NCBI taxonomy): domain Bacteria; kingdom Bacillati; phylum Actinomycetota; class Actinomycetes; order Kitasatosporales; family Streptomycetaceae; genus Streptomyces; species Streptomyces sp. NPDC104371. Next base: position 168,067 of record NZ_JBVJNF010000006.1, read on the forward strand.
CGCGACCTCGCGCCACGACGTGTGGTCGAACGTCGCCCTGGACGGCACGGTCGTCATCGACCCGTCCGACCAGGACCCCGTGGTCAGCGAGCTGGTGCGCCAGGGGTTACCGGTCGTCTCCGACGGCCGCCCGGCCGGTGCCCTCCCGGTCACCGCGTGGGTCGACAACGACCACGAGGCCGCGGTCCTCGGCATCCTCGACCATCTGGCGGAGGCGGGCGCCCGCCGGATCGGCCTGCTGACCGGCACCACGACGGACACGTACACCCACCTGTCCACGACCGCGTACCTGAGGTGGTGCGAGCGCGTCGGGCAGGACCCTGTCTACGAGGCCTACCCGGCCCACGACCCGTGCGCGGGCGCCGTCGCCGCCGACCGGCTGCTGGCCCGTCCCGACCGCCCCGACGCGGTCTACGGGCTCTTCGACCCGAACGGCACGGACCTGCTGGCCGCCGCCCGCCGCTACGGCCTGCGCGTGCCCGACGACCTGCTGCTCGTCTGCTGCAGCGAGTCCACCGTGTACGCCAACACCGAACCGCCCGTCACCACGCTCTCCCTCAAGCCGCGTCGGATCGGCACGGCGGTGGTGCAACTCCTCATCGACGCCATCGAGGGCGTCGAGACGGAGCAGCCCATCGAGCGGGTGATACCGACGGAGCTGATCGTGCGTACGTCGTCCGAGCGGCGTCCGCCCCGTACGACGATCAGCCCGCCCCGGTCGCCGGAGAAGGGATAGGCCGACGATGACCCGCGGGGGACACACAGGTCACCCGCACACGCCCGGGAACGACGACCGGTGTCCCGACGGTGAAAGCCCTGCCCAATCGGGGCGAATGCCGCGGTGGACCCTGGTCCGTCCCCGATTCACCACCCCTGGGTCATCACACGGCGCGATCCGCATTCCTATGATGGGCCCACGACACCGCGGGCCGCTGCGACCAGGCAGTCCGATGCGGTGCACAGGCAGTCCGATGCGGTGCGGATGCGGCGCGATGGTGGAGGGGTCGATGACTCAGGGGGCCGGTCAGGGACCCGAGGTGGAGCGTACGGCGACGGTGCGTGACTTCCGGGTGCCCGCGTATGTCCACCAGGCCGGTCCGTACGCACAGAGCACGTCCCCCGGCGAGGCCGCCGAACCGGTGGCCGCGCAGAAGTCGTTCGCCCGCGGGTACTCCGCCGAGTACACGCCCACCGAGCGCGATCTGCCGGTGATCAACCGTGGTGACACGATCCAGGTGAGCGTCGACCCGATGCCCGTACCCGCCCCGCAGACCTCCGACGGACCCGGTCCGCTGTTCGTCGTCGGGGATGTCCACGGCTATCTCGACGAGTTGGTCTCGGCGCTCCAGGAGAAGGGGCTCATCGACGCCTCGGGGAACTGGTCCGCGGGCACGGCGCGGCTGTGGTTCCTGGGCGACTTCACCGACCGCGGGCCCGACGGCATCGGCGTCATCGACCTGGTGATGCGGCTGTCCGCGGAGGCCGCCGCGGCCGGCGGCTACTGCAAGGCGCTCATGGGCAACCACGAGCTGCTGCTGCTGGGCGCCAAGCGGTTCGGCGACACCCCCGTCAACTCCGGTGCGGGCACTGCCACGTTCCAGGCGGCCTGGCTGCTCAACGGCGGCCAGAAGAGCGACATGGACCGGCTCCAGGACCACCATCTGCAGTGGATGGCCCGCCTGGACGCCGTCGAGAAGGTCGACACGTATCTGCTGGTGCACTCGGACACCACCGCCTACCTCGACTACGGCGACTCCATCGAAGCGGTCAACGACACCATCCGCGAGACGCTCACGCGTAATGACCCGGACGAGGTCTGGGACCTGTTCCGCAAGCTCACCAAGCGCTTCTCCTTCCGCGACGAGGGCGGCGCCGACGCCGTACGGTCCCTGCTGGACACCTACGGCGGTACGCGCATCGTCCACGGCCACAGCCCCATCCCCTATCTGCTGGGCCAGGTCGGTTCGGAGGACGGCGAGGACGACACGGGTCCGGTGGTCGAGGGTCCGCATGTCTACGCGGACGGACTGGCGATCGCGATGGACGGCGGCGTGACCATGAACGGAAAGCTGCTGGTCCAGCAACTTCCGCTGGGCGGCTGAGCGTTCAGACGTAGGGAATTCCCCGGAGTGACGGCCGTCGGAGAACGGTGACGGCCGGGGCAATTTCCGGAAACCCCCTGTCACCCTATGGCGTCACCGCTCTACCATCTGCTTATCCGTAGCAGGCTCCCCTCCGTTTCTGCCCGACGGCTCGTCAGCATGCCGAGCCCCAAGCCCTACGGAGCATCGGGGGATGCACATGAACAGCGTTCCGCAGCACCTGCTGAGCGAGGACCGCCAGGACTACGAGCGGATCCTCGATGAGGCGCTGCGCTCCGCCGCACACCGCCCTGAACCGACCGTTGCCGGACAGCGACTCACCTTCGACCAGCTCCGCACCATGGCGCTGGACGCCACCGCTCTGATCACCGCGGCGGCGGCCACCGAGTACCAGCACTACGTGGAGGTCCGCGAGGAACTGCGGCGGCCGACGCCGTCCGCCCCGCGCATCCAGGAGAGCGCCACCGCCTCTCCCGAACCGGACCCGGACCCGGACTCGAGCCCGAACTCGGCCCCGGAGCCGGACGGTCCAGGGCTCGCCGCTTCGGTGGGAGAGGCCGCGGCGAGCGCCGGAGCCGGTGCTGTCGTCACGGTGCTCGCCCCCGTCCTCGCCGGTGCCGCCGCGGCGATCTTCCTGCTCGTGGGCTACCTCCTCAAGATGATCTATCCCGACGAGACGTTCGTCCGGACCCTCCTGACCACCGGGTGGGTCTTCGGCGCGGTGACCGCGGCGGCGATGCTGGTCGCCGCGACAGGACTGCTGCTCACCGCGCTGCGCCACGGCTCCGCCACCGAGGAGGCCGTGGCCCGGGAGGCGTTGGCGGCGGAGGTGGCCCGCGCCAGGGAGGCCTGGCACAAGGCGCTGCGGGAGCGCGGCATCCTGCCGTTCCTCCGCCGCGCCCTCGTCGTCCCGGACACGACCGTGACGAGCCGGAAGGAGCCGGAACCGACCTCCAGCCGTATGCCGCACCTCGGCTATGACCGGCCGGGCTTCAGCAGCCCGGAGAACGGCCCCACGTCGGGCCCGCGCCCCCGCTTCAGCAGCCCGGACTTCACCAGCCCGGACTTCGGGGGGCCCGAGCACCGGCCGGAGTGACGTACGTCGTCCATCCGCCCGTCGCCGGTGCCGGTGCCGCCGCCGAGGGCGGTACCGGTACGTCTGGCGCGGGCGTGCGTACGTCCGGCACGGGCGCGCGTACGTCCGGCGCGCGCGGGCCGTGCCGTCCGGGGCCGCGCGTTCTTGCAATGATCGGGCGATGACCGCGCCGCAGCATCCGCCGCCCTTCCCACCCGCCGAGCCGTCCCCGGTCCCCGGTCCGGGCCGACCACACCGACCTGACTCGGGTGCGGGGCACGGCCCGGAGGACGGCCGTGCTCATGGATCGGGCGGCGGGCACGGCCACTCCCACAGCCATGGCCCCGCCGCCCCTGTGTCGCGGCATCTGCGCCGGGTCATCGCCGCGGTCCTCGTCCCGTTCACCGCGGCGGTCGTCGTCGGACTCGCCGTGCTCTGGCCCGACGGCCTCCCCGCGCACCCGCGCAGCGGCGTCGGCTTCGACCGGCAGACCCAGCAGGCCACCGTCACCACCGTCACGGACATGCCCTGCGCGTCCGCGAACACGGCCCCTGGAACCGACCCCGCGTCCGGCTCCGGCGGCACCTCCACCACCGAGAGCGCCTCGCCTCAACAGCAGGCCGGGGACTGCAAGAAGGCGACGATCCGGGTCGACACCGGCGAGGGCAAGGGCCGTACGTTCACGGAGGTCGTCCGGCCGGACCAGTCACGGCAGTTGCACCAGGGCGAGAAGGTCGTGGTCGCGTACGAACCCTCCGCGCCCAGGGACTTGCAGTACTCGGTGACCGATGTGAACCGCTCGTTCCCCATGGCGCTGCTCGCCGGGATCTTCGCCGTCGCCGTGGTCGTCGTGGGCCGGATGCGCGGCGTCATGGCGCTGATCGCGCTGGCGGTCAGCTTCCTGATCCTGAGCCTCTTCATCCTGCCCGCGATCCTCCAGGGCTCGAATCCCCTGCTCGTGGCGGTGATCGGCGCGAGCGCCATCATGCTGATCGCCCTCTACCTGTGCCACGGCCTCTCGGCGCGCACCTCCGTGGCCGTCCTGGGCACGCTCATCTCGCTGTCCCTGATCGGCGTCCTGGGCTCGCTGTTCATGGACTGGGCCGCGCTGACCGGCAACACGGACGACAACACGGGCCTGATCCACGGGCTGTATCCGCACATCGACATGAGCGGTCTGCTGCTGGCCGGTGTCATCATCGGTTCGCTCGGGGTGCTCGACGATGTGACGGTGACCCAGACCTCGGCCGTCTGGGAGCTGCACGAGGCGAATCCGTCGATGGGCTGGCGCGGTCTGTACCGCGCGGGCATCCGCATCGGCCGTGACCACATCGCCTCGGTCGTCAACACGCTCGTCCTGGCCTACGCGGGCGCCGCGCTGCCCCTGCTGCTGCTCTTCTCGATCGCCCAGAGCAGCGTCGCCACGGTCGCCACCAGTGAGTTGGTCGCCGAGGAGGTCGTGCGCACTCTCGTCGGCTCGATCGGGCTCGTCGCCTCTGTGCCGGTGACGACGGCGCTGGCCGCCCTCGTGGTCTCGGCCGACCGCCCCTCGGCGACCGCCGCCGCCTCGGCACCGGCACGCGGCGGGAAGAGGCGCCGCCGCAAGCGCTGAAGCGGCCCGCACCGCGCGAAGGGCCGTGGGAGGCGAACCGTTACGGCGCCAGGATCGCCCTCAGCCCGCGCTCTGTTCCTCCGCCAGGATCCGGTCCAGGACTTCGTCCAGACGGGCGTCGAAGCCCGAGAGGGATCCTTCCTGCCCCAGCGGTACGAGCTTGTCCGTACGGTCGAGGAACGCCACGAGCGGCACCGCGCCCGACCGGAACAGGGCCTGGTCGGCGCCCACCTGAAGCCGGATCAGCACATCGCCGAAGGAGTCCGGTTCGGCGGGTGCGATGTGCACATCTCCGATACCGCACGGCCGCCCCACCCCGTCGACCAGCAGCTCACGCCCGAACGCCCAGGTCACGGGCGCATCACCGGGAAGGTGAAAGGTCAGCCGCACGGCATAGGGATCACATGTCTCGTAGCGCAGTTCCACCGGGATACGGAACGAGAGCTCGTCCGAGACGAGAAAGCTCATCATGACCTCTGCCTGTACCGACTCACGCATCGCCTACCCCGTCAGTTGCCGTCGACTGGCCAGGAATCGTCCCCCTGACACCTGCTGGAAGTTTGCTGAAAGTGCACAGCAGATCACAAGGCGTGAGTTTTCAGATGCTGATAGAGAAGGCGCGCGCCCTTGAGGCCTTCCCGGCCTCCCCCTGCGCCCTACCTGCGCCGAGCAGCGGTCGTTGGCCTGGCGCGCGGGCGGACAGAGACCCATCATGACGGCCACGTCACGTACCGCATAGGGGGGATCGCCCGAACGGGGTAACGGTCGACAGGGCCCCGGCCGGATTCGATCGCTTCGTCGGGCCGGGACCAGAGGCACGGGCCGATCGCGGAGGCATGCCCCTGCGGAACCCGATCCGCTCGACGGCGGCGGGCGGCCCGGGGAGTAGGCGACGTCGCGGATCTGGATCCCGCTCCGCCGGAGACGCAGTAGACCATGTGAGGCAGCGGAGGCGATCGGATCACGCCATTGTGCGAGGGCATGCGAAGGCGTGCGACGGCATCAGAGGGCGTCGACGTCAGAGGGCGTCACCCTTCACTCAAGGCATCCATGCAGGGCGTCATCCCTCGTGCTGGGACGTCTTCTGCCGGACCGCGTCGCTGCTCAGCCGCTCGGCCGCCTCGCCGAGGAAGAACAGACCCTTCTCGCGGCGCAGATAGCCGTCGTGGGTCAGGGTGCGCAGCAGGTGGTACGCCGTGGGAAGCGCCAGGCCGACCTCGCGGGCCAGTTGCTTGGCGGGCGCCCCGTACGCGTGGTCGGCGACGGCCTCCAGCAGCCTCATCGCCCGCTGCACGGATCCGATGAGCGTGGTGGAGTGCGGCTGCACGCGCGGGAGGCAGGCCTCCGCCGGTGAGGTGCGCCGCTGTGCGGGCGGGGCGGGGGGAACTGGGGGTGCGGGGCGGGCCGTGGCCAAGGATCACTCCCGAAGCGCGAGGAGGGCCGCCCGTGCGGGGACACGGGAGGTGGATGCGCCACGCGCGGCGCCGGCCGCGCGCCGAACTCGGACTCTAACGGTCCACCGCCGCCCGCCGATGGCCCTCGGGGGAAAACTTCCCTCGGCCGAGCGAACCTCGCCGCCCCGTTATCGACCGGCCGTCACCGCTCGCCCCTGACGCGCCGTTCCCCGCCCGCGCGACGAGGGCGCGGCGCGCTCCGATTTGCTCACCAGTCACCGCGGGACGAGGAGTTCGACATGAACTTCCGTACGACGTAGATGAGTCCGCCGACCAGCGCGACGAAGAGCAGCACCTTGAAGAGGAGCGCGATGACGAAGCCGACGACGCTCGCTATCACGCTGCCGAACACGACCAGAGCGATGACCGGCACCGCGATCCACTTCACCCACCACGGCAAACTCGCGAAGATCTCTCGCATCGCCTTGTCCTTGTCTCTCCACCCGCCGCCCCGCGTCCTGTTCGGGGGCTCCGCTTCCGGGCTCTTCGGTGTCCTGCCTTCGATGCTAGGGGCGCGAGGGGGCGGACGGGGCGCTCCGCACCCCTTGTCCTCCCCTGATCGTCCCCCTAGGGAACCCCGAGACGGGCCTCAGCTCTCGGGCGGAGAGAACACCACCAACACCCGCAGGTCCTCGGTGATGTGGTGGAACTTGTGGGCGACCCCGGCGGGCACATAGACGACGCTGCCCCGCGCGACCTGGGTGGTCTCCGTACCGACGGTGATCGCGGCCCGGCCGCTGACGACGAAGTACACCTCGTCCTGGCGGTGCGGCTGTTGGGGGTCCAAGGCGCCCGCGTCGAGTGCGTACAGGCCCACCGACATGTTCCGCTCCCGTAGGAACTGAAGGTAGGCGCCGTCATGGGCGGCGCGCTCCGCGTCCAGTTCGTCCAGTCGGAATGCCTTCATCGTCCTTGTTCCGCCCTTGCTCGCTCGCAGTCGGCCCCGTCTGCCACGATCAGACACATGAAGCAATTCGTAGTCAAGACGATCGCCAACGCCGGGGCCCTGGCCGTAGCCGTCGGGCTGCTCGACAAGATCTCCCTGACGGGTTCCAGCACCGGTAAGAAGATCGGCACGCTGCTCGTCGTCGCGCTGCTCTTCGGCCTGGTGAACTTCCTGGTCAAACCGGTCCTCAAGGTGCTGACCTTCCCGCTGTTCATCTTGACGCTCGGCCTGATAACCCTGGTCGTCAACGCCCTGATGCTGCTGCTCACCTCGTGGATCGCGGGCAAGCTGGATCTGAGCTTCCATGTCTCGGGCTTCTGGACCGCCGTGGTGGGTGCCCTGATCGTCTCGATCGTCTCCTGGGCCCTGAACGTGGCCCTGCCGGACGGCAAGGATTGATCGGGTGAGCCGTATGTCCTGGCGTATCTGCTTCGTCTGTACCGGCAACATCTGCCGCTCCCCGATGGCCGAGTCCGTCTTCCGCGCGCGTATCGAGGAGGCTGGCCTCGACGGTCTGGTCGAGGTCGACAGCGCCGGTACGGACGGCTGGCACGCGGGGGAGGGCGCGGATCCGCGGACCGTCGCCGTCCTCGAGGCGAACAGATACGCCGGCGATCACACCGCGCGGCAGTTCGATCCCTCGTGGTTCTCCCGTCTCGACCTGGTGATCGCGCTCGACTCCGGCCATCTCAAGGCCCTGCGCCGCCTGGCCCCCGGCCCCGAGGACGCGGCGAAGGTCCGGCTCCTGCGCTCGTACGATCCCGCCGCGCACGAGGACCTCGACGTTCCCGACCCGTATTACGGAGGGACGGACGGCTTCGAGGAGTGCCTCGAGATGGTGGAGGCGGCCAGTACGGGCCTGCTCGCCGCGGTGAGAGAACACCTGAAGGGAAGGACCGCATGACGGCACCGGACTTCGACACCTCCGGCGCGCCGGGTGACGGTACGCGCGCGGTGCGGGCGGGGCTGCCCGAGCCGGTCAAGTACGAGCCGACGCTCCCGGGGCCCGTCTTCGCCGCCCACTACCATCTGCCGGGCGAGCCGACAGGCCCGTACACCTACGGGCGGGACGAGAACCCCACCTGGACCCGGCTGGAGCAGGCCATCGGCGAGCTCGAGGCGCCCGGCCGGGAGGGCGTCGAGACGCTCGCCTTCGCCTCCGGCATGGCGGCGATCTCGGCGGTCCTCTTCTCCCAGCTCCGCGCCGGCGACATCGCGGTGCTGCCCGCCGACGGCTACCAGGTACTACCCCTGGTCCGCGAGCAACTGACCGCGTACGGCATCGAGGTACGCACCGCGCCGACGGGGGCCGACGCCCAGCTCGGCGTCCTCGACGGCGCGAAGCTGCTGTGGATCGAGACCCCCTCGAACCCCGGGCTGGACGTCTGCGACGTACGGCGGCTCGTCGCGGCGGCGCACGCCCAGGGCACGTCGGTCGCCGTCGACAACACCCTGGCGAGCCCGCTCGGCCAACGGCCCCTGGAACTGGGCGCCGACTTCTCCGTGGCCAGCGGCACCAAGATGCTCACCGGGCACGGCGACCTCCTGCTCGGCTACGTGGTGGGCCGGAACGCCGGGCCGATGGCCGCCGTACGCCGCTGGCGCAAGATCGTCGGGGCGATCCCGGGGCCCATGGAGGCCTGGCTCGCGCATCGTTCCCTGGCCACGCTCCAGTTGCGTGCCGACCGGCAGACCGCCAACGCGCTCGCGATCGCCGAGGCGTTGCGCGGCCGGTCCGAGGTGAGCGGGCTGCGGTATCCGGGCCTGCCCGAGGACCCCTCCCATGAGATCGCCGCGCGGCAGATGCGCCGGTTCGGCTGCGTGGTGTCGTTCACGTTGCCCACGCGCGCGCGTGCCGACCGCTTCCTCGAGGCGCTGCGCATCGTCGACGACGCGACCAGCTTCGGAGGCGTCCGGTCCACCGCCGAGCGGCGGGGGCGCTGGGGCGGCGACGCGGTGCCGGAAGGCTTCGTCCGTCTCTCGGCGGGCGCCGAGGACCCCGAGGACCTGGTCGCCGATGTGCTGCGGGCGCTGGACGAGTCGGCCACGCTCTGAGCCGCCACCACCGCCGCGGGGAGGCGCCCTTCGACGGGGCGGCGTGCGCCCTGGGAGCCCTTCTCCGCACAGCAGACGGTCCGAGCCTCCCCCCTCGTGGCTCGGACCGTCCCGGTTCTGCGCGCGAAGAACCGTGCGACCAAGGCTAGTTGACTCTATGTCAGTGTCCAATCACAGTAGCGACAGAGACCTATCGACTTATTTATAGTTGAGCGCGGCCGAAGGTGCGGGGAGGGGAGGGGCACCATGGATGTGGCCCTCCTGCGCACCTTTGTGACCGTGCACCGGGCCGGCTCCTTCACGCGCGCCGCGGCGCTGCTCGGCCTCTCGCAGCCGGCCGTCACGTCCCAGATCCGTACCCTGGAACGGCAGTTGGGCCGCCCTCTCTTCCTGCGCCAGGCCCGCGGGGTGACCCCCACGACCATCGGCGACGAACTCGCGCACAAGGCGGCGCCCCATCTGGACGCCCTGGTGGAGATCGCCGAGACGGAGCTCGACGAGCATGCGACGCCGCGCACTCTCCATCTCGCGGGCCCGCCCGAATTCACCGCCGAACGCGCCCTGCCCGCACTTGCGGAGCTGACCGGCGACGACGGCCAGGGGCTTGCCCTGCGCGCCTCCTTCGGGAACGCCGACGAGTCGCTGGAAGGGCTCGCCGCCGGGCACCATGACCTGGCCATCACCACGGCCCGGCCGCGCGGCGCGCTGCTCACGGCGACCCCGCTCTGCGACGAGGAGCACATCCTGGTCGCCTCCCCGCGCTGGACCTCCTGCCTGGACCCCGGCGAACTGCGCCGTATGAGCGCGCGTGTACTCGAGGACTTCCCCGTGGTCGAGGTGCATGAGTCGCTGCCGTTCGTCGCCCGCTACTGGGCGTCTGTCTTCGACTCCCGTCCGGCCGCCTCCGGCACCGTCGTCGTCCCTGATCTGCGCGCGGTCCTCGCCTGTGCCGCCACCGGCGCGGGCCTCGCCGTGCTGCCGCGCTATCTCTGCACCCCCGCGCTGGAACGAGGCGATGTGGTGGCCCTCCATGAACCGGCGGTGCCCCCGCTGAGGACGTACTTCCTCGTGGTCCGCACCGGCACGATGGCCATGCCGCACATCGCGCGGGCGCACGAGTGGTTGCTCCGGGCCGCAGCGAACTGGAGTTGATCGGCAACTGCCCGAGGTCTGCCCGGGTTCGGCGCCTTGTGAGGCACGCGATGTTTCACGTGGAACATGCTGGGCCACATTTCACCCATGACCGTTCGCCCTGTGGTCAAGCGCACCGCCCGCGCCATCCTGCTCGATGGCGACGACCTGATTCTGATCAAGCGGACCAAGCCAGGCGTCGATCCCTACTGGGTCACACCGGGGGGTGGGGTCGAGCCGTCGGACACGACCGTCATCGACGCACTCCACCGTGAAGTGCACGAGGAACTCGGCGCCAAGATCACCGATGTGGTGCCCTGCTTCGTGGACACCGTCGAGCACATCGGCGAAGACGGTGGCGCGACCGGTGTGAAGGTCCAGCACTTCTTCGTCTGCCACCTCGAGTCCATGGACGAGCATCTACGGCACGGCCCGGAGGTGGAACAGCCCACCGGCACCTACGAGATCGTGCGGGTGCCCTTCACCCGGGTCGGCATCGCGTCCGTCCATCTCGTCCCGCTGTCGCTGCGGCACTACCTCGACGGAAACATCGAGGGCGTACGGGCCATGCACGCGCCTGACCTGGGCTGATACCCGGAGGAGGAGATTCCCTCCAGGGCTCCGCTCCCCACCGCCGCCCGGTCGACCCTCATCTGCCCGGCCTACCGCACCAGTTCATAGGCATCCCACAGATCCCGCCCGGCGTAGGAGTGGGTCGCCCGGTCCGCCAGATGATGGTCCGCGTTGACCGCGACGGATACCGGCACGGCATCGAACAGGTCCTTGTCCGACATCGAGTCGCCATAGGCGACGCAATCGGCGGACCGAACGCCGAACTCCGCGCAGAGTCGCTCCGCGATCCGCACCTTGGCGGCCGCGCTGAGGATCCTCGCCGGATCCACTGGTTCCGTGAAGGGCAGTGCGGGAAAGCGCGATCCATAGGCCGCGTGCGCGCCCCACCGCGTCAGCCGCTCCACGAAGAAGGAGGGCGAGAGCGAGATGACGGCGCAGTAGTCACCGTTCTCGCGGATCGCTGCCCATACCTCCTCGATACGGGACAGCCAGGGGGCCGCGGCGAAGGCCGCCGCCACATGGTCGTCCGTGAGCTGCTCCCACAGGGCGTGCACCTGTACGGCGTACTCCGGGGGGCCGATGTGCCCGGCGGAGAGCGCCCGCTCCAGTGCCACGGTCTCCGCCTCCAGACCGAGCTGCCGTGAGATCTCCACTGGTGCGGTGCTTCCGTGCAGCAGTGTCCCGTCGAGATCGAAGAGATGAAGTCTCGCCATGGGCGAGGAGGCTAGCGACTGTTCCCCTCATCGGTACAGAGAGCCCCCGGATCATCTCCGGCCGCGACCTTTCATCTGCCGACTGCCGACCGGTCACACTCGGGCCGCTTGTTGTTTCACGTGAAACCCCTGCCCATGCGCTCCTTGGCGGCACGGCATGGCCAAAAGCCGGTATGTCGATCTCCAATCGAGTGGACGCCAGTGCCCTCTGTCAGACAGCCTGATCAGCGTGTCGACACCTTCTCTCGCTGCTCTTCCCATCCGTCGTCTGACGCACCGCGATCTCCTCGCCTGCGCCGACCTGTCCGAGGATCGGGGCTGGCCCCGCGAGGAGCACAAGTGGGGACTGCTCCTCGCCGCCGGAACGGGCTACGGCATCGACGACCCCGAGGGCGGACTCGTGACCGCCTGTGTCGTCACCGAGTACGGGCCCCAGTACCGTCCGGAGCTGGGGAGCATCGGCATGGTGCTCGTCGCGGAACGGCACGCTCGTCAGGGAGTCGGCCGACGGCTGATGCACCATGTGGTGAGCGAGATGGGCGCCGCTCCCCTCACGCTGTACGCAACGCCGAACGGCCGCCCCCTCTACGAAGAACTCGGCTTCAAGGTCATCGGCCACTCCGAGATGGTGCGCGGGCACTTCACGGCGGGAGGACCGTCTCCCACCGTCGCCACGCGCGCCGCCACCGCCGAGGACCTCGCCACCCTCGTCCGGCTCGACGAAGAGGTCTTCGGCGTCGATCGCACGCATGTGCTCACGCGGCTGCCCGCCTTCGCCGACCAGGTACGGGTCGCCGAGGAGAACGGGAAGATCACCGGATACGCCGCCGCCTGGCCGAATATGGACACCCATGTCGTGGGCCCGCTCATCGCGCGTGACACGAAGACGGCGAAGGCACTCGTCGCTTCCCTGGCCGCCCACACCGACCGTCCGCTGCGCACCGATGTCGATGTACGGCACGAAGAGCTGCTGGCCTGGCTGAAGGAGCGCGGCCTCGCCTCCGTCATGTTGAACGCGATGATGGCGTACGGCATCCCGGACCTGCCCGGTGACTGGACGCGGCGCTTCGCCCCCGTGACGGTGGCCGCCGGCTGATTCCTGCCCTCAACTGCCGCTATAGGGTGCGCACATGGGAGATCTTGAGATACGTCGCGCGGTCGCGGATGATGTTGCTGCGATCGTCGCCATGCTTGCCGATGACCCACTCGGTGCCCAGCGCGAGTCTCCGGACGACCTGGCGCCGTACCTGAGCGCACTGGAGAGGCTGAGCAGCGATCCGAACCAGCACCTCATGGTCGCGGTACGGGAAGGGCGGATCGTCGGCACCCTCCAGCTCACGATCATCCCGGGGCTGTCCCGCAAGGGAGCGACGCGTTCGATCATCGAGGGCGTGCGGATCCACGCGGACGAGCGCGGCAACGGTCTCGGAGCGCGGCTCATCGAGTGGGCCGTCGACGAGTCCAGGCGCCAGAACTGCCAGTTGGTCCAACTGACGTCCGACACCACCCGTACCGACGCCCACCGCTTCTATGAACGCCTGGGCTTCGAGGCGTCCCATGTCGGCTTCAAACTGCCGCTCTGACACCAGCCACCCCAAAGGGGCATGTTTCACGTGAAACATGCCCCTTTCGGTAGTGGGAGGGCCTACGGAAGCCCCCTCCACCCTTCCGGGTCCACGCCACCCGGCACCGGAGCCGCTTCGTCATACGGCTGGCGGGTGAACACGAACGACCCCAGATCAAGGTGGCTCACGGAGCCGTCCGGTCGACGGACAACCCGCAGAATCTCCCCTGTGTAGTAGCCGTCGAGCCCCGTCCAGGTGCCGTCTCCGTTCGGCCGCAGGCGTGAGCGACGCCCCTTGCCGGACAACGGCTCCAGAGAGACACCGCCGTCCGCGGTCAGACGCAGCGCGTAGCCCTGTGTCCCCCAGTACCACTGCCCCGCCAGTTCCAGCACCGCCCGGTCCACGTCGGGCAGCGGTCGCCACGGCTCGGGGATCCGGGGTTCCGCCTCGGCCACGGTGCCGACGAGATCGGCGGCCACAGCCGAAAGCTGCGGCCCGGAGGTGCAGTTGGCGAGGACCACGGCCGCGACGTCGTCCTCGACGCTGAAGAAGAGGCCCGCGAGGAACCCCGGCAGGGAGCCGGTGTGACCGACGAGGAGGCGACCGTCGTGGTGCCGGGTCTCCAGGCCGAGGCAGTAGGCGTATCCGTCCGCCACATCCGCGGCCGAGGGCGGCGCGGCGGGCCTGCGCATCTCCTGGACGGACTTCGCGCTCAGCACCCGGTCGTCGCCCCGGGAGAGGAAGACGGCGAAGTGCGCCAAGTCTCCTGTGGTCGACCAGAGTTGACCGGCGGGTGCCATCCGGCCCAGATCCTCGACCGGCTCCGGCAGCATCACATCCGCCCAGGGATGCACGGCCCAGCCACCGGCGTGCGGTGCCTGCGGCCGACCGCTCGTGCGGTGCAACCCCAGCGGTTCGAGCACCTCGCGCCGGAGGACGTCCTCCCAGGGAGCCCCGCGCACCTCCTCGACCAGCGCGCCCAGGAGCGTATAGCCGGTGTTGGAGTAGTGGAACCGGCGGCCGACCGGGTGCCGCAGGGGCTGCTCGCCCAGCACATCCGAGAGTTCGGGACGCAGCGTGCCCGGTGTGCGCTCCCACCAGGGCGCGGGCGACTCGGCCGCCAAGCCGCCCGTGTGCGCGAGGAGTTCGGCGATGGTGGCCTCCCCCGCACCGGTGCCCGGCAGATGCTTCTCCAGCGGGTCACCGAGGTCCAGGAGGCCCTCGTCGCGCAGCCGCAGGACGAGGACCGCGGTGAAGGTCTTGGTGATCGAGCCGATCCGGTACTGCACGTTCTCGTCCGGGCCGTGGCCGTCCACCGAGGTGCGCGAGCCGTGCCACACCGTCCGCCCGTCCCGAACGACCGCCGCCACCAGCGACGGCGCCCGCCCCTCTGCCTGCGCCACGGCGATACGGTGCAGCAGGGCCCGGCGCGTCGCGGGAAGCAGTTCTTCCTGAGATGTCGTCATGCCCCCAGTCCACCCGAGCCCGCACCTCACGTCGAGCGTTTTCCCAGGCCCGTGGACATCGCCGACGCATCACCGCGGGATCAGGTCTGCGCCATGTCCACGAAACGGGAGTAGTGGCCCTGGAAGGCGACCGTGATCGTCGCCGTCGGGCCGTTTCGGTGCTTGCCGACGATGATGTCCGCCTCGCCCGCGCGCGGTGACTCCTTCTCGTACGCGTCCTCGCGGTGCAGCAGGATCACCATGTCGGCGTCCTGCTCGATCGAGCCGGACTCACGCAGGTCGGACACCATGGGCTTCTTGTCCGTGCGCTGTTCAGGCCCTCGGTTGAGCTGAGAGAGCGCGACCACCGGCAGTTCCAGCTCCTTGGCCAGCAGCTTCAGGTTCCGGGACATGTCGGAGACTTCCTGCTGCCGGCTCTCGGACCGCTTGGAGCCGGACTGCATCAGTTGCAGGTAGTCGATGACGACCAGCTTCAGGTCGTTGCGTTGTTTGAGGCGGCGGCACTTGGCGCGGATCTCCATCATCGACAGGTTCGGCGAGTCGTCGATGTAGAGCGGGGCGGCCGACACATCCGGCATCCGGCGCGCGAGCCGGGTCCAGTCCTCGTCCGTCATCGTGCCGGACCGCATGTGGTGCAGGGCCACCCGCGCTTCCGCGGACAACAGACGCATCGCGATCTCGTTGCGGCCCATTTCGAGCGAGAAGATCACACTCGGCAGGTTGTGCTTGATGGAGGCCGCCCGTGCGAAGTCCAGTGCGAGCGTCGACTTACCCATGGCGGGACGGGCCGCGATGATGATCATCTGGCCGGGGTGCAGACCGTTGGTGAGCTGGTCGAGATCGGTGAAGCCGGTCGGTACACCGGTCATCTCTCCCGAGCGCGAGCCGATCGCCTCGATCTCGTCGAGGGCCCCCTCCATGATCTCGCTGAGCGGCAGATAGTCCTCGGCCGTGCGCTGTTCGGTGACCGCGAAGATCTCGGCCTGGGCGCTGTTGACGATCTCGTCGATGTCGCCGTCGGCGGCGTATCCCATCTGCGTGATGCGCGTTCCGGCCTCGACGAGGCGGCGCAGCACCGCGCGCTCGTGCACGATCTGTGCGTAGTACTCGGCGTTCGCCGCGGTCGGGACCGTCTGCACGAGCGAGTGCAGATAGGGGGCCCCGCCGACCTTCGTGATCTCGCCGCGCCTGGTCAGCTCGGCCGCGACCGTGATGGGGTCGGCGGGCTCGCCCTTGGCGTACAGGTCGAGGATCGCCAGGTAGATCGTCTCGTGCGCGGGCCGGTAGAAGTCATGGCCCTTGAGGATCTCCACGACGTCGGCGATCGCGTCCTTGGACAGGAGCATGCCACCGAGGACGGACTGCTCGGCGTCCAGGTCCTGTGGCGGGACGCGCTCGAAGGAGGCACCCGACTCGCTCCACGCCTCGCTGTCCCGGCCGCGGTCATGCTGCTCGTCGCGGCCCTGATCACCGTCGCGGCGCCGACGGGAGGCGGGTACACGACCGTTGGGGCTGCTGTCGGCCCACGGATCGTCCAAGGGCTCGGAAATGCTCACCGGGCCGCCTCCTCCCGTCCGCCATGGCGGACTCCGCCGTGCACCTCGTTTCCAGGCCACGACACTGACAAGTGAGTCGCATCTCCGATTTCGGACGCGTCGATTCTGCGCGTTCTCCATGGACGCGCGCGGAGCGGACGCCGGACCACGTTAGGCCTGTCGGCACCGTCAGCCAATCTGGTTATCCACAGGGCATGTGGATGACTGCCCCTACTCTGTGGACAACTCCTCAAAACCTGTGCACGACACGGTGGACAGCCCTGTGAACAAGCCCTCACACCCTTTCCCGAATCATCTCTGACCTGCGCCTTTCCCGTCCACTGGCTGTGTAGAAGAAAAACTTGCCCGACAGGATCAAGATCATCGCCAGTCGTGCACAGTGCTCCGGCCCACACGCGGCAACGTAAGGGGCAATCTTCCATTGCATCTCTTACCTGTGGACGGTTAGATTGGAGGCCATGACACAGGCTCCCGCGACACCCCGCGCCATCCGACGCCGGCACGACCGGGAGATCGTGGCACTGGCCGTTCCAGCCTTCGGCGCCCTAGTCGCGGAGCCCCTCTTCCTGATAGCCGACAGCGCCATCGTCGGCCATCTCGGCACCACGCAACTGGCCGGTCTCGCCGTCGCCTCGGCGCTGCTGACCACCGCCGTGAGCGTCTTCGTCTTCCTCGCGTACGCCACCACGGCCGCGGTCGCCCGCCGGGTCGGCGCAGGCGATCTGCGGGCCGCCATCGGCCAGGGGATGGACGGTATCTGGCTGGCGTTGCTGCTCGGAGCGGCCGTCGTCGTCTTCGTCCTGCCCACGGCTCCCACGATCGTCGACCTCTTCGGCGCCTCGCCGGACGCGGCCTCGTCCGCGACAACGTACCTGCGGATCTCCGCACTCGGCATCCCGGCGATGCTCGTCGTACTCGCCGCGACGGGTGTCCTGCGCGGTCTGCAAGACACGAAGACCCCCCTGTACGTCGCCATCGCGGGCTTCGTCGCCAACGCCGTCCTCAACGCAGCCCTTGTCTACGGCGCCGGCCTGGGCATCGCCGGTTCCGCCTGGGGCACCGTCATCGCCCAGTGCGGCATGGCCGCCGTGTACCTGTACGTCGTCGTGCGCGGTGCCCGCCGCCACGGCGCCTCGCTGCGGCCGGACGCGGCCGGTATACGGGCCTGCGCGCAGGCCGGAGCGCCCCTGCTGGTCCGCACGCTCTCGCTGCGGGCGATCCTGGTGATCGCCACCGCTGTCGCCGCCCGGCTCGGAGACGCGGACATCGCCGCACACCAGATCGTCCTGTCGCTGTGGAACCTGCTCGCGTTCGCCCTGGACGCGATCGCCATCGCCGGGCAGGCCATCATCGGGCGCTATCTCGGTGCGGACGACCCGCGGGGCGCTCGGGCCGCATGCCTCCGCATGGTGCAGTGGGGCTTCGTCTCCGGGCTCGTGCTCGGACTGCTGGTCCTCGTCAGCCGCCCGCTGTACCTGCCGCTGTTCACCAGCGACACCTCTGTCCACCATGTCGCCCTGCCCGCCCTGATGCTCGTGGCCCTCGGCCAGCCCATCTGCGGCATCGTCTTCGTACTCGACGGGGTCTTGATGGGGGCCGGGGACGGGCCGTATCTGGCCTGGGCGATGCTGCTGACACTGGCGGTCTTCACCCCCGTAGCGCTGCTCGTCCCGGTCCTCGGCGGCGGACTGACCGCCGTGTGGGCGGCGATGACGCTGATGATGACCGTACGGATGCTCACCCTGTGGTGGCGTACCCGCTCGGGCCGCTGGCTCGTGACGGGCGCGACGCGCTGACCGGAGCCACCGACCCCTGACACCGATTCGTGGTGTTTCACGTGAAACACCACGGTTGCACGGGCCGCCTTCACAGCCTGAACACCGACGAAGAAGGGCCGTACCCAAGGGGTACGGCCCTTCTCTCAGCTCTTCAAGCCGAGTTGCGGCAATCAGGCCGCGATGACCTCGAGGCTGACCTTGGCGGCCACCTCGGGGTGCAGACGCACGGACGTCTCGTGAGAGCCCAGCGTCTTGATCGGCGCGCCCAGCTCGATGCGGCGCTTGTCGACCTCGGGGCCACCGGAGGCCTTGATCGCCGAGGCGATGTCAGCCGGGGTGACGGAACCGAAGAGACGGCCGGAGTCGCCGGAGCGGACGGCCAGACGGACCTTCACACCCTCGAGCTGGGCCTTGATCTGGTTGGCCTGCTCGATGGTCTGGATCTCGTGGATCTTGCGCGCACGACGGATCTGCGCGACGTCCTTCTCGCCACCCTTGGTCCAGCGGATCGCGAACTTCCGCGGGATCAGGTAGTTGCGAGCGTAACCGTCCTTGACGTCGACGACGTCGCCGGCGGCACCGAGGCCAGAGACCTCGTGGGTGAGGATGATCTTCATGATGTCGTCACCCTTCCCTTAGCGCGCGGTGGACGTGTAGGGCAGCAGCGCCATCTCACGGCTGTTCTTCACGGCCGTGGCGACGTCACGCTGGTGCTGCGTGCAGTTGCCGGTCACGCGGCGGGCACGGATCTTGCCGCGGTCGGAAATGAACTTCCGCAGCATGTTCGTGTCCTTGTAGTCCACGTACGTGACCTTGTCCTTGCAGAATGCGCAGACCTTCTTCTTCGGCTTGCGCACAGGCGGCTTCGCCATGGTGTTTCTCCTGTGTGATCAAGAAGTGTGGGATACGCCCCGCTCTTGACCTGGTCCGGGCGCAAGGCCCGGCCCGAAGGCCTAGAAGGGGGGCTCGTCCGAGTAGCCGCCGCCGCTGCCGGAGCCGCCGCCCCAGCCGCCGCCCTGCTGGCCGCCACCCTGGCCACCGGCCGGAGAGCCGGTCGCCCACGGGTCGTCGGCCGGAGCACCGCCGCCCTGCTGACCGCCGCCGGGGCCACCGCCCCAGCCGCCGCCCTGCTGGCCGCCACCGCCGCCGTAACCGCCCTGGCCACCGCGGCCGGAGGTCTTGGTGACCTTGGCCGTGGCGTTGCGCAGGCTCGCGCCGACCTCGTCGACATCGAGCTCGTAGACCGTGCGCTTGATGCCCTCGCGGTCCTCGTAGGACCGCTGCTTCAGGCGGCCCTGCACGATGACGCGCATGCCTCGCTGGAGCGACTCGGCGACGTTCTCCGCCGCCTGACGCCAGACCGAGCAGGTCAGGAACAGGCTCTCGCCGTCCTTCCACTCGTTCGTCTGACGGTCGAAGGTGCGGGGAGTGGACGCGACGCGGAACTTCGCGACCGCCGCACCGGACGGGGTGAAGCGCAGCTCGGGGTCATCGACAAGGTTGCCGACGACCGTGATGACGGTCTCGCCTGCCATGGGGGAACCTCTCGGCGGGTTTGCTGCTGGCTGCTTGTGCTGCTACTCGAATCCCGGGATCCGCTGAGCGGAAGCTCAGTGGGTCTCGGGGCGGAGGACCTTGGTCCGGAGGACCGACTCGTTCAGGTTCATCTGGCGGTCGAGCTCCTTGACGACCGCAGGCTCGGCCTGCAGGTCGACGACCGAGTAGATGCCCTCGGGCTTCTTCTTGATCTCGTACGAGAGACGACGACGGCCCCAGGTGTCGACCTTCTCGACCTTTCCGCCGCCGTCACGGACGACAGAGAGGAAGTTCTCGATCAGCGGGGAGACAGCGCGCTCCTCGAGATCGGGGTCGAGGATGACCATCACCTCGTAGTGACGCATGTGGAACCCACCTCCTTTGGACTCAGCGGCCACGGTCGTTCCGTGGCAGGAGGGTCGTGATGCGTTCGCAACGGTATCGGCCGCCACTGACAATCGAGGCCAGTCGGCGGTTTCCCCGGCTCAGCCTGGGCAGACACCGGTGCAGACGGTACAGAGTACCCGCACACGAGCTTCCGGTTGAAATCCGCCCGTGAGGCCCGTCAATCTGTACACATCGGGTGTGTACGGCGCTACGATGCGCCGCCTTCCGCAGGAGGTGCCCCATGGCACAGGTATTCCGACCCAACACCACCGGTTCCCTCTTCGCCACGGACGGCAAGGCCCACCCCCTCCAGACCACGCTGCTCGCGGTGACTCTGGTGCTGGGGATCACGGCCTTCGTCACGGCGATGTTCCACCACCTGCATCTGATCAGCTCCTGGGCCGGCCTGGTGGGGATCTTCACCGGCGCGTACGGACAGCTCGTCTCGGTCACGACCCGTGAGCGCTTCGGCCTGATCCTGGGGCTGGGAGCCTCCGCCATCGGATTCTTCCTCGGCATGGCCCACGGCGGCCTCTTCGGAGGGCTCATCGGCAGCTGACACGACGTCGACCGGGCGGGCCCGAAGGGTCTGTTGAACGACCTGACGGGCCCACAGGTCCCATACGGCCAGACGGGGCGCTCGCAGGGCGCAGTAGGCTTCGGCGCGAGAGCCGGAGCCCCTGAACCCATGGGGACACACCAGCCCGAGGAGCGCCCCGAATGAGCCTGACCCTGAGGACGATCAGCCGCGAGCAGCATCTGGCATACATCCAGAGCCTGCCGGCGGCGAGCCACATGCAGGTTCCGGCCTGGGCAGACGTCAAGGCGGAGTGGCGCTCGGAGAGCCTCGGCTGGTTCGACAAGAACGGCGCCCTGGTGGGCGTCGGACTGGTGCTCTACCGCCAGTTGCCCAAGATCAAGCGCTATCTCGCGTACCTCCCCGAGGGTCCGGTCATCAACTGGTTCGCGCCGAACCTCGACGACTGGCTCCAGCCGATGCTCACGCACCTCAAGCAGCAGGGCGCCTTCTCCGTGAAGATGGGACCGCCGGTGATCATCCGGCGCTGGGAGGCCCCCTCCATCAAGCAGGGCATCCAGAACCCGGACGTGAAGCGTCTGCGCGACATCGAGGCGGACTTCATCGAGCCGCGCGCCTTCGAGGTGGCCGACAAGCTGCGCCGCATGGGCTGGCAGCAGGGCGAGGACGGCGGCGCCGGCTTCGGCGACGTCCAGCCGCGCTACGTCTACCAGGTGCCGCTCGCCAACCGCTCCCTGGAAGAAGTCCACAAGAACTTCAACCAGTTGTGGCGCCGCAACATCAAGAAGGCCGAGAAGGCCGGTGTCGAGGTGGTCCAGGGCGGCTACCACGACCTCGAGGAATGGCAGCGGCTGTACGAGATCACAGCGGTGCGCGACCAGTTCCGCCCCCGCCCGCTGTCGTACTTCCAGCGCATGTGGACGGCCCTCAACACCGAGGACCCCAACCGCATGCGCCTCTACTTCGCCCGGCACAACGGGGTGAACCTGTCGGCGGCGACCATGCTGGTCGTCGGCGGACACGTCTGGTACTCCTACGGCGCGTCCGACAACATCGGCCGTGAGGTGCGGCCTTCGAACGCCATGCAGTGGCGGATGCTGCGTGACGCCTACGCGCTCGGCGCCACCGTCTACGACCTGCGCGGCATCTCCGACTCGCTGGACGAGAACGACCACCTCTTCGGCCTGATCCAGTTCAAGGTGGGTACGGGCGGTCAGGCCGCCGAGTACCTCGGCGAGTGGGACTTCCCGCTCAACAAGCTGCTCCACAAGGCGCTCGACATCTACATGTCCCGCCGCTGACCCGACCGGATCACCCGTGCCCGGCCGTTCCGACAGCCCGGCACCACCCGTCGGTCCGACGGATCCGTCACAATTCCCTCTCAGACCTCTGATACACGGCAGCCACTAGAAAGGTTCCGGGACCGGCCATGGCGCTCACGCTCTACGTCGACACCGCGCGCTGGCGGGCACACCACAAGCACGTGCAGGAGCAGTTCCCGGGACTCGTCCCGGTCTGCAAGGGCAACGGCTACGGCTTCGGCCATGAACGGCTGGCGGAGGAGGCCACCCGTCTGGGCACGGACATTCTCGCCGTGGGCACGACGTACGAGGCAGCCCGCATCAAGGACTGGTTCAGCGGTGACCTGCTGGTCCTGACGCCGTTCCGCCGGGGCGAGGAGCCCGTGCCGCTGCCCGACCGCGTCATCCGCTCGGTGTCGTCCATCGACGGCGTCTACGGCCTCGTGGGCGCCCGTGTGGTCATCGAGGTGATGTCCTCGATGAAGCGGCACGGTGTCAGCGAGCAGGACCTGCCGCACCTGCACGCCGCCATAGAGAACATCCGCCTCGAAGGCTTCGCCATCCACCTGCCGCTGGACCGCACCGACGGCTCCGACGCCGTCGAGGAGGTCATCGGCTGGATGGACCGGTTGCGGGCGAACCGGCTGCCGCTGCACACGATGTTCGTCAGCCACCTCAAGGCCGACGAACTGGCCCGGCTTCAGCAGCAGTTCCCGCAGACCCACTTCCGCGCGCGCATCGGCACCCGGCTGTGGCTGGGTGACCACGAGGCCACCGAGTACCGCGGGGCCGTCCTGGACGTCACGCGCGTCGCCAAGGGCGACCGCTTCGGCTACCGGCAGCAGAAGGTGGCGTCCGACGGGTTCCTGGTAGTCGTGGCGGGCGGAACGTCGCACGGCGTGGGCCTGGAGGCTCCCAAGGCCCTCCACGGCGTGATGCCGCGTGCCAAGGGCGTCGCGCGGGCCGGCCTCGCGACGGTGAACCGGAACCTCTCGCCGTTCGTCTGGGCGGGCAAACAGCGCTGGTTCGCCGAGCCCCCGCACATGCAGGTCTCGATCCTCTTCGTCCCGGCGGACGCCACCGAGCCGCAGGTGGGCGACGAACTGGTGGCCCATCTGCGCCACACCACCACACAGTTCGACCGCCTCGTCGACTGCTGAGCCCGGCGCGGAGACACCCGCGGAGACGCACGAAGGCCGTACACAGCATCTGTGTACGGCCTTTCGTCTGACGCCCTTCGACGTCGTTCGCTCAGAGCGAACGGCTCTTTGCGGCCCCCGCGTCCCGGCTGCCCCAGTCCACCTGCGGCCCGTCGGCCCGCGCCATGTGCCGACGCTGGTCGGCGGAGCCCAGGACGAAGGCGTCCGGGGCTCCGTCGAGCACCCCGCCGGACGGATCGTCGTCACCGGCCCGGCGCACCATGTCCCGTTCCGGCAGGAGGATGTCGCGTACGACGACGGCGCAGAGGTAGAGCGTGCCCAGCAGATGGACGGCGATGGCCACCTGGTATCCGTCCGTCGGCAGGCCCTTGTGGGCCTCTCCGCTGGTCGTGTACGCGAGGTACATCCAGATCCCCAGGAAATACGCCACCTCGCAGGCCTGCCAGATCAGGAAGTCCCGCCAGCGGGGCCGGGCGAGCGCGGCCAGCGGCACGAGCCACAGGACGTACTGCGGTGAGTAGACCTTGTTGGTGAGGATGAACACCGCGACGATCAGGAACGCCAACTGTGCGAAGCGCGGGCGCCGCGGCGCCGTCAGGGTGAGCCCGGCGATGGCGACGCAGGCGGCCACCATCATGATCATCGCGGAGGCGTTGGCCGCGTCCGCCGTGATCTCGATGTCGAACCAGCGCGAGATGAACAGGAACACCGAGCCGAAGTCGACGCCGCGCTCCCTGCTGAAGCTGTAGAACTTCGCCCAGCCCTCGGGGGCGAGGAACATCACCGGCAGGTTGACGACGAGCCACGCGCCCACGGCACCCAGCAGGGCCACCCCGTACTCCCGCCATTTACCCGCCCGCCAGCACAGGACGAGAAGCGGTCCGAGGACCAGGAACGGATAGAACTTGGCGGCCGTGGCAAGCCCGACCAGGATGCCGAAGGCGAGGGCCCGGCCGCGCGACCACATCAGCATCGCGGCGGCCAGCAGGGCCACAGCGAGCAGGTCCCAGTTGATGGTGGCCGTCAGCGCGAAGGCGGGCGCGAGGGCGACCAGGAGGCCGTCCCAGGGGCGCCGACGGTGCGTACGCGCGGTGCACACCGCCATGACCGCGGCGCACACCATGAGCATCCCGGCATTGACCATCCAGTACACCTGCTCACGGTCCTGGAGGGCGCCGCCGCCCAGGACCGGCCAGGAGGCGACCTCCATGAACACGCCGGTGAGCACCGGGTACTCGAGGTAGTCCATGTCGCCGGGGAGCTTGTCGAAGTAGGGCACGAGCCCGTCGGCGAAACCGCGCCCCTGATAGAGGTGCGGGATGTCCGAGTAGCACGCGTGCGTGTACTGCGCACCGGCGCCGAAGAACCAGCCGCTGTCGTAGCAGGGCAGCTTCTGGACCATCCCCAGGGCGAACATGCCGATCGCGACGAGCGCCACGATCCGCACGGGGGTCCACCAGGAGGTCCCGAGCAATGCGCGCCGCCCGACGGGACCGCCGATCAGCTCACTGCCGGCTGCGGCAACCTCGTCCTCCCTGGTCGGCCGCACGTGATCCGGCTCGGGCACGCTCGCTCGTGTCGTCTCTGCACTGGGCATGAGAGTCATCCTGCCGCATCCGCCCGGGGAAACGCCGAGGGCCGCCGTACCCGGTCGGTACGACGGCCCCTCGACGATCGGTGTTTCACGTGAAACGCCCTGTTTCACGTGAAACACGCTCAATGACGGCTATCCGTTCGAGCCTGCGAAGATCCCTCCAGGGCCATTGCCCTTACCCCGGGGATTTCCCTGGTCGGCCGTATCGGTCGGCAAGGGTGGTGTCTCCTCACCTGTTCCGCCGGGGCCGCCGCCAGGTCCACCGGGCCCGTTCCCGCCCGGTCCGTTGTTTCCACCGGGTCCACCGTTGTCGTTGCCGCACTTCCAGTCGAAGTAGCCACAGGAATCAGTCGGCGACGGCGAATTCGTGGGCGACTCGCTCTCCGTCGGAGTCGGTGTCGGGCTCGTCTCCTCGGTCGGGGTGGGCGTGGGAGTCGGCGTCGGGGTGGGCCGGGCGTTGACGACCTCACCGATGGGCTGCGGCGTCGGGAACGCCTTCACCGGCATGTTCCGCATCGCCTCGGCCATGTAGTCGTGCCAGATCTCGGACGGGAACGAGGCACCGTGGATCTTCGCCTGGCCACCCGTTCCGAACATCTTCAGGAACTTGCGCGAATCGGCCTTCGCCTTGTCGTCCATCCGGAACATGCTGACCGCGGTGGAGAGCTGCGGGGTGTAGCCGACGAACCAGGCGGACTTGTTCCCGTCAGTGGTACCGGTCTTGCCCGCCACCTCGCGGCCGGGCAGTTGGGCGTTGCTACCCGTACCCTTCTCCACCACGGTCTTCAGGACGTCCGTGACGTTGTCGGCGACCAGCGAGGTGAAGGCCTGCTTGGGCTTGGCCTCGTGGGTGAAGACCGTCCCGTCCTTGCTGGTGACCTTCTCGACGGAGTACGGCTCGTTCTGCTTGCCGCTGGTCGCGAAGGTGGCGTACGCGCCGGCCATGCGGATCGCGCTGGGGTCGGAGGTACCGATCGCGAACGAGGGGTAGCTGGTACCGGTGAGCTGCCCCTCCTTCAGACCTGCCTCGAGTGCCGCCTCCTTGACCTTGTCCAGACCGACATCCATGGCCAGCTGGACGAAGGCGGAGTTCACGGACTGCCTCATCGCCTCGCGGATGTCGATCTGATAGTCCGGCGGAGTGCCGTACGACTCATTACCGTCATTGGTCTGCGACCACTCCTCGCCCTTCTCGTTCCTCCAGATCGCCCCGTTGTACTCCTTGACCTTGAACTTGTTCTGACCGCTGAACAGGCTCTTGGGAGAGACGATCGTGCGCTGGTCCAACGTCTGCTCCGCCCCGAGGTCGGGGTTGCGGACGCCCCACTTCATCGCCGCCGCCAGCACGAACGGCTTGAACGTCGATCCCACCTGGACATTGGTCTGGTCGGCGTTGTTGGTGAAGTGCTTGGTGGCGTCCTCGCCGCCGTAGATGGCCTTGATGGCACCTGTCTGCGTGTCCACCGAGGCCGCGCCGAACTGGACATGTGTGTCCTTGTCCGGGCGTTCCTTGGGCTTGATGTTGGCCTTCTGGACCTTCTTGACCGCGGCCTCGAGCGCGTTGACCTTCTTCTTGTCGAAGGTCGTGTAGATCGAGTAGCCGCCCCGCTGCAGATCTATGTCGGTGATCTTCGTGTTGCGGATCAGATACGCCTTGGCCAGGTCGACGAGGTAGCCGACCTGGCCACTCAGCCGGCCGTTCGACCGCGGGTTCTCGGTCTTGGGCAGGGTGGTGTACTTCTGCCGCGTCTGGGCGTCCAGATGGCCGTACTCGACCATCTTGTCGAGGGTGTCCTGCATCTGCCGCAGGGCCCGCCGCTGGTTGTCCTGTGCGGTGGCGGCGGGATCGACGGAGGTCGCGCCCGCCGGGTCGAAGTACACGGCGCCCTTGAGCATCGCCGCCAGGAAGGCGCACTCGCCTTCGTTGAGCTCGTCGGCTTCCTTGCCGAAGTACGCGTGCGCGGCTGCCTGGATGCCGTAGGCACCGCGGCCGTAGTACGCGGAGTTCAGATAGCCGGCCATGATCTTGTCCTTGGGGACCTTGGCACCCACCTTGATCGCGACGAAGATCTCCTTGAACTTCCGCGAGATCGTCTGTGACTGGTCGTTCAGCATCGCGTTCTTGACGTACTGCTGGGTGATCGTGGATCCACCCTGCGTCTGACCGCCCTTGGCCATGTTGAAGAAGGCGCGCGCGATGCCCTTGGGGTCGATGCCGCTGTCGGTCTCGAAGGTCTTGTTCTCCTGCGAGATGACGGCGTATCGCATCGCCTTGGGGATCTGGGAGATGTTGACGTTCTGCCGGTTGATCTCACCACCGGTGGAGACCATCTGGCTGCCGTCGGACCAGTAGAAGACGTTGTTCTGCGCGGTCGCCGTCTTGTTGATGTCCGGGACGCTCACCATGGCGTACCCGATGCCCGCGACGGCCACGAGGCTTCCTATGAAGCCGACGAACAGCCCTGTCACCAACTTCCAGGAAGGAAGCCAGCGTCCGACTCCATCCTTGCCGGCACGCGGGTAGTCGATGAAGCGCTTCTTGCCGGGAGGAGCACCCCGCCCTCTGCCCGGCCCGCGACCGCGTCCCGCGGCCTCGGCCGCTCTGCGACGGCCGCCTCCATTCTTCTGTGCCGCCCGCCGGGCCTCGGCACGGCCTGTGTACGGACGGTCCTCACCTCCCCCTCCATGGGAGTCGGAAGGTGATCCAGTGGCGCCTCGCGGTGCCGCACGGCGGCCGGAGGACGCCGACTGACCGCGTCGGGCCGCGGCACGTCCGCCTCCCTGCGGCTGCGGCGGTTTGCGACGGTGCTCGCTCATCGAACGACTACTCCTCGGGCAGGCGCATCCTCGCGCGCCTGGAAACGGCGGCTGGTTTCCGGTCCCCCCGACGTACGGATGGCGTCGCGTCAGCTCTCACCCGTACTGCACCAGGGACGAGGACGTCCCCAGGCGCCACTCGGTTCCCGGTGGTGTGCATGGCGCACAGACTACGCACCGTCAAAGACTGCCTAGTCCCGAACTTCGTCTTAAAAAGGGCAACTTGCTTCCTACGAATCAGCGATGTGACCCCGTTCACCATGGACCCTCTTGTCGCCGCAGAGGGCGCGTTCTATCGTCTTGATGTATCGAGTCGATACATCAGCTCGGCATAATGACCGTGTGGACGAGACAGTCGCAGGAAGGAGGCGCTCATGAGCCGGCGTTCCGGCATCCTCGAGTTCGCCGTCCTCGGCCTGCTCCGCGAGTCCCCGATGCACGGCTACGAGCTGCGCAAACGACTCAACACATCACTGGGTGTCTTCCGCGCGTTCAGCTACGGAACGCTCTACCCGTGCCTCAAGACGCTGGTCGCCAACGGCTGGTTGACCGAGGGATCGGGCAGTACCTCCGAGGAGGCCCTCGCCGCCACCCGAGCGGGGCGCCGCGCCAAAATCGTCTACCGGTTGACGGCCGAAGGTAAGGAACGCTTCGAGGAACTGCTCTCACAGACAGGTCCCGACGCGTACGAGGACGAGCACTTCGCCGCTCGCTTCGCCTTCTTCGGCCAGACGTCCCGCGATGTGCGCATGCGCGTGCTGGAGGGCCGCCGCAGCCGGCTGGAGGAGCGCCTGGAGAAGATGCGTGTCTCCTTGGCACGCACCCGGGAGCGCCTGGACGACTACACCCTCGAGCTCCAGCGCCACGGGATGGAGTCCGTGGAGCGCGAAGTGCGCTGGCTGAACGAGCTCATCGAGAGCGAGCGGGCCGGACGGGACCTCAGGGGTTCCGCCGGCGACGGCTCCACTCGGAACAGCACATCTGGAGAGACGGGCGGCCTGCCCCGGCACCGGGACAGCACCCGGCCGGATC
Organism: Streptomyces sp. NPDC104371; assembly: GCF_055583785.1. Taxonomy (NCBI): domain Bacteria; kingdom Bacillati; phylum Actinomycetota; class Actinomycetes; order Kitasatosporales; family Streptomycetaceae; genus Streptomyces; species Streptomyces sp. NPDC104371. Next base: position 196,458 of record NZ_JBVJNF010000006.1, read on the forward strand.
CGTCCGACGACACCACCGCGTGAGGTCCAGTCGGGGCTTCACCTCGCACACACAGGGAGCAACCGGAATGGGTTCGGTTCGCGTAGCCATCGTCGGCGTGGGCAACTGCGCCGCATCGCTGGTGCAGGGAGTCGAGTACTACAAGGACGCCGACCCGGCGTCCAAGGTCCCGGGCCTGATGCACGTCCAGTTCGGCGACTACCACGTCCGTGACGTCGACTTCGTCGCCGCCTTCGACGTGGACGCCAAGAAGGTCGGCCTCGACCTGGCCGATGCCATCGGCGCGTCGGAGAACAACACCATCAAGATCTGCGACGTCCCGTCCACCGGCGTGACGGTCCAGCGCGGTCACACCCTCGACGGTCTCGGCAAGTACTACCGCGAGACCATCGAGGAGTCCGCCGAGGCCCCGGTCGATGTCGTCCAGATCCTGAAGGACAGGCAGGTCGACGTCCTCGTCTGCTACCTGCCCGTCGGTTCCGAGGACGCGGCGAAGTTCTACGCGCAGTGCGCCATCGACGCCAAGGTCGCCTTCGTCAACGCCCTTCCGGTCTTCATCGCCGGCACCAAGGAGTGGGCCGACAAGTTCACCGAGGCGGGCGTTCCGATCGTCGGTGACGACATCAAGTCCCAGGTCGGCGCCACCATCACGCACCGCGTCATGGCGAAGCTGTTCGAGGACCGGGGTGTCATCCTGGACCGCACGATGCAGTTGAACGTCGGCGGCAACATGGACTTCAAGAACATGCTCGAGCGCGAGCGCCTGGAGTCCAAGAAGATCTCCAAGACGCAGGCCGTCACCTCCCAGATCCCCGACCGGGACCTCGGCGAGAAGAACGTCCACATCGGCCCGTCCGACTACGTGGCCTGGCTGGACGACCGAAAGTGGGCCTACGTCCGCCTCGAGGGCCGCGCCTTCGGTGACGTCCCGCTGAACCTGGAGTACAAGCTCGAGGTCTGGGACTCCCCGAACTCGGCGGGTGTCATCATCGACGCCCTGCGCGCCGCGAAGATCGCCAAGGACCGCGGCATCGGCGGCCCGATCCTGTCGGCGTCGTCGTACTTCATGAAGTCCCCGCCGGTCCAGTACTTCGACGACGAGGCCCGGGAGAACGTCGAGAAGTTCATCCGCGGCGAGGTCGCGCGCTAGGACCGTCGATCCCTGGTTCTGACGGGTCCCCGGGCCGTGTGCCCGGGGACCCCACGCGTATGTGAGGCTGTGCGCCATGTCCGTCGTGCGTGATCTGCGCGTTCTCCTGCGCTTCCAGGGCTTCAGACGCCTGCTCGCGCTGCGGCTGCTCTCCCAGGGGGCCGACGGCGTCTACCAGATCGCACTCGCCGCGTACGTCGTCTTCTCACCGGAGAAGGAGACCTCGGCCGTGGCCATCGCCTCCGCGATGGCCGTCCTGCTCCTGCCGTACTCCCTCGTCGGCCCCTTCGCGGGCGTCCTGCTGGACCACTGGCGCCGCCGCCAGGTCTTCCTCTACGGCAATCTGCTGCGCGTCCTGCTGGCCTGTGCGACGGCCGTCCTGATGGTGAGCCAGGTCCCGGACTGGCTCTTCTACGCCGCCGCGCTGTGCGTCACCGCGGTCAACCGCTTCGTCCTCGCGGGTCTGTCCGCGGCGCTGCCCCGGGTCGTCGACGCCGAGCGCCTGGTGATGGCCAACTCGCTCTCTCCGACAGCCGGTACGCTCGCCGCGAGCGTGGGCGGTGGCCTCGCCTTCGCCGTGCGCCTGGTGGCCACGGGCTCCGACGCGCCGGTGGTGCTGCTGAGCGCGGCCCTGTATCTGGGAGCGGCCCTCACCGCGCTGAGCCTGGCACCCGATCTGCTGGGGCCCGACCGGGGATCGCCACCCCTGCGGCTGAGAACGGCCCTGGTCGGCACCACACGCGACCTGGTGGCGGCCATACGGCATCTCGCGGAGCCCGCGCGGCGGGAGGCCGTCTGGGCGCTCACGGCGATGACGCTGATGCGGTTCTGCTACGGCGCGCTCCTGGTCCTGGTGCTGATGCTGTGCCGGTACGCCCTGTCCTCGACCCCGGAGGAGGGACTCGCCCTGCTGGGGTTGGCCCTGGGAATCTCCGGTGCCGGGTTCTTCGCCGCGGCCGTGGTGACTCCGTGGATGGCGAAGCGGCTCGGTCCCGGCCGTTGGATCGCGCTGTGCGCCGCGGTCGCGGCGGTCCTGGAGCCTGCGCTCGGCCTGCCGTTCGCCACCGCCCCGATGCTGGTCGCGGCGTTCGTGCTGGGGCTGGTCACCCAGGGCGCGAAGATCTCCACGGACACGATCGTCCAGTCCACCGTGGACGACGGCTTCCGTGGCCGGATCTTCTCGGTCTACGACGTCCTCTTCAACGTCGCCTTCGTGGGCGCGGCCGGGGTCGCGGCCCTGATGCTGCCGCCTGACGGCCGCTCAGCCACGCTGGTGGTCACAGTCGCCGTTATCTACGCGGCAGTTGCTACGGCTATGTCCCGGTTCGAACACCAGTAAGTGTCACATCAAGGAAACGGAGCCTCACGGGGCTTCTGGGTTGTCAGTACGAGCCGATACCTTACGGGCGTCTCAATTTGCGTCACGCGCACCCGTATCCGAGGGGGACCCCCAAAAGTGACCACTCCGCCGCCCCAGGGCCAGAATCCCTACGCCCAGCAGCCCACCCCGCCCATGGGGCAGCAGCCCGGCCAGCCGGGGGTTCCGCCGCAGGGTCCGTACGCACCGTTCCCGAACCAGGGTGCGCCCGCGCCGATGCCGCCGCAGGCCGGTCCGGGCAAGCGCGTCAGCAAGAAGGCCATGCGCATCATTGGCACGGTCATCGTCGCCGTCCTCGTCCTCGGCCTGAAGTTCGGCGCGGGCTGGTTCCTGAACCGCAACGACGCGGAGACCACGTCGGTGGGCGCCTGCATGCACAAGACGGGCACGGGTAACAAAATCAACCTTGATGAAGTCGACTGCTCGTCCAGCGACGCCGAGTACAAGGTGGTCGAGAAGTTCGACGGCACCGATGACCAGGAGAAGTGCAAGCCTGTCGAAGACGCGGAGTTCGCTTACTTCCAGTCCGGCGGCGGCCACGACGTGGTGCTCTGCCTGAAGACGAACAAGTAACACGCTGGTCTGTATGTGCCGAAGGGGCGTTGTTTCACGTGAAACAACGCCCCTTCAGTGCTCCCGCGGTCATGTTTCACGTGAAACGTGGCCGCGGCTTCTGCCTCAGGCCCCCTGCTCGGTCCACCACTCCTTGAGCGCCGCCACTGCCGCGTCGCGCCCCATCGGGCCATGCTCCAAGCGGAGTTCCAGCAGGAACTTGTAGGCCTGGCCGACGACCGGACCGGGGCGAACATCGAGAATCTCCATGATCTCGTTGCCGTCCAGGTCGGGGCGGATCGCGTCCAGTTCCTCCTGGTCCTTCAGATGGGCGATGCGGTTCTCCAGGCCGTCGTACGCACGGGAGAGCGCCGCCGCCTTGCGCTTGTTGCGAGTCGTGCAGTCGGAGCGGGTCAGCTTGTGGAGGCGTTCGAGAAGCGGGCCCGCGTCACGGACATAACGGCGTACCGCGGAGTCCGTCCACTCACCCGTGCCATAACCGTGGAAGCGCAGATGCAGCTCGACCAGGCGCGAGACATCCTTCACCAGGTCATTGGGGTACTTCAGCGCCGTCATACGCTTCTTGGTCATCTTGGCGCCCACCACCTCGTGATGGTGGAAGGAGACCCGGCCGTCCTTCTCGAAGCGCCGCGTCCTCGGCTTACCGATGTCGTGCAGCAGCGCGGACAGCCGCAGAGCCAGGTCGGGGCCGCTCTCCTCCAGCGCCATCGCCTGCTCCAGCACGATCAGCGTGTGGTCGTAGACGTCCTTGTGCCGATGGTGCTCATCGCGCTCGAGTCGCAGCGAGGGCAGCTCCGGCAGGACATGGTCCGCGAGTCCGGTCTCGACCAGCAGCGTCAGCCCCTTGCGGGGGTGCGCGGAAAGGATCAGCTTGTTCAGCTCGTCCCGCACCCGCTCGGCGGACACGATCTCCAGACGGCCGTTCATCTCCTTCATGGCCGTCACGACCTCGGGAGCGACCTCGAAGTCCAACTGAGCCGCGAAACGCGCGGCGCGCATCATCCGCAGCGGGTCGTCCGAGAACGACTCCTCGGGGGTGCCCGGGGTACGCAGCACCCGGGCCGCGAGGTCGCCGAGCCCGCCGTGCGGGTCGATGAACTCCTTCTCGGGCAGCGCGACCGCCATCGCGTTGACCGTGAAGTCACGGCGGACCAGGTCCTCCTCGATGGAGTCGCCGTACGACACCTCGGGCTTGCGCGACGTGCGGTCGTACGCCTCCGACCGGTAGGTCGTCACCTCGATCTGGAAGCGCTGAACGGCGTCGCCGACGCGAGCGTCCTTCTGGGCACCGACGGTCCCGAAGGCGATCCCGACCTCCCAGATGGCGTCCGCCCACGGCCGCATGATCTTCAGGACGTCCTCGGGACGGGCATCGGTCGTGAAGTCCAGGTCATTGCCGAGCCGGCCGAGGAGAGCGTCCCGCACCGAGCCACCGACCAGGGCGAGCGAGAAGCCCGCGCTCTGGAAACGGCGGGCGAGGTCGTCGGCGACAGGGGAGACCCGCAGCAGTTCCGTCACCGCGCGGTGCTGCACCTGACTCAGGGCACTGGGATTGTCTTCATTGGCGTTCGGCACAACAGAAAAGGGTACGTGGCCCCGACGGGCACGGGCGCCTGCATTAACCCTGTGGAAGCGTTCTGTACGCGTCCCTGTGCATGCCGTATCCGTGGTTCTCTTGATACGGCTCGGTGCCGGAAATGCTTGATACGGCTTGTTACGGGAAATAAAGGGCGGCCGGGGGCTTCGTTTCGATCTTGTGGGGCGGACCACGGCACTGCGCCTGCGCGCACATCGTTACGATGCGGGGACGCACATTCCGACGACCACTGAAGACGAGGGACGGGCGAGCGCGTGGCCGAGGCGGCAGACTTCCAGGGGATGAGTCCCTCACCTGCCCGCCGGTGGCTGCGGCGCACCGGAGCATTGCTCGCGGGCGCGCCCCTGCTGGCCGGTCTCGTACAGCTACCCACCGGTGCGGTGGCCCATGCCGCCGAGCAGAGCGCGGTGACGGAAGTCGGCGGTTCTCGTACGGTCGCTGTCTCTCTCAACTCGCTCAGCCCCAGCCTGCCGACCGAAGGCGACAGCCTCACCGTCTCGGGAACGGTCACCAACAAGAGCAAGCAGGCGGTCACGGACGCCCATGTGGGGCTGCGCATGGGCCAGCGCCTGACCAGTCGCACGTCCATCGACGACGCCACCCGGCGCACCGGATACCTGGCGGGTGTCGACGGCCCCGAGGTCGGCGGCAAGTACGTCACCGACCTCGCCCGGCTCGCCCCGGGCGCCAAGCAGGACTTCAGCATCTCGGTGCCCGTCAAGGAGCTGGACCTGGGCTCCGCCGGGGTCTACGAACTGGGCGTCTCGCTCTCCGGCCAGACGGCCGCGCAGCCCTACGAGCAGGTGCTCGGTATCCAGCGGACGTTCCTGCCCTGGCAGTCCGGCGACGCCGGCGCCAAGACGAAGACGACCTACCTCTGGCCGCTGATCTCCTCGGTCCACCTGGCTTCGGAGACCCTTCCCAACCAAGAGCAGACGCCCGTCTTCCAGAACGACGACCTCGCCAAGGAGATCGCTCCCGGCGGCCGTCTCTCCCAGCTTCTGTCGCTGGGCAAGGACCTCGACGTCACCTGGGTCGTCGACCCCGATCTGCTCGCCTCCGTCGACGCGATGACGGACAGCTACAGCATCAAGGGAGAGGGCGACTCCGTCACGGCGGGCAAGCACCAGGCCGTCGCCAAGCAGTGGCTCGCCGACCTCGAGAAGACGGTCCAGCACAAGGAGGTCGTCGCCCTCCCCTTCGCCGACCCCGACCTGGCCTCGCTCGCCCACAACGGCAAGAACGTCACGGGCTCCCTCAGCCACCTCAAGGACGCCACGAACGTCGCCGCGAGCACCGTGGAGACCATCCTCCATGTGAAACCGGACACGGACTTCGCCTGGCCCGTGGACGGCGCGGTCGACCCCTCGATCATCAAGGTCGCCACGTCCGCGGGTGCCGACAAGGTGATCGCCCGCAGCGACAGCCTCAAGGAGACGGGCGGCCTGTTCTACACGCCCACCGCGGCGCGCCCCATCGGCGGCGGCACCACCGCGGTGGTCGCGGACGCCCGGCTCTCGACCGCGTTCCAGGGCGACATGGACGCGGCCGGTGACTCCACGCTCGCCGTGCAGAAGTTCCTGGCCCAGAGCCTGATGATCAGCCTGGAGGAACCGCAGAAGCAGCGCAGCATCGTGGTCGCGCCGCAGCGGATGCCGTCCGCCGGACAGGCCCGGTCGATGGCCGATGCGCTCACCGCGCTCCAGAGCAGCGGCTGGTCGCAGCCGGACGAGCTGTCCGCGGCCGTCGACGCCAGGCCGGACCCGAATGCCACGACGAAGGTGCCCGCGTCCGGTTACCCCTCCTCGCTCCGCAAGGCGCAGTTGCCGCAGTCCGCGTTCCAGCAGATCGAGGACACGCAGGGCAAGCTCGACAACTTCAAGGTGATCCTCACCGACCCCGCGCGGGTCGTCACCCCCTTCGGGCGGGCCATAGACCGCGCCATGTCCACGTCCTGGCGGGGGCACGCCACCGAGGCGTCCACCTTCCGCCAAGGTGTGGAGTCCTACCTCGATGTACTGGCCGACCGGGTCCGGCTGATCGAGAAGTCGGAGACCAAGCTCTCGGGCCGCAGTGCCACGATCCCCGTGACGGTGCAGAACAACCTCATGCAGGGGGTCGACCACCTGGTCCTGCGGCTCACCTCGAAGCAGCCGACCCGGCTGAAGATCGGTGACGGGCCGTATCTGGAGCAGCCCATCACCATCTCGGGCGGGCACAGCCAGTCGGTGAAGTTCCCCACGGCGGCCAACGCCAACGGCCGGGCCGCCGTGGTAGCCCAGCTCTACACGGAGGACGGCCAGGCCTACGGTCCCGCCGTCACCTTCGATGTGAACGTCACCGAGATCACGCCGACGGTGATGCTCGTCATCGCCGGCGGTGTCCTGTTGCTGGTGCTCGCCGGATTCCGCATGTACACCCAGCGCAAGCGCATCGCCGCACGGCAGGCCGAGGAGAAGTCCAAGAGCCCGGACTCCGCGACGGAGGACGGGGCGCCGAGCGAGGCCGCGGACAGTGCGGTGGACACTGACGACACCTCAGGATCCACGGCGGCACCCGAGAAGGAATCGGCCGCGCGGGCCGGGGAGGACGACCCGGAGCACCAGGGTGACCCGGCCCCGGACACCGCTCCGGGAAGCTCCGACCCGTCCGGCACGGGTGAGAAGGTGGAGCGTTGAGCGATGTCGTGGCCGGTGGGCCAGGGACGATGAGGTGGGGTAACCATGAACGCGCCGTACGACGGTGACCGCGGGCAGGGCGCCGCGGGCAGCTCGGGCTACCCCGAGGGTCCGCCGCCGCACGGCTCCGGTCAGGTGCCGTGGCCGCCTCCGGCAGACGCGTATGTCCAGGACGCCTACGCCCAGGACCCCTACCGGGCGCAGGACCTGTCCGCGCAGGATCCGGTGACCGAGGCGCTCTACGACCACGCCGCGCCCCCTCCGCCGCCTGCGGGCGCGTACCAGCCGCAGCAGCCGTCGCACGGACAGCCGACGCCGCAGTACGCCCACGACCCGCGCGTATGGACCCAGCCGCCGACGTCTGCCGGTCCCGCGCAGCATCTGCCGTACGGGGAGGCTCCCCGTACGACGCAGTTCGGGGGCGTCGACGGCCCGGCCGCCCAGGCCGGTGAGGAGAGCCCCGAACCGGACGCCTTCGCTCATCTCTTCCGGGACCAGCAGCAGAGCGGTGGGCAGCCCTACGCCATGCAGCCGCCGTCCGCACCCGGCTCGGGCCCCGCACCAGGGCCTTACCCCGGCCCCGCCTACGCTCCCGCACCCGCGTCGGCCGCGCCGTACACCCCCATGCCTCCGTCAGCGGCGGAAGCCGCACCGGCAGCCGCTCCCGCGCCCGCGGAGGCGAAGAAGGGCGGGCGGGCTTCGGGCCTGCTGAAGTCCAGCGCGGTGATGGCGGCGGGCACGTTGGTCTCCCGCCTCACGGGCTTCGTCCGTTCCGCGATGGTCGTCGCCGCACTCGGGGTCGGCCTGCTCGGCGACACGTTCCAGGTCGCCTACACACTGCCGACGATGATCTATGTCCTGACCGTCGGCGGCGGCCTCAACTCCGTCTTCGTCCCACAGCTCGTGCGGGCCATGAAGGAGGACGAGGACGGCGGAGAGGCGTACGCCAACCGGCTGCTGACCCTGGTCATGGTGGCGCTGGGCGCCCTCACCGCTCTCGCGGTCCTCGCGGCACCGCTGCTGGTGCGTCTGATGTCCCCGTCCGTGGCCGCCGATCCGGCGGCCAACGAGGTCGGTGTCACCTTCGTCCGCTACTTCGTGCCTTCGATCTTCTTCATGGGCATCCATGTGGTGATGGGACAGATCCTCAACGCGCGCGGCAGGTTCGGCGCGATGATGTGGACGCCGGTCCTGAACAACATCGTCATCATCGTGACGCTCGGCATGTTCATCTGGGTGTACGGCACCGCCGCCGACTCCGGCATGAAGGTGTCGACCATTCCGGCCGAAGGCCAGCAACTCCTCGGCGTCGGCATCCTGCTGGGTCTGGTCGTCCAGGCCCTCGCGATGTTCCCCTACCTGCGCGAGAGCGGATTCCGGCTGCGCCTGCGCTTCGACTGGCGGGGACACGGACTCGGGAAGGCCGCGGCCCTCGCCAAGTGGACGCTTCTCTTCGTCCTCGCCAACCAGGCCGGCCTGATCGTGGTCAGTCAGCTGTCCACCTCGGCGGGCAAGCAGTCGCCCGTCGACGGCACCGGCTACGCCGCCTACGCCAACGCCCAGTTGATCTGGGGCCTGCCGCAGGCCATCATCACCGTCTCGCTGATGGCCGCCCTGCTGCCCCGCCTCTCCCGCTCGGCCGCCGAGAACGACCACGGCGCGATCCGTGACGACGTCTCCCAGGGCCTGCGCACCACGGCGGTCGCCATCGTGCCGGTCGCCTTCGGCTTCGTCTCGCTCGGTGTTCCGATGTGCACGCTGATGTTCGGCTCCTCAGGCACCAGCGAGGCCACCAACATGGGATACATGCTGATGGCCTTCGGCCTCGGCCTGATCCCCTACTCCGTGCAGTACGTCGTCCTGCGCGCCTTCTACGCCTACGAAGACACCCGGACGCCCTTCTACAACACGGTCATCGTGGCCGCGGTCAACGCGGGCGCCTCGGCTCTGTGCTACTTCCTGCTCCCGGCCCGCTGGGCCGTGATCGGCATGGCCGCCGCCTACGGTCTCGCCTACGCCACCGGCGTGGGTGTCGCCTGGAGCCGCCTGCGCAAGCGGATCGGCGGCGACCTCGACGGCTCCCGCGTCCTGCGGACGTACGCGCGGCTGTGCATCGCCTCGGTACCGGCCGCGCTGCTGAGCGGCGCGGCCTGCTACGGAATCGGGCACACACTGGGCCAGGGCGTCGGCGGCTCGCTCGCCGCCCTGGTCGGCGGTGGAGTTCTTCTCCTCGGGATCTTCTACGTCGCCGCACGGAAGATGCGCATCGAGGAACTCAACTCGATGGTCGGCATGGTCCGCGGGCGTCTGGGGCGCTGAGGCGGGGGTAGGCGCACAACCATCGTCCGCCGCTGTGTGTCGTGCATACCGACGGACTGTGGGCACAATTGGTTTCTGCGTCGGAGAGCGCGCAACGGATGGGGAGGCAGGAACGACGGTGGCGGAACGGAGCACGGCTGCCGTCGACGTGGCAGACACCAGCGGCGATGAGTCGCTGACCGCCAAGGCGGACCAGTCCACGTCCGACGGGGTGGCCCAGGAACGGGACACGGACACCGACGAGGCGCGCGGGAACGGCGGGCCCGAGCGGCCCGGGGAGGCCTCATCGCCCGAATTGCACAGCGGCCACAAGCTCGCCAGGCGCTACCGCCTCGAGGAGTGCGTCACCCGTCTGGACGGATTCAGCAGTTGGCGCGCGGTGGACGAGAAGCTCCGCCGCGCCGTCGGGGTGCACATCCTGCCCGCGAGCCATGCGCGGGCCCGTTCCGTGCTGGCCGCGGCCCGTGCCTCCGCGCTGCTCGGGGACCCTCGCTTCGTACAGGTCCTGGACGCCGTCGAGGAGGACGACCTCGTCTATGTCGTCCACGAGTGGCTGCCCGACGCCACCGAGCTGACCGCGCTGCTCGCTGCCGGGCCCCTGGAGGCCCACGACGCCTACCAGATGGTCACCCAGGTCTCCCAGGCGATGGCCGCCGCCCACCGCGAGGGCCTCTCCCATCTGCGCCTGAACCCGGGTACCGTCCTGCGCGCCTCCACCGGTCAGTGGCGCATCCGCGGCCTCGCCGTGAACGCCGCGCTGCGCGGCATCAGCTCCGACACCCCGCAGCGCACCGACACGGAAGCCATCGGCGCGCTTCTGTACGCCGCTCTCACCCAGCGCTGGCCGTACGAGGACGACGCCTACGGCCTGTCCGGGCTGCCCAAGGGCGTGGGCCTCATCGCGCCCGACCAGGTGCGCGCGGGCATCCACCGCGGCCTGTCGGAACTGGCCATGCGCGCTCTCGCCAACGACGGCGCCACCGCCTCCCGCCATGAGTCCCCGTGCACCACGCCCGAGGAACTCGTGAAGGCGATCGGTGAGATGCCCCGCGTCCGCCCGCCGGAGCCCACGTTCACCGCGCCGCCCGAGTACCAGCGCACGACGTACCAGCAGGGCACCTACGGCCGCCCCGCGCCCCCGCTCGGCGCCACACAGCCGGTGCCGACCCCGCCGCCGCCACTGCAGAGCCGCACCGGCAAGGCCCTCAAGTGGGCCGTCTCGGCGCTGCTCATCGCCGCGCTGGGCCTCGGTAGCTGGCAGCTCGCCGAAGCGCTCATGGAGCAGGGCAAGAAGTCCGACACGAACCAGACGCAGACGCAGGACGACGACGGCAAGTCGGGGGACGAGAAGAAGAAGGCCGCCCCGCTGAAGATCCACGGCGCGCAGGAGTACGTCGCGAAGGGCGAGGCCCAGCACCCCAATGACGTCGGGAAGACGTACGACGGCAACGCCTCGACGTACTGGAAGACCAACACCTTCCTGGACGGTCCGACCCTCGCGCCGTACAAGCCAGGCGTCGGGATCGTCTACGACCTCGGATCGGCGCAGGAGCTGGATTCGGCGACCATCGGACTCCGGTACGGAGGCGATCACACGACGGTCGACCTGTACGCCGCCGAATCACCGACGTCGTCGAAGAAGATCGGCAGCGTCACGACGAGCGGAACCACCGCCACGGTGAAGCTGACCAAGCCGGTGAAGACTCAGCACGTCCTCGTATGGCTCACCGCGGTGCCGTACTCCGGTCAGGACCCGAGCAGTTACTCCGACCCCGGTTACAAGCAGGCCATCACCGACGTGAAGTTCTTGGGCTGACGTCTCACCGAAGGGGAGGGGGCCGATGGCGGACGGCACCGGATACGTCGACGTGAGCGACCCCGATCTGCTCGCCCGCCATGTCGAAGGCGACCCTGATGCCTTCGGTGAGCTCGTGCGACGGCATCGCGACCGGCTCTGGGCGGTGGCGCTGCGGACGCTGGGGGACCGCGAGGAAGCCGCCGACGCCGTCCAGGACGCCCTCGTCTCCGCCTACCGGGCCGCCCACACCTTTCGCGGACGGTCGGCCGTCACCACCTGGCTCCACCGGATCACGGTGAACGCCTGCCTGGACCGCGCCCGCAAGGCCGCGTCCAGAAGGACCTCGCCGGTCGACGACGCGGAACGGCTGGAGCAGCTCATGGAGCCGCACGAATCGGCGTCCGCACCGGCCGAGCGCAATGATCTGCACCGCGAGTTACTCAAGGCCCTGGGCACCCTTCCCCCCGACCAGCGGGCCGCCCTTGTCCTCGTGGACATGCAGGGCTACCCGGTGGCGGAAGCCGCCTGCATCCTCGACGTACCGACCGGAACGGTGAAGAGCCGTTGCGCTCGGGGCAGAGCCAGGCTGCTGCCGCTGCTCACGCATCTGCGGACAGCGGACGGCGGCGAGGAAGCCGGGGCGTCGGACGGCGGACGGAACCGGGTGCACGGGGCATCCGTCCCACCCCCGGCGGGACCACGTGACGCGGGAGCGAGCGATTCAGCGGCTGCGAAGGGCGGAGGTGAGCGAGCGTGACATCCACGACCGACATGGCCGAGCACCCGGAGGTCGAGGAACTCTCCGACCTCAGCGAAGGCATCCTTCCGCCTTCCCGCGACGCTGACGTACGACGGCATCTGGGCGACTGCGTCCCCTGTGCCGACGTCTACGACTCCCTGGCAGAGATCCGTGGCCTGATGAGCACGCTCGCGGACCCACCACGGATGCCTGACGACGTAGCGCTGCGCATCGACGCCGCTCTCGCCGCGGAGCCCCTCCCGGATGCGATCGCGCCTTCCTCCGACACCGCGACCGTTGCCTCCCAGGATCCTGCCGTCGCCCCTGTTTCACGTGAAACATCGCCCTCTTCTCCGTCCGATCGCCCCTCGGGTCATGCCCGTGCGGCCACCGGGCCGGGTCGTACGAAGCGCACCCGGCGGGGCGCTCGCAGGGTGGTCGCCCTGGGAGCCGTCTTCACCGCCGCTGCCCTGGGCTTGGGCACGCTCCTGGTGCGGACGCTGAGCGACGACACGAATACCGCTGCCTCGTCGACGGCCACACGGCAGCACACCGACGCGGCGCACACCTACTCCGAGGGCACTCTGAAGAGTCAGGTGGCCGGCCTGCTCGCCGCGAGCAGGCCGAGCGAGAAGCGTTCCGGGAGCGCCAAGCCCTGGGGTATCGAGTCCGATCCCGACCCGACGGGGGCCGCGACCGGGCGGCAGAACACGATGTCCCAGGGCGCCATCGTCCCCGTGCCCAGTTGCATAGAGCAGGGGATCCGGAGCAACGAGACCGTGATCGCCGCCGACAAGGGTGTGTATCAGGGGACGGTTGTCTATCTCGTGGTCACGCCCGACGCCTCCGACACCTCGAAGGTCACGGCCTACCTCGTCGACGCGGCATGTGTGAAGCAGGGCTCGGCATCGCCGGGCCGGGTGCTGCTGACCCACTCGTACACCCGCTCCTGAGGCATCCCTCCGCTGCGCTCGTGTGCCCCGCCACACCGGGAATGCGTGCCCCTTAGGATCCGTTGGGTGGGGTGAGAGTACTGATACAGGCTCCCACCGGCAGTAGCAGCAGTCTCCAGAGACGAGGAATCAGGCCGTGAGCGACGTTCGTAACGTGATCATCATCGGCTCCGGGCCCGCCGGCTACACGGCGGCGCTCTACACCGCGCGCGCGTCGCTGAAGCCGCTGGTGTTCGAGGGCGCTGTCACCGCGGGTGGCGCGCTGATGAACACCACCGAGGTGGAGAACTTCCCCGGCTTCCAGGACGGCATCATGGGCCCCGAGCTCATGGACAACATGCGCGCGCAGGCCGAGCGCTTCGGTGCCGAGCTGGTTCCGGACGATGTCGTCTCCGTGGACCTCACCGGTGAGATCAAGACCGTCACGGACACCGCCGGTACGGTCCACCGGGCGAAGGCCGTCATCGTCACCACCGGCTCCCAGCACCGCAAGCTGGGCCTGCCGAACGAGGACGCGCTCTCCGGACGCGGCGTCTCGTGGTGCGCCACGTGTGACGGCTTCTTCTTCAAGGACCAGGACATCGCCGTGATCGGCGGTGGCGACACCGCGATGGAGGAAGCGACCTTCCTCTCCCGCTTCGCCAAGTCCGTGACGATCGTCCACCGCCGCGACAGCCTGCGTGCCTCCAAGGCGATGCAGGAGCGCGCCTTCGCCGACCCGAAGATCAAGTTCATCTGGGACAGCGAGGTCGCGGAGATCAAGGGTGACCCGAAGCTGGAGGGTCTCACGCTGCGGAACCTGAAGACCGGGGAGCTCAGCGAGCTGCCGGTGACCGGCCTGTTCATCGCCATCGGTCACGACCCGCGGACCGAACTCTTCAAGGGTCAGCTCAATCTCGACGAGGAGGGCTACCTCAAGGTGGACGCCCCCTCCACGCGTACCAACCTCACCGGCGTCTTCGGCGCTGGCGACGTGGTGGACCACACCTATCGCCAGGCGATCACCGCTGCCGGTACCGGCTGCTCCGCCGCTCTCGACGCCGAGCGCTTCCTCGCCGCTCTCGCCGACAGCGACCAGCAGGCCGAGCCCGAGAAGACCACCGTCTGACCCCCCTCTTCCCCCACCGCACCACCGAAGTTAAGGAGCCCACCGTGGCCGGCACCCTGAAGAACGTGACCGACGACTCCTTCGAGCAGGACGTCCTCAAGAGCGACAAGCCCGTCCTGGTGGACTTCTGGGCCGCCTGGTGCGGCCCGTGCCGCCAGATCGCCCCGTCCCTCGAGGCCATCGCCGCCGAGTACGGCGACAAGATCGAGGTCGTCAAGCTCAACATCGACGAGAACCCGACCACGGCCGCCAAGTACGGCGTCATGTCGATCCCGACCCTGAACGTCTACCAGGGTGGCGAGGTGGCCAAGACCATCGTCGGCGCCAAGCCGAAGGCCGCGATCGTCCGCGACCTCGAGGACTTCATCACCGCCAAGTGACCCGGTGACCGCCGCCTCGGCATGGCGGCATGTTTCACGTGAAACACGGATGGGCCGGCCCTTCGGGGCTGGCCCATCGTCATGCGGAAGAGAAGCGACGGTCACAACGGCCGCAGCGCCGGCTCCTTCTGTACGGCTCCGAGAAGGCGGTCCAGCGCCAGCTCCACGTCCTCCTTCCAGGAGAGCGTGGTCCGCAGCTCCAGCCGCAGTCTCGGGTACGTGGGGTGCGGGCGCACGGTCTTGAATCCCACCGCCAGGAGGTGATCGGCGGGCAGCAGGCACGCGGGCTCCTTCCAGCGCGCATCGCCGAAGGCTTCGATCGCCTTGAAGCCGCGGCGCAGCAGATCCTTGGCAACCGTCTGAACCATCACACGGCCGAGCCCCTGCCCCTGATAGCCCGGCATGACGAAGGCGGTCATCAACTGGACCGCATCCGGCGACACCGGACTTGTGGGAAACGCCGTGGAGCGGGGGACATAGGCGGGCGGCGCATACAGCACGAAGCCCACCGGTACGTCGGCCACGTAGACCACCCGGCCGCAGGAGCCCCAGTCCAGCAGCACGGCGGAGATCCAGGCCTCCTTCTCCAGAGCAGCGGTACCGTCCTTTACCGCGGCTTCGCCACTGACCGGGTCCAGCTCCCAGAAGACGCATGAGCCGCAGCGATGGGGGAGGTCCGGAAGGTTGTCCAGCGTGAGCGGTACGAGCCGACGCCCCATGAAGGCAGTTCCTCGCTTCCTTCGCCCGCCGCGTCGCGGGCGGCTGTCAGAGCGCTCCGCTCCCGGAGCAGGCTGCCGACGAACCCGCCGACCGCCCCCAGGCTCAGGCCTGCGGTCACCAGACCGCCACGGCTCACGGTTCGCATGGCCCCGCCTCCCCGATCATGGCCCTGCCGGGGTGGATGCACCCTACCTGATCGCATCGTATCCAGGATGCGATTCCCTCGACACCGCCTGAACGCAAAGAGCGGGTCGTGTCCGGTGTGCACCGGACACGACCCGCCTGGCGGTCGGTCGTTCGGACATCGACACGCTTCGTCGGCTCAGTCCTCGGACTCCTCGACACCGCCGTCCAGGCCCTGCTGAATGACCGGCCCCTCGCCCGGAGCAAGCGTGCCCAGGATCCTCTTCAGATCCTCCATCGACGCGAACTCGACGGTGATCTTGCCCTTCTTCTGACCGAGGTCGACCTTGACCCGGGTCTCGAAGCGGTCGGAGAGCCGCGTGGCCAACTCATTGAGCGCGGGAGAGACCCTGCTCCCGGCACGCGGCCCCTTGGACCGGATGGCGCTCTGGGGGCGCGACCCCATGAGGGTGACGATCTCCTCGACGGCCCGCACGGACAGCCCCTCGGCCACGATGCGGTGGGCCAGCCTGTCCTGCTCCTCCGAGTCCTCGACAGAGAGCAGGGCCCGAGCGTGTCCTGCGGACAGGACACCGGCGGCCACGCGACGCTGCACCGCCGGTGACAGCTTCAACAACCGCAGAGTGTTGGAGACCTGTGGACGGGACCGGCCGATACGGTCCGCGAGCTGATCGTGCGTGCAGTTGAAGTCCTTGAGGAGCTGGTCATAGGCGGCGGCCTCTTCCAGCGGGTTCAACTGCGCCCGGTGCAGGTTCTCCAGAAGGGCGTCCAGAAGGAGCTTCTCGTCCTCCGTCGCGCGCACGATGGCCGGGATGGCTTCGAGTCCGGCCTCTCGGCAGGCTCGCCACCTCCGCTCGCCCATGATGAGTTCGTAGCGTCCCGGGCCCATCTGCCGGACCACGATGGGCTGGAGAAGCCCGACCTCCTTGATGGAGGTGATCAGCTCGGCGAGCGCGTCGTCATCGAACACCTCGCGGGGCTGCCGGGGGTTCGGGGTGATGGAGTCGAGGGGCAACTCGGCGAAGTGGGCACCCACGGGCGGCGCGGGCGTCCCCACGGGGCGGTGTGCCGACGACTCCTCGGTTTCACGTGAAACAGGCGGGAGCGTGGCCACCTTCGCAGCCGCCACTCCCCGGTCCGTCGCCAGCAGGGGCGTCGAGGAGACGGACGCACCGCCACCCAGCCCACCCGCGGCTGCCGACTTCTCTCCTGTCGGGGCAGCAGGGATCAGTGCGCCCAGACCACGACCCAGTCCACCCCTCCGTCGTTCGCTCACTGCATCCCCTCCACCATGCTCTGTTCCGTCTGGGCGCCGTTGTGAGCGTGCTGTGCGTCGTACGCGACGCCCACGCCCTTCAGCGCGATTTCGCGTGCCGCCTCAAGGTAGGAGAGAGCACCGCTTGATCCTGGATCGTAGGTCAGCACCGTCTGCCCATAGCTCGGCGCCTCGGAGATACGGACGGAGCGCGGGATGCTCGTCCTCAGCACCTCGTCGCTGAAGTGGCTGCGCACCTCTTCTGCGACCTGGGACGCCAGGCGTGTCCGGCCGTCGTACATGGTGAGCAGGATGGTCGACACATGCAGAGTGGGGTTGAGATGTCCCCGCACCAGGTCGACATTGCGCAGCAGTTGTCCGAGACCCTCCAGTGCGTAGTACTCGCACTGGATCGGGATGAGTACCTCCTGACCGGCGACCAGCGCATTGACGGTCAGCAGGCCGAGTGAGGGCGGGCAGTCGATGAGGATGTAGTCCAGCGGCTGCTCATAGGCCTGGATCGCCCGTTCCAGTCGGCTCTCTCGCGCGACCAGGGACACCAGCTCGATCTCCGCACCGGCGAGATCGATCGTGGCGGGGGCGCAGAAGAGACCCTCGACATCGGAGACCGGCTGAACGACCTCCGCGAGCGGCTTGCTCTCGACCAACACGTCGTAGATGGAGGGGACATCCGCGTGATGGTCGATCCCCAGTGCTGTGGACGCGTTGCCCTGAGGATCGAGGTCGATCACCAGGACGCGGCCACCATGTAGAGCGAGGGAGGCGGCGAGATTGACCGTCGTCGTGGTCTTCCCCACCCCGCCCTTCTGATTGGCCACCACGATGACACGGGTCTGGCTGGGGCGTGGCAGGCCTTCGCCGACCCGGCCCATCGCGTCCACCGCACGTTGGGCAGCACGACCGATGGGTGTCTCGTCCATCAGGGGCGGTGTTTCACGTGAAACACCCTCCCCCATCGACTCGGTACGGGGGCCGGGGACCGGATCGGTCATCGGTCCCGCGATGTTGGCGTCGGACCGCAAGGATTCACTCTCCTCGACTTCAGGCTCACAGTGATCAGAGCCTCCCATGCCTTCAGGGTCGTGAACCAGTGAGGTCCGGTCTTCTGTGGAGAAATCCACCTCTGTGGACAACTCCGTTCCCTCTACGGGGGACAAGGCTCCGCGAGGCGATGGTTCTTCGAGGGATCCGAGGGGCCTACGGTCACGGGGTTCGGCCGCAGCCCGGCCACGACTGATGATGCCGTGCAGCAGTGAGCGACGTTTCACGTGAAACACGATGCACAGCAGCCCTGACCGAACCCCCGCGACACTCCGTGTCGGGCAGGTTTGGGTGCTGGGGTGGAGTACCCGAACGTGCCCGGACGTCTACCGTCAGCGACGGCGGCGGACCCGTCCGGCCCGAGCCGCCTTCGCCCGCTTCGCCGCGAACCGCACACCGCCGGGGCTCTCTCCGACCTCCACCCGCACCACGGTCGACAGCGGATCCACGATCCCGTCACCGACATGCAGGATGGACGTCTCCACGGCGCCGAGCTTGCTCAGAGCGGACGCAGCGCTCTTCAGCTCTTCCTCCGCGGTATCGCCCTTGAGCGCGAGCATCTCCCCATAGGGACGCAGCAGCGGAATGCCCCAGGTGGCCAGACGGTCCAGCGGGGCCACGGCGCGGGCGGTCACGACATGGACCTGCGGAATCTTGCCCATGACCTCCTCGGCACGGCCACGGACGACCGTCACATGGTCGAGGCCGAGCATCTCGACGACCTCGGTGAGGAAGTTGGTCCGCCGCAGCAGCGGCTCGAGCAGCGTGATCTTCAGGTCCTCACGGACGAGCGCGAGCGGGATGCCGGGCAGACCGGCGCCCGAACCGACATCGCACACGGTCACGCCCTCGGGCACGACCTCCGAGAGGACCGCGCAGTTCAGCAGGTGCCGCTCCCACAGACGGGGCACTTCCCGCGGTCCGATCAGACCGCGCTGCACACCTGCCTCGGCAAGCAGCTCCGCATAGCGGACCGCGTCCGCGTAGCGATCACCGAACACCTCGCGCGCCTGCTCGGGAGCAGGGGGAAGCTCTGCTGCTTCCGTCACGGGGACCGTCCTTCCGTACCGCATGAGCGCACTGAGCGCAGAACCAGGGCTATCAGGGCTCCCGGCTGCCATGACCACAGCCGTGAGGAACTACCAGGCTGACAAAGTTCGGCCCCGCCTGCGCAACAGACGGGGCCGGAGAAGCGTACGGGCCGAATCAGGCGGGCAGCACGACGACGAAGCGCTGCGGCTCTTCGCCCTCCGACTCGCTGCGCAGGCCCACGGCCTTGACCGCGTCATGCACGACCTTGCGCTCGAAGGGCGTCATCGGCTTGAGCTTCACGGGCTCGCCGGTGCTCTTGGCCTCGGCCGCCGCCTGGGCGCCGAGCTTCGAGAGCTCCGCGCGCTTCTTGGCGCGGTAGCCGGCGATGTCGAGCATCAGCCGACTGCGGTCGCCGGTCTCCCGGTGCACGGCCAGGCGCGTGAGCTCCTGGAGGGCTTCGAGCACCTCGCCGTCGCGGCCGACCAGCTTCTGGAGGTCGCGGCTGTCCGTGTCACTGATGATCGACACGGAGGCGCGGTCGGCCTCGACGTCCATGTCGATGTCGCCGTCGAGATCGGCGATATCGAGCAGACCCTCCAGGTAGTCCGCCGCGATCTCACCCTCCTGCTCCAGGCGAGTCAGGGTGTCTGCGCCCTCGGCAGCGGCGGAGGTGGTGCCTTCCGTCACGGGATGGACTCCTTCTTACTTCTTGGACGGGGACTTGGGCCGCTGCGGACCCTTGCGCTGGCCGGACTGGGCCCTGCTGCGGGTGCCGTCACCGGGCTTGGACGTCGCCTTCTTGGCGCCACCGGCCGGCTTGGCTTCCTTCTGCTGGGCTTCCTGCGGCTCGTCGGACTCGCTCTCGGAAGAGTCATCCGCGGCCTTGGGACCGCCGGACTGGCGCTGCGCCTTGCTCTGCCGCTTGGGCTGCTGACGCTTGGGGGCGGCGGTGGTCGTCCCGTCCTCGGCGGTCTCGACGGCCACGGCGTCGCTCTTCATCACAGAACCGTCGGACTGGGCCGCGAGACCCGCCTTGCTCAGACCGTTGATGAACTTGCGCTCGAACTCGTTGCGGTCACGGCCCTTGGCGACGATGGCCTTGACGATGACCTTCTCACGCCGGTTGCGGGTCTTGCCGTGGTGCGTGATGTGCTTGTGCAGACGCTCCAGGTAGGAGGCCTGAGCCTTGGACCCCGGGGTCGGGTTGTTGTGGATCACGTACATCTGCTGGCCCATGGTCCACACGTTGGTGGTCAGCCAGTAGACGAGAACACCGACCGGGAAGTTGATACCGAAGACGGCGAAGATGATGGGGAAGACGTACATCAGCATCTTCTGCTGCTGCATGAACGGCGTCTTCACCGTCGTGTCGACGTTCTTCGTCATCAGCTGACGCTGCGTGTAGAACTGCGACGCCGACATCAGGATGATCATGATGGCGGTGACGACCCGCACGTCGGTCAGCGAAGCACCGAGCTGGGAGACCTTGTCCGCGCTGTCCGTGAACTTGGCGGCCAGCGGTGCGCCGACGATATGGGCCTTCTGCGCACTGGCGAGCAGGCTGTCGTCGATGACGCCGATGGTCTTGCCCGACGCGATGCCGTTGAGCACGTGGTACAGGGCGAAGAAGAACGGGGACTGCGCCAGGATGGGAAAGCACGAGGAGAGCGGGTTGGTACCCGACTCCTTGTACAGCTTCATCATCTCTTCGGACTGACGCTGCTTGTCGTTCTTGTAGCGCTCCTGGATCTTCTTCATCTCGGGCTGGAGCGTCTGCATGGCCCGGGTCGCCTTGATCTGCTTCACGAAGAGCGGGATCAGGCAGATACGGATCAGAATCACCAGGGACACGATGGACAGGCCCCAGGCCCACCCGGTGTCAGGCCCGAAGATCGCTCCGTACACCTTGTGGAACTGGACGATGACCCAGGAGACGGGCCAGGTGATGAAACTGAAGAGGCTGGCAATCGTGTCCACTAATCATGCTCCTTGGGCATGGGACGAGGTCTCTGCGGCCGGGCTCGAAGGAACGTTCCCCTCGATGACCGGTTCGGCGGCGGAGGGCCCGCCCTTGCGTGCACGCCAGGCGTCACGCAACATTTCGTGCCACCGCGGACGCTTGCGCGGCGGAACATGGTCCACGCCGCCCAACGACCACGGATTGCACCGTAGGATCCGCCAGGCGGTGAGCGCCGTCCCCTTGATCGCACCGTGCCGGTCGATGGCCGTATAGCCGTAGTGGGAACACGACGGGTAGTACTTACATACCGGCCCCAACAGCGGACTGATCGTCCACTGATAGAGCTTGATCAGGGCCAGCAGCGGGTACTTCATCGCGCGCCCCCTCCTCCCGTCAGCCGTTGAAGAGCGGCGTCCAGGTCTTGGGCTAGCTGTGCATGGTCGGCGTCGCCCGCACCGGGCAGCGCTCGTACGACTACCAGGCTACCGGGGGGCACCAAGGCGACTCGGTCACGCATCAGATGCCGAAGCCTGCGCTTGACCTTGTTGCGGACGACCGCTCCACCCACAGCCTTGCTCACGACGAAACCCGCACGCGTCGGGGGAGCGCTCTCCCCAGGCGCGTGCGGGTCCGTGACACCGCTACGAAGGTGGACGACGAGAAGCGGGCGTCCGGCCCGACGTCCTCGGCGTACCGCGGTCGCGAAGTCCTCGCGCCGCCTCAGCCGATGTTCGGTAGGCAGCACGTCATGACCTGTTCGCGATTCAGGCGGACAGGCGGGCGCGACCCTTGCTGCGGCGGGACGCCAGGATGGCGCGGCCGGCACGGGTGCGCATACGCAGCCGGAAGCCGTGGGTCTTCGCGCGACGACGGTTGTTCGGCTGGAAGGTGCGCTTGCTCACTCGGGGGCTCCAGTAATGATTCGGTGGGTGGCGGGGTGTCACCTGGCTGTCACCGTGCGCCCACGAGTAGCTCGCATTACGCCCGAGTGCACCGCTTTCCGATCACCGAAATGCGCCCTAGGTGGACACTGTGCGTGATCTACGCCCATCGGAGGCAGGCGGCAGCAGCCATCGACAACTCGACCTCGCTACGGTACGTGGGGCCGCACCGTCCGGTCAAACCCGTGCCCCGTGAGGGACACTTGTCCACAGGCTGGGGACAACGACTTGAACCACGCCGGTCGCCCTGACTACCGTGGCCGGACTCCGATTCGTTCCCTTGTCCCCACCCGGCGGTTCCGCCCCGCCTCGATCCACCCCGACTTTCCGCGAGCCCCTCGCGGGACCTGTGAGAGAGCGTGCCCTGTGGCTGACGTACCTGCCGATCTTGCCGCAGTGTGGCCGCGCGTACTCGAGCAGCTTCTCGGTGAAGGGCGCGGGCCCGGGGTCGAGGCCAAGGATGAGCACTGGATCAAGCGCTGCCAGCCGCTCGCGCTGGTCGCCGACACCGCCCTCCTCGCCGTCCCGAACGAATTTGCGAAGGGCGTTCTCGAGGGTCGGCTCGCGCCGGTCGTCAGCGACACCCTGAGCCGTGAGTGCGGTCGCCCGATCCGTATCGCGATCACCGTCGACGACTCCGCGGGCGAGCCCCCGGCCCCGCAGCCGCGCTACGACGAGCCCGATCTCTCCGCGTCCCCGCGCCGTGACGCGTACGACCCCCAGAACGGCTACGAGGGATACGGCCGCCACCGCGCCGACGACCACCGCGCGCCGCGCCCCGACCAACTGCCCCCCGGCTCCGGCGACCAGCTCCCCGCTGTCCGCCCCGCCTACCCGGGCGAGTACCAGCGCCCCGAGCCCGGCGCCTGGCCGCGCGCGTCCCAGGACGACTACGGCTGGCAGCAGCAGCGGCTCGGCTTCCCCGAGCGCGACCCGTACGCCACACCGGCGCCGGACTACCGCGCGCAGTCGCTGGAGCGGTCGCCGTACGAGCAGCAGCGCCCGGACTACGAGAGCGCGCGCCCCGACTTCGACCAGCACCGCCGCGAACTCCCCGAGTCCTCCGCCGGAGACGGCTCGGGACACCGCGGCGGTCCGGCCGGGCCGGGATCGGCCACCGGCGCCCCCGGCCCGCTGGCCGCGAAGCCCGCGCCGGCGGCCGGTGCGGGCGAGCCCACCGCGCGCCTGAATCCGAAGTACCTCTTCGACACGTTCGTCATCGGCGCGTCGAACCGCTTCGCGCACGCGGCGGCCGTCGCCGTCGCCGAGGCACCGGCCAAGGCGTACAACCCCCTGTTCATCTACGGGGAGTCGGGGCTCGGCAAGACGCATCTGCTGCACGCGATCGGGCACTACGCGCGCAGCCTCTACCCCGGCACGCGCGTGCGGTACGTGAGCTCCGAGGAGTTCACCAACGAGTTCATCAACTCCATCCGCGACGGCAAGGCGGACGCGTTCCGCAAGCGCTACCGCGACATGGACATCCTCCTGGTCGACGACATCCAGTTCCTCGCGCAGAAGGAGTCGACGCAGGAGGAGTTCTTCCACACCTTCAATACGCTCCACAACGCCAACAAGCAGATCGTGCTGTCCTCGGACCGGCCGCCCAAGCAACTGGTCACTCTGGAGGACCGGTTGCGCAACCGCTTCGAGTGGGGCCTGATCACCGACGTCCAGCCGCCCGAGCTGGAGACGCGGATCGCGATCCTGCGCAAGAAGGCGGTGCAGGAGCAGCTCAACGCACCGCCGGAGGTGCTGGAGTTCATCGCCTCCCGTATCTCGCGCAACATCCGCGAGCTGGAGGGCGCGCTGATCCGGGTGACGGCGTTCGCGTCGCTCAACCGGCAGCCGGTGGACCTCGGACTGACGGAGATCGTCCTCAAGGACCTGATCCCCGGCGGTGAGGACACGGCGCCCGAGATCACCGCGCCCGCCATCATGGCCGCCACCGCCGACTACTTCGGGCTGACGGTGGAGGACCTGTGCGGCACCTCCCGCGGACGTGCCCTGGTGACCGCCCGGCAGATCGCGATGTATCTGTGCCGTGAGCTGACCGATCTGTCGCTGCCGAAGATCGGGGCGCAGTTCGGCGGCCGGGACCATACGACGGTGATGCACGCCGACCGCAAGATCCGTGCGCTGATGGCCGAGCGGCGCTCGATCTACAACCAGGTCACCGAGCTGACGAACCGCATCAAGAACGGCTGACGGCGGACCTGGTCGCAGGACCACCGAGAGCGCCCCCGGGAAGGCTTCCCAGGGGCGCTCTCGCCGTTTCCGGCAGGTGTCCCGGCGGACCCGCGGTCGCGCCACGGCAGCCCCATGGCGGCCTCACGAGCCCTCGCCCTCTCCCTCGCTCGCCGCACCCGCACCCGCACCCGCAGACCGTCTTTCGGGACCACTCGGCACCGCCGCCACCCCTCTCACCGCGCCGCCCTCACGATCTCCGACGCTCTCCAGCGACAACCGGTGTTCGAATACTTGCCGGGGTTACGGTCGTCCTCCACAGATCCGGTGACTTTCTTCCATCCACATCCTGGGGACTGCGAAGTTATCCAGACTGTGTCCACAGGCTGTGCTGTTGAACGACGATCAGCCCAGCTCAGTCACCTGTGGATCGGTGGACAAACGATCTCCACAGGCTGTGGACAAGATGATGATCCACAGGCTGTGCGTCGGGTTATCCACCGGCAACCCACAGGATGGGGCGGGTTGTCCCCAGCGATCTCCCGGTTCTCCACATCGTTGTCCACTGTTCGGCAACGCGACGTGCCCTCTCACCGGGGCGAGTGAAAGGCGTCACATCAAGGTGCCGGAGAGGCCTGTGGGAAAGGCCGCGAAATCTGGGGACAAGGCTGGGGAGAACTAGGCCCAACCTGTGCATGGGGTGTGCAGAACTTTCTGTTCTCCACAGACAGGCCGGGTTGTCCACCGGCTCCACCCACAGGGTCGGTGGACAAAATCTGGCCGCTGAGCTGGGACAACGTGGTTATCCACGGTTTCCACAGGCCCTACTACTACTTCCACTCAGAGAGAGCAGGGAATCCGTTTCGAAGTGGGGCCTGTGCACAACTCGCGCTCCGGTTCACGGCTGTCCCTCGTCACGACTTGACCCCGAGAGGCACCTACTGTCAGTGCGGTGCGTCAGACTGGTTCCGGTGTCCTGCCCCGTTCCGGGAGCCGCGACACCAGTCAGACGACGAAGGCCAGGCAGGGCGAGAGCGCCGGCAACAGCAGGAGGCGGCTTACGGTGAAGATCCGGGTGGAACGCGACGTACTCGCGGAGGCAGTGGCCTGGGCTGCGCGCAGCCTCCCGGCCCGTCCGCCGGCGCCGGTCCTCGCCGGCCTGCTGCTGAAGGCCGAGGACGGTCAGCTCAGCCTGTCGAGCTTCGACTACGAGGTCTCGGCGCGGGTCTCCGTGGACGCCGAGGTCGAGGAGGAGGGCACGGTCCTCGTCTCCGGCCGCCTCCTCGCCGACATCTGCCGCGCCCTCCCCAACCGTCCGGTGGAGATCTCCACAGACGGTGTACGGGCGACGGTGGTCTGCGGCTCCTCCCGCTTCACCCTCCACACCCTGCCTGTGGAGGAGTACCCGGCACTGCCGCAGATGCCGAACGCGACGGGCACGGTCCCCGGTGAGGTCTTCGCCGCTGCCGCCGCCCAGGTCGCCATCGCCGCGGGCCGCGACGACACGCTGCCCGTCCTCACCGGTGTGCGCATCGAGATCGAGGGCGACACGGTGACCCTGGCCTCGACCGACCGTTACCGCTTCGCGGTCCGCGAGTTCCTGTGGAAGCCGGAGAACCCCGACGCGTCCGCGGTCGCCCTGGTGCCCGCCAAGACGCTCCTGGACACCGCCAAGGCGCTCACGAGCGGTGACACGGTGACGCTGGCGCTGTCCGGCTCGGGCGCGGGCGAGGGCCTGATCGGCTTCGAGGGCGCCGGGCGGCGGACGACGACCCGCCTCCTGGAGGGCGACCTCCCGAAGTACCGCACGCTGTTCCCGACGGAGTTCAACTCGGTCGCCACCATCGAGACCGCCCCGTTCGTGGAGGCCGTCAAGCGTGTCGCGCTGGTCGCCGAGCGCAACACCCCGGTGCGACTCAGCTTCGAGCAGGGCGTGCTGATCCTGGAGGCCGGTTCCAGCGACGACGCACAGGCTGTGGAGCGGGTCGACGCCCAGCTCGAGGGCGACGACATCTCGATCGCCTTCAACCCCACGTTCCTGCTGGACGGTCTGAGCGCGATCGACTCGCCGGTGGCCCAGCTCTCGTTCACGACGTCCACCAAGCCCGCGCTGCTGGGCGGCAAGCCGGCCGTGGACGCCGAGGCGGACGAGACGTACAAGTACCTGATCATGCCGGTGCGGCTGAGCGGCTGACGACCGTCCGAAGCGTGTCCCGGGCCTGTGCGATCGGCGATCGCACAGGCCCGGGACCGACGCTGTGGACCGGGGTGCGCGAGCGAGCGTCCGCGCTCTCGGATGTGCATGACCGCCCGGGTTTACGCTCGGACACAGGTACGAACGTGCCTCTCATGCCACATCGCAACCTAAGGAACACTTGATGGAGCTCGGTCTCGTCGGCCTCGGCAAGATGGGCGGCAACATGCGCGAGCGGATCCGCCGCGCAGGCCACACCGTCATCGGATACGACCGCAACCCTGACCTCGCCGACGTCCAGAGCCTGGAAGAGCTTGTGGGCAAGCTCCCCGGTCCCCGAGTGGTGTGGGTGATGGTTCCGGCCGGTGCCCCGACGCAGTCCACGATCGACGAGCTGGCCGAACTCCTGGAGCCCGGCGACATCGTCGTGGACGGTGGCAACTCCCGCTGGACGGACGACGAGAAGCACGCCGAGGAGCTGGCGGCCAAGGGCATCGGCTTCGTCGACTGCGGTGTCTCCGGCGGCGTCTGGGGCCTGGAGAACGGCTACGCGCTGATGTACGGCGGCGACGCCGAGCACGTCGCCCGGGTGCAGCCGATCTTCGACGCCCTCAAGCCCGAGGGCGACCTGGGCGCGGTGCACGCGGGCAAGGTCGGCGCGGGCCACTTCGCGAAGATGGTCCACAACGGCATCGAGTACGCGATGATGCAGGCCTACGCCGAGGGCTGGGAGCTGCTGGAGAAGGTCGACTCCGTGGAGAACGTCCGCGAGGTCTTCCGCTCCTGGCAGGAGGGTACGGTCATCCGTTCCTGGCTGCTGGACCTGGCGGTCAACGCCCTGGACGAGGACGAGCACCTGGACGAGCTGCGCGGCTACGCGCAGGACTCCGGCGAGGGCCGCTGGACCGTCGAGGCGGCCATCGACAACGCCGTGCCGCTCCCGGCCATCACGGCGTCGCTGTTCGCCCGGTTCGCCTCGCGTCAGGACGACTCCCCGCAGATGAAGATGATCGCCGCCCTGCGCAACCAGTTCGGCGGCCACGCGGTCGAGAAGAAGTAATCCACAGGACCGCCCGGCGGTCCACAACCTCGGGGAGATCGGCGAAACGACCATGCACGTCACGCATCTGTCGCTGGCCGACTTCCGCTCGTACGCCCGGGTCGAAGTCCCCCTCGACCCGGGCGTCACCGCGTTCGTCGGACCCAACGGCCAGGGCAAGACGAACCTCGTCGAGGCGGTCGGCTATCTCGCCACGCTCGGCAGCCACCGCGTCTCCTCCGACGCGCCCCTGGTCCGCATGGGCGCCGACCGCGCCATCGTCCGGGCCGCCGTCCGGCAGGGCGAGCGCCAGCAACTGGTCGAGCTGGAGCTGAACCCCGGCAAGGCCAACCGCGCCCGCATCAACAGGTCCTCGCAGGTCAGACCGCGTGATGTGCTCGGCATCGTACGGACCGTGCTGTTCGCGCCCGAGGACCTCGCCCTGGTCAAGGGCGACCCCGGTGAGCGCCGCCGCTTCCTGGACGAGCTGATCACCGCCCGCTCCCCGCGCATGGCCGGTGTCCGCTCCGACTACGACCGGGTCCTCAAGCAGCGCAACACCCTCCTCAAGACGGCCGCGCTGGCCCGTCGGCACGGCGGACGGCGGGGGGCACCTCCCGCGCGAGCGGATTCGAGCGTGGGGGCGGACCTCTCCACCCTGGACGTCTGGGACCAGCACCTCGCGCGCGCGGGCGCCGAACTGCTCGCCCAGCGCCTCGATCTGATCTCCGCGCTCCAGCCGCTCGCGGAGAAGGCCTACGACCAGCTCGCCCCCGGCGGCGGCCCGGTCACCCTGGACTACAAGCCGTCGGCGCCCGGCGAGGCCCACACGCGCGAGGCGCTCTACGAGCAGCTCATGGCCGCCCTCGCCGACGTCCGCAAGCAGGAGATCGAGCGCGGCGTCACCCTCGTGGGACCCCACCGCGACGATCTGCTGCTGAGCCTCGGCCGGCTGCCCGCGAAGGGGTACGCCTCCCACGGCGAGTCGTGGTCCTACGCGCTGGCGCTGCGCCTGGCCTCGTACGAACTCCTGCGCGCGGAGGGCAACGAGCCGGTGCTCGTCCTCGACGACGTCTTCGCCGAACTGGACGCCCGCCGCCGCGAGCGCCTGGCGGAGCTGGTCGCGCCCGGCGAGCAGGTCCTGGTGACCGCGGCGGTCGACGACGACGTACCGCATGTTCTGGCGGGGACGCGGTACGCCGTGTCCGACGGCACGGTGGAACGCGCATGAGCACCGACGAACCGGCACCGGCCCCGAAGACCCCTGAACTCTCGGGCGTGGACCTCGCGCGCGTGGCGCTCAGAGCCGCGAAGGAGCAGGCACGCGCGCGTGGCGACGCGGCCCAGCAGAAGCGGCAGGCCCGGCGCGGCGGACTGCGCTCCGGCGCCCGCGCCGACCGCCGCGACCCGATGGAGCTGGGGGCGGCCATCAACCGTCTGATCACCGAGCGCGGCTGGGAGACCCCGGCCGCGGTGGGCGGGGTGATGGGGCGCTGGCCGCAGATCGTCGGCGAGAACCTCGCCAAGCACTGCGTTCCCCAGCGGTACGACGAGGACGAACACGTCCTGACCGTGCAGTGCGACTCCACGGCGTGGGCGACGCAGTTGCGGCTGCTGGCCCCGCAACTCGTCGCGCGCCTCAACGAGGACCTCGGGCACGGCACGGTGCGGCTGCTCAAGGTCCAGGGCCCCAGCGGTCCCACCCAGCGCTACGGCCGCTTGCGCGCCCCTGGGAGCACGGGACCCGGTGACACCTACGGGTGACCGACATCACTCCGGGGCCGCTGGAACGGGCGTCGGCGGCCCTGTCAGCACGGTCGCGCGCGCCCATGAAGATCGACCTGACTCCGAAGTAGCCAAGGGTTGACAGGCGGAAGCGCTGAGTGCCGCTCAGAGGCTCTTGGAGCCCCGCTCCGCATATGGGGAGTCGGGCGAGACCGGTTGAGGGCGGCACATGCGTACTCAGGTACCGGCAAACCCCCATCACTGTCAGTGCTACCGGTAGACTGGAAGCCGATCCCGCCCCAAACGTGGGGACCGTCCGGGAAAAGCTGAGCAACGCTGATCAAGGCTTACCAAACGCAACATGCCGCAGCCGCTCCGGCAACCCTCCCCCAGAGGGGGCACCCCCAGGAGCCTGGCTAGTGCTGTGCCAGAAAGGGCGCTTCGTGGCCGATTCCGGCAACCCCAACGAGAACATCCCGTCCACCGATGCCGACGTGAACGACGCGGCCGTCGCTCCGAGCGGCGAGGCCGCCGCCTCGTACGACGCGAGCGCGATCACCGTCCTCGAGGGTCTGGACGCGGTCCGCAAGCGACCCGGTATGTACATCGGCTCCACCGGTGAGCGCGGTCTGCATCACCTGGTGTACGAGGTCGTCGACAACTCGGTCGACGAGGCGCTCGCCGGTTACGCGGACACCATCGACGTGACGATCCTCGCCGACGGCGGCGTACGCGTCATCGACAACGGCCGTGGCATCCCCGTGGGCATCGTGCCCTCCGAGGGCAAGCCGGCCCTCGAGGTCGTGCTGACCGTGCTGCACGCGGGCGGCAAGTTCGGCGGCGGCGGCTACGCCGTCTCCGGCGGTCTGCACGGCGTCGGCGTCTCCGTCGTGAACGCCCTGTCGTCCAAGGTCTCCGTCGAGGTCAAGACCGACGGTCACCGCTGGACGCAGGACTACAAGATGGGCGTCCCGACGGCACCGCTGGTCGAGCACGAGGCGACCGAGGAGACCGGTACGTCGGTCACCTTCTGGGCCGACTCGGAGATCTTCGAGACCACCGAGTACTCCTTCGAGACGCTGTCCCGGCGCTTCCAGGAGATGGCGTTCCTCAACAAGGGCCTGACGATCCGGCTCACCGACGAGCGCGAGCAGGCCAAGGCCGTCACCGGGGCGGACGAGGCCGGGGCGGACGAGAAGGCCGAGGTCAAGTCCGTCACGTACCACTACGAGGGCGGCATCGTCGACTTCGTGAAGTACCTCAACTCCCGCAAGGGAGAGGTGGTGCACCCCACGGTCATCGACCTGGAGGCCGAGGACAAGGACAAGAGCCTGTCCCTCGAGGTCGCGATGCAGTGGAACAGCGGCTACAGCGAGGGCGTGTACTCCTTCGCGAACATCATCCACACCCATGAGGGCGGTACCCACGAAGAGGGCTTCCGCGCCGCGTTGACCTCGCTGATCAACAAGTACGCGCGCGACAAGAAGCTGCTGCGGGACAAGGACGACAACCTCACGGGTGACGACATCCGCGAGGGTCTGACCGCGATCATCTCGGTCAAGCTGAGCGAGCCGCAGTTCGAGGGCCAGACGAAGACCAAGCTGGGCAACACGGAGGCCAAGACCTTCGTGCAGAAGGCGGTCTACGAGCACCTCACCGACTGGCTGGACCGCAACCCGGTCGAGGCCGCGGACATCGTCCGCAAGGGGATCCAGGCGGCCACCGCGCGCGTGGCGGCCCGCAAGGCCCGCGACCTCACCCGCCGCAAGGGCCTGCTGGAGACGGCGTCCCTGCCCGGCAAGCTGTCGGACTGCCAGTCCAACGACCCCACCAAGTGCGAGATCTTCATCGTCGAGGGTGACTCCGCCGGCGGCTCGGCCAAGTCCGGCCGCAACCCGGAGTACCAGGCGATCCTGCCGATCCGCGGCAAGATCCTCAACGTCGAGAAGGCCAGGATCGACAAGATCCTGCAGAACCAGGAGATCCAGGCGCTGATCTCCGCCTTCGGCACGGGTGTGCACGAGGACTTCGACATCGAGAAGCTCCGCTACCACAAGATCATCTTGATGGCGGACGCCGACGTCGACGGCCAGCACATCAACACCCTGCTGCTGACCTTCCTGTTCCGCTTCATGCGGCCGCTGGTCGAGGCGGGGCACGTGTTCCTCTCCCGTCCCCCGCTGTTCAAGATCAAGTGGGGCCGGGACGACTTCCAGTACGCGTACTCCAACCGCGAGCGGGACGCCCTGGTCGAACAGGGCCGCCAGCAGGGCAAGCGGATCAAGGACGACTCCATCCAGCGCTTCAAGGGCCTCGGCGAGATGAACGCCGAGGAACTGCGCGTGACCACGATGGACCAGGACCACCGGGTCCTCGGCCAGGTCACCCTGGACGACGCCGCGCAGGCGGACGACCTGTTCTCGGTCCTGATGGGCGAGGACGTGGAGGCCCGCCGCCAGTTCATCCAGCGCAACGCCAAGGACGTCCGCTTCCTCGACATCTGAGTCGGTCTCGGCTGACCGCACCAGGAAGGATCTTCACCAGCAATGGCCGACGAGAACACCCCCGTCACCCCGGAAGAGGGCGGCGAACTCGCGATGCGTGTCGAGCCCGTCGGGCTCGAGACGGAGATGCAGCGCTCGTATCTGGACTACGCGATGTCCGTCATCGTGTCCCGTGCGCTGCCTGACGTCCGGGACGGCCTCAAGCCCGTCCACCGCCGCGTCCTGTACGCGATGTACGACGGCGGCTACCGCCCCGAGCGCGGCTTCTACAAGTGCGCCCGTGTCGTCGGCGACGTCATGGGCAACTACCACCCGCACGGCGACTCCTCGATCTACGACGCCCTGGTGCGCCTCGCGCAGCCGTGGTCGATGCGGATGCCGCTGGTGGACTCCAACGGCAACTTCGGCTCTCCGGGCAACGACCCGGCGGCGGCCATGCGCTACACCGAGTGCAAGATGGCGCCGCTGTCGATGGAGATGGTCCGCGACATCGACGAGGAGACCGTCGACTTCACGGACAACTACGACGGCCGCTCCCAGGAGCCGACCGTCCTGCCCTCCCGCTTCCCCAACCTGCTGATCAACGGCTCGGCCGGGATCGCGGTCGGTATGGCGACCAACATCCCGCCGCACAACCTGCGCGAGGTCGCGGCCGGCGCCCAGTGGTGCCTGGAGAACCCCGAGGCCTCGCACGAGGAGCTGCTGGACGCGCTCATCGAGCGCATCAAGGGCCCGGACTTCCCGACCGGTGCCCTGGTGGTGGGCCGCAAGGGTATCGAGGAGGCCTACCGCACCGGCCGCGGCTCGATCACGATGCGCGCGGTGGTCGAGGTCGAGGAGATCCAGAACCGCCAGTGCCTGGTGGTCACCGAACTTCCGTACCAGGTCAACCCGGACAACCTGGCGCAGAAGATCGCCGATCTGGTGAAGGACGGCAGGATCGGCGGCATCGCGGATGTCCGTGACGAGACGTCCTCCCGTACGGGCCAGCGCCTGGTGATCGTCCTCAAGCGGGACGCGGTCGCCAAGGTCGTCCTGAACAACCTGTACAAGCACACCGATCTGCAGACGAACTTCGGCGCCAACATGCTGGCGCTGGTGGACGGCGTGCCGCGCACGCTGTCGCTGGACGCGTTCATCCGCCACTGGGTGACGCACCAGATCGAGGTCGTCGTCCGCCGGACCCGCTTCCGGCTGCGCAAGGCCGAGGAGCGCGCCCACATCCTGCGCGGTCTGCTCAAGGCCCTGGACGCCATCGACGAGGTCATCGCGCTGATCCGGCGCAGCGAGACCGTCGAGGTCGCGCGCGGGGGCCTGATGAGCCTGCTGGAGATCGACGAGATCCAGGCCAACGCGATCCTCGAGATGCAGCTCCGGCGGCTGGCGGCCCTGGAGCGGCAGAAGATCGTCCAGGAGCACGACGAACTCCAGGCGAAGATCACCGAGTACAACGCGATCCTCGCCTCCCCGGTCCGCCAGCGCGGCATCGTCAGCGAGGAGCTCGCGGCGATCGTCGAGAAGTACGGCGAGGACCGCCGCAGCCAACTGGTGCCCTTCGAGGGCGACATGTCCATCGAGGACCTGATCGCCGAGGAGGACATCGTCGTCACGGTCTCCCGCAGCGGCTACATCAAGCGCACCAAGACCGACGACTACCGCGCGCAGAAGCGCGGCGGCAAGGGCGTCCGCGGCACGAAGCTCAAGGAAGACGACATCGTCGACCACTTCTTCGTGTCCACGACGCACCACTGGCTGCTGTTCTTCACCAACAAGGGCCGCGTCTACCGGGCGAAGGCCTACGAGCTGCCCGACGCCGGCCGGGACGCGCGCGGCCAGCACGTGGCGAACCTGCTCGCCTTCCAGCCGGACGAGGCGATCGCCCAGATCCTCGCGATCCGCGACTACGAGGCCGCGCCGTATCTGGTGCTCGCCACCAAGGGCGGTCTGGTCAAGAAGACGGCTCTGAAGGATTACGATTCGCCGCGCTCCGGCGGTGTCATCGCGATCAACCTCCGCCAGATGGAAGACGGTTCGGACGACGAACTGATCGGCGCCGAGCTGGCCTCCGCCGCTGACGATCTGCTCCTGATCAGCAAGAAGGCGCAGTCGATCCGGTTCACCGCGACCGATGAGTCCCTGCGCCCGATGGGCCGCGCCACCTCCGGTGTGAAGGGGATGAGCTTCCGCGAGGGCGATGAGCTGCTCTCGATGAATGTTGTCCGACCCGGTACGTTCGTGTTCACTGCCACCGACGGCGGGTATGCGAAGCGGACCGCCGTCGACGAGTACCGCGTCCAGGGGCGCGGTGGCCTCGGTATCAAGGCCGCCAAGATCGTGGAGGACCGCGGTTCGCTCGTCGGCGCGCTGGTGGTCGAGGAGAGCGACGAGATCCTCGCCATCACGCTGGGCGGCGGTGTGATCCGTACCCGGGTCAGTGAGGTCAGGGAGACGGGCCGTGACACCATGGGCGTCCAACTGATCAACCTGGGCAAGCGAGATGCCGTGGTCGGCATCGCGCGGAACGCCGAGGCGGGGCGCGAGGCGGAGGAAGTCGACGGCGACGAGGCCGTGGACGAGACCGCCGAAGGTGCCGCGAGCACCAGCACGGACGAGGGCGAGGCGCCCTCCGCCGAGTAGCACTAGGAAGTGAGTCAGCGTGAGCGGAGCCACGGGCGCCGGATCGACCGGTACGGACACGGACGGCGGCGGCCGTGGCTCCGCCACGCACTCCCATGACTTTCATGGATCCCAGGGGGGAACTGTGACGGACACCCGAGGCCCGCAGCAGCAGTACGCGGCTGGAGCGGGCCCGGCCGCCGCCGGCGCGCAGCCGAGCGCGGCACAGGCGGGCGACGCGCCCGCCTCTCCGCTGCCGGGCCAGCGCCCGAAGCAGCCCGCGGGCCCCTACCACCCGCCGCAGGCCTATCAGGCGCAGCCGTCGACGGGTGGCGTGCGCCGCCCCCGGACCGGCGCGAGCACCACACCGCGCACCCGCAAGGCCCGTCTGAGGGTGTCGAAGGCCGACCCCTGGTCGGTGATGAAGGTCAGCTTCCTGCTCTCCATAGCCCTCGGTATCTGCACGATCGTCGCGTCGGCGGTGCTGTGGATGGTCATGGACGCGATGGGCGTCTTCTCGACGGTCGGCGACACGATCTCGGAGGCCACCGGCTCGACCGACTCGAAGGGATTCGATCTCCAGTCGTTCCTGTCCCTGCCGCGTGTGCTGACGTTCACGACGATCATCGCGGTCATCGACGTCGTCCTGGCGACGGCTCTCGCGACCCTGGGCGCGTTCATCTACAACATCTCGGCGGGCTTCGTCGGCGGTGTCGAGCTGACCTTGGCGGAGGACGAGTAGCGACCCAGGGGCGGCCCAACTGGCCTGCTCTGAAAGCGACTTCGTACGACAGAGCGCATCCCGGCCCGGGGTGCGCTCTTCTCGTGCCCGGATCGTTCCCGGCGGGCCGGAGCCCGGCGCCGTTATCGATTTTGGGACTTCCCACGTCGTGCGCTAATCTTCAGGAGTCAGCGCGCGGGACACACACCGCAGAGCGCGGCGGGGCTATAGCTCAGTTGGTTAGAGCGCATCCCTGATAAGGATGAGGCCACAGGTTCAAATCCTGTTAGCCCCACAGATGAAGATCGCAGAGAGCGGGCGTTTCCCCTGGTGGGAAGCGCCCGCTCCGCGTTGTGGGGTGGAGCGGGGGCGTAGCCGTCCGCCGGCTTGGTCTCGCCCTGCTGCCGTACGGGGAGCAGCATGGGAGGAGAGCGACCGAGGGAGGCCATCATGAGAACCGGAGCCTCGGGCTACGACAGCTCGCCGTACTCCCACACCCCGTCCCAGGCCGAGGGCGAACGCGACGAACCAGCCGCGCGTACGGCCATGGAGGAGCATCCGGACGTCCCCAGGACCGAGCCGTCCCAGGCGGAGGGGGAGCGGCCGGAGGACACCGGAACCGCGTGAGTGTGACGAAGACGGACAGCGAAGGCCCGGCACCGTGGACAGGTGCCGGGCCGTTCTCGTGTTCTCGTGCGGGGCTTGGTACGCAAGTTCGCCGCTGGAGTGATGGGGGCTCCCCAGGGGAGCGGTGAGGTCAGAAGGGGCCGGATCAGCTCTGGAGGGGCGTGGTCCCCTTGTGCGGGGCCATGGGTTCGGTACGGGGCCGGGGGACCGAGGGGGGAAGCGGGTCCGCGGCGATGAGATCCATGAGCGGGTCGCGGCGGCAGGACGGGGAGGTGTTGTGGGCCTCCGCGTGGATGCGTTGTTTCATCGTGGGGGGCAGGGACCGTTCGCGGGCCGCTCTGCGCTGCAGGGGCCTCTGCTTCGGCGGCGTCAGGCGCGTGCTGCTGTTGTGCTCCGGCTGGGGCTGAGGTACGGCCGCCGCGGCGGCCGGGGTGATGAGTCCGAGCGCGGTGCACAGAGCAAGGAAGGCGGTGACGATAGCGGTCCACAGCGTCATGACCTTGTTCTCGGCCATGGCCCCTCACTTTCGGGTTGGGCGATTTGCGTACTTTGCTCATGATGTGTATGTGGACCCGGAAGTGGTGGACCTACGGCCGTGGCGCATCGATCTTCGGATGAACACCACTCGGATGGGCGCAGAGAGCCCGGAAAACTCGGGAAATGGGCCGGAGAGCGGCGAACGTCACATTCTGTGGTGCCGTGGTCGCCGACGGTCCGGAGCGGCGCCCTCTGGTCGATTCGGGCCGTATCGCCCTGCCCAGGACCGGAGTTGGGAAGCCGATCCAGGTCACCGATCGATATCGATCGGTGTGTATAGTCGGGCGCCAGAGGTCCCCTACGTCAAGGAAAGACGAGGTCGCGCGGTGAAGAAGCTTCTCCTGGTCGCACTGGCCGCCATCGGCGGGCTCCTCGTGTACCGCCAGATCCAGGCGGATCGCGCCGAGCAGGATCTGTGGACGGAGGCGACTGACTCCGTGCCCACGAGTTCCTGAGTCGACAGACAGCAGATTCAGAGCAGGCCCCGATCGCAGTGGCGGTCGGGGCTTTGTGTTCCCTGCCGACGCGGGGCGGGTGAGCGACTGCTCGGTCATGGCCGTGGGCGGGGTGTGCCGGGGGCCAGGAGGCCGTGTGACGGGGCTGTGGTGGTGCCGCGCCCTCTTCTGCGGCCGCGCGGCCCGTGGGGGCTCGCAGGGGGCTTACGGTCCGTCCGGATCCCCGGGCCGGGTACGGCTCGGGAATGCCGGACGGTGTTCCCGGTGTGCTGTGGGTGACGACGTCACCGAGGGTGGACTCCCGCGTGCCCCGGGCGCGGGAGTCCCCGGTGGTCGAGGCGTCGGATCAGCTCTGGTGGGACTGGTAGTGGGCGACCGCGTCGGAGGTGCGGCCGGCCCCGTAGACCCGGAGGAACTCCGCCAGTTCCGGGTGGGTCGGGGCGAGGGTGTCCGCCGCCTCGATGATGTCGCCCGCCGCCGCCACCGAGCGCATCAGCGACTGGATCTCGCGGACCACGCGCTTGACCGTGGGAGCGCCCGAAGTGATCGTCGCGTGCGTGGAGTTGTTGAGCACCGAGCCCCCCTGCGACTTTCTGATCTCGTCCATCCGCTCGGTCGCCTCGGCCGCGCTCACGCTGCCGTCCGCGACCTGGCCCGCCAAGTCCTGCAGCAACTGCACCCGTTGGACCACCGCCGGATTACCGATCTTGGCGCGCTGACCGCTCATCAACTGCGACAGCATCGGAGCGGACAGCCCCAGTACACCGGCGAGACGGGCCTGGTTGAGACCGAGATCGTCGATGAGCTTGCGGAAGAGCACCCCCAGCGGCTCCCCGTACCAGTTCCGCTGAAGCTCCCGCGCTCTTGCGGTGGCTTCCTGCTGTGCGGTGTCCATTGCGTCTCCCCATCGCTTCCCCAAATACCGCGGTTCGCTGTAGCGAACCACGACGAGCATCTTACGGAGAGTGTTTGTCCACCGGGACCCCCCTCTTTTTGTGAGATACAGCCGAAGACCCGGTACGCTGGTCCGCAGCGCCCGCCGGTCCGCTTCACCGCCGGTCGGACGCAGTCCTCCGGGGCCTTAGCTCAGTTGGTAGAGCGCTGTCTTTGCATGGCAGATGTCAGGGGTTCGACTCCCCTAGGCTCCACACCTCGGACCGGTCAGGTGCCCACGCGGCGGCTGGCCGGTTTCTCGTATGCGGTGACCCATGTCACATCAAACCCTTTGCAGGCGTTGCACTTCTTTGCGCAAACACTCGTGACGGCCGGGGGATTCACGGCCCTCGCGCAGGCGTCCGATGTGGTCGCAGAGTGATGTGCGGTGACGTAAGAGGTCAAGTCTGGGTGAGTATGTCCGGGTATGTGTGCACGAGATGACGCATCCCGTAGGGGAAGTCTCCACCGAACCCGCACAGTTGGCGCATTGCAAACGTCATCAAGGGGCGTGTGCGTAAACGCTCCCGCGAGGGGCGCGGTGTTCCACGTGAAACATGACTGTGGGGCAGAAGACCTCAAGTCCTCTGCCCCACAGCGGTGATGGGGGAACGCTCAGAGACGGCCGCGACGGCCGCCGTCCTCCCCTTCGTCGTCGGCCCGCATCGTCTGCACGTCGGGATCCAGCGGGTTGGCGCCGCTGCCGTCCACCGACGCCAGACGGTCCCCCTGCGGGACCTCGGTCGCGGCAGGCGGCTCGACCAGCCAGTCGGGGTTGGTCTGCTTGTCCCACCACTTCCAGGCGGCGCACGCGCTGCCGGCCAGCACACCCAGCAACGCCAGGCCCTTCACGGCGCGAGCGGCCGTGGCCCGCCGCTGCTGCCGGCGTACCAGCTTCTGGATCTGCTTCGGGGTGACCTGGCCGCGCAGGGCCGCCAGTGCGGCGGTGCTACGAGCCGCGGCCTCCTCTCGCGCGGGGCCGGCGACGGCCATCGCCTGCTCGATCATCGGCCGGGAGTACTCGGCCGCCTGACGATAGGCTCTGGCGGCGTTCTGGGCCGCCTGGTCCACCCTGGGCGGCACATGGGAGCGCGCCTGCACCAGGCGGGGGGCGAGATAGGTGCCGTACTGGACGCGGGCCTGGTCGGCGGCCTGCGACATCTTCGGCGCGAGACGGACACCTGCCTCGCGCGCATACTGTGCTGCCTTGGTCCTGGCCATGTCGGCGTAGGGCGCCACCACTTCCGCGGCATGCAGCACGCTGTCCCTCGCCGAGCCGGTCGCGGCGCGCACGCTGTCGATGCGGGTCACGGCTTCCTCCTCCTCGGTGGCGTACAGAACTTCGACTTTCCAGCCTTGAACGGATCATGCCTCGGGCAGCGCTCGCGGGCATGCGAGCGCGGGCATCCGGGTCATAGGAGCTTTCAGGGATGATTCGGGGCAACAAGCCCCTTTCCGACGACAATGCCATGGATCGTCGCACCGCGCCCCGCGAGCGGGACGACTCGGTCGTAGCCGGACGACGCACCGCCCGTCCCGTGCGAGGATCGGGGAGTCACAGAGGACAACGGAAGGCAGATCGTGGCTGAGCAGCTTTACGCCACCCTGAAGACCAACCACGGCGACATCGTGATCCGGCTCCTGCCGAACCACGCGCCCAAGACGGTCCGTAACTTCGTCGAACTCGCCAAGGGCGAGCGTGAGTGGACCCACCCCGCGACCGGCGAGAAGTCCACGAAGAAGCTCTACGACGGCACGGTCTTCCACCGGGTGATCAGCGGCTTCATGATCCAGGGCGGCGACCCGCTGGGCAACGGCACCGGTGGCCCGGGGTACCAGTTCGGGGACGAGTTCCACCCGGACCTCGGCTTCGACAAGCCCTACCTGCTGGCCATGGCCAACGCCGGCCCCGGCACCAACGGCTCGCAGTTCTTCATCACGGTCGCTCCGACGGCCTGGCTGAACCGCAAGCACACCATCTTCGGCGAGGTCGTCGACGCGGCCAGCACGAAGGTCGTGGACGCCATCGCCGCGGCCCCGACCAACCCGCGCACGGACCGTCCGGTCAACGACGTCGTCATCGAGTCCGTCGTCGTCGAGACCCGCGAGGGCTGAGTCCCGCGGGACACCGCACGAGGGAACAAATCGGCCCCGCCCGTCCGTACAAGGAAGGGCGGGGCACCCCGTCGTACGGAGAAGTGAGGGAACCGCATGGACGAGGCGCCAGGCACCCCGCAGGGCCCGCAGAGCCAGGGTCCGCACGGCGCCCGGGAGCTGCCGGTCTGCTACCGGCACCCGGACCGCGAGACCGGCATCCGCTGCGCCCGCTGTGAGCGCCCCATCTGCCCGCAGTGCATGGTCGACGCCGCCGTGGGCTTCCAGTGCCCGCAGTGCGTCAGCGGCGGCTCCGGCACAGGCCACTCCCCGGCCGCCAACCGGCCCCGTACGCTCGCGGGCGGTGCCATCACCGCCGACCCCAGGCTGCTCACGAAGCTGCTGATCGGCGTCAATCTGGCCGTGTTCCTGGTCCAGCTCTCCCTGGGTGACCGCTTCACCGAGCGATTCGAACTCTTCGGCCGGGCCGCCTCCTACTGGCAGCACGGCGAGATCGTGGGTGTCGCGCAGGGCGAGTGGTACCGGCTGCTGACCGCGATGTTCCTGCACGACCCCCAGAGCTACTTCCACATCCTGTTCAACATGCTCAGCCTGTGGTGGGTCGGCGCTCCGCTGGAAGCGGCCCTGGGCCGCGCCCGCTATCTCGCGCTGTACTTCAGCGCCGGACTGGCGGGCAGCGCGCTCACCTACCTGGTGGTCGCGCCCAACCAGCCGTCGCTCGGGGCCTCCGGCGCGATCTACGGGCTCTTCGGCGCCACGGCCGTGCTGCTGCGCCGCCTCAACTACGACATGCGCCCGGTCCTCGCGCTGCTGGCGGTCAACCTGATCATCACCTTCAGCCCGGGGTTCAACATCTCCTGGCAGGCGCACGTCGGCGGCCTCGTCGGCGGTGTCGTGGTCGGATACGCGATGGTGCACGCGCCCCGCGAGCGGCGGACGCTCGTGCAGTACGGGACCTGCGCGGTGGTGCTGGCCGCGGTGATCGTCATGACCCTGGTGAGGACCGCCCAGCTCACCTGAGTGGCGGGTGTGCACACGCCGTAGCCCGAGGTTGTACCCAGTGTTGTCCACAGCCCGCAGATGATCTTGTGCACAGTGCGGAGAACACGCGTGCCCCCTGTCACCGACTGGAGTTTTCCCAGGTGGGACAGGGGGCGAACAGATTTACGAGGCCCGGTGATTCCGTCATACCGACGTCACGACCCCCATGAGTTATCCACAGATCGTCGTTCTTTTTCCACCGCCCCACCCTCCTGTGGACAGGGCTGTGGATAACTAGGCCGCTACTTCCACTGCGTGGAGACGCCGAAGCCCGCCGCGATGAACGCGAAGCCCACGATGATGTTCTTGTTGCCCAGCGCGTCCACCGGCAGGGAACCGTCGGTCACATAGAAGACGACGATCCAGGCGAGCCCGATGACGAACATCGCCAGCATGACCGGTACGACCCAGCGGCGACTGCTCAGGTTGACGGTCGTCGTCTGCTTGGACGGCGGGGGCGTGTAGTCGGCCTTCTTGCGGATACGTGACTTCGGCACGAGAGTCTCTCCTGTCGATGCGCTGCGTGGCCACGCAGGGAACGGGGGCGCGTTCCGGGGCAGCGTACAAGGGGACACCGGCGCTCCCCCGGGCGTCCGTTAGCGTAGTGCTTCCGAGGCGCCGAAGGAGATAAGGGTACGTGAGCGATACGGCCGACTCCCCCCAGGGGGGTTCCGGTTCGCCGGAATCGAAGTCCACGTTCTCCTCCGGGCACCGGTTCCGGCCCGTGCGCGTGCTCACGGTGGGTGTCTTCGCGCTCGCGGGGCTCATCTTCTTCACGAGCTTCGACACGGCGAAGGGGACCAACATCCGTACGGACTCCTCGCTGCTGAAGCTCTCGGACCTCATCCACGAGCGCAGCCACAAGAACGCCCGGCTCGACGAGTCCAACGCCGCGCTGCGTGACGACGTCGAGGGCCTGGCCAAGCGGACCGGCGGCAACACCGGCAAGGCGGAGCAGGCGCGGCTGGCGGCGCTGGAGAAGAACGCGGGCACCCGGAAGCTCACCGGCAGGGCCATCACCGTCACGCTCAACGACGCCCCGCCGAACGCGACCGCCAAGCTCCCCGGCTACCCCGAGCCCCAGCCCGACTACCTGGTCATCCACCAGCAGGACCTCCAGGCCGTGGTGAACGCCCTCTGGCAGGGCGGCGCCGAGGGCATCAGGGTCATGGACCAGCGGCTGATCTCCACCAGCGCCGTGCGCTGCGTCGGCAACACCCTGATCCTCCAGGGCCGCGTCTACTCGCCTCCGTACAAGATCACCGCGGTCGGGGACCCGGAGAAGCTCAAGAAGGCGCTCACCGACTCACCGGCGATCCAGAACTACATGGTCTACGTCAACGTCTACGGCCTCGGCTGGAAGGTCACCGACGACGGGACGGTGACCCTTCCCGGTTACACGGGCACGGTGGATCTGCACTACGCGCAGCCCGTGCAGTAGGGCGGCCCCGACGGTCCGGCGGAATTGTACGGGCCTTTGTCGATCCGATACCGGAACCACGAAACAGGCGGCTCGGCGCCGTTAGTCTGGTGGAGTACGGCGTGAGTCCGGTGCCGTGGTGAGACGGAAGGGACGGCATGTACGGCTGGATCTGGCGGCATCTGCCGGGGAACGCGTGGGTGAGGGCGCTGCTGTCGGTGGTGCTGGCGCTGGCCGTGGTCTACGTCCTGTTCCAGTACGTCTTCCCGTGGGCCGAACCGCTGCTGCCCTTCAACGATGTGACGGTGGACAACCAGTGAGTGTGCGCATTCTCGTCGTCGACAACTACGACAGCTTCGTCTTCAACCTGGTCCAGTACCTGTACCAGTTGGGCGCCGAGTGCGAGGTGCTGCGCAACGACGAGGTGTCGACGGCGCACGCCCAGGGCGGAGGGTTCGACGGCGTGCTGCTGTCCCCCGGCCCCGGGACCCCGCAGGAGGCCGGCGTCTGCGTCGAGATGGTGCGGCACTGCGCCGCGACCGGCGTCCCCGTCTTCGGTGTCTGCCTGGGCATGCAGTCGATGCAGGTGGCGTACGGCGGTGTCGTCGACCGGGCGCCCGAGCTGCTGCACGGCAAGACCTCACCGGTCGAGCACGAGGGCAAGGGCGTCTTCGCCGGGCTGCCCTCCCCGTTCACCGCGACCCGCTATCACTCCCTGGCCGCCGCACCGGAGACGGTGCCGGCCGAACTGGAGATCACGGCGCGGACGCACGACGGGATCATCATGGGGCTCAGGCACCGTGAACTCCCGGTCGAGGGCGTGCAGTTCCACCCCGAGTCGGTGCTGACCGAGCACGGCCACCGGATGCTGGCCAACTGGCTGGCGGAGTGCGGCGACCAGGAGGCCGTGGCGAGGTCGACGGGGCTTGCCCCGGTGGTGGGCAGGGCCACGGCGTGACCGCGCTGCGCCCCGAGCGCGACAGCGGCGCGGCTCCTGGGGGTGCCACGGACGACGGGGCCCCGTACGGGGAGCAGCCGTACGAGGGCTTCGGCCCATGGCAGGGGCAGCAAGGGCGGCAGGGGTACGCGGGCACGGGCGCGGGGCGCGACCGGGCGTCGTACGAGCAGCAGGCGCCGCAGTCGTCGTACGAGGCGACGGCGGTCCTTCCCGTCCTCTCCGGCCACGGGGGCCCCGAGACGTACGAGGCACCGGACCGGCGGGGCGCCTCCGCGCCCAGGGACAGCGAGACCGTCGCGCTGCGCACCGTGGATATCGCGGAGATGTCGCGGGCCGCAGAGCGTCCCGGCGAGTCCTTCGGGCCGCCACTCGGCGGCCGGGCCGCCCGGCGCAAGGCGGCCAAGAGGCAGGGACGGCGCGCAAGCAGGCCACAGACGGCCGAGAAGCCAGCTGGGAGCGCGGAAGGCGCGCCCCTGTCCCGGGTGGAGGCCCGACGGGCCGCACGGGCGCGCAAGCCCAGCGCGGGGGTCATCGCGAGCCGGGTGCTCGGCGAGCTGTTCATCACCACCGGTGTCCTGATGCTGCTGTTCGTGACCTACCAGCTCTGGTGGTCGAACGTACGGGCGCACCAGCAGGCGGACCGAGCCGCTCAGCATCTCCAGCAGGACTGGGCGAGCGGCAAGCGGGAGCCGGGGGAGTTCGAGCCGGGGCAGGGCTTCGCCATCCTGCACATCCCGAAGCTGGACGTGGCCGTGCCGATCGCGGAGGGCACGAGCAAGTCCGCGGTGCTCGACAAGGGGATGGTCGGGCACTACGGCGAGGAGGGCCTGAAGACGGCGATGCCGGACGCCAGGACGGGCAACTTCGGGCTCGCGGGCCATCGCAACACCCACGGGGAGCCGTTCCGGTACATCAACCGGCTGCAGCCGGGGGACAGGATCGTGGTGGAGACCCAGGAGGAGTACTACGTCTACACGATGACGTCCCTCCTTCCGGTGACATCACCGGCGAACACGAGCGTCCTCGATCCCGTTCCGAAGGGGTCGGGTTTCACCAAGCCGGGCCGTTACATCACACTGACCACCTGCACGCCTGAATTCACCAGCAAGTACCGGCTGATCGTCTGGGGCAAGATGGTCGAGGAACGGCCGCGCAGCAAGGGCAAACCGGACGCGCTCATTCGGTAGGGCATGTGGACGCACGAGCACGTGGAACAGGCGGGGCAGACGCAGTGGGAGTGACGACCGACCAGGACGAGCAGAACGGCGCGCCGTCACCGGGCCTCGCCCCCTCCTCGGTGCCGCGGCGTCGAGGGCGGCGCCGGATCGCGCTGGCGGTCAGCTTCCTCGGCGAACTGCTGATCACGGCGGGCCTGGTGCTCGGACTGTTCGTCGTCTACTCGCTGTGGTGGACGAACATACTCGCGGACCGCCAGGCCGACCGGCAGGGCGACAAGGTGCGCGACCACTGGGCGGCGGGCAAGGACGGCGGGCCCGGCGCCCTGGACACCAAGGACGGCATCGGCTTCCTGCATGTGCCGGCGATGCACAACGGCGAGGTGCTGGTCGAGAAGGGCACGTCGACGAGCATCCTCAACGACGGTGTGGCCGGG
The DNA here is from genome assembly GCF_055583785.1 of Streptomyces sp. NPDC104371. NCBI lineage: Bacteria > Bacillati > Actinomycetota > Actinomycetes > Kitasatosporales > Streptomycetaceae > Streptomyces > Streptomyces sp. NPDC104371. The sequence goes on from NZ_JBVJNF010000006.1 coordinate 240,929, forward strand.
TACTACACGGACCCGGTCAAGGCGACGCTGCCGACGACGGGGAAGAACGGCAACTTCACGCTGGCCGCGCACCGGGACGGACACGGGGCGAAGTTCCACAACATCCACAAGCTGAAGGACGGCGACCCGATCGTCTTCGAGACGAAGGACAAGTGGTACGTCTACAAGGTCTTCGCGACCCTTCCGGAGACCTCGAAGTACAACGTGGACGTCCTCACCGCCGTCCCGAAGGAAGCGGGCGTGAAGAAGCCGGGCCACTACATCACGCTGACGACGTGCACGCCGATCTATACGTCGGAGTACCGGTACATCGTGTGGGGCGAACTGGAGCGGGTGGAGAAGGTGGACAGCAAGCGCACACCGCCGAAGGAGCTGCGCTGAGTAGGATGCCGAAGGCCCGAAGCCGCAACTTCCTCTTGCGACTTCGGGCCTTTGCCACGCCACGCTAACCGAGGGCCGTGAGCCGCACTCCGGAACTCCAGGCCTCCAGTTCGCCGCGATCCACGAGGTCGATGCCACTGAGCCGGGCGATCGCCTGTGCTTCGTGGGAGAAGGCGCAGGTGGCGACGTAGAGTGCGATGTCCGCGGGCTCGACGGTCCGGGCGGCGCCGGCGAACTTCTGCATGTCCGCGCTCGATACGTACGGCCGACGGTTGAGCTTCTTGCACTGAACGGCGACCGTGCGCCCGTCGGCCGTGCGCGCGGTGACGTCGATGCCGCGGTCGCTCTGGGACTGCCGTACGACGACCTTGGTGCAGCCGTCGCGTTGCAGCAGGGCGGCGACGTGGCGTTCGAACGCCTGCCAGGTCATGGAGTCGACGGACGCGCTGATCTGGTTCCTGGGCTCGTTCCCCTCCAGCCCGCTGAGCCGTTGGTGATGCCAGCAGAGTCTGCGCTCGACGTTCTCGATGTCGGCGCGGAGAGCGATGAGTTCGCGACGGTGTTCGCTCGAGCTCTCGATCAGGGCGTTGAACAAGGGGACGACGGTCTTGCCGAGGATGTGGGCGATGCGCTGGTCGATGTGGTCGTCGAGGGCGAGGATGTCGGCCGGGGCAGGGGTGTCCACAGGCCGCGTACGGGCCAGGTATTCCATATCCAGCAGGTACGCACGCACCTGGCGGGCGACCTCGCTGTCGCGTAGGAGCATGGCGACGTTGAGGATGGCTCGCCGGGAGTAGATGGTGAGGCTTCGACGGGCCTGTGGATAACTTCCCGGCGAGAGTGACATGTTGTCACTCTCGAATCTCCGCAGGTCAGAGCCTCGCAGTACGACCAGGCCGTTGACTTCCAGTTCTTCACGATGGCGGTGGACCAGTTGTCGGACGGCCTCGGCCGTGACACCGAAATACGCCGCCACCATCGCCGTAGTCACATGCATCCCGTCCGGTAGCAGCGACAGTGCCTTCACTCGGTCGAGTACATCCGTGCGGTCGAGCACGCTGCTGCGCAGAGCCCTCGATTCCAGCAGAGCCGCTTCCTGGATCACTTCTGACTGCCCCCTCCGTGTGTGCCGTTGCGGAGTGATGGGGCAGCGATTCGATTCCCGCCCGCCTGTACAACGAGCCAGGGTGTATGAAGATATGGTCGAAGTTCGTATAACGGGTGGACGTCGGAGTCCGGTCGGCATCGACCTGCCGTCAGTCTCGACCTCGATACATGTCAAGGGGCCTGGAATCCGTGGTGGATTCCAGGCCCCTTGGTGAACTCTTCGCGGGCCGCGGTGAGTTCCTACTGCCGTTCTACTGCTGCGGGCCGCCGGTGCCGATGGCCCAGAGGGTCACCTTGTCGCCCTTCTTGACCTGTGCGCCCTCCGTCGGATCGCTCTTCACGACCATGGCGTTGTCGTCGTTCGCGCCGGGGCCCACTGCCTTCTCGAGCTCCAGGCCGGCCCCCGCGAGGACCTGCTTGGCCTGGCCGAGCGTCATCTGGCTCACCTTCGGCATCGCGAAGGGCTGCTCCTGCGGGGCCTTGGCGATCTTGACGTCGATCGTGGTGTCACGGGCGACCTCCGAACCGGCGCCCTGGCTCTGCCAGAAGATCGTGCCCTCGGGCTGGTCGCCGGACTCCTCTTCCGTCTGGGTGCCGAGCTGGAGGCCCTTGGACTGGAGATAGGTCCGCGCGTCGTCGGCCGACTTGCCCGAGAGGTCGGGAACGGTGACCCGGGACGGCTCCTGGGCGTAGGTGATCGTGATCGTGGAGCCCTTCTGCACCTTCTCGCCTGCCGCGGGGTCGGTTCCGAGGACCGTGTTCGCGGCGGCCTGGCCGGACTCCTGGGGCTTGAGTTCGACCTTGAACCCGTACTCCTCGCCCTCGAGTTTGGCCTTGGCGTCGTCGACGTTCTGCCCGTCGACATCGGGCACCGCGACCTTCGGCGCGCCCGTGGACACCACGAGCTTGATCGTGTCGCCCTTCTTGACCTCGGTCCTGCCCACGGGGTCCTGGGAGCAGACGTAGCCCTTCCGCTCCTTCTCGCACGGCTTCTTCGTGATGGCCAGCTTCAGATCGGCGTTCTCGGCTTGCCGCTCGGCCTCCTTCTGCAAGAGGCCGACGAAACTGGGCGTCGGCACCATGTCGTTGCCCGCGCCTCCGCTGCCGCTGGAGATCCACTTGCCGATGAAGACCGCGCCGACCAGGACCAGCACGGCCGAGACGACGAGCAGGATCGTCGACAGGTTCGACTTCTTCTGGCGGCGCCGGGCCGGGCGGTCGTCGTAGCCGTAGCCGCCGTCGTCCGGGTTCATCGGCGGCAGCATCGTCGTGGCTCCGCCGCTCGGGTCCGGGCGCAGGGCCGTCGTGGGCTGCTCGTCGGGGTAGCCGCCGTAGCCGCCCGCACCGACCGCGCCCAGCGCCGCCGTCGCCGCGACGGGCTGTCCGTCGAGGCAGGCCTCGATGTCCTGGCGCATCTCGTCGGCGCTCTGGTAGCGGTAGTCCGGGTCCTTGACCAGGGCCCGCAGCACGATCGCGTCCATCTCGGGCGTGATCTCGGGGTCGAAGACGCTCGGGGCCTGGGGCTCCTCGCGCACGTGCTGGTAGGCGACCGCGACCGGGGAGTCGCCGACGAAGGGGGGACGGACGGTCAGCAGCTCGTAGAGGAGACAGCCCGTCGAGTACAGGTCGGAGCGCGCGTCGACCTGCTCGCCCTTGGCCTGCTCCGGCGAGAGGTACTGGGCGGTGCCGATGACCGCCGCGGTCTGCGTCATCGTCATACCGGAGTCGCCCATGGCGCGGGCGATGCCGAAGTCCATCACCTTGACCTGGCCGTTGCGCGTCAGCATGACGTTCGCCGGCTTGATGTCGCGGTGGACGATGCCGCTGCGGTGGGCGTACTCCAGGCCCTGGAGGATGCCGATGGTCATCTCCATGGACCGCTCCGGCAGCAGCTTGCGGCCGCTGTGCAGCAGTTCTCGGAGCGTGGAGCCGTCGACGTACTCCATGACGATGTACGGGATGGAGACCCCGTCGATGTAGTCCTCGCCCGTGTCGTACACCGCGACGATCGCGGGATGGTTGAGCGAGGCGGCCGACTGGGCCTCCCGGCGGAACCGGGCCTGGAAGGAAGGATCGCGCGCCAGGTCGGCGCGCAGGGTCTTCACTGCCACGGTGCGGCCGAGACGGGTGTCATGCGCGAGGTAGACCTCGGCCATGCCACCACGGCCGAGCACCTGGCCCAGCTCGTACCGGCCGCCGAGGCGACGCGGCTCTTCCATAGCTTCCTACCAGCCCTCTCCGTCGGTCCCGACCACACCCGCGTGTGGTCCGGCGGTGTGCTGTCCGGGCATACGCTACCCGGCTCGCTCTGCGTGACCTGGCCACATCCGCCACCCGATACAGGACCGGTATCGCAACGTGCACCGATGTGAAGGGGACGTGACGGGGGTCACTGCCTGCTGTCGATGACAGCCTTCATGACGTTCTTCGCGATGGGGGCGGCGAGGCCACCGCCGGAGATGTCGCCGCGGTTGGCGTTCTCGTCCTCGACCACCACCGCCACGGCGACCGGCGAGCTGCCGTCGCTCATCTTCGCGTAGGAGATGAACCAGGCGTACGGCTTGCCGGAGTTGTTGACGCCGTGCTGGGCGGTACCGGTCTTGCCGCCCACGGTGACGCCGTTGCCGAGCTGCGCGTTCGTGCCGGTGCCGCTCTTGACGACCGTCTCCATCATCGACTGGAGGATCTGGGCGTTGTTCGAGGACAGCGGCTGGCTCAGCTCCTCCGGCTGCGTCTGCTCCAGGGTGTCGACGCTCGGCGACTGGAGCTTGTCGACCATGTACGGCTTCATCAGCTTGCCGTCGTTGGCGATCGCCGAGACGACCATGGCCATCTGGAGCGGGGTCGCCGCGGTGTTGAACTGGCCGATGGAGGACATGGCCGTCTGCGACGTGTTCATGTCCTTGGAGAACACGGAGGCGTCGGCGCGGGTCGGGACGAACTGCTGCTTGTTGAACCCGAACTTCTCCGCCTCCTCGAGCATCTTGTCGTTGCCGAGGTCCGCGCCGATCTTGCCGAAGACGGTGTTGCAGGAAACGCGCAGCGCCTCGCGCATGCTGGCGTTCTCGCAGGGGAGGTTGCCCTCGTTCGGCAACGGCTGGGTGGTGCCGGGCATGATCCACGGCAGCGGGGAGTCGGTGTGCTGGTCGGCCGAGGAGTACTTGCCGTTCTCCAGCGCGGCGGCGGCGGTGACCACCTTGAACGTGGAGCCCGGCGGGTAGGTCTCGCGCAGCGCCCGGTTCAGCATCGGGTCGTCGGAGTTGTTCTTCTTCTGCAGCCCCTGCCAGGCTTCGCCGTCGTTGCTACCGGCGATCGATCCGGGGTCGTAGGACGGGTAGGAGGCCAGCGCCAGGATCTTGCCCGTGGACGGTTCCAGGGCAACGACGGCGCCCTTGCCGTGGCCCTTGAGCCCGTCGTACGCCGCCTTCTGCGCCGCGGCGTTGAGTGTGGTGACGACGTTTCCGCCCTGCTTCGGCTTGCCGGTGAGCATGTCCAGGGTGTTGCGGAAGAAGAGCTTGTCGTCGGTGCCCGTGAGGATGCCGTCCTCGACGCCCTCGAGGAAGGTCGCGCCGTAGACCTGCGAGGCGTAGCCGGTGACGGGCGCCCACATGGGGCCGTCCTTGTACGTGCGCTTGTACTTCAGGTCGTTGAGCGCGTCGGTCTTGGTCTCCACCGACCCGGTGACCGGGGAGCCGCCCACGATGATGTCGCCGCGCGGCGAGGCGTAGCGGGTGATGTTGACGCGACGGTTGTCGGTGGCGTTCTTGAGGCTGTCGGCCTTGGCGTACTGGAGCCAGTTGACGCGGACGAGCAGCGCGAGGACCAGGAGGCCGCAGAAGATCGCGATTCGGCGCACGGGCTTGTTCACGGGCGGACCACCTGGGTCATCTCGGCGTCGGGGTTGGGAGCGGGGGACGGGGCGGGTCTGCGCGCCGTGTCGCTGATGCGCAGGAGGATGCCGATCAGCACCCAGTTGGCGATGACGGAGGATCCGCCGTAGGCCAGGAAGGGCATCGTCATACCGGTCAGCGGGATGAGCCCCATGACACCGCCGGCGACGACGAAGACCTGGAGCGCGAAGGCGCCGGACATGCCGACCGCCAGCAGCTTGCCGAACGGGTCGCGGGCGGCGAGGGCGGTGCGCACGCCGCGCTCCACGATCAGACCGTAGACCAGCAGGATCGCCATGAGGCCGGCCAGGCCCAGCTCCTCACCGAAGGTGGCGAGGACGAAGTCGGAGTTGGTGGCGAACCGGATGAGGTCGGAGTGGCCCTGGCCGAGGCCGGAGCCGAGGGTGCCGCCGGAGCCGAACGCCCACAGGGCCTGCTGGAGCTGCTCGGAGTGCATGACGCCGTCCTGGACCCCGGACCGGCTGAGCAGGTACTCGTGCATCGGGTCGAGCCAGGCCTGCACACGCGACTTCACGTGCGGTTCGAAGCTCGCCACACCGACGGCACCGGCCGCGGACATCAGCAGACCGAAGACGATCCAGCTCGTCCGCTCGGTCGCCACGTACAGCATGATGACGAACATTCCGAAGAACAGCAGCGACGTACCGAGGTCGGTCTCGAAGACCAGGATGAGGATCGAGATCCCCCAGACGACGAGGATCGGGCCGAGGTCGCGGCCACGCGGCAGGTACAGGCCCATGAAGCGGCGGCTGGCGAGCGCGAGCGCGTCCCGCTTCACCATCAGATAGCCGGCGAAGAAGATCGCCAGGACGATCTTCGCGAACTCACCGGGCTGGATGGAGAATCCGGCGACCGAGATCCAGATCTTGGCGCCGTAGGTGAGGTCGGCGCCGAGGCCCGGTACCAGCGGCAGCAGCAGCAGGATCAGCGCGCCGACCATGGAGATGTACGTGTAGCGCTGGAGGGCCCGGTGGTCCTTGAGGAAGACCAGTACGACCGCGAACAGGCCGATGCCCAGCGCGGTGTACAGAAGCTGGCGGGGCGCCGCGCTGCCGGCCTGGTGGATGTGCTGCAACAGCTTGGACTGGTCGAGGCGCCAGATGACCACCAGACCGAGCCCGTTGAGCAGGGTGGCCAGCGGCAACAGGAGCGGGTCCGCGTACGGGGCGAACTTCCGTACGACGAGATGGCCCACGCCGGCCAGCAGACCGAGGCCGAGGCCGTAGCTGAGCAGGCCGGGCGGCACCGTGTTGTTGATGGCGAGGCCGACGTTGGCGTAGGCGAACACCGGGATGACGACGGCGAACACCAGCAGCGCCAGCTCGGTGTTGCGGCGGCTGGGCGCGCCGATCGCGCCGATCGTGGACGTGTGGTGCGTCGTCGAGTTCGTGCTGCTGCTCATGGGTGTGACAGGCCCTCTCACGGCTCGCTTACTGCTTACCGCACAGTGAGACGACCTTCTGCTCTTCCTCCGAGAGGGTGGGGCCGGGTGTGGACGTGGGTGCGGTCTGGGTCTTGGTCGGGGTGGCCTTGGACTTGGCGGTCCGGTCCTCCGTGGCCCGGCGCTCGGCGTCCTTCTTGCACGCGGACGCCTGCACGGCCAGCTCGGTGACCTTGGACTGGGCCGACTTGAGGTTGCCCTGGGCGATGGTCGCCCTGACCTGCTTCTGCTGGTACGGCGGCAGGTACTTGAGTTCGATCTCCGGGTGGTCCTTCTGCACCTTCGACAGCGACACCCAGGCCAGGTCCTGGCTGATGCCGCGGTACAGCGCGACGTGCTCGCCCTCGGCGCCGACGTAGTACTGCGTCTGCGTCCAGCGGTAGCCGCCGTACAGCCCGCCCCCGACGAGGGCGAGCGCCAGGACCGAGTAGAGCGACCCCTTGAGCCACTTGCGGCCCTTCTTCGGCTTGACGAAGTCCTCGTCGCTGTAGGAGTCGAAGCTGCCCGCCGAGTCGTAATCCGCGCCGTCGCCGCTGCCGGGGGGCCCGAACTCGCCTCCGCCGCCCTGTCCGGGCGCGGGGCGGCCGAGGCCGGAGGCGCGGCCCGCGGGGGTCTGCATGATGCCGTTGTCCTGCGCGTACTGCTGGTTCTCGGCGACCGCGCCCACCACGACGGGGGTGTCGGACAACTGCCCCGCGAGGGTGTCCCCGGTGTCCAGGTCGAGGACGTCGGCGATGATGACGGTGATGTTGTCGGGGCCGCCGCCGCGCAGCGCGAGCTGGATCAGCTCCTGCACGGTCTCCTGCGGGCCCTGATAGCTGGCGAGGGTCTCCTCCATCGTCTGGTGGGAGACCACGCCGGACAGGCCGTCCGAGCAGATCAGATACCGGTCACCGGCGCGCACCTCGCGGATCGACAGGTCGGGTTCGACGCGGTCGCCGCTGCCGAGCGCGCGCATGAGGAGCGAGCGCTGCGGGTGGGTGGTGGCCTCTTCCTCGGTGATACGGCCCTCGTCGACGAGCCGCTGCACCCAGGTGTGGTCCTGGGTGATCTGCGTCAGGACGCCGTCGCGCAGCAGATAGGCGCGGGAGTCGCCGACATGGACGAGCCCGAGTCGCTGGCCGGTCCACAGCAGGGCGGTGAGGGTGGTCCCCATGCCTTCGAGCTGGGGGTCCTCCTCGACCATGGCGCGCAACTGGTCGTTGGCGCGCTGCACGGCGGTGCCGAGCGAGGTGAGGATGTCGGATCCGGGGACGTCGTCGTCCAGCGCGACGATGGTGGAGATCACCTCGGAGGAGGCGACCTCACCGGCGGCCTGGCCGCCCATTCCGTCGGCGATCGCGAGCAGGCGCGGACCGGCGTAGCCGGAGTCCTCGTTGCCCTCGCGGATCATGCCTTTGTGCGATCCGGCGGCGAAGCGCAGTGACAGACTCATGTGCACCTCGCCCGTCGGCTCCGGGTACATCCGCACGGTGCCCACCCTCCGGTCGGGAGCGCGCCGAGGCCCGTCGTCTGGGCCGCTGCCGCGTGCTCGCTCCGCTCGCTCATTGTCGTACTACTTCCGCAGCTCGATGACGGTTTTGCCGATGCGGATCGGCGCGCCCGGCGGAATCGGTGTGGGGGTCGTCAGCCGGGACCGGTTGAGGTAGGTGCCGTTGGTGGACCCGAGGTCCTCGACGATCCACTGGCCGTTCTGGTCGGGGTAGATCCTGGCGTGGCGGCTGGAGGCGTAGTCGTCGTCCAGCACGATCGTGCTGTCGTGCGCGCGGCCGAGCGTGATCGTCTGGCCCTGCAACGCGACCGTGGTGCCCGTGAGGGAGCCCTCGGAGACGACCAGCTTCGTGGGGGCACCACGGCGCTGACGGCCGCCGCTCGACTGCTGGCGCTGCTGCGGGGGTGCCGCCGCCTGGCGGTTCTGCCGGGCGGCCTGCTGGGGCCGCCCCGCGTCCCGGCGTGAGCCGCGCTGTGTGACACGCGTTCCGAACAGGTCGCTGCGGATGACCTGCACGGCCACGATCACGAACAGCCACAGTACGGCCAGGAAACCCAGCCGCATGACCGTGAGGGTCAGCTCTGACATTGCCCCCGCTTCACCCTTCGGCTTGCCGGTAAATGATGGTGGTGCTGCCCACGACGATCCGCGAGCCGTCGCGGAGCGTAGCGCGGGTGGTGTGCTGCCCGTCCACCACGATGCCGTTGGTGGACCCGAGATCCTGGATCGTCGAGGGCGTTCCGGTCCGGATCTCACAGTGCCGGCGCGAGACGCCGGGGTCGTCGATCCGCACGTCGGCGTCGGTGCTGCGGCCCAGCACCAGCGTCGGGCGGGAGATCTGATGGCGGGTGCCGTTGATCTCGATCCAGTAGCGCGTGCGCCCGCCGCTCGTCGGTGCGGCGGGCGGCCGCTGGCCGTAGGGGGCGGCGCCGGGACGTCCGCCGCCGGGTGGCGGCGTGGACGGCAGGGGAGGGGCACCCGCGCCCGTGGGCGCGGGCGAGGCGGCCGGGGGGTAGCCGTAGCCGCCGGGGCTCTGCCGTCCGGCCGGAGAGGCGGACTGGGGAGCCTGTTGGTCGGCGGAGGAGGCGAGCGTACGGCTGCGCACCCGGTACAGGCCGGTGTCGAGATCCTCGGCCTTCTCCAGGTGGACCTTGATGGGGCCCATGAAGGTGTAGCGCTGCTGCTTGGCGTAGTCGCGCACCATGCCGGCGAGCTCGTCGCCGAGCTGGCCGGAGTAGGGGCTGAGGCGCTCGTAGTCCGGGGCGCTCAGCTCCACGATGAAGTCGTTGGGGACGACGGTCCGGTCGCGGTTCCAGATGGTCGCGTTGTTGTCGCACTCCCGCTGGAGCGCTCCGGCGATCTCCACTGGCTGGACCTCGGACTTGAACACCTTGGCGAAGGTGCCGTTGACCAGACCTTCGAGACGCTGCTCGAATTTCTTCAGGACTCCCATGGGGCACCTCCTCCTTCGTTGCCGTCCTGCGTACTGCTTACCTGGTACTGCTCACTGATCGTATCTACGCGCCGGAAAATCGGCTGGTTCCCCCTGTCGGCCCTGTCGAAGGGTGTCGACGCCTGCGGAGTTCCCTCCACAGGCCCCCTTCGAACTCCTTGTGCACGTAGTCCTGGCATGGATCGTAGAGGCGGCCGGAGACCAGTGTCCCGCACCGGAGTGCGGGCCCTGCCCGTCATCTGTAGAGATGAGCTGGACCGGTACGAGGTTGATACGTGAACCGGTTCACGTCGAGTCGTTGCCGGACTGTTGCGTGTGGGGTGTGCGGCGGTGTGGTGTGCGGTGTTGTGGCGTGGGGTGGGGAGTGAAGAGCGGTGGCGGGGCCGCCGTGGCCGGGGTCGTAGGGGGCGTTGATCGCACCCGGCGGCTCCCGGGACCGGGTCCGAGGGCCCGTCCCTCCCCGGCCGTGGGCCCCTGCTGCCGGGTCGTCGCTGGTCGGGCCGGGGATGGGCGGGGCGGGCGAGGGGGGCGGGCGGGAAAAGGGATGTGAAGTCACCCTGTCCACCGTGCTAATGTTCTCGATGTCGGAAGGCGCCAGCACCGCAAGGGCAGGAGCCGGAGACACACCCAATGCGCGGGTGGCGGAATAGGCAGACGCGCTGGATTCAGGTTCCAGTGCCCGCAAGGGCGTGGGGGTTCAACTCCCCCCTCGCGCACCACACGAGACGGGTCTCTGTCCGTGACGGAAGTCACGACAGGGGCCCGTTTCTCGTATGCCCGCAGATGTGAGTCATCGCACAGCCGGAAGGCGGGTGCGGCGGAGGCGGAGAGTGGCGACGGCGGCGAAGTCGGCCGTGAGCTATCTCACGAAGCGTGCTCGGGCGGCGTCCGGTGTCCGACGTCCATCGGGCGTCCGTCGTCAGTCGTCGTCCATCAGGTGTTCGGCGTCCGTCGTCGGGGGTCGGTCCCTGCTCCATTGCGGTACGCGCTCCAGCCAGGCATCGGTTGCCGTCAGAAGCCGACAAGTCGCAGGTCACCGGCACATCGACGGATCAGATCGCAACGCCGCACCCACAGATTTTGCGGCAACCGAGTTTTTAGCTAGAGCTAAAGGTGGCATCCTTGAGGCAGCGGCAACAACCGTTGCCCTGACGTGAGTTGGGGGTCATGTCATGAGCATCTTCGCTCGTAGCGAGAGCAACGCCGAGCCGGCCGGTGGGTATCTGGCACGGCAGGCGTCGGCCTCTCTCGCGGGCTTGCTGGCAGGGCTCGGGAAGTCGCGTACGGACCTTGCCAAAGCGATGGGCGTGAGCCCCGGTCGGGTCAGTCAGATCATGTCGGGGGACGCGAATCTGACGGTGCGCACCTTGGCCGCGGCCGCGGAAGCGCTGGGGGCCGACGTCGAGATCAGGTTCTCTCCCCGCCTTCCCTGTGCCGCGGATGAGCCTTCCGCGAGCCGCGGAGAGTCAACGCCGCTCCGTGGAAGCGGCGTCGCTACGCGTCGATGAGGCGCGACGGAGGCCGAACCGTCGGCGTTGCCGAGGCAGCGGTGAGCTGTGGAAGGCGTCGTCGGACAGCGACTTGGCGCGCAGGGTCTCGAGTTCGGGCTGTTCCGTACGGCGACCGTGCACATAGGCGAACAGCAACAGGTCTCCACAGCGGTTGAAGGCCTCGCCGAGAGCGCTGCGGCACTGATAGACCTCCTCGGCGGTGGGCTTGCGCATCCAGCCGCTGCGGAGGTCCCCGCAGGCCTCGTCGGTCCTCGTCTGCACATCAAGGGCGTGGACCATGGCCCGGTCCGCCTCTTCGAAGAGGCCGACGATCGCCTTGACGCGCGTGGGATGCCGGTCCATCAGATAGTTCTTGAGTTCGTGTACGAACACACGCAGATGTGTCGTCCTCTCGAAGCCTTCCAGGAACCGGTCGGACCAGGTGCGGGCGTCGAGTTGCATGCGGTACTCGAGGCGTTCCCTGAACCAGGCGAGGCCGAGCGTCATGTACTTGACGTAGGGCTGGGTCGTGTCGTCGGGCCTCTTGCGCGGCATGGTCGTGACACCGGTGGCCAGGCCGGCGGCGGCCGGAGGCAGCTTCGCCAGGTGTGGAAGCGCGAGCCCGGCGGCGACGCCGACGGCGCCGGTCAGCGCGAGGACCAGGAAGGTCAGGCCGGCGGATCGCCAACTGCCGAGGAGTCGGCCCTTGCCGACGGAATTGCGGGCCAGACCGACCCACGCGAGGCCGGCGCCGAGAGCGGCCGGTAACACGTAACCGGCAAGCCAGCCGTGGTGATTCCAGGTCATGAACGGCCCCAAGTCATGCATGGACGGGTGGGCCCTCGGGCAGGCGGAGGGCGAGCCGGGCTCCCCCTTGGCGTGTGCGGCCCGGCACTCGCGCTGCGGACCCATGGCCCGGGGCGGCAGCGACTGTCCGCAGATGATGTCATCCGCCGTCTCGCCACGGCATTACGTTGAGCGACAATCGGCCACGGAGCGCGGTGTTCCAGCCACCGCGTGCGTCGGCACGGTGACGCCTCTGACTCCGCTTGTCGCAGAGGGCTGTACGCGCGCGTCGGCCCTCCGCGCCGTGTCATACGCTGGTCCGGTGACGACGCCCGAAGCCGAGCAGAGCGAATCCGTGTCCGCCGTCGAGGAGCCGGTCGGCGGCGGCCCGGGGGACGCCGGGGACACCGGAGCGGACGGCGCGGAGACGCGCCCCGAAGAGCGGCTGGAGCGGGCCGTACGGGCCGCCGAGCAGGCGTTGATCGAGTACGAGATCGCCGTGGAGACCTTCCGCATCGAGGTCGAGAACTTCTCGCGGCTGCACCACCAGAAGCTCGGGCCGATGTACGCGCGCCTCGATGAGCTGGAGGCGGAGATCGCCGAGGCGACGGCCGCCCGTACCGGCGACCCCGAGGACATACGCCGCGCCCACGAGGCACGCGCCCGGGTCATGCCGATTCCGGGCGTCGAGGAGCTGTTCCATGGCTGGATGGACTCCGGTGGTCTGTTCCCGGAGGCCCAGGCCATGCTGACCGACCAGCCCGTACGGCCCCCGCAGCGCGTCCGCCCCAGCGAGGAGGCCCGCAGGCTCTACCGCGAACTCGCCCGCAAGGCCCATCCGGACCTCGCCCAGGGCGAGGACGAGCGCAAGCGGCGCGACGAGTTCATCGCGCGGGTCAACGCCGCCTACGGCCGCGGTGACGAGGCGCTGCTGCGGGAGCTCGCGCAGGAGTGGGAGGCCGGGCCCGCCCCCGAGGTGCGCGGGCCGAGCCGCGGCGAGGAGCTGTACGCCCGCCTCGAATGGCTCGCCCAGCGCAAGGAGTTGATCTCCGTCGTCGCCCGCGAGCTGGAGGAGGGCGCGATCGGCTCGATGCTCCGGCTCGCCCCCGACGACCCCGACCGTCTCCTCGAAGAGATCGCGGAGCAATTGCTGGTCCAGGTCGCGCAGAAGGAAGCCGAGCTGGCGGCGCTGCGCGGCTGAGAGGCCGTGCACCGTGCGCCTCGGCCAGGGCCAGGTCCGTCGGGGCCGGGTCCGTCGGTCGCGGTGTCGGGTAGCGTCGGGGGTATGCGTTTCGGAGCTGGTGTGCCCACGGTCGAGGTCGCGGACCTCAAGGACGGCGACTTCCTGCTGGATGTCCGTGAGGACAACGAGTGGCAGGCGGGTCATGCCGAGGGGGCGCTGCACATTCCCCTCAGTGAATTCGCCGCGCGCTACGGCGAGTTCACCCAGGCCGCGCCGCAGGACGGCCGGGTCCATGTGATCTGCCGCTCCGGTGGCCGTTCGGCCCAGGTGACGATGTACCTGGTCCAGCAGGGCATCGAGGCGGTCAATGTCGACGGCGGCATGCAGGTCTGGGCCGCCGCGGGCCGCCCTGTCCTGGACGACAAGGGTGCGCCGGGCATCGTGCTGTAGCCCGGCCCGCGGGCCCCTCCCGGAGGGGCCCGACCGGTGTCCGCAGCGAGCGCGTCCTTGTCCTTCCGGTCGCGGGTCCTACCGGTCGAAGTCCAGCTCCACCGTCTCCGTGAGCGGATGCGACTGGCAGGCCAGTACATAGCCCGCCTCGGTCTCCTCCGGCTCCAGCGCGAAGTTGCGGTCCATCCGCACCTCGCCCGAGACCAGGAAGGCCCGGCAGGTCCCGCACACCCCGCCCTTGCAGGCGTAGGGCGCGTCAGGGCGGTTGCGCAGCACCGTCTCCAGCAGCGACTCACCGTCGTCGACCGGCCAGGTTCCGCCGCGTCCGTCCAGCCGCGCGGTCACCGTGCTGTGCGCGAGGGACGGTACGGGCGGTGCGGCCACGGAGCCGTCGTCCACATGGAAGATCTCCTCGTGGATACGGGTCCGCCGCACCCCGAGCCCCCGCAGCGCGCGCTCCGCGGACTGCACCAGTCCGAACGGCCCGCACAGGAACCAGCCCGCGACGCTCTCCACCGGCAGCAGCGTCGGCAGCAGCCCGGACAGCCGCTCCTCGTCGAGCCGCCCGGTCGGCAGGCCTGCCTGCTGTTCCTCCCGGGAGAGCGCGGTCACCAACTGGAACCGGTCGGGGAATCGGTCCTTCAGATCGGCGACCTCCTCCAGGAACATGGTCGAGGCGGACGTCCGGTCGCTGCGGACGAGGCAGAACCGCGCCCCGGGCTCCCGGTCCAGCAGGGTCGCCACGATCGACAGCACGGGCGTGATCCCACTGCCGCCCACCACGGCCGCGTACAGCCCGGGTGCGGGCTCCAGCGTGAACCCTCCGGCCGGGGTCATCACCTCCAGCTCGTCGCCGACCGCGATCTCCTTGAGCGCGTACGGGGAGAAGGCGCCGCCTTCCACCAGCCGCACCCCGACCCGCAGGGTGCGCGGGCCCTCCTCGTCCGGGGTCGGTGCGGGGGAGCAGATCGAGTAGGTGCGGCGTATCTCCGTGCCGTCGACGATGCGGCGCAGGGCGAGATGCTGGCCGGGCGCGTGCCGGTACTCCTCGCGCAGGCCGGGCGGCACGGCGAAGGTCAGGGCCACGGAGTCCTCGGTGAGCCGGTCGACCGCGGCCACGGGGAGCGAGTGGAACCGAGCCATCACAGCTCCTTGAAGTGGTCGAACGGTTCGCGGCAGGTCAGACAGCGGCGCAGGGCCTTGCACGCGGTGGACGAGAAGCGGCTGAGCAGTTCGGTCTCGGCGGACCCGCAGTGCGGGCAGCACACGGGACCGTCCGGCTCGGGGGAGGCGGCGACCGTATGCGTCGGGCCCAGTCGCACCGCCACCGGTCCGGACGCCTGCGGGCGGTTCGGGCGCGGGGGCGCGATCCCGAACTCCCGCAGTTTGCGGCGGCCTTCGGCGGTGATGTCGTCCGTCGACCAGGCGGGCGTGAGTACCGTGCGCACGACGACCTCGCGCATGCCGTGCTCACGCAGCACCCGCTGTATGTCCTGGGACATCGTCTCGACCGCGGGGCAGCCCGTGTAGGTCGGGGTCAGCTCTACCTCCACCGCGTCCGTACCGCGCGCGTGGACGGCCCGTACGACGCCCAGGTCCGCCAGCGTGAGCGTGGGCAGCTCCGGATCGGGGACGGAACCGGCGAGCCGGAGCAGTTCCTCTTCGAGAGCCGTGACCGTCACCATGACGCCCCCGGGTGGCTGCGGTGCAGATGCTGCATCTCCGCGAGCATCCGCCCGAAGGGTTCGGTGTGCAGCCCCTGCCGTCCCGCGCCCGCGGTCCACGCCCCGGACCGCGGACCCTCGGGGACCTCCAGGGTGGCGCGGCGCAGCGTGTCACTCACCGACGCCAGCCAGGCGGCCTGCATCTCGGCCCAGTCGACCTCCACGCCCTCGATCGGCTGGAACATCTCTCCGGTGAACCGCCACAGCGCGTCGCAGGCGCGGCGCATCCGCTCATGGCTCTGCGCCGTGCCGTCGCCGAGCCGCAGGGTCCACTGCTCGGCGTGGTCCTGGTGGTAGGCGACCTCCTTGACCGCTTTGGCCGCCAGGCCCGTGAACTCACTCTCCTGCGCTGCGAGTTGGGTGTAGAGCAGGCGCTGGTAAGTGGAGAAGTAGAGCTGACGGGCGATGGTGTGGGCGAAGTCGCCGTTGGGCTGCTCGACCAACTGGAGGTTACGGAAGGAGCGTTCCTCGCGGAGGTAGGCCAGGTCGTCCTCGTCGCCCGCCAGGGACAGCAGCACTCGCGCCTGGCCCAGCAGATCCAGCGCGATATTGGCGAGGGCGACCTCCTCCTCCAGCTCCGGGGCATGTCCTGCCCACTCCCCCAGGCGGTGCGAGAGCACCAGGGCATCGTCGCCGAGGGCCAGAGCGGCCCCGGTGTGCGCGGTGACGGTCACAGGTGCTTCACCCCTTCCGGGATCTCGTAGAACGTCGGGTGCCGGTAGGGCTTGTCGGCGGACGGTTCGAAGAACGCGTCCTTCTCGTCGGGTGAGGACGCGGTGATCGCGGTGGACGGCACGACCCAGATCGAGACGCCTTCGCCGCGCCGTGTGTACAGGTCGCGGGCGTTGCGCAGGGCCAGCTCCGCGTCGGGGGCGTGCAGGCTGCCCGCGTGGGTGTGCGAGAGGCCGCGGCGCGAGCGCACGAAGACCTCCCACAGGGGCGATTGCTCGGTCGTCATCGTCACGCCTTCCCGTTCATGTCGGCCGTGTCCGCCGACGGTTCGACGGCCGCGCCTGTCGCGCCGTTGTGCTTCGCCGCGTACGCCGCGGCGGCCTCCCGTACCCACGCGCCCTCGTCGTGGGCCTTCCTGCGCTGGGATATCCGCTGGTCGTTGCAGGGGCCGTTGCCCTTGATGACCTCGCGGAACTCCGCCCAGTCGATGGGGCCGAAGTCGTAGTGCCCGCGCTCCTCGTTCCAGCGCAGGTCGGGGTCGGGGAGCGTGAGGTTCAGCGACTTCGCCTGGGGGACGCAGATGTCGATGAAGCGCTGGCGCAGCTCGTCGTTCGAGTGCCGCTTGATCTTCCAGGCCATCGACTGCGCGGAGTGCGCGGACTCGTCGTCGGGCGGGCCGAACATCATCAGGGACGGCCACCACCAGCGGTCCACGGCGTCCTGTGCCATGGCGTGCTGCTCGGGGGTGCCCTGGCTGAGGGCCAGCAGCAGTTCGTACCCCTGGCGCTGGTGGAACGACTCCTCCTTGCAGACGCGGACCATCGCGCGGGCGTACGGGCCGTAGGAACAGCGGCACAGGGGCACCTGGTTGGTGATCGCGGCGCCGTCCACCAGCCAGCCGATGGCGCCGACGTCGGCCCAGGTCAGCGTCGGGTAGTTGAAGATCGACGAGTACTTCTGGCGGCCGGTGTGCAGCTTGTCGAGCAGCTCCTCGCGGCTGACGCCGAGCGTTTCCACGGCGCTGTAGAGATACAGCCCATGGCCCGCCTCGTCCTGGACCTTGGCCATCAGGATCGCCTTGCGGCGCAGGGAGGGCGCGCGCGAGATCCAGTTGGCCTCCGGCTGCATGCCGATGATCTCGGAATGCGCATGCTGGGCGATCTGCCGGACCAGGGTGGAGCGGTAGGCATCGGGCATCCAGTCGCGCGGTTCGATGCGCTCGTCGGCGGCCACGGCGGCGTCGAAGACGGCCTCGTACACCGTCGTGTCGGCCTCTGGTACCGCGCCGTCCACGCGGGCCGTGCGGTGGGCTGCTGCTGACGCCATGCGGTCCCCCTCGACCACTCTCTGTCTCCCGACCGATCGTTCGGTCCGGTCGATTCCATGGTGCGGTGAGCCACGTAGGGTGTCAACCGCTGTGGATAACCTCCGAGTCCTGTTGGGCCGCTGTGTCCATCCGGCTGTGCGGGGCGGGTGGGGCTGAGTACCGTTCCGGTGCGGACACCGTGGTGGGAACCGCGCACAGGCGGGGGCCGACCGCGCCGCCCATGGCGGAGACGGCGGACGGACCCGGGCCGACGGCGCCGGGGCGGGGAAGCTCGAAAGACGGGACGGGATGGACGCGTACGACGAGGAACCGGGCGCCCGGGAGGCCGAGCCGGACGGCTCCGACGCCCCGGTGCCCCCGCCGCCCGAGGACGGTGCGCGCGACGTCCCCCCGGTCCCGCCGGGTGAACACTCAGCGGGTCCGCGGGAGGGGAGCACCGGTATAGCCGCCCTGTCCCCGCACTACCGCGTCGCCGCCGCGCTGGCGCTCGTGGCCATCGCCGCCGTCTCCGCCGTGCACCTCGGCATGGTGTTCCTGCACGTCGCGCCCCCGAACACCGTCACCAAGCAGCACAGCAAGGCGATCGACGACTGGATCTACCCGGAGTTCGAGCAGAACTGGAAGCTGTTCGCGCCCAATCCCCTGCAGCAGAACATCGACGTCCAGGTCCGCGCCGAGGTGCTCACCCCGGACGGCGGCGGGCGGACGACCGGCTGGTACGACCTGTCCGCGCGCGACGGCGAGGCCATCGCGGGCAACCTCCTGCCGAGCCACACCCAGCAGAACGAACTGCGCCGCGCCTGGGACTTCTACGTCACCTCGCACGACGGCCGGAACCGGCCCCAGGGCCCGCGCGGTGCCCTCTCCGAGAGCTATCTGCGCCGTGTCGTCCTGCTGCGTCTGGACCGTGAGCGCAGCGCCCTGCGCCCCGGCGAGACCGTCGACCGCGTCCAGGTCCGTTCCCGCACCACCAACGTGCCCTCCCCTCGATGGAGCGACGAGCGAGTGCCCACCGCGCCCGTGTACCGGCATCTGCCCTGGTGGCCGCTGCCCGCCGACGACGGGACGGGGGCGGGTGCCCGGTGAACCGCGTCGTCCGCTCCGCCGCACGCGGCATCAGCCGTCTCACCGACGCGCCCCTCGGCCCGTACCAGAGCGCGGTCGTCCGCATCGGCTTCGCCACCACCTGGCTGCTGTTTCTGCTGCGCGAGTTCCCGCACCGGCAGGAGATGTACGGGCCCGACGGCCCCTGGAGCTGGGACCTGGCCCGGCAACTCGTCGCCGGCAACCACGCGTTCACGGTCCTGCTGTGGTCCGACAGCCAGGTGTGGTTCCAGGCGGTGTACTTCCTCGCCCTGCTCTCGAGCGCCCTGCTGCTGGTCGGCTGGCGCACCCGCACGATGTCCGTGCTGTTCATGGTGGGTGTCCTGTCGCTGGAGAACCGCAGCGTCTTCATGGGAGACGGGGGCGACAACGTCCTCCACCTGATGTCGATCTATCTGGTGTTCACGCGCTGCGGGCAGGTGTGGTCGCTGGACGAGCGGCGCGCCCGGCGGGCCCGCGCGGGGGACGAGCGGCTCCGTCCCGACCGGGTCGGACCGGCCCTGTGGGGGATGCTCGGCTGTGTGCTGGCCCTGGCGACGGTGGCGGGCCGGATGAGCGGCGGCTGGCTGACTCTCTTCTGGGGGCTGTGGGCCGTGCAGGCCCTGTGGTGGTACGTCGCTCGGCGCGCGCCGCACGCCGAGCCGCGGATCCTGCTGGACATCGTGGGCAACCTCGTCCACAACGCCGCCCTGTTGATGATCATGGCCGAGGCCTGTCTGATCTATTCGACCGCCGGCTGGTACAAGATCCAGGGTTCGCGCTGGCAGGACGGCACGGCCGTCTACTACCCGCTGCACCTCGACGCCTTCTCGCCCTGGCCCGCCCTGTCCGACCTGTTGTCCTCGCACGGGGTGATGGTGCTGCTGGTGACGTACGCGACGGTCGTCGCGCAGGTCGCCTTCCCGTTCACCCTGTTCAACCGGCGGGTGAAGAACGTGCTGCTGGCGTTCTTGATGACCGAGCACCTGGTGATCGCCGTGGTGCTCGGGCTGCCGTTCTTCTCGCTCACGATGATCGCGGCGGACGCCGTGTTCCTGCCGACGTCCTTCCTGCGACGGCTGGGCGGCTGGACGGCGCGCGTGAGGAGACGGGCGGTCGCCGCGCTCGTACGCCGTGAGCGGCCCGGCGGCCCGCAGCCGCAGGCCGAGGAGGCGGCGGACTCCGCGCAGGCCGACCCCGCGCAGGTGGGCTCGGCCGTCTGAGCCCCGTAGGCTGCACTGCATGATGGATCCGTCCCGCAGCACCGACCCGCTGAGCCTGTGGCACCGGCTCGCCGACGCCTCGGTCCTGCTCGACGGCTTCCACGCGCTCAAGCACGCGCTGCGCTTCGCGGCGCGCGTGCCCGTCGCCGTCACCACCGACCGGGCGGCGACGCTCGCCCTGGCCGGTGAACTGGCCCCCGACGTACGGGAGTCCCTGGAGGCGCTCCTGACGGAGGTCCCGGAGGCCACGTACCGCGCGCTGGTGCCGCGCCCGCATCCCACCGGGGTCGCCGCGCTGGCCGTGCGCCCCTCGCGTGAGGCCGCCCTGGAGACGCTCCGGCGCATCCCCCGCACCGCCCCGGTCGTCGTCCTCGACAACCCGCGCAACCTCGGCAACGCGGGGGCGGTGATCCGGCTCGCGGCCGGCTTCGGCGTGACCGGAGTCGTCACGACCGGCACGCTCGACCCCTGGCATCCCACGGTCGTGCGCGGCGGCGCCGGGCTGCACTTCGCCACCGCCGTGGAGCGGCTGGCCGTGACCGAGCTGCCGCCGGGGCCGGTGTTCGCGCTGGACCCGGAGGGCGACGACATCCGGGGGCTGAAGCTGCCGGACGACGCCGTGCTCGCGTTCGGCTCCGAGCGCACCGGCCTGTCCGCCGACCTGCGCGCCCGCACCGACCATCTCGTGTCGCTGCCGATGCGCCCCCAAGTCTCCAGCTACAACCTCGCGACCAGCGTGGCCATGACGCTGTACCACTGGAGCATGACCGGGAGCGCACCGGTCTGAGCGGCCTCACGCCTCCCGGCGCACCTCCACCACCCGGAAGCGGTTCGCCACGAACGCCCCGTCGCACAGGGCCGCGTTGGCCGCGGGGTTGCCGCCCGAGCCGTGGAAGTCGGAGAAGGCGGCCGTCTGGTTGACGTACACCCCGCCGGTGAGGTTGAGCGAGAGCTGGGCGCACTCCTCCAGGCAGACCTCCTCGACGGCCCGCTCGATCTCCTCGGAGGTGGTGTACGCGCCGACGGTCATCGCGCCCTTGTCCCTGACGGTGCGCCGCAGCAACTCCACCGCGTCCTGGGCCGAGTCGACCGCGACGGCGAAGGACACCGGGCCGAAGCACTCGCTCAGGTAGGCGGCCTCGGCCTCCGGCTTCGCGCCGTCGAGCTTCACGATCAGGGGGGTGCGGACGACCGCCTTCGGGAAGTCCGGGTTGACGATCTCCCGTGAGGCCAGGGCGACTTCGCCGAGACCGGTGGCCGCCTCCAGGCGGGCCGTGACGTCGGGGTTCACGATCGCGCCGAGCAGACCGTTCGCGCGCGCGTCGTCGCCGAGCAGGCCGCCGACCGCCCGCGCGAGATCCGCGACCACGTCGTCGTACGACTTCGGGCCCTCGTCGGTGGTGATGCCCGCCCGCGGGATCAGGAGGTTCTGCGGGGTGGTGCACATCTGGCCGCTGTACAGCGACAGGGAGAACGCGAGGTTCGACAGCATCCCCTTGTAGCTGTCGGTGGACTCCACGAGCACCGTGTTGACGCCGGCCTTCTCCGTGTAGACCTGGGCCTGGCGGGCGTTGGCCTCCAGCCAGTCACCGAACGCCGTGGAGCCCGTGTAGTCGATGATCCGGATCTCCGGGCGCACGGCCAGGGTCTTCGCGATGCCCTCACCGGGACGCTCGGCGGCCAGCGCCACCAGGTTCGGGTCGAAGCCCGCCTCGGCCAGGACCTGACGGGCCACCCGCACGGTGAGCGCGAGCGGCAGCACCGCGCGCGGGTGGGGCTTCACCAGGACCGCGTTGCCCGTGGCCAGGGACGCGAACAGGCCCGGGAAGCCGTTCCACGTCGGGAAGGTGTTGCAGCCGATGACCAGCGCGATGCCGCGCGGGACGGGCGTGAACTCCTTGGTGAGCGCCAGGGGGTCGCGCTTGCCCTGGGGCTTGGTCCACTCCGCGGTGCCGGGCGTGCGGACCTGCTCCGCGTACGCGTACGCCACCGCCTCCAGGCCTCGGTCCTGTGCGTGCGGGCCGCCCGCCTGGAACGCCATCATGAAGGCCTGGCCGCTGGTGTGCATGACCGCGTGCGCGAATGCGTGCGTCCGGTCGCTGATGCGCTTGAGGATCTCCAGACACACCACCGCGCGGGTCTCCGCGCCCGCGTCGCGCCATGCCCGCTGTCCCGCGCGCATGGCGGGCAGCAGGACGTCGATGTCCGCGTGGGGATAGCTGATGCCCAGCTCGATCCCGTACGGCGACAGCTCCTCGCCGGTCCAGTCGTCCGTGCCGGGCTGGCCGAGGTCCATACGGGTGCCGAGCAGGGCGTCGAAGGCGGCCTTGCCCGCCGCGGCGTCCAGGCTGCCGTTCTCCCCGTAGGCCTTGGGATGCTCGGGGTGCGGGGACCAGTACGCGCGGGTCCGGATCGCGTCCAGGGCCCGGTCGAGGGTGGGGCGGTGCTGGGCGATCAGCTCGTGCGCGGTGAGTTCGGCGGCCATGTCGGGGACCAACTCCTCGTCTTGTGAGCTCTTCTCATGAAGCTCGTGACCTGGGCAGGAACAGCCGGACAGAGTTAGAGTAACCGAACGATCGGTCGGGACAAGGGGGTCCGCCGCATCTGTGGAAAACCCTGTGCGGGAGGATCGCGTTCATGACAGCACTCGACCTCAGCAGCCCCGTGGCCGTAGTCGGCACGGGCACCATGGGCCAGGGCATAGCCCAGGTCGCGCTGGTCGCGGGCCACCCCGTGCGGCTGTACGACGCCGCGCCCGGCCGCGCCCAGGAGGCGGCCGACGCGATCGGCGCCCGCCTCGACCGGCTCGTCGAGAAGGGCCGGCTCACCGGCGCCGGGCGTGACGCGGCGCGGGCCCGCCTGGTGCCCGCCGGGCATCTGACCGAGCTGGCGGACTGCTCGCTCGTCATCGAGGCGGTCCTGGAGCGCCTCGAGGTGAAGCAGCGCCTGTTCGGGGAGCTGGAGGACATCGTCGGCGAGGACTGCCTGCTCGCCACCAACACCTCCTCCCTGTCCGTGACCGCCATCGGCGGCGCGCTGCGCCACGCCGGTCGCCTCGTCGGCCTGCACTTCTTCAACCCGGCGCCGCTGCTGCCGCTCGTGGAGGTCGTCTCCGGGTTCGCCACCGACGTCACCTCGGCCACGCGCGCGTACGAGACCGCCCGCGCCTGGGGCAAGACGCCGGTCGCCTGCGCGGACACCCCCGGCTTCATCGTCAACCGCATCGCGCGGCCCTTCTACGCCGAGGCGTTCGCGGCCTACGAGACACAGGCCGCCGACCCGGCCACCATCGACGCGATCCTGCGCGAGTCGGGCGGCTTCCGGATGGGCGCCTTCGAACTGACCGATCTGATCGGCCAGGACGTCAACCAGTCCGTCACCCACTCGGTGTGGGAGTCCTTCTTCCAGGACGTGCGCTTCACGCCCTCGCTCGTCCAGCGACGGCTGGTCGAGTCGGGCCGCCTCGGCCGCAAGACCGGGCAGGGCTGGTACGCGTACGGGGACGGCGCCGAGCGCCCCGAGCCGCACACCGCGGAGAAGGCGCAGGCGCCCGCGTACGTCGTCGTCGAGGGCGACCTCGGGCCCGCCGCGGACCTCCTCGCGCTGATCCGTGAGGCGGGCATATCCGTGCGCGAGGACGGGGAGGACCACGGGACGCGCCTGGTGCTGCCGAGCGGCGGCCAACTGGTCCTCGCCGACGGACAGACCTCCGTCGAGTTCCGCGACGTCGTCTACTTCGACCTGGCGCTCGACTACCGCGAGGCCACCCGTATCGCCCTGTCCGCCTCCCAGGACACCTCCCCGCAGACGCTCGCCGAGGCCACCGGGCTCTTCCAGGCACTCGGCAAGGACGTCAGCGTCATCGGGGACCTGCCCGGCATGATCGTCGCCCGGACGGTGGCCCGGATCATCGACCTGGCGCACGACGCGGTCGCCAAGGGCGTGGCCACCGAGGAGGACATCGACACCGCGATGCGCCTGGGCGTCAACTACCCCCTCGGCCCCTTCGAGTGGGGCCGCAGGCTCGGCCGCGGCTGGGCCTACAGCCTGCTCGAGGACCTGCACCCGCGCGACCCCGGCGGCCGGTACGCGCCGTCCCTCGCGCTCTACCGTCACGCCTACGCCTCCGAGGACCGGGAGGGCACCTCATGACCACGGCCAAGCGCGACACGTACACCCCGGAGAGCCTGCTCTCGGTCGCCGTGCAGGTCTTCAACGACCGCGGCTACGACGGCACCTCCATGGAGCATCTCTCCCGGGCCGCCGGCATCTCCAAGTCGTCGATCTACCACCATGTCGCGGGCAAGGAGGAGCTGCTGCGCCGCGCCGTCAGCAGGGCGCTGGACGGCCTCTTCGGCATCCTCGACGAGGAGCACGCGCGCGTGGGGCGCGCGGTGGAGCGGCTGGAGTACGTCGTCCGGCGCATGGTCGAGGTGCTCACGGCCGAACTGCCGTATGTGACGCTGCTGCTGCGCGTACGGGGCAACACCGCCACCGAGCGGTGGGCCCTGGAGCGGCGCCGCGAGTTCGACCACCGCGTCGCCGAGCTGCTCAAGGCGGCGGCGGCCGACGGGGACGTACGCGGCGATGTGGAGGTACGGCTCGCGACCCGGCTGGTGTTCGGGATGATCAACTCGATCGTGGAGTGGTACCGGCCGGACGGGCGCGGCATGGGTGAGCGGGAAGTCGCCGACGCCGTCGTGCAGTTGGTCTTCTCGGGGCTGCACAGGAGCCGCTGAGGGCGGCCGTCCGCCGAGGTCAGTTCTCCGGGTCCAGGTCCTCCTCCTCGAAGACCAGCAGGGTGCGTGTGCTGAGTACTTCGGGGATGGCCTGGAGCTTGGTGAGGACCAGTTCGCGCAGTGCCCTGTTGTCGGTCGTGTGCACCAGCAGCAGGACGTCGAAGTCGCCGCCCACGAGGGAGATATGGGAGGCGCCGGGCAGCAGACGGAGCTGCTCGCGCACCGCGCGCCAGGAGTTCTGCACGATCTTCAGCGTGATGTACGCCGACGTGCCCTGGCCCGCGCGCTCGTGGTTCACGCGCGCCCCGAAGCCGCGGATCACGCCGTCCTCGATGAGGCGGTTGATCCGCGCGTACGCGTTGGCGCGCGAGACATGGACGCGCTCGGCGACCGACCGTATCGAGGCGCGGCCGTCCGCCTGGAGGATCTGGAGGATGTCCTGATCGATGCCGTCGAGGGGCCGCGCGGGCGGCGCCATGCCCGGCTCAGGAGGTTCGGCCATTTGTTCAGATGCCATGTGCCCCCGCCTCTTTACCATGGACGTACTGCGTCCATCTCAGGCTGTGGAGAACCGTTTGTCCACAGCCTGGAGGCACCTGTAGCCAAAATGTGCCGTCGACCGAACAATCGGTAGGTGAGGCGCATCACACCCGTGGCGCGTCGAAGCCGCTCCCACGAGGAGGTGCCGTCATGACGGTCATGGAGCAGCGGGGTGCCTACCGGCCCACGCCGCCGCCCGCCTGGCAGCCCCGCACGGACCCCGCGCCGCTGCTGCCCGACGCGCTGCCCCACCGCGTTCTCGGCACCGAGGCGGCGGCCAGGACCGACCCCGAGCTGCTGCGCCGGCTGTACTCCCACCTGGTGCGGGGCCGCCGCTACAACGCGCAGGCGACGGCGCTCACCAAGCAGGGCCGACTGGCCGTCTACCCCTCCAGCACCGGGCAGGAGGCCTGCGAGGTCGCCGCCGCGCTCGTCCTGGAGGAGCGCGACTGGCTCTTCCCCAGCTACCGCGACACGCTCGCCGCCGTCGCGCGCGGGGTGGACCCCGTCGAGGCCCTGACCCTGCTGCGCGGCGACTGGCACACCGGCTACGACCCCTACACGCACCGCGTGGCGCCGCTGAGCACCCCGCTGGCCACTCAGCTTCCGCACGCGGTGGGCCTCGCGCACGCCGCGCGTCTGAAGGGCGACGACGTGGTCGCGCTCGCGATGGTCGGCGACGGCGGCACCAGCGAGGGCGACTTCCACGAGGCCCTGAACTTCGCCGCGGTCTGGCAGGCACCGGTCGTCTTCCTGGTCCAGAACAACGGCTTCGCGATCTCGGTCCCGCTCGCCAAGCAGACGGCCGCGCCCACCCTGGCCCACAAGGCCGTCGGCTACGGCATGCCGGGCCGCCTGGTCGACGGCAACGACGCGGCGGCCGTGCACGAGGTCCTCGCCGAGGCCGTACGGCGCGCGCGTGAGGGCGGCGGCCCCACGCTCGTCGAGGCGGTGACGTACCGCATCGACGCCCACACCAACGCCGACGACGCGACCCGCTACCGCGGCGAGGACGAGGTCGAGGCCTGGCGCGACCACGACCCGATCCTGCTGCTGGAGCGGGAGTTGACGGAACGCGAGCTGCTGGACGAGGACGCGATACACACCGCGCGCGAGGACGCGGAGACGATGGCGGCGGACCTGCGGGCGCGGATGAACCAGGACCCGGTGCTCGACCCCATGGAGCTCTTCGCCCAGGTGTACGCACAGCCCACCCCCCAGCTCCTGGAGCAGCGGGCCCAGTTGCGGGCCGAGCTGGACGCCGAGGCCGCGGGGCCGGAAGGAGCCGGACGATGACGACCGTTGCCCTCAAGCCGGCCACCATGGCCCAGGCCATCACGCGCGCGTTGCGCGACTCTCTGGCGGCCGACCCGTCCGTGCACGTCCTGGGCGAGGACGTGGGCGCGCTCGGCGGTGTCTTCCGGATCACCGACGGGCTCACCGCGGAGTTCGGCGAGGACCGCTGCACGGACACGCCGCTCGCCGAGGCGGGCATCCTCGGCACCGCCGTCGGCATGGCGATGTACGGCCTCAGGCCGGTCGTGGAGATGCAGTTCGACGCGTTCGCCTATCCCGCGTTCGAGCAGGTGGTCAGCCATGTCTCGCGCATGCGCAATCGCACGCGCGGCGCGATGCCGCTGCCGATCACCATCCGCGTCCCCTACGGGGGCGGCATCGGCGGCGTCGAGCACCACAGCGACTCCTCCGAGGCGTACTACATGGCCACTCCGGGGCTCCATGTCGTCACGCCCGCGACCGTCGCCGACGCGTACGGGCTGCTGCGCGCCGCCATCGCCTCCGACGACCCGGTGGTCTTCCTGGAGCCGAAGCGGCTGTACTGGTCGAAGGACACGTGGAACCCCGAGGAGCCCGAGGCGGTCGCCCCGCTGGGCCGCGCGGTGGTGCGTCGACCGGGCCGCAGCGCCACGCTGATCACCTACGGCCCCTCGGTGCCGGTCTGTCTGGAGGCGGCCGAGGCGGCGCGGGCCGAGGGCTGGGACCTCGAAGTCGTCGATCTGCGCTCCCTGGTGCCCTTCGACGACGAGACGGTGACCGCGTCCGTACGCCGGACGGGCCGGGCCGTGGTGGTGCACGAGGCGACCGGATTCGGCGGGCCGGGCGGCGAGATCGCCGCGCGCGTGACCGAGCGCTGCTTCCACCACCTGGAGGCGCCGGTGCTGCGGGTGGCCGGGTTCGACATCCCCTATCCGCCGCCGATGCTGGAGCGCCACCACCTCCCGGGGGTCGACCGGATCCTCGACGCCGTGGGACGCCTGCAGTGGGAGGCGGAGAACTGATGGCTCAGGTGCTGGAGTTCAAGCTGCCGGACCTCGGCGAGGGGCTGACCGAGGCGGAGATCGTCCGCTGGCTGGTGCGGGTCGGGGACGTGGTCGCGATCGACCAGCCGGTGGTCGAGGTCGAGACGGCCAAGGCGATGGTCGAGGTGCCCTGCCCCTACGCGGGCGTGGTCACGGCCCGCTTCGGCGAGGAGGGCACGGAACTGCCCGTCGGCGCACCGCTGGTGACGGTCGCCGTCGGCGCCCCCGACGAAGCGGCCGACGAGCCCTCCGGGAACGTACTGGTCGGGTACGGCACATCGGCGCCCTCGGCCCGGCGCCGCCGGGTACGGGCACCGCAGCCCGGCGCACGGCTCACGGACGGGGCGCCTCGCGCGGACGAACCCACCGCGGTGGCGGTCGCCGAGACGCCGATGTCCACCACACCCAGCCCGCCCGCCCCGGAGCATGCGGCCGACCCGAGGCGCCCCGACGGGCCCGTCCCGGTGATCTCCCCGCTCGTGCGCAGGCTCGCGCGCGAGAACGGCGTGGATCTGCGGCGGTTGGCGGGCTCGGGCCCCGACGGGCTGATCCTGCGGGCGGATGTGGAGGGCGCCCTCAGGAACGGGAACGGACAGGCCGCGGACACGGCAGGGACCCGTGCACCGGGAGCACCCGCCACCCCGGCCGCGCAGGACGCAGGCACCCGGGTCCCTCTCCGGGGCGTGCGCGGCGCTGTCGCCGACAAGCTCTCCCGGAGCCGGCGCGAGATCCCCGACGCCACCTGCTGGGTGGACGCCGACGCCACGGAGCTCCTGCGCGCGCGGGCGGCCATGAACGCGACGGGGCCCAAGATCTCCCTGCTCGCGTTGCTCGCCCGGATCTGCACCGCCGCGCTCGCCCGGTTCCCCGAACTCAACTCCACCGTCGACATGGAGGCCAGGGAGGTCGTCCGGCTCGACCGGGTGCATATCGGGTTCGCCGCGCAGACCGAGCGGGGGCTCGTCGTCCCGGTCGTACGGGACGCGCACACGCGGGACGCCGAGGCGCTGACCGCCGAGTGCGCGCGGCTGACCGAGGCCGCGCGCGCCGGAACCCTCGCGCCGTCCGAACTCACCGGCGGGACCTTCACGCTGAACAACTACGGGGTGTTCGGCGTCGACGGCTCCACGCCGATCATCAACCACCCCGAGGCGGCCATGCTCGGCGTCGGCCGTATCGTCCCCAAGCCCTGGGTGCACGACGGGGAGTTGGCGATACGGCAGGTCGTGCAGCTCTCGCTGACCTTCGACCACCGGGTGTGCGACGGCGGCACGGCGGGCGGCTTCCTGAGGTACGTCGCGGACTGCGTGGAACAGCCGGCGGTGCTGCTGCGCACGCTCTGAGCACAGGTGCTGAGGGGGGCGGGGTGGCGGTGATCCACGGGGCGCCCATACTCGGTGCATGACGTCGTACGGGACAGCGGGCGCCGAGGAGTTCGACGCCGTGGTGCTCGCGGGCGGCGCGGCGCGGCGGCTCGGCGGGGTCGACAAGCCCGGGGTGCGGGTCGGCGGGCGGGCGCTGCTCGACCGCGTACTGACGGCGTGCTCCGGCGCGGCCACCACGGTGGTCGTGGCCGAGCCCCGGCCCACCGCGCACGCCGTGGTCTGGGCCCGCGAGGAGCCGCCGGGCGGCGGTCCGGTCGCCGCGCTCGACGCGGGCTTGCGACGGACCACCGCCGCGCACGTGGTCGTGCTCTCCGCCGACCTGCCGTTCCTGGAACAGGCGACGGTACGGCGGCTGTCGGACGCCCTGCGGGCGAGCGACGCCGAAGGGGCGCTGCTCACCGATCCCGAGGGGCGCGATCAGCCGCTGGTCGCCGCCTACCGCGCTGCGGCGCTGCGCCGGGAGCTGGACCGACTCACCACCGCGGACCCCGGCGGTTCCCGTCCTGGCGAGCCCGCCACAGGCATCGGGCGGCGCGGGCTCGCCGGTCTCCCCTTGCGGCGTCTGGTCGCGGGCCTCGACCTCACCCGCGTCCGCGACGCGCTCGCGTCCTTCGACTGCGACACCTGGGGCGATATCGCCGCCGCCCGATCACGGATCAGGGAGCATGGGCACGTGTTGGATGAATGGATCTCCTCAGCCAAGGACGAGTTGGGCATCGACCTCGACGTCGACACCGCCGCTCTCCTCGATCTCGCGCGGGACGCCGCGCACGGTGTCGCGCGCCCCGCGGCCCCGCTGACGACCTTCCTCATCGGCTACGCCGCCGCACAGGCCGGAGGCGGGCCCGAGGCGGTCGCCGAGGCCGTGCGCAAGGCCGCCGCGCTGGCCCGGCGATGGGCGGACGAGGCCGCCGCCGAGGCCGCGCCGGACGCCGGATGACCCGTCGAGGTGTCCCGGGGCGCCCGGACGTCCCGGACACCGAGGAACGCTACGTGGAGGAGGCCCTGGCCGTGGTCGACGACAGCGGTGGGCGCGGCCGTCAGGAGGTCCGCCCCGGCCGCCGGTCCGAGGACCGGCGCGTGCTGGAGCAGCACGACCTCGACGTCGAAGAGGCCCTCGCCCTCGTACGGAACCTGGGCCCGCGCGCCGCGGGCGCCGAGGACTCCGTCCACGTGCGACAGGCCGGGGCCGACCCCTCCCGTACCGGGTCCGGGCACAGCGCCACCTCCTGGCCCGAGGCCCGCGCCGCCGCCGAGCGAGCCGCACACTCCGTGCGACAACGCGAATCCGTCGCCGTCCCCCTCGACGACGCGCTCGGGCTGGTGCTCGCCGCACCTCTCACCGCCCTCACCGACCTCCCCGCCTTCGACACCTCGGCCATGGACGGCTGGGCCGTCGCGGGACCCGGCCCCTGGGCCGTACGGGAGGAGGGCATCCTCGCCGGGCACGCGGAAGCGGCGCCCCTCGGGGACGGCGAGGCCGCGCGGATCGCCACCGGCGCGCGTGTCCCACCGGACACCACGGCCGTCCTGCGCAGCGAACACGGGCGCACGGACGACAAGGGGCGGCTGCACGCCACTGCCCCGGCTCTCGGCCCCGGTCGCGGCGGGGGGACGACCTCGACGGTCGCGCACGGGCAGGACATCCGGCCCCGCGGCCAGGAGTGCCACGCCGGTGACCAGCTTCTTCCTCCGGGCACCCGCGTCACCCCGGCCGTGCTGGGGCTCGCCGCGGCGGCCGGGTACGACACCCTCCGCACGCTGCCGCGTCCGCAGGTCGACGTCCTGGTCCTGGGTGACGAGCTGCTCACGCGGGGGCTGCCCGAGGACGGTCTGATCCGGGACGCGCTCGGCCCCATGCTGCCGCCATGGCTGCGCGCGCTCGGCGCGGACGTGCTGAGCGTCCGCAGGCTCGGCGACGACGCCGAGGCGCTGCGCCAGGCGGTCGTCTCCTCCCGGGCCGACCTGATCGTCACCACGGGCGGCACGGCCGCGGGGCCCGTCGACCATGTCCACCCCACCCTGCGCCGTATCGACGCCGCACTCCTCGTCGACGGGGTGAAGGTGCGGCCAGGACATCCCATGCTGCTCGCCCGCACCCGCGAGGACCAGCACCTCGTCGGGCTGCCCGGCAACCCCCTGGCGGCTGTCTCCGGCCTGCTCACGCTCGCGGAACCGCTGCTGCGCATCCTCGCGGGCCGGGCGGCCCCGGAGCCGTACGTCCTGCCGTTGCAGGACTCCGTCCAGGGGCACCCGTACGACACACGGCTCGTCCCCGTCGTCGTACGAGGTGAGCGGGCCGTGCCGCTGCGCTACCAGGGTCCGGCCATGCTGCGGGGCATCGCCGCCGCCGACGGCCTGGCCGTCGTCCCGCCGGGCGGCGCGCGGCTCGGGGAGGACGTGGAACTCCTCGATCTGCCCTGGGCCGTGGTGGGGTGAGCCGGACCGGGGAGCGTTTCACGTGAAACAACCCGGCCGACACGGGCCGTCTGTCACTCCTCGGGTGCGTGCTCCTTCACGGACCGCTGGATCGTGATCAGGCGGTCTCCGGCCTGGAGGAGCTCCACCTCGGGCGCCCGGTAGTCCAGGAACACCCGGCCGCGGACGACGCCGACCACCAGGTCCTCGCTCTCGCGTGGTGGACGCCCCACCTCGGCCTGGGTGATCCGGCGCTCGACCAGGTCCAGCCCTCTGCCGTAGGTCATGAGGTTCTCCAGTGTGACCGCGGTGTTCGGGCTGGCCACCGAGACGCCGAGCAGGCGTCCGGCAGAGCTCGAACTGGTCACCACCGTATTGGCGCCGGACTGCTTGAGGAGCGGGGCGTTCTCGTCCTCGCGGACGGCCGCCACGATCGAGGCACGCTTGTTGAGCTGCCGCGCGGTGAGGGTGACCAGGGCCGCGGTGTCGTCGCGCGGCGGGGCGACGATGACCTGCGAGGCCCTCTGCAACTCCGCCTTGCGCAGCGTGTCGGCGCGGGTGGCGTCGCCGAGGACGGCCACCAGACCGTCACTGCCCGCGGCCTCGACCGCCTTGGGCTGCGGGTCGACCACGACGATCCGCTCCTTCGGCGTCCCCTGGCCCAGCAGGGTCTCCACGGCGTACCGCCCCTTGGTGCCGTAGCCGACGACGACCACGTGTTCCCGGATCCGGGTGCGCCAGTGGTGGACGCGGACCTCCCGGCGGGTGCGCTCGGTGAGCACCTCGAGCGTGGTGCCGACCAGGATGATCAGGAACAGCACGCGCAGCGGCGTGATGACCAGGACGTTGGTGAGCCGGGCGGAGTCGCTGACCGGGGTGATGTCGCCGTATCCGGTCGTGGAGAGGGTGACGGTCGCGTAGTAGGTCGAGTCGAGCAGGTCGACGCCGTTGTTGCCCGTGTTGTCCTGGTAGCCCGCGCGGTCCGCCCACACGATCACCGTGGTGGCGGCGAGCACCAGCAAGGCCATGGCCAGGCGCCGGAGCACCTGCCGGAAGGGCGGGACGCTCACCCCGGCGGGCAGCTTGACGGACTGGTCTCCGTCGGGGGAGAAGCCGTCGGTCCGTGTCCGCTGCCGGAGCGACTGCAAGATCGGGAGCCGGGTCCGGTCGGACAGTGATTGCTTGGGGAGGCTCATCCCGCGCTTCCTCTGTGGTGACGTGTCGGGGTCGGTGGTGGCGTGTGGGGGGTTGCTGGGGACCATGTTCCCGGACCGGCGGGCCGGAAGGGCGGCTGCCCCCGGCGGCGAGGCGGGCCGCGCCGCTCACGGCTGCTGAGACGCGGTGCTCGTACGCGGTGCCTGTCTCGATACGGTCGACCCTGTTCCGGTGCGCGTCGGGTGGGCACTCGTGCGTCCGTGCCGGGGCATCAGGTACGTCACAACGCTGGAGGGTGGCCTTGAGGGATCACACCGTCGTCGTCGGCTTCGGGACCAAGGGACGGTCCGCGATCCAGACCGTGTGCGCGACCGGCCTGAAGAAGGAGCAGGTCGTGGTGGTGGACCCCAACTCCAAGGCCGTCGACGCGGCGGTCGCCAAGGGGTACACGGGCGTGGTCGGTGACGCGACCCGCAGCGATGTGCTGATGCGGGCCGAGGTGCACCGGGCGGCGCAGATCATCGTCGCCACCCAGCGGGACGACACGGCCGTCCTCGTCACGCTGACCGCGCGCCAGCTCAACCAGTCGGCGAAGATCGTGGCCGCCGTACGGGAGGAGGAGAACGCGCCGCTGCTCCAGCAGTCCGGCGCCGACGCGGTGATCACCAGCGCCAGCGCCGCCGGGCGGCTCCTCGGGCTCTCCGTGTTCAGCCCCGCGGTCGGCATGGTGATGGAGGACCTCATCCAGCAGGGCAGCGGGCTCGACCTGGTCGAACGGCCCGTCACCAAGGCCGAGGCGGGCCGTGGGGTGCGGGAGACGGAGGACCTCGTGGTGAGCGTCGTACGCGGCCATCGGGTGCTCGGCTACGACGATCCGGCCATCGGCAGGCTCCAGTTGACGGACCGTCTGATCACGATCGTACGGGTGACGTCGGGAACCCAGGACGTACCGGACACCCGCCCGCTGCCCCGGGGTTGAGGCGCGTCCCTCGCGGGGGCCGGGCGACGGCGCCCCGAGCGCCGTCGCCGCGAGGAGTAGCGTCCCCCTCATGTACGCGATCACGATTCCTGAACCCGGTGGGCCCGAGGCGCTGGTGTGGACCGAGGTCCCCGATCCCGTACCCGCCGAGGGCGAGGTGCTCGTCGAGGTGGCGGCCAGTGCCGTCAACCGTGCCGACCTTCTCCAGCGGCAGGGCCACTACAACCCGCCGCCCGGCGCGTCCCCGTACCCCGGACTCGAGTGCTCCGGACGGATCGCCGGGCTCGGCCCGGGGGTCTCGGGATGGGCGGTCGGCGACGAGGTGTGCGCGCTGCTCGCGGGCGGCGGATACGCCGAGAAGGTGGCTGTCCCGGCAGGGCAGTTACTGCCCGTGCCCAAGGGGCTCGCACTGCGGCAGGCGGCGGCCCTGCCCGAGGTGGCCTGCACGGTCTGGTCCAACGTGTTCATGGTCGCCCACCTGCGGCCGGGCGAGACGCTGCTCGTGCACGGCGGTTCCAGCGGCATCGGCACGATGGCGATCCAGCTCGCCAAGGCGGTGGGCGCGCGGGTCGTGGTCACGGCGGGCAGCGCGCGGAAGCTGGAGCGCTGTGCGGAACTGGGCGCGGATGTGCTGATCAACTACCGCGAACAGGACTTCGTGGAAGAGATCCGGCAGGCCACGGCGGGGGCGGGCGCGGACGTCATCCTCGACAACATGGGCGCGAAGTACCTGGACCGCAACGTCCAGGCGCTCGCGGTGAGCGGGCGGCTCGCGATCATCGGCCTGCAGGGCGGTGTGCAGGGCGAGTTGAACCTCGGCACGCTGCTGCGGAAGCAGGCGGCGATCACCGCGACCTCGCTGCGCGCGCGCCCGCTCGGGGAGAAGGCGGCGATCGTGGCGGCGGTGCGGGAGCATGTCTGGCCGCTGATCGCCGCCGGGCATGTCCGCCCGGTCGTCGACCGTGAACTCCCCCTGCGCGACGCGGCCACGGCCCATCGGGTGCTGGACGAGAGCGGGCACATCGGGAAGGTGCTGCTGGTGTCGTAGGCCCGCGCGCGTATCCCCAGCGGGTGTTGGCCACCCCCGCGAGCGGCCACCCCCGCGAGCGTCTCGGCTATCCCCGTCGAAGGCGCAGCGCGAGCAGGGCGAGCCCGAGGCCCAGCCCTACGAGGACCAGGCCGCTGCCGAGGGGCAACAGCTCGGGGTCGGGCCTGGACGCGGCGGTCTGCCGGGAGGGGCTGGCGGAGGCCTTCGGTGGCGTCGGGGAGCCGTCCCCGGGGCCGAAGCCGCCCACGGAGGCGTCAGGGCCCGTGCCGGGCTCCTCGGCGGGCGAGGTCGTCGGTGTGGGTGCGGGGGTGGGCGTGGTGTACGGCGGATCGGCCGTCGCGCTCTCCTGCCGACCGGGCCGCGTACGTCCCTCACCGGCTCGGCTGCCGGCGAAGGAGCGGTCGGGCGAGGGCCGGGCGGAGGAAGCGGAAGCGGACGCCTGCGGACGCGCGGGGACGGCGGACGCCGTGGGCCCGGCGGCGGACGCGCGGGTCGGCGTGGGGGAGGCCGTGGGCCCCAGGGGCCGCGAAGGGGCCGTGGGCGGCGAGACGGAGGTGGGGGCGGTGCGGCACATCGGCCGCAGAGCGTCCATCGGCTCGGTGGCCGGGCGCGGGCCCCGGGGGCCGTACGCGGGTTGAACGGCGCAGGCGGCGGGCCGGACCCCCTGCGCGGACCGTATCCCGTACCCGGAGGGCGCCCCGTCCGCGGAGGCCATGCCGCACGCGCCGATGACGGCGGTCGTGGTGAGGACGGGCGGCAGGACGGCCAGCCGGAGTATGCGGAACGAACACGGCGGACCGGGCCGGGGAGCCGCGCGGGCCGTACGCGATATACGGGATATGCGGGATATGAGAAACGGTGTACGGAGCCATGGAGTCACGCGGGTGACCCCCTCCCGTCGCTCGGGCTGCGAGATCAACGTCATCAGCCTCACACGGCCCCTGACACCCGGCATCCCGGCCACGGGGGCGGTACGTCCGTTCGACGGAACACGCCGGTCCGCCGGGGACTGGAGGGCACCTGGGTGGTGAGGTTCCGCGTGCGAGAGAATGGCGGCATGGAGATGCCGAGGAACGAGAGGTCGTCGGAGAACGCCCAGAAGATCCTGGTCGTCGGCCAGGACGGAATGGCTCTCGGCGGCGGCGCGGACGACGACTCGCGCGAGATCCCGATCACGGAACAGGTGGAGCAGCCCGCGAAGGTCATGCGCATCGGAAGCATGATCAAGCAGCTCCTGGAGGAGGTGCGCGCCGCTCCTCTGGACGAGGCGAGCCGACAGCGTCTGAAGGAGATCCACGCCAGCTCGGTGAAGGAGCTGGAGGACGGTCTCGCGCCCGAACTGGTCGAGGAGCTGGAGCGGCTCTCCCTGCCCTTCACGGACGACACGACCCCGAGCGACGCGGAACTGCGCATCGCGCAGGCCCAGTTGGTGGGCTGGCTGGAGGGTCTCTTCCATGGGATCCAGACCACGCTGTTCGCTCAGCAGATGGCGGCGCGGGCCCAGTTGGAGCAGATGCGCCGCGCCCTCCCGCCGGGCGTCGGCGGCCCCGACGGCGAGGAGGACCCTCGCGCAGGAGGCCGCGCGGGCGGCCCGTATCTGTAACTCCAATTCCGGATCAGGCCCGTATCCGGCACCGCAGAGCTACTACTGACGAGGGGCCCGGCACCACCGAGGTGCCGGGCCCCTCGCACGTGCGGGAGCGGAGGTCAGGTCCGGATCACGGCGGGTTGCCGGTCGACACGCGCAGCGTGATGTCCGGCATCTTCTCGGGATCGACATCCGTGCCGGCCGACGGGAACTGGCGCAGCACCATGTCCTCGCCGAACGTGTTCTCGTCCTCGTGCTCGACGTTCATCGTCCAACCCGCGGCCTGGAAGCAGGACTTGACCGACGCCAGGTTCTTGTACGTGAAGTTCGGCACCTCGATCTTCTTCGGGTCGTTGTACGACTCCTCCGGCTCGGTGCACTCCGTCGTCTCGATCGTCTTCGTCGTGTCCGGGCCCCGGTGGCCCGCGACCACCGTCGGGGACGGGCTCGTGTCACCGCCGCCGCCCCCGCCGCCGTCGCCCTTGTTCAGCGTCAGTGCCGTGACCAGGCCGCCCACCACGACCAGGGCGACCGCGATCGAGCCGATGAGCACGGCCTTGTTCTTCTTCCGACCGCCCGAGTCGCCCGTGGCGGGCACCGCGGTCTGCGGGGTGGCGCTGTAGGGCGGCGGGGTCGACGCGTACTGCTGCGGCGCGTACGCGGAGGTCGGCTGCGGCGTCTGATAGCCGTTCTGCTGCGGATAGCCGTACGACGGCGACGGGGCCGACGGGGCCGGGGTGGGGCTGCCGTAGGGACCGGGCTGGTACGGCGTCTGCACCGGGCCCGTCGGTCCCGTCGCCGACTGGTCGACCGGCGGGAAGACCACCGAGCTGACACCGGCGCCGCTCGACGTCTGCGCGCCCGGCACGATGCTCGGCGCCGCGGCCGTGAAGGACGCCGCCACGCGCAGGCACTCGTCGCGCATGGACTCGGCGTTCGGGAAGCGTTCGTTGGGGTTCTTCTTCAGCGCGCGGGCGACCAGCGCGTCCACCGCGGGCGGCAGCGAGCGGTTGATCGACGAAGGAGCGACCGGCTCCTCCTGCACATGCGCGTACGCGATCGCGAGCGGCGAGTCGGCCTCGAACGGCAGCCGCCCGGTGACCAGTTGGAAGAGCATGATGCCGACCGAGTACAGGTCGCTGCGCGCGTCCACGCCCCGGCCGAGGGCCTGTTCCGGCGACAGGTACTGCGGGGTGCCGACCACCATGCCGGTCTGGGTCATCGACGTGACACCGGACTGCATGGCGCGGGCGATGCCGAAGTCCATCACCTTGACGATGTTGCGCTTCGTCATCATCACGTTGCCCGGCTTGATGTCCCGGTGGACCAGGCCCATCTCGTGGCTGATCTCCAGGGCCGCCAGCACATCCGCGGTGATCTTCAGCGCCTTGTCGGCGGGCATCGCGCCGTACTGGTGGATGTCCGCGTCGAGGACCGAGCCGAGCGGCTTGCCCTCGATGTACTCCATGACGATGTACGGGGTCGTCATCCCGTCGAAGTCGTCCTCGCCCGTGTCGAAGACCGAGACGATGTTCGTGTGCGTGAGTTTCGCCACGGACTGCGCCTCGCGCCGGAACCGCTCGCGGAAGGCCTGTTCGCGGCCCAGCTCGGTGTGCAGTGTCTTGATCGCGACCTGGCGGTCGAGCACGCTGTCGTAAGCCAGGTGCACCGAGGCCATGCCGCCTTCGCCGAGCAAGTCGCGCAACTGGTAGCGGCCACCGGCGAACGAACGCTCCCCGTACCGGCCCTGCGCGCCGTCCTGGCTCATGTTCTGCGTCCCCCATCGGCGTGGCGACAGCGACTGGCTGTGCTCCCGCGGTCCGTGATCGGTGTCATCTCTTCGGCGATCGGTTGCGATTGTTCCGTGATCGACTGGCCTATTCCCGGCCAAGTCTGCCCGAGGGTGGTGACAGGTCAAGTTCGGTGCCCGTTCCGTGACCGTTCGCGAAAGAACCGTCGCGGAAGCGTTACGGGGGACGTACGGCCGGTACACAGAATTTGCACCCGCCTTCGGTGGACGGTTGGATGGCCGCTCCCTCTGGGCTCCATCCCGGAACGAGGCCCTGCGCAAAGCCTGTAGCGTGGCCTGTCAAAGACCGTGACAACCACCGCGCAGACGCGGGCAGAAACGACGGCGAGGACTGATGGCACAGACGCAGCGCGCCCAGGGCCCGTCCGACCCCGAGGCGACTGGCGGCGGGATGTCGGACGCGCCGGAGACGTGGGGCAACGGCGGACTGGTCGGGGACGGGCGGTACCGGCTGACCCGCAGACTCGGCCGGGGCGGCATGGCCGAGGTCTTCGCCGCCGAGGACGTGCGCCTCGGCCGGACCGTCGCGGTCAAGCTGCTCCGCGCCGACCTCGCCGAGGACCCGACGTCCAAGGCCCGCTTCACGCGTGAGGCCCAGTCGGTGGCCGGGCTCAACCACCACGCGATCGTCGCCGTGTACGACTCCGGCGAGGACCAGGTGAACGGCCAGGCGGTGCCGTACATCGTCATGGAGATCGTCGAGGGCCGCACGATCCGCGATCTGCTGCTCAACGCCGAGGCGCCGGGCCCCGAACAGGCCCTGATCATCGTCTCCGGCGTCCTGGAGGCGCTCGCCTACTCGCACCAGCACGGCATCGTGCACCGTGACATCAAGCCGGCGAACGTCATCATCACCGACAACGGCGCGGTGAAGGTGATGGACTTCGGCATCGCCCGCGCGCTGCACGGGGCGTCCACCACGATGACCCAGACCGGCATGGTCATGGGTACGCCGCAGTACCTCTCCCCGGAGCAGGCCCTCGGCAAGGCCGTCGACTACCGCTCCGACCTGTACGCGACCGGCTGCCTGCTGTACGAACTGCTCGCGCTGCGGCCCCCGTTCGTCGGCGAGACCCCGCTGTCCGTGGTCTACCAGCACGTCCAGGACATCCCGGTGCCGCCGTCCCAGGTCTCGGACGGGGCGCCCCCGGAGCTGGACGGGCTTGTCATGCGCTCGCTCGCGAAGGAGCCGGACGACCGGTTCCAGACCGCCGAGGAGATGCGCGGGCTGGTCCAGTACGCCCTCCAGATGCTGTACGACCAGGGCAGCCACACGGGCACCTGGAACACCGGTCCGGTGGAGGCGCACGACGGTCGGCACACTCCGGCGGCGGGCTTCGCCCAGACGACGGCGATGGCGCACCCCGACTCCGGTACGACCCAGATCCCGCAGCCGATCCTGCCCTCGGGCTACGGCAGCGGGGACGACGGCGGCTTCGAGGGGCACGGCAACAAGGGCAGCGGCCGGGGCAAGCTGCTGATCTTCGCCGTCCTCGCGATCATCGCGATCGTCGGAGGCGTCGCCCTCGCGATGAACGGCGGGAACGAGAAGCCCGGCGGTGAGACCAGCACGACGCAGTCGCCCTCCCCCACGGCGTCCGACAAGGACAAGAAGGCCAGCGAAGAGCCGACCGAGGAAGCCACCGACGACAGCGACCAGTCCAGCGACGACAACTCGCAGACGGGCAGCGGCTCGGACTACCGGCCCTCGTACCGGCCGACGCAGAACTGGTCCCAGGAGCCGACCTTCCAGCAGTCGACGGAGCCGCAGGAGCCGACCGACCCGGCCACCGAGCAGCCGACCACGGAGGAGCCGCCGGTCACGCCGCCCACGGGCGGCAACGGTGACACCGAGCAGCCGCCGGCGACGGACGGCGGCACCAGCGGGGACAACCAGGGCGGCTCTCCGGCGCCCTGACCGTCACCGTCCGCATACGACCGCCACGCGCGCGTGCGCCCGTTCCCAGGGCCGCACGCGCGCGTGGCGTTTGCGCGGGGCACGTCGTCGGGACCCGGGTCATGATGGGCTGTGGGCGATCTCGGTGGATCGTGCGGCGCCGTGTGCTTCTTTGACCGCCCTTCTTCGACCAGGACCCGAGCCCCCTGCGACGCGTCGTCCGAACGGCCCCGGATGATGTCTTCCCGAGCCCCAGGTCAGCGGGATAACGTGCGGTTGTTCCGGCCCCCTGCAAGGCCGTGACCAGCGCGTGGTGCCCGACTTACTCGATTTACTTGGAAATCCAAGGAAAATCCCAGGTCAGGAGGGGTTTCACAGAAATGTGGAGCACTGGGTAACGTGCCTACAGCAGGGCGCTCGCCGGGGCACCTGTCACGCCTGCTGTGATCGGGCCGCACCCACCCTGTGTGAGTCCGGGCGCCGCGGGCGAGCCGATCTCCCGAGCCCAGAACGGGTACGGGGGACCCAGGCACCCGGCAACCCCGGGGGCCGGACCGACGGAGGAGCACACGTGACCGTGGAGAGCACTGCCGCGCGCAAGCCGCGACGCAGCGCCGGAAGCAAAGCCAGCACCACCGGCACCAAGCGCACCAGCACGACGCCCAGGAAGGGCGACGAGCCCGAGATCGTCCAACTGCTGACGCCCGAGGGCAAGCGGGTCAAGAACCCCACGTACGACCCGTACGTCAAGGGCATCACCCCCGAGCAGTTGCGCGGCCTGTACCGGGACATGGTGCTGACCCGGCGCTTCGACGCCGAGGCGACCGCGCTCCAGCGTCAGGGCGAGCTGGGCCTGTGGGCGTCGCTGCTCGGCCAGGAGGCCGCCCAGATCGGCTCGGGCCGGGCGCTGAAGGACGACGACTACGTCTTCCCGACCTACCGTGAGCACGGCGTCGCCTGGTGCCGCGGGGTCGACCCGACCAATCTGCTCGGCATGTTCCGCGGCGTGAACAACGGCGGCTGGGACCCGAACAGCAACAACTTCCACCTCTACACGATCGTCATCGGCTCGCAGGCGCTGCACGCCACCGGCTACGCGATGGGCGTGGCCAAGGACGGCGCCGACTCGGCCGTGATCGCGTACTTCGGCGACGGCGCCTCCAGCCAGGGCGATGTCGCGGAGTCGTTCACCTTCGCGGCGGTCTACAACGCCCCGGTGGTGTTCTTCTGCCAGAACAACCAGTGGGCGATCTCCGAGCCCACCGAGAAGCAGACCCGGGTGCCGCTGTACCAGCGCGCCCAGGGCTTCGGCTTCCCGGGCGTGCGCGTCGACGGCAACGACGTCCTGGCGTGCCTCGCGGTGACCCAGTGGGCGCTGGAGCGGGCGCGCAACGGCGAGGGCCCGACCCTGGTCGAGGCGTTCACGTACCGCATGGGCGCGCACACCACCTCCGACGACCCCACCCGCTACCGCCACGACGACGAGCGGGCCGCCTGGGAGGCGAAGGACCCGATCGCGCGGCTGCGCGCGTACCTCGAGGCCTCGCACCACGCGGACGAGGGGTTCTTCGCGGAACTCGACGCGGAGAGCGAGGCGTTGGGAAGGCGGGTGCGTGAAGCGGTCCGTGCCATGCCGGACCCGGACCACTTCGCCATCTTCGAGAACGTGTACGCGGACGGGCACGCGCTCGTCGACGAGGAGCGGGCCCAGTTCGCGGCCTACCAGGCCTCGTTCGCGACGGAGACCGAGAGCGGCGTCGCCGCGGGCGAAGGGGGCCGGTGACATGGCGGAGAAGATGGCACTCGCCAAGGCGATCAACGAATCGCTGCGCAAGGCCCTGGAGTCGGACCCCAAGGTCCTGGTGATGGGCGAGGACGTCGGCAAGCTCGGCGGCGTGTTCCGGGTGACGGACGGCCTCCAGAAGGACTTCGGCGAGGAGCGGGTGATCGACACCCCGCTCGCCGAGTCGGGCATCGTCGGCACGGCGATCGGCCTCGCGCTGCGCGGGTACCGGCCGGTGGTGGAGATCCAGTTCGACGGGTTCGTCTTCCCGGCCTACGACCAGATCGTCACCCAGCTCGCGAAGATGCACGCCCGCTCGCTGGGCAAGGTCAAGATGCCCGTCGTCGTGCGGATCCCCTACGGCGGCGGCATCGGCGCGGTGGAGCACCACAGCGAGTCGCCCGAGTCGCTGTTCGCGCATGTGGCCGGTCTGAAGGTCGTCTCCCCGTCCAACGCGTCGGACGCGTACTGGATGATGCAGCAGGCCATCCAGAGCGACGACCCGGTGATCTTCTTCGAGCCCAAGCGGCGCTACTGGGACAAGGCCGAGGTCAACCGCGAGGCCATCCCCGACCCGCTGCACCGGGCCCGGGTGGTGCGCGAGGGCACGGACCTGACGCTCGCCGCCTACGGGCCGATGGTGAAGGTGTGCCAGGAGGCCGCCGCAGCCGCCGCCGAGGAGGGCAAGTCCCTCGAGGTGCTCGATCTGCGCTCGGTCTCGCCGCTCGACTTCGACTCCGTCCAGGCGTCGGTGGAGAAGACCCGCCGCCTGGTCGTGGTGCACGAGGCGCCGGTGTTCTTCGGCGCGGGCGCGGAGATCGCCGCCCGCATCACGGAGCGGTGCTTCTACCACCTGGAGGCGCCGGTGCTGCGCGTGGGCGGCTATCACGCCCCGTACCCGCCGGCGCGGCTGGAGGAGGAGTACCTGCCGGGCCTGGACCGGGTGCTGGACGCCGTCGACCGCGCCCTGGCGTACTGAGGAGAGGGTCGTGACGACGATGACTGACGCGTCCGTACGCGAGTTCAAGATGCCCGACGTGGGCGAGGGGCTCACCGAGGCCGAGATCCTCAAGTGGTACGTCCAGCCCGGTGACACGGTCACCGACGGGCAGGTCGTCTGCGAGGTGGAGACGGCGAAGGCGGCCGTAGAGCTGCCCATCCCCTACGACGGCGTGGTCCGCGCGCTGCACTTCCCCGAGGGCACCACGGTGGACGTCGGCACCTCGATCATCGCGGTCGACGTCGCCGGGGGCGCCCCGGCCGAGGCGGCGCCCGCCCCGGCGGAGGAGCCCGCGCCCGCGCAGGAGCCCGCGGAGGAGCCGAAGCCGGAGGGCCGCCAGCCCGTCCTCGTCGGCTACGGGGTGGCCGAGTCGTCCACCAAGCGCCGCCCCCGCAAGGGGATCCCGGCGCCCTCCGGCGACACGCTCCACGCGGCCACGGCGCTCCAGGGCGAGCTGAACGGGCACGGCCTGCGGAGCCGTCCGCTCGCGAAGCCGCCGGTGCGCAAGCTCGCCAAGGACCTCGGCGTCGACCTGGCGACCGTGACCCCCTCGGGTCCGGACGGCATCATCACGCGCGAGGACGTGCACGCGGCGGTGGCTCCGGCCCCGGCGGCTCCGACCACGGCCCCGGCCGAGGCGCCCGCCGCCGTCCAGGCGCCGGCGCCCGCGGTGACGTACGACGACCGGCGGGAGACCCGTGTCCCCGTCAAGGGCGTCCGCAAGGCCACCGCGCAGGCGATGGTCGGCTCGGCGTTCACCGCGCCGCATGTCACGGAGTTCGTGACGGTCGACGTCACGCGCACGATGAAGCTGGTCGAGGAACTCAAGCAGGACAAGGACCTCGAGGGTCTGCGGGTGAACCCGCTCCTGCTGATCGCCAAGGCCCTGCTGGTGGCGATCAGGCGGAACCCCGACATCAACGCGTCCTGGGACGAGGCCAACCAGGAGATCGTCCGCAAGCACTACGTGAACCTGGGCATCGCGGCGGCCACGCCGCGCGGTCTGATCGTGCCGAACATCAAGGACGCGCACGACAAGACGCTTCCGCAGCTCGCCGAGGCGCTGGGCGACCTGGTGGCGACCGCCCGCGAGGGCAAGACGTCCCCGGCGGCGATGCAGGGCGGCACGATCACGATCACGAACGTGGGCGTGTTCGGCGTCGACACGGGCACGCCGATCCTCAACCAGGGCGAGGCGGCGATCCTCGCGATCGGCGCGATCAAGCTCCAGCCCTGGGTCCACAAGGGCAAGGTCAAGCCCCGCCAGGTCACCACCCTGGCGCTCAGCTTCGACCACCGCCTGGTCGACGGCGAGCTGGGCTCCAAGGTCCTCGCCGATGTGGCGGCGGTCCTGGAGAAGCCCAAGCGGCTGATCACCTGGGGCTGAGCAGCCCGGACACACAAGGCGAAGGGGCCGGCCGCTCGAAGCGGCCGGCCCCTTGGCATGTGGTCGAAGCGGCTCAGACGGCGAAGCCGTAGTTCAGCAGCTTCTTGGCGTCGGCCGTGCGGCCTGCGACCGACGAGGACGCGAGGACCGTGCCGATGACCGTCTTGCCCTTGCGGGTCGCGGCGAAGACCAGGCAGTACTTGGCCTGCGGGCCCGAGCCGGTCTTCACACCGATCGCGCCGCTGTAACCGCCGAGCAGCGGGTTGGTGTTGGACCAGTTGTAGTAGCGGTAGCCACCGCTCTTGGTCGTCACCTTCTGCTTCGTGGACTTCGTCTTCACGACGGTCCGGAAGGTCGAGTTCTTCATCGCGCTGCTCGCGATCTTGGTCAGATCACGCGGCGTCGAGTAGTTGTTGCCCTTGCCGATGCCGTCGAAGGAATCGAAGTGCGTGTTCTTCAGGCCGAGCTTCTTGGCGTCGCTGTTCATCTTGCCGAGGAACGACTTCACGCGCGCGGCACGCGTGGAGCCGCTGCCGAACTTGTCCGCGAGCGCGTAGGCCGCGTCACAGCCGGAGGGCAGCATCAGCCCGTACAGCAGCTGGCGGACAGTGACCTTGTCGCCGACGATCAGATGCGCCTGGGAGGCGTTGTTCGCGACGACGTAGTCGCTGTACGCCTTGGCGATCGTGACCTTCGCGTCCAGGTTCAGCTTCGGCTGGGCCAGCACCACCTTGGCCGTCATGATCTTGGTGGTGGAGCCGGTGGACAGCCGCGTGTCCGCGGCCTTGGTGTACAGGCTCTTGCCGGTGCCGTTGTTCATCACGAAGCCGCCCTTGGCCGTGATGGACGGCTTGGTCGCGGCCTGCGCGGGCGCTGCGGTGAGAGCGGCGGAGGTGAGCACGGCGGCGGTGGTGACCACCGCCGCGGCTGCCTTGCGTACTCGTGCGCCCTTAATGCCGGTATTCAAGTTGAACGCTCCGATTGCGTCTCTGATGCGGTGATGCATCTGAATCCCCCTGAATGAGCGGCCCGGAGG
Source organism: Streptomyces sp. NPDC104371 (assembly GCF_055583785.1). Classification (NCBI taxonomy): domain Bacteria; kingdom Bacillati; phylum Actinomycetota; class Actinomycetes; order Kitasatosporales; family Streptomycetaceae; genus Streptomyces; species Streptomyces sp. NPDC104371. Next base: position 285,735 of record NZ_JBVJNF010000006.1, read on the forward strand.
GAAGGACCGCTTTCAGGTGAGACGCGTCGGCGACGCAAAAGGATGTACCGATGCCGGGGGGTAATCCGGCGAGGAATGTGAGGGCCTCCGGCGGGGCGGCGATGGAAGTCGGAGTCCGCATCGTGGACTGCCCTCGGCGATGTGTACGTGTTGTATCTATGATGTACGCATGTCTTCAGCGCCGTCCGCCGCCCCTGCCCCCGAGAAGCCGCCCGCCAAGCAACCACCCGCCGCCGATCGCGTGTACACGCACGTCAAGCGGGGTCTTCTGGAACGCCGCTACGAAGGCGGGACCCTGCTCACCGAGGGCGAGCTGGCCGAGGAGGTCGGCGTCTCGCGGACGCCGGTGCGCGAGGCGCTGCTCCGGCTGGAGATGGAAGGGCTGATCAAGCTCTATCCGAAGAAGGGCGCGCTCGTCCTGCCGGTCTCCGCCCAGGAGATCGCGGACGTGGTGGAGACCCGCCAGCTCGTCGAGGAGTACGCGGTCCGCAAGGCCGTGACCGCCCCACCCGCGCTGATCGCCCGCCTGGAGGAGCTGCTCGCGCGGCAGAAGGAGCAGGCCGCCGCCGGTGACCTCGCGGGTGCTGCGGCCACCGACCGCGCCTTCCACGCCGCGATCGTGCGCAGCGCCGGCAACGAGATCCTCTCCCGGCTCTACGACCAGCTCCGCGACCGCCAGTTGCGGATGGGCGTCGCCGTGCTGAACTCCCACCCCGACCGGGTCGCCAAGACGCTCGCCGAGCACGAGGAGATCCTCAAGGCGCTGCGGTCCGGTGACACCGAGGCGGCCGTCGCCCTCGTCCACGGGCACGTGAGCTGGTTCTCCCACCTGGCTCGCGGGGAGGTGCGATGAGCTCCCGCTCCGTGTCCCTGCCCGGCGATCCGCCGGGCGGTGCGCGCGCCGTCGGCGTGTGGTCCGTAGGCGTCTCGGTCTACTTCGTCGCCGTCATCTTCCGTACGTCGCTGGGCGTGGCCGGACTCGACGCCGTCGACCGCTTCCATGTGGGCGCCTCCGCGCTGTCCACCTTCTCCATACTTCAACTGCTCGTGTACGCGGGCATGCAGATACCCGTCGGCCTGCTGGTGGACCGGCTCGGCACCAAGAAGGTGCTGGCCATGGGGGGCATCCTCTTCACGGTCGGTCAGCTCGGGTTCGCGATCTCCGCCTCGTACGGCATGGCGCTGGCCTCGCGCGCGCTGCTCGGCTGCGGTGACGCGATGACGTTCATCAGCGTGCTGCGGCTCGGCCAGCGCTGGTTCCCGGCCCGCCGCGGACCGGTGGTGGCGCAGCTCGCCGGTCTGGTGGGCATGGCGGGCAACCTGGTCTCCACGCTCGTCCTGGCCCGGCTGCTGCACGGGGTGGGCTGGACAGCGGCGTTCGGCGGCAGCGCGCTCGCCGGAGTCGTCGTCTTCGTCCTGCTCCTCCTCTTCCTCAAGGACCACCCCGAGGGCCATGAGCCCGAGCCGTTCCCGCACCACGGATCGGCGTACGTACGGCGCCAGATCGCGGCGTCCTGGAAGGAGCCCGGCACCCGGCTCGGGATGTGGGTGCACTTCACGACGCAGTTCCCGGCGATGGTGTTCCTGCTGCTGTGGGGCCTGCCGTTCCTGGTCGAGGGGCAGGGGCTCTCGCGGGGCACCGCCAGCGATCTGCTCACGCTCGTCGTGCTGTCGAACATGGCCGTCGGCCTGGTGTACGGGCAGATCATCGCCCGGCACCACACGGCGCGGCTGCCGCTGGCGCTCGGCACGATCGGGGCGACGGCCGTGCTGTGGGCCGCCACGCTCCTCTACCCCGGGGACCACGCCCCGATGTGGCTGCTCGCCGTGTTGTGCGTCGTGCTCGGCGCCTGCGGCCCGGCCTCGATGATCGGCTTCGACTTCGCCCGCCCGGCGAACCCGCCGGAGCGTCAGGGCACCGGCGCCGGCATCACCAACATGGGCGGATTCATCGCCTCCATGACGACCCTGCTGGCGATCGGACTGCTGCTGGACGCGACGGGCGACGACTACAGCGTGGCGTTCTCCGCGGTGTTCGTCCTCCAGGCGCTGGGGCTGAGCCAGATCCTCCGGCTGCGGGGGCGCGCCGCGCGCCGGGAGCGGGAGCGGCTGGTGGAGAGCCGGGTGGAGACGGTGCACGTGCCCGCCGTGTAGGGGTGCGCGGGCGGACGTAGACGTACGGGCGGTGCCGGGCCAGGGCGCCGCCCGTCCCGTGTGCGGGGCACCGCCGTCAGCGGCGGGGGCGCTCCAGCCCCAGCACCCGGTCCTTCAGCGCCGGGAACTGCTCGCGCGTGGTCGCGACCTTCGCCGGGTCGAACTCCACCGTGAGGACCTCCTCGTCGGGCCCCGCCTCGGCGAGGACCTCGCCCCAGGGATCCACCACGATCGAGTGACCCGCCTGCGGAACTCCCGCGTGGGTACCGGCCGTTCCACAGGCAAGGACGTACGCCTGGTTCTCGACCGCCCGCGCCTGGGCCAGCAGCGTCCAGTGGGACCGGCGGCGCTCCGGCCAGCCCGCCGGGATCACGAGCGTCTCGGCCCCCGCGTCCACGAGCGACCGGAACAGCTCGGGGAAGCGGAGGTCGTAGCAGGTGGCCACGCCGACGGTCGTCTCCGGCAGACGGACCGTCACCGGCCGGTCGCCCGCGCCCATCAGCACGGCCTCGCCCTCGTCGAAGCCGAAGCGGTGGATCTTGCGGTAGGTGGCGGCCAGTTCGCCGGAGGGGGAGAAGATGAGCGACGTGTTGTAGAGGGTGCCCGCGGCGGAGCCGCTGTCCGGCGCCGAGCGTTCCGGGATCGACCCGGCGTGCAGCCACACGCCCGCGTCGCTCGCGGCCTCGGCCATCGCCTCGTACGTCGGCCCGTCGACCGGTTCGGCCTCGACAGCGAACTGTTCGTAGGCGAACGCTCCGGTCGTCCACAGCTCGGGAAGCACCACCAGATCGGCCCCGGCCTGCTCACGGACGAGCGAGGCGGCCCGTCGCCTGCGCGAATCGACCGATTCCTGTTCGTCTACCCGGATCTGGATGAGGGAGGCCCGCACGCTACCACCGTCCTGGCATTCGGGCCCGACGCTACGGGCCTACGATCGTCATACGAAAGCACTGCCGGGGTGCCTGACAGCAGCGTAACTTAACGCTCCAAGACACCCGCCGACAGTCGCCTCCCGTCGACACTGCCGTCACCATCGCCCGTGCACCGACCGCTTGAGGGGTCCCGTTCCGTGAGTCTGCATCCCACTCTTCAGCCCTACGCCGACGCCTGGACCCACTCCATCGAAGCGATATCGGAGCTGGTGCAGCCGCTCGTGGAGAGCGAGTGGAACCGGCGTACGCCCTGCCCCGGCTGGTCGGTACGCGACGTGGTCTCCCATGTCATCGGTCTGGACTGCGAGATGCTCGGCGACCCGCGCCCCATCCACTCGCTCCCGCGCGATCTGTTCCACGTCACGAACGAGCACCAGCGCTATATGGAGATGCAGGTCGATGTGCGCCGCCACCACACGGCGCCGGAGATGACGTCCGAGCTGGAGTACACGATCATCCGCCGCAACCGCCAGTTGCGGAACGAGTCGCGGGACCCGGAGGCCAAGGTGCGCGGCCCGCTCAGCACCGAGCAGACCCTCGAAGAGGCCATGCGGTACCGCGCGTTCGACGTATGGGTGCACGAGCAGGACCTGCGCGCGGCGCTCGGCGTCCCCGGGAACCTGGACTCGCCGGGCGCGCACATCGCGCGGGACGAGCTGCTGGCCGCGCTGCCGGACGTCGTCGCGAAGGACGCCGGGGCACCGGCCGGTTCGGCGATCGTCCTCGATGTCCACGGCCCGATCGAGTTCCTGCGCACGGTCCGGGTCGACGCGGAGGGCCGCGGCTCGATCGACGGCGCGCCGTCGCTGGGCCCCGCCGTGTCGCTCACGCTCGACTGGGAGACGTACGTCCGTCTCGCCTGCGGCCGGGTCACGGCGGACGCGGTGGCGGACCGCATCAAGACGGAGGGCGACGAGGACCTGACGGCGGCGCTCCTGCGGGTGTTCGCGGTGACCAACTAGGCTTGTGACAGGCTCAGTTCGGACGACCGGTGACGGGGGCGGCGGCAGGCCCGCGCCCCCGCACCCGCCCGCGAGGGCCCGCTCAGCCGTCCTCGCGCTCCTTCTCCGCCAGATGGATCACGCACACCGCCACCGCGATCACCAGCGCCGGGTCCGCGTCGTCGCGCACGATGTCGACGCCGTACGTCTCGCGGAGATGCAGCCAGCGGCGTGAGATCTGCGCGAGCAGCTCCCCGTCGCGGTCGACGGCGAACTCGCGATCGAGGATCTTGCCGCTGACATCGAGTTCTGTCCCGTCCGCCAGCAGCACGCGGTAGTGATTGCGGAGCAGGGACAGACGCTTGCGCTTGATCGTGGCCAGCCGGTCGCCGTCGCGCTCGATGATCATCGTGTCCCGCAGCGCGAACATCTTCTGGTGGATGTCGATCAGGACGCGCCCCTGCCGGTCCTTGATCTGGAAGGTGTCCCGCAGCCGCATCGCCTTGCCGTCGACGAGGAACACCTTGGTGCCGTGCTGGTCCTCGATCCAGTAGTCGTCGCCGAAGCCGAGGAGTCGATCGCGTACCTGGAATCTCATACGCTCAGGCCTTCCCCCCTGTCGGGTCCCAAACGCCGCCCATAGGCCGAGGGGACGGACCCGCGCGAGCCCCCGCGGCTCGGCGGGGGCTCGCACACCGGGCGTCGGCTCAGCCCTCCAGGAAGGCCGTCAGCGCGTTCGCCAGCAGATACGGGTCGTCGGCGCCGCACAGCTCACGGACGCTGTGCATCGACAGGATCGCCGCGCCGATGTCGATGGTCCGGATGCCGTGGCGGGCCGCCGTGATGGGGCCGATGGTGGTGCCGCAGGGCATCGAGTTGTTCGAGACGAAGGACTGGAAGGGCACGTTCGCCTTCTCGCAGGCCGCCGCGAAGAGCGCGCGGCCCGAACCGTCCGTGGCGTAGCGGTTGTTGACGTTGACCTTGAGGATCGGGCCGCCGTTGACGCGCGGCTGGTGCGTCGGGTCGTGCCGCTCCGGGTAGTTGGGGTGGACGGCGTGACCGGTGTCGGAGGACAGGCAGACCGTGGCGGCGAAGGCGCGCGCCCGGTCCTCGTAGGAGCCGCCCCGGGCGAACACCGAGCGCTCCAGCACCGAGCCGAGCAGCGGCCCGTCGGCGCCGGTGTCCGACTGGGAGCCGTTCTCCTCGTGGTCGAAGGCCGCGAGCACCGGGATGCAGGAGAGCGAGGCGTCGGAGGCCGCCACGGCCGCGAGCGCCGCGGTGGCCGCGTGCACCGAGAGCAGGTTGTCCATGCGCGGGCCCGCCAGCAGCTCCTTGTCGCGGCCCAGATAGGCGGGCGGCTCGACGGAGTGGGTCATCAGGTCCCAGCCCGTGACCTCACCGGCGGTCAGGCCCAGGTCCTCCTCCAGGAAGGCGATCAGATCGCCGTCCCGTACCTCGTCCGCCAGGCCCCAGATCGGCTGGAGATGGCGCTGCTTGTCGAGCTTCAGGCCCTCGGAGGAGACCGAGCGGTCCAGGTGGATGGCGAGCTGCGGCACGCGCAGCAGCGGTCTGTCAATGTTCACCAGGCGCGTCGAACCGTCGCGCAGGGTCAGCCGGCCGGAGAGGCCGAGGTCGCGGTCCAGCCAGGAGTTGAGCAGCGGGCCGCCGTAGATCTCCACGGCGAGCTGGCGCCAGCCGAGCGCGCCGCTGTCCGGGCGCGGCTTCACCCGCAGGTTCGGGGAGTCGGTGTGCGCGCCCACGATCCGGAAGGGGGTGTGCGCGTCGGCGCCCTCGGGGACGTACCAGGCCACGATCGCGCCGGCGCGCAGGACGTACTTGCCGCCGCTCGTGCCGTCCCAGGCGTCGGTCTCCAGCACCTGCCGGAAGCCGGCCTTCTCCAGCCGTTCGGCGGCGTTCGCCACCGCGTGGTACGGCGACGGGCTCGCCGCGAGGAAGGACATGAGGTCGTCGGTGTGACCGCGGTCGAAGCGGGGACGTGTGCGCATGGATTCACCTTAACGACGGACGAGGGCCCGCTCCCCGTGCCGGGTAGCGGGCCCTCGTAAGGAGGCTGTGGAGGCTTGGCGGGATCTTAGAACGCGGCCTCGTCCAGCTCCATGAGGTCCAGGTCCACGCCCTGGGCGACCTTGCGGGCCAGGGTCACGCCGGGCAGGACGTTGGCTGCGAAGAACCGCGCCGCCGCGATCTTGCCGGTGTAGAAGGCCTGGTCCTTGGCCGAGGCGGTCTCCAGCTTCTCGGCGGCGATCGCGGCGCCCTTCAGCAGCAGGTAGCCGACGATCACGTCACCGGAGGCCATCAGCAGGCGGGTGGTGTTCAGGCCCACCTTGTAGATGTTCTTGACGTCCTGCTCGGTGGCCGCGAGGTCGGTCAGCATCACGCCGACGATCGCCTCCAGCTCCGCGGCGGCCTTGGCCAGGTACTCGCGGGCACCCGCGAGCTGCTCGCCGCCCGTGCCGAGCGCCAGGAACTCCTTGATGTCCTCGGCGACCGAGTTCAGCGCGGCACCCTGGTTACGGACGATCTTCCGGAAGAAGAAGTCCTGGCCCTGGATCGCGGTCGTGCCCTCGTAGAGGGTGTCGATCTTGGCGTCGCGGATGTACTGCTCGATCGGGTACTCCTGCAGGAAGCCGGAGCCACCGAAGGTCTGGAGCGACTGCGCGAGCTGCTCGTAGCCCTTCTCGGAACCGTAGCCCTTGACGATCGGCAGGAGCAGGTCGTTGAGCGCGTGCTCGGCGGAGGTGTCCTCGCCGTTCGCCTCCTTGACCGCGATCGTGTCCTGGACCGAGGCGGTGTGGAGGACGAGCGCGCGCATGCCCTCCGCGTACGCCTTCTGCGTCATCAGCGAGCGGCGCACGTCGGGGTGGTGCGTGATGGTGACCTTGGGCGCGGTCTTGTCCATGAAGTTCGCCAGGTCGGGACCCTGGACGCGCTCCTTGGCGTACTCCAGCGCGTTCAGGTAGCCGGTGGACAGCGTGGAGATCGCCTTCGTGCCGACCATCATGCGGGCGAACTCGATGATGCGGAACATCTGGCGGATGCCGTCGTGCTTGTCGCCGATCAGCCAGCCCTTGGCGGGGTGGCGGTCGCCGAAGGTCATCTCGCAGGTGTTGGAGGCCTTCAGGCCCATCTTGTGCTCGACGTTCGTGGCGTAGACGCCGTTGCGCTCGCCCAGCTCGCCGGTCTCGAAGTCGAAGAGGAACTTCGGGACGAGGAAGAGGGACAGGCCCTTGGTGCCGGGACCGGCGCCCTCGGGACGCGCCAGCACGTAGTGGAGGATGTTCTCCTCCATGTCGTGCTCACCGGAGGTGATGAAGCGCTTCACGCCCTCGATGTGCCAGGAGCCGTCCTCCTGCTGGACCGCCTTGGTGCGGCCGGCGCCGACGTCCGAACCGGCGTCCGGCTCGGTGAGCACCATGGTGGAGCCCCAGGTCTTCTCGACCGCGATCTCGGCGATCTTCTTCTGGGCCTCGGTGCCCTCGTCGAAGAGGATGCGGGCGAACGCCGGGCCGGAGGAGTACATCCAGATCGCCGGGTTCGCGCCGAGGATCAGCTCCGCGTACGCCCAGATCAGGGACGGCGGGGCGGTGGTGCCACCGACCTCCTCGGGCAGGCCGAGGCGCCAGTACTCGGAGTCCATGAAGGCCTTGTAGCTCTTCTTGAAGGACTCCGGGACCGGAGCGGTGTTCGTCTCCGGGTCGAAGACCGGCGGGTTGCGGTCGGCGTCCGTGAAGGACTCCGCCAGCTCGTTCTCCGAGAGGCGGGTCAGCTCCTCGAGGATGCTCTTGGCGGTGTCGACGTCCATCTCGGCGAACGGGCCGGTGCCGTACAGCTTGTCGCGGCCGAGTACTTCGAAGAGGTTGAACTCGATATCGCGGAGATTCGACTTGTAGTGCCCCATGGCGACGGCTCCGTAGAGGGATCGGCGAGGCACTGACTCCTCGCGAACGGTTCACGTACCAACTAGTAACACCGATGATGCTACCCGTCGGTAATAAGAAGCAACCCCTGGTGGCCTATGTGTGGCCCACTACTCTTTGGGACATGTACGGCTACCAGAACGCGGGCACGCAGCAGCAGTACGCCTCGTCGCAGCAGATGCCCGGTCCGATGCCGGGCGGGCAGATGCCCGGTGGTTACGGTCAGCAGCCGCCGCTCTACCCCGAGCCGTCGCCGCCGTCGCTCGCGGACGCGGTCCGCGCCTTCACGACGGGGTCGATGTCCGCCGAGGACTTCCAGCAGATCTTCGCCACGTCCAAGGTGTACTGCCCGCGCGGCGACAACCCCGGCTTCCTGGCACTGCACAACACCCAGCAGCCGGTGATCCCGATGTTCACCTCGCTGAAGGAGCTGCGGCGGTACGCGGGCAAGGAGTCGAAGTACTTCGTGATCACGGGCGCGGAGGTGATCGACCTGCTGCCGACGGGGTACGGGTTCGTGCTCGACATGGAGGGGGAGCACCGGATGGTGTTCGACGCGAAGGCGGTCGAGCAGATGGTCGACTTCGCGATGCGCCGGATGTACGGCTGACGGATCTACGGCGGTCGCAGGCCGCACGCCTGGCGTCGTACTGGTGAGAGCCCGGGGGGAATACCCTCCGGGCTCTCTGTGTTCCGGGTGGCAGAAAGTTCAATCGTCAACTAAAGTCGGAGCACAAGGAGGTACCGACCATGCCCGCAGTGACCGTCGAGAACCCGCTGACCCTTCCCCGTGTGGCCGCGCCCGTCGACGCCGTGGCCCGTCCCGTGCTCGGTGTCACGACCGCGCCCAGCGGCTTCGAGGGCGAGGGCTTCCCGGTGCGCCGTGCGTTCGCCGGGATCAACTACCGCCATCTCGACCCGTTCATCATGATGGACCAGATGGGCGAGGTGGAATACGCACCTGGCGAGCCCAAGGGGACGCCGTGGCATCCGCACCGCGGCTTCGAAACCGTCACCTACATCATCGACGGCGTCTTCGACCACCAGGACTCGCACGGCGGTGGCGGCACCATCACCAACGGCGACACCCAGTGGATGACGGCGGGCTCGGGTCTGCTGCACATCGAGGCGCCGCCGGAGTCGCTCGTCGTGTCCGGCGGTCTGTTCCACGGCATTCAGCTCTGGGTCAACCTGCCCGCCAAGGACAAGATGATGGCCCCGCGCTACCAGGACATCCGCGGTGGCCAGGTCCAGTTGCTGACCACCCCCGACGGCGGCGCGCTGCTGCGTGTCATCGCCGGTGAGCTGGACGGGCACCAGGGTCCCGGTGTCACCCATACGCCGATCACCCTGGTCCACGCGACGGTGGCACCGGGTGCGGAGATCACCCTGCCCTGGCGCGAGGACTTCAACGGTCTGGCGTACGTCCTGGCCGGACGGGGATCGGTCGGCGCCGAGCGCCGTCCGATCAAGCTGGGGCAGGCCGCGGTCTTCGGCGCGGGCTCCTCGCTGACCGTCCGCGCGGACGAGAAGCAGGACTCCCACACGCCGGACCTGGAGGTCCTCCTCCTCGGCGGACAGCCGATCCGCGAGCCGATGGCGCATTACGGGCCGTTCGTCATGAACACCCGTGAAGAGCTCCAGCAGGCCTTCGAGGACTTCCAGAAGGGGCGCCTCGGCTCGATCCCGGCGGCGCACGGGATGACCGAGGCCGGCCCGCAGGGCGACTGACCTCGGAGTTCTGACCGCTGGAGCGGGCCGTCCGTACCGGGCGGCCCGCTCTAGCGTTCCCCGGCCTCCTGCCGTTCCTCGTGCTCCTGCGCGGAGTCCTCGGCTAGTTCGAACCAGATGGTCTTGCCCTCGCCGCGCGGATCCACCCCCCAGGCGTCCGCGAGCATCTCCACGAGGACCAGACCGCGCCCGGAGGAGGCCAGTTCGCCGGGGTGGCGCCGATGCGGCAGATCGTCGCTGGCGTCGGTCACCGCCACGCGCATCCGGCGTCCGCCGGAGCGGTCCGCGGCGCCGGAGACCTCGGCGACGAGGAGCGCGTCGCTGTCGGTGTGCACGAGGACGTTCGCGAGCATCTCCGAGGTCAGGAGCACCGCCGAGTCGATCTGGTCCGCGCCGGACCAGTCGTGCAACAGCTCGCGCAGCATCTGCCGGGCCTCCGCGATCCGTTCGGGTTCGGCCTGCGCGACGGTCATGGCCGAGCGGCGCACGGTCGGCCGTATCCCGGTGCGCGGGCCCGCGCAGCCGCAGTTCTCGCCCGCCCGGCACAGCAGCAGGAGCGCGATGTCGTCCTCGCGCCGGTCGGTCAGCGGGCCGGTGGCGTGGTGCGAGGAGGGGCCGTGGACGGCCTGGACCAGTGAGTCCGCCAGCTTCTCCAGGTCGCCGTCATGCTGTTCGAGGATGTGGCGCAGCCGCAGCCAGCCGGTGTCGAGGTCGTGCCCGCCGGTCTCGATCAGGCCGTCCGTGCACAGCAGCATGGTCTCGCCGGGCTCCAGGACGAGGCGCGTGGTCGGGTAGTCCGAGTCGGGGTCGATGCCGAGCGGCAGCCCGCCCGCGGTCGGCCGGGTCAGGACCGTGCCGTCGGCCATGCGGATCGCGGGGTCCGGGTGGCCCGCCCGCGCGATCTCCAGCGTGCCGGTGGCGGGGTCCACCTCGACGTAGAGGCAGGTCGCGAAGCGCAGGTCGGCGCCGTCCTCGCCGGAGGTCATGCCGTGCAGGAAGCGCGAGGCGCGGGAGAGGACCGCGTCCGGGCGGTGGCCCTCGGAGGCGTAGGCGCGCAGGGCTATCCGGAGCTGGCCCATGAGACCCGCGGCCCGTACGTCATGGCCCTGGACGTCGCCGATGGTGAGCGCGAAGCGGCCCTCACCGGGCAACTGGATCATGTCGTACCAGTCGCCGCCGACCTGGAGCCCGCCGCCGGTCGGGACATAGCGCGCGGCGACGGTCATGCCGGGTATCCGGGGGCCGAGGACGGGCAGCATCGAGCGCTGGAGTCCGTCCGTCAGCTCGCGCTCGGTCTCGGCGGCGCCCGCGCGGGACAGCGCCTGGGCGAGCATGCGGGCGACCGTGGTCAGTACCGAGCGCTCGTCGGGGGAGAACGCGACGGGGTGCTTGAACGCCGCCATCCACGCGCCCATCGTGCGCCCCGCCACGGTGAGCGGCAGGAACGCCCAGGACTGGCGGCCGAACTGCGCGGCCAGCGGCCAGGAGCCGGGGTAGCGGTTCTTGTACTCCGCCGGTGAGGACAGATAGACGGCGCGGCCGGTGCGGACGACCTCGGCGGCCGGGTAGTCCGCCTCCCGCGGCATCTGGGTGAACGGGCTCTCGTCGCCCGGCCGGTGGCCGTGGTGGCCGACCACCGTCAGCCGTTCGTCCTCGGTGCCGAAGACCGCGAGGCCGTCCGGGGAGAACCCGGGCATCGAGAGGCCGGCCGCGACCCGCAGCACCTCCTGGGTGGAGCGCGCCTCGGCCAGCGCGCGGCCCGCGTCCAGCAGGAACGCCTCGCGGGAGCGGCGCCAGTCGCCGATGACGGCGCAGTGCGCGGTGGCGCCGGGGGCGGGGTCGGTGACCTCCTGGAGGGTGCCGACCAGCTCGTACTTCCCGGTCTGCGGGTGGAACGACGGCTTGGAGCGGCTGCGGACGACCCGGACCACTCGCCCCCGCTCGTCCATGATCCGCATCCGGGCCTCGGCGAGCGTGCCCTCGGCGAGGGCGAGTTGGACGACGCCGTCGACCTCGTTCCAGTCGACGGGGTGGAAGCGGGCGCGGATCCCGGCCTCGGTGAGCGTCGTCGGTTCCGCGGGCAGTCCGACCAGCCGCGCGGCCTCGGCGTCGAGAGTGACGAGCCCGGCGGCGGTGTCGTAGCGCCACAGGCCGGTCGCGAGAACGGCCAGGACGTCCCCTACGGCGGGCAGGGGCTCGGCAGTACGCATTGCCCCACTGTAAGAAGAGGTGATCGCTGGGTGCCACCGAAGGTAAGAAGAGAGTGACCTGGGGACGGTTTCGGGTGATATTGGTCGCATTCGGTGGCGTCGGGCGAGATCCGCGGACGGTGGCGCCGAATGAGGAAGAGGCGATCTTGGCCTGGCCGGTAGGCTGGGTGGGTCCGGGCCCTGTCCGCCCGGAGGCGCCGGGGAGAAGCACCCCCGGAAAGACCCCGATCCGTGAAGACTGGATGAACGACGATGCATCGGTACAGGTCCCACACCTGCGGCCAGCTCCGCGCCTCTGACGTCGGCAGCGACGTCCGGCTGAGCGGCTGGCTGCACAATCGGCGCGACCTGGGCGGCATCCTCTTCATCGATCTGCGCGACCACTACGGCATCACGCAGCTCGTCGCCCGTCCGGGCACCCCGGCCTACGCCGCCCTGGACAAGCTGACCAAGGAGTCGACGGTCCGCGTCGACGGCAAGGTCGTCTCCCGCGGCGCCGAGAACGTGAACCCCGACCTGCCCACCGGCGAGATCGAGGTCGAGGTCGGCGAGGTGGAGCTGCTGGGCGCCGCCGCCCCGCTGCCCTTCACGATCAACACCGAGGACGGGGTCAACGAGGAGCGGCGCCTGGAGTACCGCTTCCTCGACCTGCGCCGCGAGCGCATGCACCGCAACATCATGCTGCGCACGGCCGTGATCTCGGCCATCCGCCACAAGATGGTGGCCATGGGCTTCAACGAGATGGCGACGCCGATCCTGTCCGCCACCTCCCCCGAGGGCGCCCGCGACTTCGTCGTGCCCTCCCGGCTGAACCCCGGCCGGTTCTACGCCCTGCCGCAGGCCCCGCAGCAGTTCAAGCAGTTGCTGATGATCTCCGGCTTCGACCGCTACTTCCAGATCGCGCCCTGCTTCCGCGACGAGGACGCCCGCGCCGACCGCTCGCCGGGCGAGTTCTACCAGCTCGACGTCGAGATGAGCTTCGTCGAGCAGGAGGACATCTTCCAGCCGATCGAGAAGCTGATGACGGAGCTGTTCGAGGAGTTCGGCGGCGGCCGGCACGTCACCTCGCCGTTCCCCCGTATCCCGTTCCGCGAGGCGATGGCGAAGTACGGCTCCGACAAGCCGGACCTGCGCGCCAAGCTCGAACTGGTCGACATCACCGACATCTTCGAGGGCTCGGCGTTCAAGGCCTTCGCGGGCAAGCACGTACGCGCCCTGCCGGTGCCGGACGTCGCCGCGCAGCCCCGTAAGTTCTTCGACCAGCTCGGCGAGTTCGCCGTCTCGCTCGGCGCCCAGGGTCTCGCCTGGGTCCGCGTGACCGAGGACGGCTCGCTGACCGGCCCGATCGCGAAGTTCCTGACCGAGGACAACGTCGCCGAGCTGACCAAGCGTCTGTCGCTGGCCGCCGGGCACGCGGTCTTCTTCGGCGCGGGCGAGTTCGACGAGGTCTCGAAGATCATGGGCGCGGTGCGGGTCGAGGCCGCCAAGCGCGCCGGGCACTTCGAGGACGGCGTCTTCCGCTTCTGCTGGATCGTCGACTTCCCGATGTACGAGAAGGACGAGGAGACCGGCAAGATCGACTTCTCGCACAACCCGTTCTCGATGCCGCAGGGCGGTCTTGAGGCGCTGGAGAACCAGGACCCGCTGGACATCCTGGGCTGGCAGTACGACATCGTCTGCAACGGCGTCGAGCTGTCCTCCGGCGCGATCCGGAACCACGAGCCGGAGATCATGCTCAAGGCGTTCGAGATCGCGGGCTACGACCGGGACACGGTCGAGGAGAAGTTCGCGGGCATGCTGCGCGCCTTCCGCTTCGGCGCCCCGCCGCACGGCGGCATCGCGCCCGGCGTCGACCGCATCGTCATGCTGCTGGCCGACGAGCCGAGCATCCGCGAGACGATCGCCTTCCCGCTCAACGGCAACGCCCAGGACCTGATGATGGGCGCGCCGACCGAGCTGGAGGAGGCCCGTCTGCGGGAGCTGCACCTGACGGTGCGCAAGCCGCAGGCCAAGTAGGCCCGGCAGCAGGGCGGTCGAGCGGCCTCGCGACAGAACGACCGGCAGAGGGACCTGGAATCGGCGCCGATTCCAGGTCCCTCTCCGTATGCCCCGCGCTCCTGCGCGGCGGCGTCAGGAAGCCGCGTTCGTCAGCAGGGCACGCCGCTGCCGTAGTCGCTCAGCAGGTCGTCGCGGATCCAGCCGTACACGCCCGTGCTGTCGTTGCGCGCGTAGGTCCAGGTGTAGTCGCCCGCGACCGTGTAGCAGTGGTAGTCGAGCCGGTGCGTGTTGTACGCGATGCCGTTGATCGCGCAGTTCGTGCTGGAGCCGCTGCGCATGTTGGCCCCGTCGGCCGTCTTGTTCCAGGCGCTGCCGTCCTTGTCCGAGACGCCGGTGCCGCACGAGGCGGCTGCCGACGCCGGGGTGGTGGCGAGCGCGATCGGAATGCTCGCGGCCACCGCCACGAGCGCCGGCACAACCGCCGCGAATCTACGCTTCATTGATCCCCCATCATCGATGCTCTTGTGTCGTGTCCGGCCACACAGCGCCCCGCGGTGCCTGGTGCGTGAGTGGCACGAGTACGATTTCGAGCGAATCGAACTGAAGAAATGATTCCGACATGGATGTCTCTTTCTGATTCGTGTTCGGCCAGAATTGGATCGATGGGGGAACAGGACATTCCTGGGGTGATTCCGGCGGGCCGTACAACCATCCGTAGAAGACGGGGAGTTGGCCGAATTCCACCACGCGCCTTCGGTGGATTCCGGAATTCCGATCCCTGAAGTCCCCGAACGCCTCCGGCAGCCTGCGGAATCCCAGTCGAAGGAGTCGCGTTGCCCGCTCGGATACTCGTCGCCGAGGATGACGTGAAACAGGCGCAGCTCATTCGGATCTACCTGGCGCGCGAAGGAAATGACGTCCAGGTCGTGGCCGACGGGCGCTCCGCGATCGAGCGGGCCCGCAGCACGCGGCCCGACCTCATCGTGCTCGACGTGATGATGCCGAACGTCGACGGTCTCGACGTCTGCCGGATCCTGCGCGCCGAGTCCCAGGTGCCGATCCTGCTGCTCACCGCACGCTCCACCGAGGAGGACATGCTGCTCGGCCTCGACCTCGGGGCCGACGACTACATGACCAAGCCCTACAGCCCACGGGAGTTGACCGCCCGGGTCCGGGCCCTGCTGCGGCGCTCGCGCGCCGCCGAGGGCGCGCGGGCGGACGTCCTGACCGCGGGCGACCTGGAGATCGACACGGCCCGCTTCGAAGTACGGGTCGCGGGCGGCCATGTACCCCTCACCGGAAAGGAGTTCGCGATTCTCGCGCTGCTCGCGCAGGAACCCGGACGGGTCTTCACCCGGGCGCAGATCATCGACCGCGTCTTCGGCTTCGACCAGAACGTACTGGAGCGCACGGTCGACGCCCATGTCATGCATATGCGGCGGAAGTTGGAGAAGGGCCGGCCGGGCGCGCGCTATGTCGAGACCGTGTACGGGCGCGGGTACCGGCTCGCGGCGGACGGCGCCGGGCGATGAGCTTCCGGTTACGCGTGCTCGGTCTGCTCGCGCTGATCGCCGTCACCGCCACGGCCGCCACAGCGTGGCTTACGCTCCGTCAGGCGACCAGTCAGATACGGGACTCCGTCGCCGCGGGGCGCGAGGAGGTCGCCCGGATCACCGGCGAACTGCACGCGTACGGCTTCGCGCACGGCACCTGGGACGGGCTGGGCCCCACGGTGGGCGAACTGGCCAAGGACACCGGGCAGCGGATCCGCGTCACCACCGAGACCGAGGTGCTCCTCGTCGACTCCGACGCCCTGGCGGGCCGTACGCCACGGGTCGTCAGCGGGCAGCCCCCCGTCCTGGTCGACCCGCGCCCCGTGCTGCGGTTGCCGTCCGGCCAGGTGCCGCTGGCCTCGGTCAAGCGCACGGTGACCGCGATCGCCGAGTACCGCGCCACCGCCGCCTACGCCGCCTGTCTCACCCGGGCCGGTGCCCGGGTGAGCGCCGAGGCCGACCCCCTCGGCCTGCCCGTGGTGCGCGCCGCCCCGCGCTCGGCGCAGTGCGCGAAGGCGGACCCGAGCAACGATCCGCGGACCGGTGCGGACCACAAGGCCGCGGCGGTGTGCGAGAAGGAACAGCGCTTCACCGCCTGTCTGCAACGGGTCTTCACCGAGCGGACCGCTTCGGTCGCGCCGCCCCGGCTCACCGTGCGCCTCGGCGTCCGCGACGAGTCACCGGCCACCCTCGCCGCGGCGCCCACCGTGGCCGTCGCCGCCGGGGTCGCCCTCGTCGCCCTGTGCGGCGCGCTGCTGCTGAGCCGGGCCGTGCTGCGCCCCGTCCGCGCCCTGACCTCGGCCGCCCGGGGGCTGGGCGAAGGGGAGTCGGAGCGGCGTGTCCCCGTGTCCGGGCGGGACGAGATCGCCGAACTGGGCCGCGCCTTCAACCGGATGGCGGACTCCTTGCAGGCCGCCGAGGAACGGCAGCGCAGGCTGACCGGTGACATCGCCCATGAGCTGCGTACGCCGCTCGCCAACGTGCGCGGCTATCTGGAGGCCATGGTCGACGGCATCGTGGAGCCGACCCCCGAGCTGCTCGCCTCGCTGCACGAGGAGGCCCTGCTCCAGCAGCGGATCGTGGACGACCTCAGGGACCTGGCGCTGGCCGAGGCGGGCGCGCTCACCTACCACCGGGCCACGGTCGACCTCGGCGATCTGCTGGAGGCGTGCCGGACGGCGCATCGTGGCCAGGCCGACACCGCGGGCGTGACGCTCCGGGTGGAGAGCGCGGGCCCCGTCCCGGTCGACGCGGACGCCGACCGGCTGCGGCAGGTCCTCGGCAACCTGGTCGGCAACGCGCTGCGCGCCACCGAGCGGGGCGGCACCGTCACCCTGGCGGCCGTCCGGCGCGGCGCCCGCGCCGTCGTCGAGGTCCGTGACACCGGCAAGGGGATCTCCGCCGACGATCTGCCCCACCTCTTCGACCGCTTCTGGCGGGCGGACCCCTCGCGGGGCCGCGCCACGGGCGGCAGCGGCCTCGGCCTGTCGATCGCCCGCCAGATCGTGACCGACCACGGGGGGACGATCGCGGTACGCAGCACGGTGGGGGTGGGGACGACGTTCACGGTCACGCTCGACGCGGCCGGGGAGCCGGTGGCCGACGGCTGACCTCAGGGACCGGCCAGGGCCTGCGTCGGGGCCAGGCGGCCGGCCCGCACCGCCGGGTACAGGCCCGCCAGCGCGCCGATCGCCAGCGTGACGCCGACACCGGCCGCGGTCGCCCACAGCGGCACCTCGGTCGGCCAGTCCCGTACGGCGGCGAACGCGGCGGTGATCGCTGTGCCCAGTACGGTGCCGCCGAGTCCGCCCAGCGCGGACAGCAGCAGCGACTCGGCGACGAACTGGCCCCTGATCTGGCCACTGGTGGCGCCGAGCGCGCGACGCAGTCCGATCTCGGGGCGTCTCTCCAGCACCGAGATGACCATCGTGTTGCCGACCCCCACCCCGCCCACCAGGAGCGCGACCGAGCCGAGGCCGAGCAGCAGCCCGGTCAGCGTGGACTCGGTGGCCTCGCGGGCGGCCAGCGCGTCGGAGGGCCGGGAGACCAGTACCCCGCTCGGCTTCTCCGGGTTGGCCGTGGCGGCGAGGACGGCGCGGACCGCACCGACCCGGTCGTCGCGGGCCCGTACGTACACGGTGGACGGGCGGCCGTCGAAGCCCAGGTACGTCCGGGCCGCCCCGCGGCCGACCAGCGCCGAGTTGTCGAGCTCCGGGGCGAGCGCCACCGGTTCGAGGACGCCCACCAGGGAGAACCACTGCCCGCCCAGCCACACCCGGTTCCCTGGGGTGTAGACGTCGAGCCTGCGGGCCGCCTGGGCGCCGAGCACCACCGCCGGGTACGTCTGCGTGGCCGGGTCCAGCCAGCGGCCGATACGGACCGTGCCGCCCACGGCGGGCAGCAGCCCCGGATCCGCGGCGGCCACCGCCACGCTGCCGGTCCGTCCGGCGGGGATATGGCGGTTGCGGTAGACGGCGGCGCCCTTGACCTCGCCGACCGCCGCCACCTGCCGTACCGGGCCGATACGGCGGATCATCGCCGCCGCCTCCTGCGGCAGCCGGGTCGTCGTACCGTCCGGGGCCTGGCCGGGCGCGACCCGCAGCATGTTCGTGCCGAGCGCGTCGAGTCTGCGGTCGACCTCGGCGCGGCTGGAGCTGGAGATGCCGACGACGGCGACCATGGCGGCCACCCCGATGGCGATGCCCAGCGCCGACAGGAACACCCGAAGGGGCCGGGTACGCAACCCGGTGCCGCCGAGGCGCAGGAAGTCGGCGGGCCGCAGCCGGGCCGGGCGCAGCGCGCTCCGCTGCCGTCGGCTCATCCGAGGCCTCCCGCAGAGGACGACGGGGACGCGGCGGGGACCGCGGTGTCGGCGATGATCCGGCCGTCCCGCATCTCCACCCGGCGGTCGAACGCCCCGGCCAGTTCCCGGTCGTGGGTGATGACGACGACCGTGGTGCCCGAGGCGTGCAGTTCGCGCAGCAGGGTGAGCACGGCCGCGCCGGAGACCGAGTCGAGGTTGCCCGTCGGCTCGTCGGCGAGCAGCAGCGTCGGTTCGCCGATCACGGCACGGGCGACGGCGGCGCGCTGCCGTTCGCCGCCGGACAGTTGATGCGGAAGGTGGCCGAGCCGGTGGTCGAGCCCCACCCGGGACAGGGCCCGCGCGGCCCGTCGTCGCCGTTCGCGCAAGGGGACGCCCGCGTACAGCAGCCCGTCGGCGACGGTGTCCAACACCGGTACGCCGACGGCCAGATGGAACTGCTGGAACACGAACCCGATGCGCTGCGCGCGCAGCGCGGACAGTTCGCGGTCGGACAGCTCCGCGACCTCGTGACCGTCGATCGCGATCCGGCCCGCGGACGGGCGGTCGAGGGTGCCCATGAGATGCAGCATCGTGGACTTGCCTGACCCGGACGGCCCGACCACACACACGAGTTCGCCGTACCGGACGGTCAGATCGACCCCGTCGACCGCTCTCACCCCGCCGGGATACGCCTTGGCCACCCCCGCGAACGCGACGACCGGTCCACGGGTGTCCGCCGCGGCTGCGTCTGCCGTCACTCGGGGATCCTCACCTTCATGCCCTCGCGCAGATCGGGGCCGCTCACCTCGACCTTGCCGGCCGCGAACAGACCGGTCTTCACCGCCACGAAGCGGCCCGGCTCGCCCTCGCTCCGGCCGCCGTTCCCCTCACCCGCGGGCTCCAGGCCGTAGCCGCCCTCGGCGAGCGCGGTCAGGGCGGCGACCGGGACGGTCAGGACGTCCTTGCGCTGCTTGACCGTGTAGCGGACGGTGACCGGACCGCTCTGGAGCCTGCCCAGCGAGGCCCGTTCACCGAAGGTGATCACCACGGCGACGGTGGCCACCTTGCCGTCCGATCCGCCGCCGTCCGACCCGCTGTCGCCACCTGCGGCGGGCTTCCCGCCCTCGGCGCCGTCGGTACCGGACGCGGTGGCGTCCGAACCCAGGCTCGCCACGGTGCCCTGAACCGTGTGCCCGTCCGGCAGGTCCACGGTGACCTTGCCGCCGCGCCGCGCCCAACTCGTCTCGTCCGCGCGGGCGTTCACGGTGACCATGCGCGAGGTGCTGGTGTAGGTCACCGGACTGCCGGAGACCGCGTCGCCGACCCGGACACTCGTACCGGCGATCCGGACCGGGCCGGGCGCGTACACGACGTCGCCGACGCCGACCCGGCCGGTCTGCGGCAGCCCGAGGTCCTTCTGCCAGCGCTTGACCGCGTTCGCGGTCAGTTCGGTGTACGACTCGTCGACGGTGAAGCCCGAGTAGCCGAGCGCGCTGAGGTTCGTCTCGAACTGCTTGACGTCCATGCCGTGCAGGGGCGTCGCCGGGGCGGGGGCCTGCGTCGGCGCCGGGGGCGCCGGGGAGTCCGAAGATTCCGGGGCCTTCGTCGACTTCGAGGAGTCCGGGGAGTCCGGGGACTCCGAAGTCTTCGTCGCATCAGGGGACTTCGGGGGCGCCACGACCCCGAGCCCCCGGTACATCGGCAGGCTGCCGTAGAGCAGGACCACCGGCCGGTCGTCGACGCGCAGTACGGTGCCGCCCCGTCGTACGACGCTGCCGGTGGCGGGCAGTTCGGTCACCGTTCCCTGCGCCTTGACGGGGAACGGGACCTCCGGGCCGTGGCCGAGCTGACCGTCGATCTCGGTCTGGTCGGTCAGCGTGGCCCGCGTGACCTGGACGGTCCGTCCGCCGCGACCGGGTGCCTTGTCGTCTCCACCGCCGCCTCCGCCGAGGCCCAGCGCACCGATCGTGCTCACCACGGCGACCAGCAGGAAGCCGACCATGACGAGGAGCGGACCGCGCCGTCCGCGCTCCGCCGAAGGCTCCGGGGTGCCGGTGTGCGTGTTCTTCGTGACGTCCATCGATCGCCCCGGCCGGTCAGCCCTGAGGCGTCGGGGCGTCGGCCGGCACACCGATGATCGACGCGCACGCGCGCGTGGCCCGCTTGGCGCCCGCCGACGTCGAGTCCCAGGTGACGTCCCGGAAGTGACCGGTCTCGTCGGTGTCGGGGAAGTCCGGAGCGCCGTGCTCCTGCATACAGGAGGCGTACTTCTCGTTCTTGCCGATCTCGTCCTTGGACAGCTCCGGCTGCTGGGCCCGCTCCACACTCTCCGGGACCGGCACGCTCAACTCGGCGCACTTCTCCTGGGCCTTGAGCGCCTTCGGATCCCGCTTCCACTTCGACTGGTCGCCGAGGTCGACCCTGCCGTGCGCGTCCGGGTCAGGTGCGTCGAGACCGGCGCCGCGCAGACAGCCGACCCACTTGCGCTGTGCCTCGATGTAGTCGGACAGCTCGCCGGAGGAGTTCCCGGACGATCCGGCGGACGGCTTGCGGCTCCCCGCGGACGCGACCTCGTCATCACCCCCGCCGCCACTCCCGCAACCGGCCACGGCCAGCGCCACCGCCGCCGCCGTCCCCGCCAGCCACACCCGGCTCCGGGCCCGCCCCCATGCGCTCATCACCATCGGCTCCCCGCGTCCGTCGCCGCCGGGCCTGCTCCGGCCCGGCGACGACGACGGTAGAACCGCGGCTATGAAGAACCGATGAAGAACTCATCAAGAACTCTTCGGCTCGCGAACTCCTCGGCGCGAGAGCTCTGCCGCTCTTGAGGGTCAGCCCTCGGTGCCGCCGAAGCGTTCCTTGTACGTCTCCAGGTCCTCGTCCGTGAGCTTGGCGAACAGGACCGGCGGGACCGTGAAGGGCGTGCCGGGGGCCACCGCGGTCAGGGACTTCGCCTCGTCGGGCGTGACCCAGCTCGCCGTGTCGTCCGGCAGGGCGAACGCCGCGCGCATCGTCGCCGCCGTGGCGGGGATGAACGGCTCGGAGACCACCGCGTAGAGGTGGATCAGGTTCATCGCCGTGCGCAGGGTGAGGGCCGCGCCGTCCTTGTCGGTCTTGATCTCCAGCCAGGGGGCCTTCTCCTCCAGGTAGGAGTTGCCCGCCGACCAGAGCGCGCGCAGCGCCGCCGCCGCCTTGCGGAACTGGAGCGCCTCCATGTGCTCCTCATACTCGGCGAGGAGCCGCGCGATCTCCTCGCCCAGCTTCGCCTCCGGCTCGCCCGGCGTACCGCCGTCGGGGACCTCCTCGCCGAAGCGCTTCTTGGAGAAGGACAGGACGCGGTTGACGAAGTTGCCGAGGGTGTCGGCGAGGTCCTTGTTGACCGTGGCCGTGAAGTGCTCCCAGGTGAACGACGAGTCGTCCGACTCCGGCGCGTTGGCGATCAGGAAGTAGCGCCAGTAGTCGGCCGGGAGGATGTCCAGGGCCTGGTCGGTGAAGACGCCCCGCTTCTGGGAGGTGGAGAACTTACCGCCGTAGTACGTCAGCCAGTTGAAGGCCTTGACGTAGTCGACCTTCTTCCACGGCTCGCGCACGCCGAGCTGCGTGGCCGGGAACATCACCGTGTGGAACGGGACGTTGTCCTTCGCCATGAACTGCGTGTAGCGGACGGTGTCGTCCGCCTCGTACCACCAGGACTTCCAGTCCCGGTTCTCCGGGGCCTGGTCCGACCACTCCTTCGTCGCGCCGATGTACTCGATCGGGGCGTCGAACCAGACGTAGAAGACCTTGCCCTCCGCCGCCAGCTCCGGCCAGGTGTCCGCGGGGACCGGGACGCCCCAGTCCAGGTCGCGGGTGATCGCCCGGTCGTGCAGGCCCTCGGTCAGCCACTTGCGGGCGATCGAGGAGGCCAGGTGCGGCCAGTGCCGCTCGTGGCGGGCGACCCACTCCTCCACCTCGTGCTGGAGCTTGGACTGGAGGAGGAAGAGGTGCTTGGTCTCCCTGACCTCCAGGTCCGTGGCGCCGGAGATGGCGCTGCGCGGGTCGATCAGGTCCGTGGGGTCGAGGACCCGGGTGCAGTTCTCGCACTGGTCGCCGCGGGCCTTGTCGTAGCCGCAGTGGGGGCAGGTGCCCTCCACGTAGCGGTCGGGGAGGAAGCGGCCGTCCGTGGGCGAGTACACCTGGCGGATCGAGCGTTCCTCGATGAAGCCGTTCTCGTGCAGCTTGCGGGCGAAGTGCTGCGTGATCTCGACGTTCTCGGGGCTGGAGCTGCGGCCGAAGTAGTCGAAGGAGAGCGCGAAGCCGTCGTAGACCGCCTTCTGGGCGTCATGGGCCTGCGCGCAGAACGTGTCCACCGGGATGCCCTGCTCCTTGGCGGCCAGCTCGGCGGGGGTGCCGTGCTCGTCCGTCGCGCAGATGTACAGGACGTCGTGGCCACGCTGGCGGAGGTACCGGGAGTACACGTCCGCCGGGAGCATGGACCCCACCATGTTGCCCAGGTGCTTGATCCCGTTGATGTACGGAAGGGCGCTGGTGATGAGGTGTCGAGCCATCGCGGGCTGCTCCCAAGTCGCTACGCGGGGTGACGATCAATCGGATTTTCGGGTCGGCTGGATCGTCTACGAACCTTGAAATCGTAGCCGACATGGGTACGCCGCCCGCGTCCCGTTTTATGAGCTGAGAAGCCCGGCGCTCCTGAGGGGGCTTGTACGGCTGCCTCAGGAGGCCTTGGGGGTGGGACGCGGGCGGCGTATGGCCGAGGGCTTACGAGCTACGGGCTCACGGGCGCCAGTTCGCCAGTACGCCCTCGTAGACCTCCGTGTCGGTGAGTTCCCGGGGGGTCTCGCCGGCGAGGAAGTGTGCCGTGTTGGCGGCCTTGAGCTTGCGGAGGTAGTCGAAGGCCTTGTGCTCCGGGTCACCGAAGGCGACGAAGGAGAAGAAGACGGCGGGGTGGTTCTTCGCGGCGGCCGTGAGCGCCTGGGTGGCGGGCGTCCTGGTGTCCGGGGCGCCGTCCGTCTGGAAGATCACCAGGGCGGGCAGGGCCGGGTCCGAGGACTGCTCGTGGTGGGCGACGACCGCGTCCACCGCCGCGTGGTAGCTGGTGCGGCCCATGCGACCGAGGGCCGAGTGGAGTTCGTCGATCTTGTTCTCGTGCGCGGCGAGGGTGAGTTCGCCGGTGCCGTCCAGGTCGGTGGAGAAGAACACGACGTGGACCGAGGCCTCGGGGTCGAGGTGCGCGGCGAGAGCGAGGGCCTGCTCACCGAGGGCCTGCGCGGAGCCGTCCTTGTAGTACGGGCGCATGGACGCGGAACGGTCCAGCACGAGGTACACCTTGGCCCGCGCACCGGCGAACTCGCGCCGACCGAGCACGGCACCGGCGGCCTGGTAGGCGGTGGCGAGCCCGGGGGCGAGGGAGGTGACGCGGTCGTGGGGGACGGCGGGCTGAGCCGCGCCGTCCGCGACGGGGCTCTGAGGCTGGGGCTCAGCTTCGGGCGCGGCTGCCACGTCGGCCGTGACCTGCGGCTCGGGCTCGGGGGTGGGCTCCGGCTCCGTGGGCTGCGGCGCGGCGTCCGTGGCGGGCTCGGGTTCGAGGGTCGTCTCGGTCGAGGCTTGCGGCTCGGGGTCGGCCGTGACCTCAGCGGTGGGCTCGGGCTCCGGTGCGTCCGCCACCTCGGGCTCGGGCTGCGGCTCGGGGTCTGCGTTGGTCTCAGCTTCGGGCTGCGGGGTCGTGGTCTCCGGTGCCTGGGTGGCCTCGGGTTCCGGGTCCGTGGGCTCCGACTCGGGGGTGACGTCGATCTGGGGTTCGGGCTCCGCCGAGACCTCGGCGGTGGGCTGCGGCTCCGGGGTGTTCGCCGTCTCCGGTTCGGATGCGGGCTCGGGCTCCGGGCTCGCCTCTGCCGTGGCCTCCGACTCCAGGGTGGGCTCGGCCTGCGGTTCGTCCGCGGCTTCGGGCTCGGCTTCTGCGGTGACCGTCGTCTGCGGTTCGGGCTCCGCCATGGCCTCAGCGGTGGGCTGCGGCTCGGGGTCGGTGCTCGTCTCCGCCGCGGGCTGCGGGTTCGTGGCCTCCGGCTCCGGGGTGGTCTCGGCCTGCGGTTCAACGGCGGCTTCCGGCGTGGCCGTGACCTCGGTCTGCGGTTCGTCCGCGGTGGCCGTCGTCTGCGTCTCAGGCTGGGTGGCCTCGGGTTCCGGGGCCGTGGCCTGCGGCTCGGGGGCGACGTCGGCCTCGGGCTTCGGGCTCTCCTCGGCCTTGGGCTGCGGCTCGGGGTCCGCGCTCGTCTCCGGTTCCGGGTCGGCCTCGGTTACGGGCTCGGTCTCTTCCTTGGACTGCGGTCCCGTGGCCTCCCGTTCGGGGCCGGCCTTGGACTCAGACTCGGGCTCCGATTCCGGGGTGACGTCTGCCTGCGGCTCGGGCTGCGGTTCAACCGTGGCTTCCGGATCCGTCGCAGGCGAGGCCTGGCGCGGCACCGTCACGTTCTCGAAGGCCGCCTTCACCAGCTCGTGTTCCTGCGCCCCCGGCGCCTCCGCCTCCGACTCCGGCGACTGTTCCGGGATGTCGGCCGCGGGCTCCGTGACGGGCGGCTCCGGTTCTGCCGTTGCCACCGGCGAGGTGGTCGGCTCCTCCGAGGGCTCCCCCTCGGCGGCGCGACCCTTGCGTGAGCGGCCGAACGCGTTCCGCAGGAGAGTGAGAATGCCCATGTGCGCAACCCTTCGCATGAGGTGAAGCCCGTCAATCCCTGGCCAGGACGGACACGTAAGGTTAGCGGCCACGGGCAGTGATCTTGGGCAGGGTCCAACCATCGGAAGCGCCCGATGTCAACACCACGATCCCGCCACCGCCGATCTCGCACTCCCTCCCGCCGCCCCCGAGGCCACCGCTGCCACCTCTTCGGCGCAACTCCCCCCGCCCCCAGCAGGCCGAACGCCTACCCGCGCTGACGTAGCGTCAGATCCACGAGCAGCGCGCGGTGGTCGGTGTCGGCGATGTCCAGGAAGCGGGCCGAGTTCACCGAGAAGTCCTCGCGCGAGACGAGGACATGGTCGATCTGCACGCCCAACGGCGAAGGGACGTGGGCGGGCCAGGAGGGCGTACGGGCGCTGTCGGTGATCCGGGCGCTGTCGTGCAGGCCGGTGTCGAGGATGCGGCGGAACTCGGCATGGTCCTGGGATGCGTTGAAGTCGCCGGCGAGGATCGTCGGGGTGTCGCCACCGGCCGCAGCGTAGGAGCGCAGTGCTCCCAACTCGCGGTGCCACAGCGCCAGTTGACCCATCAGCGGAGGCATGGGGTGCGCGAGTTGGAGGCGTACGCGGTGTCCGCGGACGTCGGCGACGGCGCCCGGCATCCCCATGGTGCCGGGCACGCCGGACGCGGCCTTCAGCGGGAACCGGCTGAGCAGGACCGAGCCGTCGGAACCGGCGCCCTCGACCGCCTGCCGGTAGCGGTAGACGCCGTCCGGGCCGCCGAAGGTCTGTCGCAGCGTGGCCGAGCAGTGGTGCTCGCACTCCTCGACGAACACGATGTCGGGGCGTTCACGGCGGATCGCGGTCACGAGAGCGGCGGTGCCCCGGCCGTACTGCACATTGGACGTCAGCACGCGGAACTCGGCGAGCGGCGTGCCGGTGGGTTCGTCGCTCTTGCCGTACGGCTCCATGAACCACGCGAGCGGCGCGAGGACGAGGACGCCCCAGGCCAGGCCGGTGCGCCAGCGGGCGAGCAGGGCGAACAGCAGGGCGACGCCGACCGGGGCGATCAACCAGGGGAGGAACGCGAGCAGTTGGGGGACGGGGCTGATCGCGTCGGTGTCGGCGGCGCGACAGCCGACGACGGCGCTCACCCCCGCGAGCAGCACCCCGGCGAACCAGGCGGCCACGGTCCGCCCCCGGGACCGGTGCCCGGTAGTGGTCGGCTCGGTCCCCTGCGCGGTCGCCGTCTCCACGTACGTACCGCCTTCCCTCGGTGGCCTGGGGTCCGCATCTTCCCCCAAGGACGGGGCGGGCGGGGAGAGGGTTGCCGGACCCGGCAGGCCGGTCAGGCCTGTACGCGCTCCGTCCCCTCCGTCCCTTCCGTCGCGACCGCGTCGTCCCCCGCCGCCGCGCGCCGTCGGCGGAGGATCAGGCCGGTGACCCAGGCGCCCAGGGCGACCGCGAGGCCGAGCGCCAACAGCAGCCAGGAGACGGTGCGGAGGGAGTGGGTGAGCGCGTCGTAGACCGCCCCCGCGGCCGGTTGCGAGACGCCCGCCGGGAGGTCCCGGAGCGTCATCCGGCGGCCCACCTCGATCGCGACGACGAGCAGCCCGGCGCCCAGTGCCGTGCCGAGACCGGTCACGAGCACCGCCCGGCGGCGGCACACGGCGACGAGGATGCCGGTCAGCGCGAAGCCGACCGCCGCGCCGGGCAGCCAGAAGCCGGTGACCTCGAGCACGTGGAACCCCTTCCGCAGCTTCGTCAGATCCTCGGCCTCGAGCAGGGTGATCTCCGTGTGCGCCACGGGGATACGGCCCGCGAACGGCACGTGGTCGTCGGTCAGTCGGCGCTTCAGCCGCTCGGTCGCGGGAGCGAGGTCGATGATCACCGGGTGGTCGTCGTCCCCGCGCAGGGCACGGATCACGGCGTCGTGGGCGGTGAGGTTCGCGGTGTCCCAGGCGCTGCGGAAGGCGTCGGTGTCGGTGAACGAACGCACCGCGTCGTGCACGAAGGCGTGCACGGAGCCCTGGAGGGGCTGCCCGACGTGCACTTCGCGCATGATGCCGTCGGTGACGGCGGCGGCGATGGCGTCCTGGACCCCGGCGTCGGAGACCAGCGGCTCGGTGGTGGCGGCGTAGCGCGCGCCGTCCTCGATGCCGTACGTCGACCACACGGCGAGGACGCCCAGTGGTGCGAGCAGACAGGCGAGGCCGACGAGCACGGCGGAGAGCACGCTCCGGACACGTTGGGACACGCCCTCAGCGAATCGCGCCGCCCCACGACCGGCGAGCCGATCGCCTGCAAACGGGTGGGGGTGGCGAACAGGGCCCGCCGCGCTCTCCGGTGGAGGCTTCACCCGAACGGGTGTTACCTGGTGAGGGGAGGGCTGCCGGTCCCCGGGAGCGGGTCCCGGGGCGGGTGAGTGAGGGAGACGCATGAGGCCCCGACGTCGGCTCGGCCGATACGCCGGGGTCTCGTGCGCCGGACCCGACGGGCAACCACCGGCCCCGACGGGCAACTCACCGCGCCGCGCGCCAACCCGCCCGCTCCTCCGGTCTCTTCGGCTCGTGCGTGTAGTAGCGGTAGTAGTTGAGCAGGAACACGGCCGCGGCGATCACGAGTCCCAGGCCCACCGTGCTGAACACGCTGTGGCCGCTCTGGCTGAACAGGAAGCCGATTGCGATGCCCGCGAACATCGCCCACAGCAGCGCGTGCTGTCCGCGTCGCATATGCCGTGTCGCGAAGAACAGGGCGATGCTCACCACCGCGAACACGAGCGCGGTCATGAAGCCGAAGAGGATGTTCCAGCCCGTGAGCGGGCCGCCGTGGCGCCGGGTGGTCGCGGCCCAGTAGCCGTAGACGAGACCGAGGACGACGGGCACCGCGAACCGCCCGACGGCGTGCGTCCGCCGGTCGAAGAGGTCGGGCGGGCGCTGTGCCGTGGTCATGCCGGGGTATCTCGTGACCCTGCCGGGGGATCTGGTGACGGGTGTGCGTGCTGTCCCCGAGGCGCGTGCCGCGTGAGCCATGAGAGCACTCCTCTCTCCTCGTTCCCGCCCTCCAGAGCACACCTGGCCGGGGCGGTCGGCAAGTCGGGATGCGGGGCCACGGGGGCCGTGTTTCGCTGGGGCACATGAGGATCGAGCTGCTCGGGGCGACGGCTCCACGCGCCCGCGTGCCGGGCGCGTCCTGATGAACGGCGGCGCCGGGTGCCCATCTGTCGATCACCGCACGACCGGCCCGAGGACCGCAGCCAGGACGGGACCGTGGGCACAGCGTCACCTGGCTCCTGCCGCTCGCGCTGCTTCTGATCATCGCGCTGCTCGACTGGACCATGGCCGGCGGGTTCCGGACCATCTCCTGGGTCGTGCTGGCCCCGGCCATCGCCGCCGCCCTCTGCGGGGTGTGGGGCACGGTGGGCGCCGCCGTGCTGGCCGCCGCCGTCTACGAGGTCGAGGACCACACCTGGCCGCACGAGCTGCGGACCGGGCTGCCCGGCTTCATCCTGGTCGTCGTGGGCGGCGCGCTCGCCGTGCTGGCCTGCGTGGTCCGGGTGCGCGGCGAGCGGCGCATGGTGCATATGCAGGACCTGGTCGAGATCACCCGGCACACGGTGCTGCGCCCGCTGCCGGACGGCTGGGGCGGCCTCGACCAGGCCGCGGTCTACCTCGCCGCCGACAGCGTCGCCCGCGTCGGCGGCGACTTCTACGACATCCAGCCCGGCCCGCAGGGCACCCGGGTCGTGCTCGGCGACGTCCAGGGCAAGGGGCTCGGCGCCGTCACCGCCGCCCTGGCGCTGCTCGGCACCTTCCGCGAGGCGGCGTACCACGAGCCCGCCCTCGACGTGCTCGCCCAGCGGCTGGAGCTGCGCATGGAGCGGCATGTGCGCTACCGCGTGGGCCTCGGCTACCAGGACGACCCGCGCTTCACCACCCTCGTGCTGGTCGCCTTCCCCCCGGCCGACAGCTCGTACGTGGAGGTCGTCAACTTCGGGCACGAACCGCCGCTGGTGGTGGCCCCCGACGGCGTACGGCCGCTGCCGCCGGGGGACGGGCTGCCGCTGGGCCTCGCCGACCTGAGCGACGAAGGACTGCCGCCCGTACGGCGCGTACCGCTCGCACTCGGCGAGACGCTGCTGCTGGTCACGGACGGGGTCTCCGAGGCGCGCGACGCCGCCGGGGAGTTCTTCCCGCTGCTGGAACGGGTGGCCGAAGCGGTCGCCGAGGACCCGCGGGCCGTCGAGCCGGGCCCGCTGGTCCGCCTCGTCCGCGACGGCACCCTGCGGCACTGCGCGGGCTACCTCGACGACGACACGGCGATCCTCGCGGTACGCCGATCCCGAGCAGCGGAGGCGAGTGAGCACGGAGGCGAGTGAGCGCACAGACGCAGCGGTTACGGTG
The DNA here is from genome assembly GCF_055583785.1 of Streptomyces sp. NPDC104371. Classification (NCBI taxonomy): domain Bacteria; kingdom Bacillati; phylum Actinomycetota; class Actinomycetes; order Kitasatosporales; family Streptomycetaceae; genus Streptomyces; species Streptomyces sp. NPDC104371. The sequence goes on from NZ_JBVJNF010000006.1 coordinate 315,070, forward strand.
CTGATGTACGTGGTCGATCGGGGAGGCAACGATGCCCGGAACCGTGCTGCTGCTCGCGGCGTCACCGGCGGGCAAGGGGAGCCTGGTGGACGCGACGTCCGTGCTCCCGGTGCTCGCCGCGGTCACCCCGCCCGTGCTGTCCGGGACCGACACGGCGAACGTGGTCGCACTCGCCGACCCCCTGGAGCCGCAGGCCGTTCTGACCTGGCTGCGGAGCGCCGCGACCGCCCCCGGCCCGCTGACGGTGTTCCTCACCGGGCAGCTCCAGCTCGACCGCCGCCAGCGTCTGCCGCATCTGGCGCTGGCCCGCACCACCCCGGCCACGGTCCGCTGCACCGGCTTCCCCTGGCACTGGTTCCGGGAGGAACTGCGGCTGCGTACGCCCGGTACGACCATGGTGTTCGCGGATCTGCACGCGGACGCGGAGACCTGGCGGGCCCGGCACGCGCTCTCCCTCGACTGCGGCCCCGGGGTCGCCCTCTACGGCCGCTTCGGCCCGCCGCCACCGCGCCGCACGCGGGCGACCCCGGTGTACACGAAGGCGCTGGCGACGATCCTGCGCAGCGGCCATCGGCCGGAACCGGCGGCCCTCCACCGCCAGGCCCTGGCACGGGCGTTCGCGAAGGGCCGCACGCCCGACGAGCTGATCCTCAGCCCCGACGAGCAGGCGACGGACGGGAGTTGGGCCTCCTCCCGGACGTCACCCCCAGCCACGCCCCCGTCCACGCCCCCAGACCCGCACAGCGCCCTCACGGCTGCCGTCCGGGAGGGTCGGCACGCCGACGCGGCGGCGCTCGCGGCGCGGTGGGAGGAGGCCGCGGTGCGCGAGCGCGGGCCCGGCTCCGAGGAGGCGCTGCACTGGGGCGAGGTCGGCGCCGACCTCGCGATGCTCGCGGGGGACGCCGGTCGCAGTTGCCGGGCCTGGCTGGCGGTGGCCGCCGCCCGGCTGGACGCCGGTCAGCACCCCGAGGACCCGGCCGTGGAGGCCGCCGTCGACCGCGCCCACCACCAGTGGAGCCGCCTGAGCGATCCGGCCCTGGCCTGCGAACTGGGGCCCGCCCTGGCGGACTTGCGCGCGCGGGTGCCGGGCCGCCGCGAGGGCGCGCTCCGGCATGTGCGCATGCGGCTGGAGGAGTTGAGGCAGACCCAGCACGTGCCGGGGTAGACGCCCGATCAGGGGCTGGCCGAGGGGACGTACGACGGGTTCCCCGACTCCGTGGTCTCCGCCGGGCCGAGCTGGGCGGCCATGGTCAGGGCGGCCACGGCGATCAGGGCGGCGGCGACGCTTCGGGAGTAGCGGGCGGCTGTTCGTCGGAGCACGGCGACCTCGCCTCGCATCAGCGGCTTGTTAAGTGGGCTTAACGTCCGGCTTAACGTAGGCCGTCCCGAGGGGTGGTGCAAGGGGGTGCGCGGAGGTTCCCGGTCCGCGCCCACCTGCGTCAAGTGCGCTGTGCTTCAGGAGGCGCGGGGAATCCGCGCAACTGGGCAGGGAGATAAGTGCAGTTGATGGCATGCTTGATACATGGCGGAGCGTGACGATCCGGAGACCATCGGACGCAGGGTGCAGCGGCTGCGGACCGAACGCGGGCTGACCCAGAAGCAGTTGGCCGAACCCGCGTACACGCCCGCGTACATCTCCACCGTGGAGGCGGGCCGGGTCCGCGCCTCCGAACCGGCGCTGCGGCATATCGCGGAGCAACTCGGCATCGCCTACGAGGAGTTGCTGACCGGCCGCCCGCCCCATCTCGCCACCGGCCTGCGCCTCAGGCTGACCGACGCCCAGCGCACCCTCGCGACCGGCGACGCCGAGGCCGCCGCCGAACAGTACGGCGCATTGCTCGCGGAGGCCGAGGAGCACGGGCTCGTCGGCGAGCAGGCCGCCGCGCTGCTCGGGCTCGGCGAGTGCGCCCTGGAGCGGGGCGATCTGATCACCGGGCGGCGCCACTTCGAGCGCTCGGAGGAGCATCTGCGGGACGCGCCGCTGACCAGCCGCGTCCCGGCCCTGCGCGGCCGTGCCGTCTCCCACTACCTCGCCGGTGAACTCCGCTACGCCTGCTACCTGTTGGAGACGACCCTCGACGAACTGAACCGCTCCGGACTGCACGACCCGGACGCCCTGCTGCTGCTCTACGCGAGCGCGATCGGCCCGTACATGGACATGGGCGCCCATGCGCGCGCGGCCCAGGCCGCCGAGTTCGCGCTGGCGCTCGCGCCCCAGGTGGGCGACCCGGCGCTGGTCGCGCGCATGCACCGGTCGGTGGCGCGCACGCTGATCGCCGAGGGCCGGATCGCCGAGGCGGACGCCTCCCTGGCCAAGGCCGCCGAGATGTACCGCCAGCTCCAGATACGCACCGAGCTGTCCAACTGCCACTGGATGCGCGGGTACCTGTATGTGCAGAACGGCGAACTGGAATGCGCGGAGCGGGAGTTGCGCGAGGCGCTCACCATGCTCTCCGAGCAGCGGGCCGCCCTCTACAGCAGCCAGGTCGCCGTGGAGCTGGCGGACGTGCTGCACCGCCGCGGGAAGTCCCAGGAGGCCGCCGGGCTGCTGCGCGGCGTCCTCGGCGACATCGGCCCCGAGCGCGGCGCCGTGCACTCCGCGGGCGCTCACCGTCTCCTCGGCATCATCGCGGAGGACGCCCGCGACACGGAGGCCGCCGAGGAGCACTACGTCCGCGCGCTGAGCCTGCTGGAGCGGGCGGGCGCGGCCGGTGACCTGGCGGACCTGTGCCGGCTGCTCGGCGATCTGCTGCGCCGTACGGGCCGGGTGGAGGCGGCCCTGGACGCGTACCGCACGGGCCTCGGCCACCGCACGGCCCCCGGCACGACGACCCTCGGCCCCGCCCCGGCTCAACCGCCGCTGTAGGAGCGGTCCGTACGACGACCGCCCGGCCGCTCAAGGGGTGACGATCGCGAAGCCCCGGTCCGGCTGGGTGACGTACGAGAACAGTCGCTTGAGCAGCGCCCGGTCCCCTTCCGTCTCGATGCCCGCGAGGCCCTTGCCCGCGAGCAGCCCGAGGAGTTCGGCGCGGGTCAGCGTGAGCGTGAGGCCCGCGTGCTGTTTCGGGGTGCGGTGCAGCGGCAGGCTGCGGTGGGTGAGCGCGCCGTGCTCCAGGTTGATCCGGTGGCGGCGCTGTTCGTCGATCAGCACCAGGTCGATGATGATCCGCGGCTCCCGGGCCGCGCGCGGCCCGTCGACACGGATCGCGATCGAGTCCAGCAGCATGCTCACGGTGAGCGCCGAGGTCATCCCGCTGGTGTCCGTGGGGTCATGGGCTCCCGCGCCCTTGCGGAGCTCCAGCGCGCCGGTCAGATAGATGTTCCGCCAGGGCCCGTTCTCCGCGCCGTACCCGAGGCGTTCGTACACGCCCGCCAGCGCCTCCTTCGCCTCCTCGTTCTCCGGGTCGGCGAAGACGAGGTGGTTGAGGAGGGTGGCGGCGAAGCGCGGGTCCCCGGCGTCCGCGTACCGCCGGGCCGCCGCGAGCGTCGCCTCCGGACCGCCCGCCACCTCCACGTACCGCTCGGCGAGCGCGCGCGGCGGATGCTCCCACAGATGGGCGGGGTTGCCGTCGTACCAGCCCATGTAGCGCTGGTAGACGGCCTTGACATTGTGGTTCAGGGACCCGTAGTAGCCCCGTGCGTGCCAGACGCGCTCCAGGGCGGGCGGCAGCCGCAGCTCCTCCGCGATCTCCGGGCCCGTCAGACCGCTGTTCAGCAGGCGCAGGGTCTGGTCGTGCAGATACGCGTACAGGTCCCGCTGCTCCACCAGCAGCCGGACGACGTTGTCGTGCCCCCAGGTCGGCCAGTGGTGCGAGGCGAAGGCCACGTCGTAGGAGTCGCCGAAGAGGTCGACGGCCTCGCCGAGATGGCGCGACCAGGCGTGGGCGTCGCGGACCAGGGCGCCGCGCAGCGTCAGGATGTTGTGCAGGGTGTGCGTGACGTTCTCGGCGAGGCACAGGGCGCGCTGCTCGGGGAGGAGGAAGTTCATCTCGGCGGGTGCCTCGGCGCCGGGCGTCAGTTGGAACAGGATGCGGATCCCGTCCACGGTCTCCGTCTGCCCGGTGTGCGTGATGTCGACGGTCGGCGGGACGAGGCCGACCGTGCCGGTGGACCGGGCCATGCCGAGCCCGCTGCCGATGTGCCCGTCGGGCGCCTTGGTCAGCCGGGTGCCGAACACGAAGTCGGCGCGGCGGGCCATGGCGGGCCCGGCGAAGACGTTCTCGCTGACCGCGTGGTCCAGGAACCCGGCGGGCGCGAGGATCGGCACGGTCGCGTCGTCGCGCGGCAGCACCCCGGGGGCGCCGCCGAAGTGGTCGACATGGGAGTGGGTGTAGATCAGCCCGGTGACGGGCCGCTGTCCGCGATGGTGCCGGTAGAGGGCGAGGGCCGCCGCCGCGCACTCGGCGGAGATCAGCGGATCGATGACGAGGACACCGTCCTGGCCCTCGATCAGCGTCATGTTGGAGAGATCGAGCCCGCGCACCTGGTAGACGCCCTCGACCACCTCGTACAGCCCCTGCCGCGCGCAGAGCTGCGACTGCCGCCACAGACTCGGGTGCGCGGTGCCGGGACAGGCCTCGGCGAGGAACCCGTACGCGTCCCCGTCCCACAGCACCCGCCCGTCCTCGGCGCTCACCACCCCGGGGGCGAGGGCGGCGACGAACCCCCGGTCGGCGTTCTCGATGTCGGTCCGGTCCTCGAAGGGCGGCAGTCCGTCAGGGGGCGCGGCGTCCATGGGGCCAGCTTTGGCGCGCGGACCGCCGGGGGCCAGCGGTGGGGGACCGTTCGAGGGGCCCCGGCGCCCGGCCGACGGCGCGCCTTGGGTGGCCCGGCGCTCAACGACCCGTAGAACACTGGCCGTTGGGCGCGGTCAGGGCGTCGGATCGGCCGGGCTCGACTGCTCGGTCTCCGTGGGGGTCTCCGCCGAGCTGTCGTCCGGGGAGAACAGCGCCATGCCCACGAACACCGCCACGACGAACAGCACCGTCGCGGCGGCGATCCCCACCACGCGCGGTCGCTGCGCGAGAAGCGCGCGCAGGTCGAGCCCGCCCCCGGTCGGCGCCGCCCGGCCGCGTCGGCCCCCGGAGGCCACGCGCTCGCGGGGAACGGCCGGGGCGGGCCGCTGGCGGTGGGCCGCCCGGTGCCCCGTGCCCCCGGCCGCGGTCGGGAGCTTGTACGTCGTCGCGGGGCCCGTCTCGGTACGGGGCGGGGCGGGGGCGACGGGTGGCGGTGCCGGGGTCGCCGTCGGGAGCGGCTCGGCGCGGCCCCGCCAGGAACCGGAGCCGAACCAGTCGGCGGTCTGCCGTGCCGAGGGCCGGTCCTCGGGCCGCTTGGCGAGCAGGCTGAGCAGGTAGTTCTCGAAGGCGGGCGGCAGGTCGACACCGAGTTCGCGCGGCGGCACGGGGGCCGCGTCGAGATGCTGGTGCAGGATCGCGATCGGGGTGCCCGCGCGGAACGGCGGGTGTCCGGTGAGGAGTTGGTAGAGCACGCACCCGAGCGAGTACACGTCGCTGGGCGGTCCCGCGGGCTTGCCGAGGGCCCGCTCGGGCGCGATGTACAGACTCGTACCGACGATCTGCCCGGTCGCCGTGAGCGCCGCCGACGGGTCGTCCATGAAGCGGGCGATACCGAAGTCGGCGATCTTCACCGTGCCGTCCGCGTCGAGCAGCAGATTGCCGGGCTTGATGTCGCGGTGCACGATGCCCTGCTCATGGGCGACGGCGAGCCCGGCCGCCGCCTGCGCGGCGATCAGGGCGACCCGCTCGGCGGGCAGCGGCCCGTCGTCGGAGAGCACCCCGGAGAGGCTGTCGCCGTCCACCAGCTCCATCACCAGGAACAGCCGGCCCTCGTGCTCCCCGAAGTCGAGGACGCCCACGACATGGGGGTGATGCAGCCGGCCCGCCGTCTGGGCCTCCAGCCGGAACCGGGACTCGGCGGTGGGATCGGTGTTCTCGGTGCGCAGCACCTTGACGGCGACGGGGCGGCCGAGCATCTGGTCGTAGGCAGCCCAGACCTCCCCCATCGCGCCGCGCCCGATGGCAGTGTGCAGCTCGTACCGGCCCGCGATCAGCACCTGTTGTTACATCCTCATGCCGCGAGGCGAACGCCGTTGAGGCGCACGCCGAAAGACGAATCCGTACGACGAATGCCGTGAGACCTCTCGGCCGCTGTCGGCCATGACTCGCCGGGGCGGGTGATGGTGGGGGTGCCGCAGCGGGTCCCAGCCTACTGGCCGCCGCGACCCGGCTCGATCATGGTCTCCGGTTCAGCACCCGAGGCCGGTCGGAACGAACTCGATCCGCGCCTGCGGCTCCATGCCGAGGGCCTCGTGGTACGTGGTGCTGGTGACCCGGTACCAGACGTCGTCCCGCGCGGTGTCGCCGTTCACGTCGTCCAGCATCACGCACCACCGCTCCTGCCGGACCACCCGCCGGTAGCTCTCGGTGCCCTGGCGGACCTTGTGACAGTCGCGGTACCGCTCGGTGGTGTACCAGGTGCGCGTCTTCTTCCGGGTGCCCGTTCCCGTGCGCTGGGTGTGCTTGACCCGCTTGGTGGCGGGCGTGCACTCCTTGACCAGATGCGGCCGGGTGTCCCGGACGGTCTTGCGGGAGACATGGCGGACGCTGTCCCGGAGCCCGACGACACGGTCCGGGTCCGCGGGGGACTGCGTGCTGACGTTCCCGCTGCCGGGACCCGTGCCGCCCTTGTACCCCGCGGCGTCGCTGTTCCCTCCGCCACCGCACGCGGCGAGCCCGGCCATGAGGACCGCCGTCACCCCGGCGACCAGCAGTCGCTGCTTGCTGAACATCTCTCCCCCTGGGTCACCGCACGTGTCCGGGCGCGGCCGGCAGTCAGACTAACGGATCTTGACCGCACGGCCTTTCGACAGCGGTGGGTGCGGCGTGAGGATGGAGGAGTGGAGGGAGGTACGCGATGCGAACCCTGCACCCTCACTTCTGCGTGTACCTGATGGCCCTCGGCATACCGCCGGTCTGGAGGACGGTCCCGCTCGCCACTCGCCCCGGCGTGGCCGCCGCCGTCCTGGCCTTCGCCGCCCTCGCCCTCGTGATCGGCACGCGGGCACGGCAGGGCCGCGTCCGGCGGTTCCGGGGCCCACGAGGCAGGGCGGCCGAGCCGGTGGACGCGTCGTGGTTCACCACCCACACGCTGGACGGCTTCCCCGAGGCCGCCGTCCGCGCCCGCCTGAGGGCCCCCGGCGCGCCGCCCACCGACCGTGTCTATGCCGCCTGGGTGCTGGCCGTCCACGGCATGGACGCCGCGGGGCTGGAGAAGCACCTCTCGCTGCCCGCCGACCTGGCCCATCTGCTCGTCGAGGCCGCCGAACCGCGCCGCCACAACCGGGAGCCGCCGGAGAAGTGCGACGAGTCCGGGGGCATGTAAGGGGACGGACGGTCCGGCGCCCCGAAGAAGGGGCGCCGGACCGTCCGTCCGCGGGCGCCTACGCCCGGTGCGCTTCGAGCGCGGCCCGGACGCCCGACTCCACGGCGCCCTCGATCCACGACGGCTTCACCGAGGTGTGGTCCCCGGCGAAGTGCAGCGGGCCCTCGGGGGTGCGGATCGACGCGAGCAGTTCCGTGTGCTGGCCGGGGAGCAGGACGGACGCCTCGCCGTACGCGTACGGGTCACGCAGCCAGCTCTGTGTGCGCCCGGCGCCCGTGTAGAAGACCTCGACGCGCTGCCCGTAGACCTGCTGTAGCCCCCGCAGCGCGTGCGGGTAGCGGGCCTCCTCGTCCAGGGAGTCCCAGCGGGAGGCGTCGTCGGCCCAACTGTAGGAGGCGAGGACGACGCCTCCCTTGCTGCCGGGCACCGGGTGCGAGGGCTGGATCATGAAGCGGTTGGAGTTGTCGGAGACCGAGCCGCCGCCGACGATGTGCGCCGCCTCGGGCTGGTCGCGGGTGGCCCAGCGGTTGGCCGCGTAGTGGGCGCGCTGCGCCGGGCTGATGTGCCCGCGCGGCACCGACGGGTGCGCGCCGAGCAGGCTTCCGTCGGCGGGCGCCTTGCCCCGCCGGTAGTCCTCGTACAGCCCGGGGCGCACCGCCTCCAGCTCCCGCTTCCAGTCGCTCTCGGTGAACTCCCACCAGCGGCGGCTGAATTCGAGCAGCACCTTGGTCGCGCTGTCGTAGTGCAGCTCCGCGACGGCACGCCGCTTGCCGTACGACATCAGCGGGCTGACCTGCACCTGCCGCAGCCCGGAGAACGGCACGGTGACGATCGCCAGGTCGCCCGTGAACTGCTCGCGGACGACCTTGCCGTCGCGCCCCTCGGACACCGTGTCGATCCATACGTGCGGACCGCCCTCGCGGACCTGCGAGGTGTCGTCGCTGCCGTGCCGGTCGGGGGACCAGTACTCGATGTGCGTCGCGCGGCGGTCCAGGCGTACGAGGCCCTCGACCTTCCGCAGCAGCGCGTCCGGCAGCGTCGCGGTGCCGCCGACCAGCTCCCAGAACGTGGTGTCCGGGCTGATCAGCGACTGGCTGATGAAGCTGTGGATGAACGACAGCGGCAGCCGCGAGGTCAGGTTCTCCAGGGTGCCGACGAGATCGAGCGTGCGCTCGTCGAAGCCCGCCTGCTCGCTCAGGAAGCGGTACATGGACCAGTCGCCGTACCGCTGGATCACCCGGGCCCAGCCCCGCACCCGCTCGGGCAGCGGCTTGTCGACGCGCTTGCCGTCCGCGCCGACCGTGCTGAACTCGTCGCGTACGGGGTCCAGGGCCTCGCGCAGGATCTGGGAGGAGGGCTTGTCCAGGTACTTGCTCGGGACGCCGAACGACTGGTTGATCCTGCGAGGCGACTTCGCGTAGTCGGAGCGGCGCATCCGGACGCCGTTGACATGGAGCCACGCGTGGTTGACGGGCTTGCCCTCGCCGTCGACGTCCACGAGGTAGAACGGCCGCCGCTGGACGCCGAGCCGGTCGATCAGGCCGATCACCAGCGGATGGCTGCCGGGGATCCGCATGGCCCCGGCCTCGGCGTACTGCTTGGGGTCGGCGAACGGCTGGGCCGCGTGCTCGTGCCCGCCCGTACGGAAGGTCTTGATCCGGCCGCCGACGCGGTTGCCGTTGGCCTCCAGCACCGTGACGTGGTGCCCGGCCCGCTTCAGCAGCCAGGCGGCCACGAGACCGGCCGGTCCGGCGCCGACCACCAGGATCTTCTTGGCGGCCGTGGACCTGGCGCGGGGCAGCCCGGAGTCGAGGATCTTCTGGTAGGCGGGGACGAGGGACGCGTCGTGGTCGTCCACGACCAGCAGCGCCCGCGCGACCGCGAGACAGGTGTCCCAGTCGGCGGTGGATCTCGGCGGACAGGGGGCGGCCTGGCGGGGAAGGACGGGTGCGGCGGGCGCGGCGGCGGCGGGCTCCGGCGCGGCGAGACCGAGCGCGGTCACGGCGGTGGCCGTACCGGCCACGGTGGTGAACTGCCGCCGGGAGAAGGGCTGATGACTGTCCGGGGTACGGAGTTGATCCATACGTCACTGCATAGGGCGCCGGGGCGCACGCCCACAGGACGATCAACGACGTTCACCTGAACGTGTGAGCGCGAGGACCCGCTCCGCGCGCCTCAGGGCCGGGCGTCCGCCATCAGCTTCGCGAACGAGGCCATGCAGGGCGTGCAGTGCTCCGCCCGCTCGGCACCGGACGCCTCGATCCGTTCGTCGAGTTGCCGCCCGCACAGAGTGGTGGTGGCCTGCTTGGCCATCACGTGCCACACCAACGTCTCGCCTGCCCCGTCGGGGCCTACGCACATCTCATACATGACCGGCCTCCCAGGACGGACGCCCTCTGAGCCAGCAAACCCCCTGAGAGCCCGGCGCACTGAGTCATGTTGCGCCGTTCGGGTGATGGCCGTGCGTGGGTCCGGTGCGCGGATCTCCGTCCTGCGGATACCCCTGTGGGGTATCAAACGGTGCATCGCCTTGCGTCCCGTACGGGGGAGGGGTATACATGAGGTAAGGGATACCCCTAGGGGGTATGAGAGGGAGCCTGCGAGGGAGCAGCATCCTCTTCGCCCGCCCTGTCCGTGAGCTGCGAGGAGCAGACATGACCACCGCTACGTCTGGTGCCGCTGAGGTCGAGCTTGCTATCGGCGGGATGACCTGTGCTTCGTGCGCGGCGCGCATCGAGAAGAAGCTGAACCGTATGGACGGGGTCGAGGCCACGGTCAACTACGCGACGGAGAAGGCGAAGGTCTCCTTCGACGCGGCCGTGTCGGTGGCGGATCTGATCGCGACGGTGGAGGCGACGGGCTATACGGCGCGTGAGCCGGAGCCGGTACGCGCTGAACCGGAGGCGGGCCGCGGCGAGCCGGTGGATGAGCTGGTGCCGTTGCGGCAGCGGCTGGTCACGGCGGTGGTGCTGGCGGTGCCGGTGATCGTTCTGGCGATGGTCCCGGCGTTGCAGTTCGACTACTGGCAGTGGCTGTCCCTGACCTTGACGGCGCCCGTGGTCACGTACGCCGCGTGGCCGTTCCACAAGGCGGCCTGGACGAACGCCCGTCACGGCGCGGCGACGATGGACACGCTGATCTCGGTGGGAACGTCGGCGGCGTTCCTGTGGTCGTTGTGGGCGCTGTTCTTCGGGTCGGCGGGGATGCCGGGGATGCGGCATCCGTTCGAGCTGACGATCGCGCGGGGTGACGGCGCGGGGAACATCTATCTGGAGGCCGCCGCGGGGGTGACCGCGTTCATCCTGGCGGGCCGGTATTTCGAGGCGCGTTCGAAGCGGCGTGCGGGTGCGGCGCTGAAGGCGTTGCTGGAGCTGGGCGCGAAGGAAGTCACCGTCATCCGTGGCGGGCGTGAAGTGCTCGTCCCGGTCGAGGAGTTGAAGGTCGGAGACCGGTTCCTGGTCCGTCCGGGCGAGAAGATCGCGACGGACGGGACGGTCGTGGAGGGTTCCTCCGCGGTGGACGCCTCGATGCTGACGGGTGAGTCGGTGCCGGTCGAGGTGGGGGCCGGTGACGCGGTCACCGGCGCGACCCTGAACGCGGGCGGACGCCTGGTCGTCGAAGCCACCCGGGTCGGTGCGGACACGCAGTTGGCGCGGATGGCGAAGATGGTCGAGGACGCGCAGAACGGCAAGGCCGCGGCCCAGCGGCTGGCCGACCGGATCTCCGGGGTGTTCGTCCCGGTCGTGATCGCGCTGGCGCTGGGCACGCTGGGCTTCTGGCTGGGCAACGGCGCGGGTCTGACGGCCGCGTTCACCGCCGCCGTCGCCGTCCTGATCATCGCCTGCCCCTGCGCGCTGGGCCTGGCCACACCCACCGCGCTGATGGTCGGCACGGGGCGTGGTGCGCAGCTCGGCATTCTGATCAAGGGTCCTGAGGTGCTGGAGTCCACGCGGAAGGTGGACACCATCGTGCTGGACAAGACGGGTACGGTCACGACCGGCAAGATGACGCTGCTGGCCGTCCACACCGCCGAGGACACCAGCGAGGCCGAGGTGTTGCGGCTGGCGGGTGCGCTGGAGCACTCCTCCGAGCACCCCATCGCCCAGGCCGTGGCCGCGGGCGCCGCCGCCCGTGTCGGCACCCTGCCCGTGCCGGAGGACTTCGCGAACCTGGCAGGGCTGGGCGTGCAGGGCATCGTGGACGGACACGCGGTCCTGGTCGGCCGCGAACAGCTTCTCGCCGAGTGGGCGATGGAACTGCCCGCCGATCTGCGGGAAGCGAAGGCGAAGGCCGAGACCGCCGGGCGGACCGCGATCGCGGTCGCCTGGGACGGCCGGGCACGCGCCGTCCTCGAGGTCGCCGACGCGATCAAGGAGACCAGCCCCGAGGCCATCCGCCGCCTGCGCGCCCTCGGTCTCACCCCGATCCTGCTGACGGGTGACAACAAGAAGGTGGCCGAGGCGGTCGCGGCGGAGGCGGGGATCGACGCTGAGCATGTGATCGCCGAAGTGCTGCCGCAGGACAAGGTCGAGGTGATCAAGCGCCTTCAGGGTGAGGGACGTTCGGTCGCGATGGTCGGTGACGGTGTCAACGACGCGGCGGCTCTGGCCCAGGCCGACCTCGGCCTGGCCATGGGCACCGGCACCGACGCCGCGATCGAGGCCGGTGACCTGACCCTGGTCCGCGGAGACCTGCGCGTCGCGGCCGACGCGATCCGCCTGTCCCGCAAGACGCTGGGCACCATCAAGGCCAACCTGTTCTGGGCCTTCGCCTACAACGTCGCCGCCCTCCCCCTGGCCGCCGCCGGCCTCCTCAACCCCATGATCGCCGGAGCCGCCATGGCCTTCTCCTCCGTCTTCGTCGTCGGCAACAGCCTGCGACTGCGCGGCTTCCAGCCCACCGACCGGTAAGCGCTCGACGCAGACCCGGCCCAGCGGATCGCCCGAGGCTCGACGGCTCAGCAAGGCCGTCGAGCCTCGGGCGGACCCGTCCGTACCGAAGGGAGCACGGTCATGACGTACCCACCGGAACTGCCGGACCAGGCGGGACCGCAGAGCGTACGAGGGACCTCATGGACCCGATTCCGCAAGGGAGTTACCCACCCGCTGACCCAGGTGGTCACCGCGGCGGTGCTGCAAGCCATGGCCTCGTATCTCGGCCAGGCGGGCAACTCCCCGGGCCGGACGGGTCCCTGCGCCTGCCGGGTGCCCTCGCACTCCTGACCGGCGCACTGCCGAGGGACCCGTGGGCCCGTGGACCGACGGCTCAGGCCGGGTAGGCCACCAGCGCCATCATCCCGGCCTCGCCGTGGTACGCGTTGTGGCAGTGGAGCATCCACTGGCCGGGGTTGTCCGCGTCGAAGAAGACCGACACCGTCTGCCGGGGCACCACGATCGTGGTGTCCTTGCGGGGCCCGTCGCCGCCGATTCGGTACGTGTGACCGTGCAGATGCATCGGGTGCCACATGGTCGTGTTGTTCACGAAGTCCAGCCGGACGCGCTGACCTCGCTCCACCATGATCGGATCGGCGGCCGGGTCGCTCATGTCGAACCGCTTGCCGTTGATGGACCAGTCGTACGCCGCCATGCTGCCGGTCAGCTCGATGCGGTGGACCCGGTCCGTCTTCCGCGCCGCCAGCCGCACGTCGTCCGCCGCCTTCAGCCGCGCCGCGGACATGATCTCGCCGTCCAGTTCCTTCGGGCGGACGGTCGCCTCGGGACGGCCCCCGGAGCCGGTGCGGACCACGGCCATACCGCTCGCGTTCTTCCCCTCGGCCGACGCGACCAGCGGGAAGACACCGTCGGCGAGGGTGACCAGGACGTCGTAGCGCTCCCCCATGCCGATCAGCAGGGCGTCGGCCTCCTGGTGCCGTACGGGGAAGCCGTCCGTGTGGGTGACGGTCAGCCGGTGCCCGCCGAGGGCGACGCGATACGCGGTGTCGCCCCCGGCGTTGACCAGCCGGATCCGGACCCGCTTGCCCGGCTTGCTGCGGAACACCTGCGGATCGGTCGCGACCCGGCCGTTGACCAGGTGGTACGGGTACTTCACATCGCCCGCGTCGCCGCCGAGCAGCGCGCTCCGGGCGCCCATCATCATGAACTTCATCGACATGCCGCCATCGGAGGGCGAGGCGGACGCGGAGCCGCCCGAGCCGCCGCTCATGTCCATGCCGTCCATCTCCATGCCGCCCATGTGCCCCATGTCATGGCCGCCGTGGTGCATGTCGCCCATCCCCCGCGACAGTTCGGTGAGGACCTCGTCAGGAGTGCCGGTGACACCGTCCAGCCAGTCGTCGAGCATGACGACCCACTCCTCGTCGTACGACAGCGGCTCCTTCGGGTCCTCCACGATCAGCGGGGCATGCAGACCGCGGTCGATCTGCACCCCGACGTGGGGGTGGAAGAAGTAGGTGCCGGGGGCGTCGGCGAGGAAGCGGTAGGTGAAGGTGCGCCCGGCCTTGACGGCGGCCTGGGTGGCCGGTGGGACGCCGTCCATGTCGTTGCGCAGGGCGAGGCCGTGCCAGTGGACGGAGGTGGTGGTGTTGCCGGGGAGCTGGTTGGAGAGCGTGGCGGCGATCCGGTCGCCCGCCGAGACGCGTAGCTCCTTGCCGGGGGTCCGGCCGTCGTACGCCCAGGTCTTGGCGGTGATGCCCGCGCCCAGCTCCACCGTGGCCGGGGCGGCGACCAAGGTCGTCTCATGGGTCCTGCCGGTCCGGGCGCGCTTCTTCTCGGCCGCGGCGACCGCCGAGCCGGACGGGTCGACCAGGGCGGGGGCGGCGTCGGAGCCGGTGCCGCACGCGGCGAGCGCGCCCACGCCTGCGATACCGAGTCCGGCCAGGAGCACGGATCGGCGGTTCACGGTGTTCACGAAGTAGTCCTCATCTCACGGTTGTTCACGCTGAGTGCCGAATACGGCGTGCGGGAACGGCAGCGCGCGTACGAGAACACGCGCGACCGTGGGCGCGGCCTACAGCAGCAACCGGGAGAGGAGGGAGAGATCGGGTGGAGCCCGGCCGACGGTTCCGGGGACGTCCCGCCCGGCGACGGCGTGCGAGGGGACGGCCGGAGCGTCGCCGACGGCGACCTCGGTCGGAGGCACCGTCTTGACCGTGTCGACACCGGCGGCGGTGCAGTGGTGCGTTCCTACGCCGGTGCAGGCGCCGTCGAGGTCCATGGCGACCGAGTCCGAGGCGCCGATCAGCGGGACGGACCCGTGATCCATGCCGGTCATGTCGCTTGCCGGGGCGGCGGCGACCGTCCGTGCGGCCGGGACATGGACCATCGGCGCGACCAGCTCGTGGTGCGCCAGCACGGCGAGCACCGCGACCAGGACGAGGACGGCAGCACGCGTACCGCGAAGGACGGCGCCTGCGGCGCCCCTTCTTCCCTCGGCTGTCGTCATGCTTCCGTCCGCGCTCGAAGAGGTCATCAACGGGTGTGTCGCCAATATACCCGTGGGGGGTAACGACGCCGACGTGGCGGTAGCGCTCCTGAGCTGCCGAAGCCCGGCCGCTCTTGCGGACACACACGGCGAAACGATCAACGGCTGCCGGACAACATGGGGCAAAGACGCCTGTGGGCAAGGGGGTTCGCGGTGTACGTTCGACGCAGTTGCGAGCGACGTCTTGTCGCGGGGTCGGAGCCGCTCGGGCCTGCCCTGGGACTTCTTCTGGCGAAGGGGACAGGATGAAGCGCTGGGCCGGAGACAACACGAAGGCAGTCGGTACGTCCCGCTTCGGGAACAGGCTCCGCAAGGACACCGGCACGGCGGTGGAGAGACCCGCCTCCGGGCTCTCGCTCGCGGAGATCGTGGACGCCGTCGGCGCGCTTCCGGAGGAGTCCGTGCTCCGGATCGCGGCGGGGCTGGCCGTCGCGCTGTCGGGGCTGCATCAGACGGGCCTCGCCCACGGCAACATCCAGCTCGCCAGCGTGCTGCTGACCCAGAGCGGTCCTCGGCTGGCCGACTCCGACGCCAACAGGGCGCTCGGCAAAGGTGATTCGGCCCGTCAGCCGGGGCAGACCGGCCGACCGTACGAACCGTCCGCCGACCTGGTCGCCCTCGGACTGCTGCTGGTCACCGCGTACACCGGCAGAGGCGCCCACGCCGGGTCAGGCGAGCCCGACATCAGCAACCTCCCCGTAAGGCTGCGCCAAGTCGTCGGCGTGTGTCTGGCCAAGGAGCCGGGCGGCCAGCCGACCACCGTCCAACTGCTCGACGCCATCGGCCCGCTCGTGCCCGCACCGCGCACCTGGCCGCCGGAGGTGGACGAGCTGATCGCGCGCAGACAGGTCGAGAGTCCGCAACTGGCCTCTGGGGCCGAGGCGTTGACCGGTACGCCTGCTGACGCGCCGCCCACCCGGACGGACGTGACCGACCTCACCCCGCCACCGGTCCCTCCGACCGGAACGGAGTCCCTGCCGCCCAGGCGTACATGGCCTCGCCGCGTCGCCCTTCTCGGGGCCGTGGCCGTCGTCAGCTCGATCGTCACGGCCCTGGTCATCACGGTGCCGCACCACGACAGCGACCCCGACACCGACATCGCCGAAGCGCCCCCGTCGATCCAGTCGACACCGAGTGAGCCGACGCGTGAGGCGACACCCAGCGAGGCGCCACGGCCACCGGCTCCGGACCAGAACCAGGACGAGGGCCGAAGCCAGGACGAGGACGAGGGCCAGGCCACGGAGCAGGAGACGGCCGCCGATCAGGAGCCGACCTCCGTCACCACGCGGCAGACCAGACAGCCCGGCGCGATCGCCGACTGCGAGGGGAAGGCCCTGAGCGAGCCGGACTGGCTCCTGATCGCCTGCGGTGACGGCGCCGCCACGCTCCAGAATCTGACCTGGACCGCGTGGGGAGAGCCCTCGGCCACCGCTCGGGGGTCGTTGGTCGAGGTGGTCTGCGAGCCGAGCTGCGTCAACGGCCACGAAGTAAGTACCCCGGCCACGGTGACCGTCTCAGGGCTGGCGGGCGGGCGCTACACGGTCATGGACGTCAGCGCACCGAGTTCGCCCGTCAGCCCCTACGCCCACTACACGCTCGACGCGATGGGCCCGACGCGCAGAAGCTGAGCGACCGCTCACGCCCCCCACGCGGTGAACCCGGCCCAGTGGACGGGCGAGGCGAACGGACGCTCGTCCCGGTCGGGTGTCGGCCGGGCGGCCGGTCCGTACTGTCCGATCAGGTCCGCGAGATGCGGGTGGGCCGCGGCGTACCGCGCCAGGTCGTCCCAGGTCAGACCGCGCAGCCAGGTCCGCGAGCGGCGCAGCGCGGACGCGGGCGGTTCGCCCGGCGCGGGGCCCGCGGGGGCGAGCAGCTCGTACAGGCGTGTCATCAGCAGCGCGGTCACCATGTCGTTCACCTGCCACAGGCTGGTGATCGCACAGGCGGCCCCGGCCTGAAGGAAGCCGCCCGGGAGGCCGATGAACTCGTCGGGCGCCTCCTTGATCTCGTAGTGACCGGACTGACAGGCGCTCGCCACCACGAGTCGACAGGACGGGAGTCGGCGGCGCACCACGGTGTCCAGGTCCAACTGCCCGTCCGCGAGGGCCAGTGAGCCTCCCCGGCCCGCGAACTCCGCCCTGCCGTGGCAACTCAGGTGAAGGTGCGAGGCGTCGGCGAGGTGATCGAGCAGCCACCCGACGGTGGCATCGGACCCGATCGCGTGGCAGGTCTCGCCCTGCGGCGCGAACAGGTCGCGCAGCTCGGCCAGTTCGCTACGGGCGCCGGGAAGCGAACCGTCCGGGTCGGTGACGGCGACCAGGCGCGGCACCGGCAGCGGCGGCCGTGCGGCAGCCGCGCGCGAGGCGGCGTACACGCCTGCCGACGGGGCGAGCGTCAGCGTGCCGGTGTCATCGAGTACGGCGTCCGTCTCCGGGCCGAGCGGTACGGCGGCATCCGTCTCCGGGCCGAGCGGTACGGCGTGCAGCGGGACGTGTCCCAGCAGACCGGTCGGCACGACGACCGCCTCGTGCCTCGGGTCCCGCGCCAGGAGCCGGGCCACGGGACGCAGCAGCGGCGCGAGACCCCGGAGACGGTCCACGGCCGCCGGGAGCAGCCGACGCCGCTTGAGGACACCGGCCTGCTGGACCAGAAGCAGTCCCGCGCCCTCGACGTCCGGGTCCAGCGTCAGCAGGCGGACGATCGAGGTGCTGCTCACCTCGGGGACGAAGAAGGCGTGCACACGAGGCCGCGCGAGCGCGTCCACGTCGCGGGGGATCACGAGGACGTAGCTGCCCCAGGGCGCGTTCACCAGGTAGGCGAGCGGCGTGCCACCGGCGGCCCGGACGATGTCCGCCAGCTCCGTGGTGCGCAGGAAGCCCTCGAAGCCGGGGATCGTACGGATCTCCTCGACCACCTGGCGCACGGCGCGCTCGGCCGCCGCCGCCCCGAGGGCGGGCCCCGCGGACGTACCGCCGTCCGGGCCCGCAGGCGCCTGCGCCACCAGGACCCGGTACCGCTCGCGCGCCCGCCGATAGCGCTGGGCCAGCAGGGGGTCGACGCGCTCCAGCGCCTCCAGATCCACCGTGTCCCGCCCGGTCGTCACCGACAACTCGCAGGCCAGGCCACGTTCGATCGCTTCCACCGCACGCTCCGGATGCCCCGCGCGGGCCAGCAGGAAGGCGGCCCGGCGGGCGATCCCGTTCGCCTGCGCGAGTACGCTCCGGCGACCGGCGGCGGTGACCTGGGCGTCGTAGAGCGCGTGGACGGCGGACAGCATGCCCGACGCGACCTCCGCCGCGCCGTCCCAGTCCCCGTGCGCCGCAAGGGAGTTGACCGCTTCCCGGGCGATGGAGAGATGCAGGGACGGCGCGACACGCGGCGGTGCGGCGGCCAGGGCCGCACGGCGCAGTCGTACGCTCTCGGCGCTGCCCGGACCGTCGAGCAGGTCGGCGGCTCTGGCCAGCAGCCAGGTGGCGCGTCCGGTGTCGAGGAGACCCGGACGGACGGCGTCGAACTCGACCACGGGGACGGCCACTTCGCGAGCGCCACGCGGGTCCGCCGGTTCGCGGGAGAGCAGCAGATCGGCCAGGTTGCACCGCATCTGCGACCACAGCACGGGGTCGTCGTCCGGGCGCAGACGGCGCAGGGCGTTCCGGTAGCACCGCTCCGCCTGCGCGAAGTCGTCCGGCTCGGCGCGCCGGAACAGCAGGAGCCCCAGGTTGAGCAGGGAGTACGCCCAGTCGACCGGGTTCCGCTCGGGGGAGCGTTCCGCCAGTCCGGCGTTGACGTGGTCGATGCCCAGGGTGAGATCCGTACGGTCGCCGCCGGGCCGTTCGGCGAGCAGCAGCCCGTAGTTGGTCTGGATCCGCGCCCAGGATTCAGGCTGGGCGCGGCGGTCCAGCGCGGTGGCGCGGGCGAGCAGGTCGCGGGCGGTCTCCCAGCACTCGAGGCGGTCGCCGTCGTCGCGAAGATGTTGGGCGGCGGCGAGGTTGTTCGCCACCTCGGCCCACTGGAGGCTGCCTTCGGGCAGCCGGGCCAGGGCGTGTTCCAGGACGCGCAGCGCCTCGGACAGATCGGCGTCGAGCCCGGTGCGTACGGCGACCACCAGACGCTCGCCGAGCCGGGCGGCCAGTTCCGTCTCCATCCCCTCCTCGCCGAGCTGCCCGGCCAGCTCGAACGCCTCGCGGGCCAGGGGGATCACGCCCAGGTCGTCGGCGGCACGCACGGTGGCGTACATCGTGTGCAGGTGGGCCCGCAGGTCGTGGGCGAAGGCGCCCAGCGACGCGGCATAGCGGTCGATCGCCGTACGGACGGGCATACGGCCGCCGCACAGATCCTCCAGAAGCTGCTGGCGTAGGCGCAGCGTCGCTTCCAGCGGGGTACCGAGAGCCGCGCGCAACTCCTCTTCACCGGCGTCGTGTACGCGGCTGCTGTCGGTGAACTCGGGGTGCGCACGGACCAGTTCGGCCAGCCGATCCGGCGGGGTCACCGTAATGGTGTGCAGCAGCTCCCCGAGGCGTGCCTCGTCCTGGTTCTCGGCGACGGACCGCAAGAAGTACCGGTAGTTGGCGACCGTCGGCGGCCCGTGCGCCGTCAACTCCCGTAAGGCGGCCTCGGGATCGGCCAGATCGCGGTCGGTGTCGCGGCTCAGTACGTGCGGCAGCAGCCTGCGGGGCAGCGGGATCACCTGCCCGCCGAAAGGGGCGCCGTCGAAGGCACCGGCCCGCGCCGCCTGCGCCACCAGGTCGGCCGCGGTCGCCGTGGCGTCCTGCTGAAGCTCGGCGACGGAGGTCGCGAACAGCGTCGGTACGGACGCGTCGGGCCGCAGGACCAACAGCGGCGCCTCGATCGGTGCCCGGCTGCCGCAGCCGGGGCAGTCCACCCAGCACAGACCGGGTTCGAACCCGTCCGGCGGCGTACCGCGCCCCTCCAGCACATCGGCGCGCTCACGTCCGTCGACGACGCGCCACACCGGAACCTGGCACTGCCTGTCACACGCTTCGCAGCGCCACGAGTAGGGCGCCCTCACCGACACCGACACGTCAAGTACCCCCGCGCTACTTGCCGTTGGTGAGGTGGGAGAGAAGCGTCGCCAGCAGACGCCCGAGCGAGGAGTCCCCGAGGGCCCGCTTGTGGACGGTCAGACTCCATCTGCCACGGGGGTCCCGCTTGACCATGACCTCCGTCTGGAGCAGCGTGACGACCAGAACACCGACGGAGACGGCCACGGGGTCGAACCGATCGAGCGGCGACCGCGCATACTCGACGGCCTCACCGACCACGCCCGCCAAGTCCTCCTGGGCTGCGGCGTATTGGAGCGCATCCCGCGCGACCTCCCCCGCGCCGACCGAAGAACCCTCCGGCGCGGACAGGCTCCCCACGACCCCAGCCGCACCCAGGGCGACACGTAACTCGTCGTCCGTCACGGGCATCCCCGCGGCCGAGGCGAGCAGCCCCCGGTCCTCCACCAGTACCGCCAGCGCCCGCACCGCCTCCGCTTCGGAGAGTGCGCGGATCTCCTGTGCCAGATCGTCTTGTCGGGACATGCCCCAAGTGTGCCCATCGACGGCGCCGCAGGGGGCTGTTCGGACAAGTACGTCAGCGGGGTGTCAGCAGTCGGGCGGTGCACCCCTCGGCGGGGTGCACCGCCCACTCGACACTGCTGCCAGCAAGGAAGGCGGAACGCGACGGCTCAAGGACGGTCTGTGCGCGTGCCGGTTCCGGTACCTCCTGTGCCCCGATAGGTCCCCGTGTCGTGGCCGCCCTTCCGCCCGCGAGGGACGAGACCGAGCAGACCGAGAAGACCGGCGAGTCCCCAAAGCCCCCAACCTCCGCCGCCATCGTCCTTGTTGCGGTCGACCTGTGTCGGGTTCTGGGTCTGGCTCTGTGCGGCCTGCACGGTGGCTGTCCGGGCCACCGGCTGTGCCTGCGCCTCCGCGGTGACCGCCGCGGGTCCCGCGAGGAGAGCGACGGACAGGAGAGCACCGATTGTCGTGCGACGCATAGTTCCTCCTTGCATGACCCATGGACGGGTCTCACTCCTATGTCGCGCGACGTCAGAGCGCCGCGCAACTCCGACGACGGCGAAAGCCCCTCCTGGAGCGGCCCTGAGCCGACTCCTCGGGGCATGCGGCCAACAGCGCCATTAGGCCGAACGAGTGACTTGCCCGTACCGACTTGCGCGTCGGCCGGGTCTGTGGGTGCGCGCACTACCGGGTGGGGCCCGGCATCGATGACGGGTGGACGTCACGCTTCGTTGTCAGACCCGTACGCGATGATCTCCGCATAGGTCGTTCGTGCGGGTACGGGGGGACAGGATGGCGGCAGACGAGCGGGTGGCGGCAGGCGAGCTGATGACGGCGCGGGCCGAGGTCGCGGCCCTGGACGATCACTCGGTGGGGGTCGCGCTCGACGGGCTCGTGAACGGCTTGGGGCACTGGAGCCGCGAGGGGTCGCTGGCCGGTATCGAGCGGACGGGGCGCTATCTGGCCGGGACGTGGGGTCCGGCCACGCCGGACGAAGGTCCGGGAATGGGGGGCGAGGGGTCCTGGACGCGGTTCATGGGGTGTATCGGGGCGGTGGCGTTGCGTGCCGCGGTGGAGCCCACGCGCGACGAGCGGCGCCGACGACTGCTCACGCTGCTGCGGATCTGGGCGGACAGCCCCTTCGCCGATCCGCGGTCCCGGATCCGTACCGGTGTGGTGCGCATAGCCGAGGGAGCCCCCACGGCCGTCCGGGACGAGCGAGGGGCGGCCGTCGTCGTCGGCTGGGCCGAGGGCGACCTCCGGAGGTTCGTCGACCTGCGCACAGGGGAAGGGGAGCCGCCGAGCCTGGGGGCGATCGAGGAGGTGGCCGAGGTCCCGCGCGAGGGATGGGGCAGTGCCGAGCAGGTGCGCCGACTGGTCGACCTCGTCCAGGAGCGCGGGCCGGTGCCGTGGGACCTCGACGCGGTGGCCGTGCTGAGGGACGGTACGGGGATGGGCCGGGCGGCGGCGTCCTTCGCGCTGGCGGGGATGCTCGCGGTCGGGTACCTCCCGCGCCTCGACGACCGGGAGCGGAAGATCCACCGGCTCAAGGTGGCCGAGGCCGAGGACGGCGCCCACGAGCCCGGCCGGATGAGCCCCCGGGACCGCCTCGACCTGGTGGCGGACGTGCTTCCGGAGGACCCCGCCGAACTGTGGGAGCCGCAGGGCATGCGCACGGTCGCGGAGCGGATCGCGCAGGCGTGGCGGGAGCGGTACGGCCGACGGACCGTGGTTCCGGAGCGCACCTTCGACGCCGCCTTGGACCTGCACCTGCTGCCCCTCATGTCGGCGGGCCGGTTCTGTGCGGCGTTCACCGACCACGCGGTGATCCGCGGTCTCGGGTCGAACCTCGACACCTGGGTGCGGAACAGCGACTTCGGGGCCTTCGCGACCGCCGAGGGCTGGGACCTGGTCGATTTCAAGGACACCCTGCGTTCCGTCGTCCCGAACCTCTTCTGGGCCTACGCGGAGCTTCCCGCCGGTGACCCGGTCCGCGCCGGAACACCCGGCCTCGTACGGGCGCTGCGGGAGCGGTTGGACCACCCGGGCCTGCTGCTGGACGGCGGCGTGCTCAGCAGTGGGGTGGGGCGTGCGGTGGCCGATGTGCACCACCTGTTCGGCTCGCGTCCCTACGCGGGCCCGGAGCCGCTGGACGTCGCGAGCGTCGACGACGGGCTGACCGTGGTCGTGGACAGCATCGTCGACCGCTATGGCGTGCGATCCCAGCCCCGGCTCTACTTCCGCCCGGCGCTCTACGGCGACGACGACCGCAGCCGGACGCTGCTGGCGGCCCGAGCGGGCTCCCCCTACGACCCCGAGGTCGAGATGATCGACTGGCTGCGCGGGCCGACCTGCGCGCGCGTCGTCGAGAGGATCGAGGGCTCTTCACTTCCCGCGGGGGCGTACGAGACGAACCCGGTGCTCTCCGCGCCCGACGTCGTGGGTCAGGTCGTCGACGCGCTCGGCATGGACGAGGACGCGGCAGCGCTCTATCTGCAATTGCTCACCCTGCGCGCGCCGAGCGACCGGAACATCCGCATGTGGAACGGCTGGACGGCCGCCCGGCAGCAGAAGGCCGGCGCTGTGCTGGTCGAGCGCGGCCTGGTCGTCGAGGACAAGCGCCCCCGGGCGGGACGGCGACTCTTCCTGCCGGGCGAGTGGATCCACGCACGCAAGCCCTACCAGCCCATGGAGGCGTGGAAGGCGGAACTGCTCGGGGTGAGACGCTCGTACAACGGCCGACTGGAGAACCCGCCTCCCCTTCCCACCCGCACGCTGCCCGAGCTGTTCGCCCACGCGTGGGCGTTGGTCCAGGGCGGACGCCGGCCGTCGTAGGACGGCTTGTCCGCACCCACCGTGTATACGCGAAGGGCCCCGGACGCACAGACTTCGCGTCCGGGGCCCGACTCGTGGGCGGCTACTCGCTCTTGATGGCCATGAGCGGGTTCAGGCGCGCCGCGCTACGGGCCGGCCACAGGGCGGCCAGGACGCCGACCAGGGCCGCGACGGCCAGGAAGGTCACGATCCGGCCGAACGGGATCTCCATGGAGTAGGTGCTGATCTGCTCGCCGAAGCCGCGGCCGCCGACCCAGCCGAGGAAGAGGCCGAGGCCGATGCCGAGCACCGCGCCGAACAGGGAGATCACGATCGACTCCAGGCGCACCATCTGCTTGACCTTCGCGCGGTCCAGGCCGATGGCCCGCAGCATGCCGATCTCGTGCTTGCGCTCGAACACCGACATCGCGAGGGTGTTGATGACGCCGAGGACCGCGATCAGGACGGCCATGGCGAGCAGCCCGTACAGGATGTTCAGCATCATGCTGATGGCGCCGCCGATCTCGTCGCTCACCCCCTGCTTGTCCTGGATCTTGATGGCGGGGTTGTCTCCGAGAGCCTTGACGATGCTGTCCTCGGCCTTCTCGGACGGGCCGTCCTTCATCTTCACGAGGACCTGCCTGTCGGCGACCTTCGTCAGGTGCGGGTCCACGACGGACGTCGGCGCGAACAGGCCGTTGATCATGGCGTTGCCCTCGTAGACACCGGCGATCTTCAGGCGCTCCGTCCTGTCGTCCTCGGAGAACTTCACCGGGACGGTGTCGCCCGCCGTGACGTGCTCCTTGTCGGCGGTCTTCTTGTCGATGAGCACCGACTTGCCCTTGAACGCGTCCATCGAGCCGCTGGTGAAGTCGAGGGAGAACAGCTTGCCGAGGGCCTTGGCGTCCACGCCGGAGACGGGCGTGTACGAGCCGGAGACCTCCGCGGAGACGTCGCGCAGCGGGCTCGACGTCTCGACCTCGGGCAGCGCGTCCAGCTTGGTGCGGACCTCGGGGGTCAGCGGCTGGTAGTTCGCCATCGAGACGATGTAGTCGGCCTTCATCGAGCCCACGGCCATCTTGTTGATGGCGGAGCCCATGGACGTGGCGATCACTGTCATCGCCGTGATCAGGGTGAGGCCGATCATCAGGGCCGCCGCGGTCGACGCCGTGCGGCGCGGATTGCGCAGGGAGTTGAGGCGCGACAGCTTGCCGGTGACGCCGAACGGTTTGAGCAGTGGTGCCGACGCGGCGATGAACGGCCGCGACAGGAGCGGTGTGAGAACGATGACGCCGACGAGCATGACGCCCGCGCCGCCCGCCTTCGCGTAGTTGTCGTCGAGGAACAGCAGGGCCGCGCCGAAGGCGACGATGAGGGAGCCGATGGTGTTGCGCACGACCAGGCCGCGCGTCGTCGGTGTCGCGTGCACGCTGTTCATCGCGGCGACCGGCGGGATCTTCGCGGCGCGGCGGCCGGGCAGCCAGGCGGAGAGCATCGTGACGACCACACCGATGACGAAGGCCACGACCGCCGTGGTCGGGGCGACGACCAGAGGGCCCTCGGGCAGCGAAGCGCCGCCGGCGTTGATCAGCGAGCGCAGTCCCACGGCCACACCGATGCCGAGCACGAAGCCCGTCACGGCCGCGATGCCGCCGACGATGCCCGCCTCGATCAGCACGGACCGGGTCACCTGCCGACGCGAGGCGCCGACGGCGCGCATCAGGGCGATCTCCTTGGTGCGCTGGGCGACCAGCATCGTGAAGGTGTTGGCGATGATGAAGATGCCGACGAACAGCGCGATGCCGGCGAAGATCAGCAGGACCTGGCTCATCGAGCTGGTCTGCTCGGAGATCATCCGGTCCTGGTCCGCCTTGAGGGTGGCGGCGGTCGACGCCTGGGCGTCGTCCGGCAGGATCTTGTCGACCTGGGTCATGAGCGCCGACTCGGAGGTGCCGGGCGCCGCCTTGATGTCGATCTCGTCGTAGCCGGTCTTGCCGAGCACCGCGCGGGCCGTGGCGTTGTCGAACAGCACCATGCTGCCGCCCGCCGTGACGCTGCCGTCGTCTGTGTCGAAGAGGCCGCTGATCCGTGCGGTCTTGACGGGGCCGTCGGTGGAGAAGCGGACCGAGTCGCCGGCCTTGTAGCCGGTACGGTCGGCGGTCCCGCTGTCCAGGGCTATCTCATCGGAGCCCTTGGGGGCCCGGCCGGACGTGAAGGTGTAGCGCGGGTCCTTGCCGTCCTTGCCGGGGAAGTAGTTGGCGCCGGTGGTGCCCCAGTTGCCGCCGACGAGCTTGCCGTCCTTGCCGGCGAGTGCCGTGAACCCGGTCACCCCGCCCAGTACGTCGCCCGCGCCGGGCAGCGCCTGCGCCTTCTTGAGGACGGAGTCGGTGAGCGGCGGCTTCTGCGTGCCGTCGTCGAGGTAGGAGCCGCCGTGGGCGGTCATGGCGACCGAGACGTGGTCGAAGCTCTTGGCCGACTTGTTCTTGTAGGCGTTGCCGAAGGTGTCGGTGAAGACGAGGGTGCCGGAGACGAAGGCCACGCCGAGCATGACGGCGAGCACGGTCATCAACAGCCGTGCCTTGTGCGCGAGTACGTTGCGCAGGGCGGTACGGAACATGGGTCTACGCGTCCTGGTGGTGAGGTCTCAAAGAGCGGGTGGGGGCCTCAACGGCCTCAGCTGGTACGGCCCTTGGCGTCGAAGTCCTTCATCCGGTCCAGGACGCGGTCCGCGGTCGGCTGCACCATCTCGTCGACGATCTGCCCGTCGGCGAGGAAGATGACGCGGTCCGCGTACGAGGCGGCCACCGGGTCGTGCGTGACCATGACGACGGTCTGGCCCATCTGGCGCACGGAGTTGCGCAGGAAGCCGAGGACCTCGGCGCCCGAGCGCGAGTCCAGGTTGCCGGTCGGCTCGTCACCGAAGATGATCTCGGGCCGCGAGGCGAGCGCACGGGCGACGGCCACGCGCTGCTGCTGACCGCCGGACAGCTCGGTCGGGCGGTGGCTCAGACGGTCCGAGAGCCCCACCATCGAGATGACCTGCTCCATCCACTCCTTGTCGGGCTTGCGGCCCGCGATGTCCATCGGCAGCGTGATGTTCTCCAGGGCGGTCAGTGTCGGCAGCAGGTTGAACGCCTGGAAGATGAAGCCGATCTTGTCCCGGCGCAGCTTGGTCAGCTGCTTGTCCTTCAGCGTGGACAGCTCGACGTCACCGATGCGCACGGAACCGCTGGAGAAGTTGTCGAGCCCCGCCACGCAGTGCATCAGCGTCGACTTGCCGGAGCCCGAGGGGCCCATGATCGCGGTGAACTCGCCCTGCCGGAAGTCCACGGAGACGCGGTCGAGGGCGACCACCTGGGTCTCGCCCTGTCCGTAGACCTTGGAGAGTTCCGAGGCGCGGGCGGCCACGGCGGTGGCGCGGGCGGCGTAAGGGGTGGTGGTCACGGGATGGCGCTCCTGCTTGGTGCGACGAGTGAGGACTGACTTCCATGCTCAGGCCTCGATCGCGCCAACTGGTAAGCCGAAATCCCGGTTTCCGGGGCAGACTCGGGATGTACCGGAGTGCCCGGTGTCATACCTGGGTATGACGAGTGAGGTCGCCACCGGCCTGGATGAGACGGTGCCCCGACAGGCCTAGACAACAAAGAACCCCCGGGTCGATGACCTGGGGGTTTCGCATGGAGCGGGTGACGAGAATCGAACTCGCGCTCTCAGCTTGGGAAGCTGATGTTCTACCATTAAACTACACCCGCGTAAGACGCCTTGTGGAGCTGGCGTCGCGATGTTCGCTCACTGTACCCCATGTCGGACCCCCGGTGTCGAAGCCGTCGGGTCCGGTGTTGTTTCGGGGGGTGGATCGGCCTGCGGGGGGCCGGAGTTGGGGCGTACGGTGGGGGTTCGGCAGAGGGGTCGTGCGGGGTCGGAGTGCCCCCTGGAGACTCGTCCCTTTGTTCCCGTAATGTGGCTTTCATCGTCCGTCACGCCAGTGGGACGAAAGCTCTTGGGGAAGGGACTCTGAGGACTTGATGGAGCGCACCGTCGTCCGTTGTGCCGAGGGGCACGTGTTCACTACCGCTTCGTTCCCGATGCAGCAGGCCGGCCGTCTCGGGCCCGGTCGGCTCGTCCGGTGTCCGCGCTGTGCCCGGCTCCGCAGTGCGGTGCCGGTGACGCTGGAGAAGCAGTAGCGACATAGCGGTGCGGGCGCGCGGAGTCGTCACGATTGTGGTGGCTCCGCGCGCCTTGCGTATTCTCGGGGGGTGCTTCTCTCAGATCAGGACATCCGGACCGAGATCGACAAGGGGCGGGTCCAGATCGACCCGTTCGATCCGACCATGGTGCAGCCCTCGAGCATCGACGTGCGGCTCGACCGCTACTTCCGGGTGTTCGAGAACCACAAGTACCCCCACATCGACCCCTCCGTCGAGCAGGCCGACCTCACGCGGCTCGTCGAGCCGGAGGGCGACGAGCCCTTCATCCTCCACCCCGGGGAGTTCGTCCTCGCCAGTACGTACGAGGTCATCACCCTGCCCGACGACCTCGCGTCGCGGCTGGAGGGGAAGAGTTCCCTCGGGCGGCTCGGGCTTGTGACCCACTCCACGGCCGGGTTCATCGACCCCGGCTTCTCCGGGCATGTGACGCTCGAGCTGTCCAATCTCGCGACCCTCCCCATCAAGCTCTGGCCGGGCATGAAGATCGGGCAGCTCTGCATGTTCCGGCTCAGCTCGCCGGCCGAGTACCCGTACGGCAGTGAGCGGTACGGTTCGCGCTACCAGGGGCAGCGTGGACCCACACCCTCCCGCTCCTTCCTCAACTTCCATCGGACCCAGGTGTGAGCGAGATCATGACGAACGACATACGAGAGAACCTCAGCTACGAGACGTTCGGCCGCGCCGTCCGCGAACTGGCCCAGACCATCGCCGATGACGGCTTCGAGCCCGACATCGTGCTCAGCATCGCGCGGGGCGGAGTGTTCGTCGCGGGCGGTCTGGCGTACGCGCTGGACTGCAAGAACATCCACCTGGTGAACGTCGAGTTCTACACGGGTGTGGGCACCACGTTGGCGATGCCCGTCATGCTCGCGCCCGTCCCGAACGCGATCGACTTCACCGACAAGAAGGTGCTGATCGCCGACGACGTGGCGGACACCGGCAAGACGCTGAAGCTGGTGCACGACTTCTGCCTGGAGACCGTCGCCGAGGTCCGCTCCGCGGTGATCTACGAGAAGTCCCACTCGCTCGTGAAGTGCGAGTACGTCTGGAAGCGTACGGACGACTGGATCAACTTCCCCTGGAGCGTGGACGAGCCGGTCGTGAAGCGGGCCGGGCAGGTGCTCGACGCGTAGGTCCGAGGACCGGGCCGAGCCGTCGCGGACGCGCGTACGGCTCGGAGAGTCGAAGGAGCGTCGAAGAATCGTGTGGCCGGGGCAAAGGCCCCGGCCTCATCGTTTTCGTTCCAGGCTCTGAACAGGCCCTAGAACGTGCCCAGCTTGATGATCGACAGGATCGCGATCAACTGGATCGCCGACGCCCCCAGCGCCTTGGGCCACGGCAGGTCATGGGACTTGGAGACCATCAGGGTCAGCAGTGCCCCGGCCGCCACCCACGTCGCCCAGCCCAGGAGTTGGACGAAGGCCGCGTCGCCGCCGAAGAACATCGCGACGAACAGGCGGGGCGCGTCCGTGAGGGACATGATCAGCATCGAGAGGCCGACCGTGGGCTGCCAGGCGCCGTCGCCGCCGAGCTGACGGGCCAGGGTGTGGGTCACCACGCCCAGGATGAACGAGCTGAGCGCCATCGCCACGGCCGTCGTCAGCACGATGGGTATCGCGTTCGCCAGGGTGGCGTTGATCGCGTCCTCACGGGCCTGGTCGAAGCCGAAGACCGCGAGCAGGCCGTACAGGAACGTCACGATCAGGGCCGGGCCCCACATCGTGTAGTCCCGCATCTGCAGGAACGTGCGGTTCGGGGACGTCACGATGCCCGGCAGCAGCTGCTTCCAGTGCAGGCGCGGCCCGATCGGCGGAGCGGCGGCCTGGCCCGCGCGGTAGGTCTCGGCGTCGCTGTACGGGTCCTCGCCCAGGGCGAACGCCTGGGTGCTGCCAGGGTTGTTGGCCGCGTACGGGTCCACGGGCTGCTGGTAGCCCGGGTCGGCGTCGCCGAAGTACTCCGGCTCGCCGTGCCCCTGCGGCTCCTGCCACTGCGGCTGACCGCCGTAGGGCTGTGGTCTGCCGTACTGCTGCTGCGGCGCGGCGGGGTAGCCGTACGAGGGGCCCTGCGGGGCCTGCTGTCCGTACGGAGGATGTTGCGGTCGCCCTTGAGGGGCACGGTCCGGTCGGCCGCGCCCGTTCCTGAATCCAGCCACGCCTTCGAACGTACCTGGTTCCGGAGGGTGACGTACCGGCCCAGGGCCGGGGGAGCGGCATTGCGGCCGAGCTGTGACATCCCCTAGGGGGCCCGAGGCCGGGAATCAGGGGGCGCTCGTGGCCTCTTGGGGTTTGGGGGAAGCACAGACGGCAGAGGCCGGAGTCGCGGGCTGCGACTCCGGCCTCTGCCGTGGTGCGGGGGTGGAACGTCGGCTACTTCACCGGCTCGGGCTCCGGCTCGCTCGACGCCTGCTCGTCGTCGCTCGGGTCGGCCGGCGTCCTGACGGAGTCGAGGAGCAACTGGGCGACGTCGACGACCTGGATGGACTCCTTGGCCTTGCCGTCGTTCTTCTTGCCGTTGACCGAGTCGGTCAGCATGACGAGGCAGAACGGGCAGGCCGTCGAGACGATGTCGGGGTTGAGCGACAGGGCCTCGTCGACGCGCTCGTCGTTGATGCGCTTGCCGATCCGCTCTTCCATCCACATCCGGGCACCACCGGCGCCACAGCAGAAGCCGCGCTCCTTGTGGCGGTGCATCTCCTCGTTGCGCAGGCCCGGGACCTTACCGATGATCTCGCGCGGGGGCGTGTAGATCTTGTTGTGACGGCCCAGGTAGCACGGGTCGTGGTAGGTGATGATGCCCTCGACCGGCGTGACGGGGATCAGCTTGCCCTCGTCCACGAGGTGCTGGAGCAACTGCGTGTGGTGGATGACCTCGTAGTCGCCGCCGAGCTGCGGGTACTCGTTGCCCAGGGTGTTCAGGCAGTGCGGGCAGGTCGCGACGATCTTCTTGGCCGACTTCGGCTTCTTCGTCGCGGGATCGTCGTCGTCCTCACCGAACGCCATGTTCAGCGCGGCGACGTTCTCCATGCCGAGCTCCTGGAACAGGGGCTCGTTGCCCAGGCGGCGGGCGGAGTCACCGGTGCACTTCTCGTCGCCGCCCATGATCGCGAACTTCACGCCCGCGATGTGCAGGAGTTCGGCGAACGCCTTCGTCGTCTTCTTGGCGCGGTCCTCCAGGGCACCGGCGCAGCCGACCCAGTACAGGTACTCGACCTCGGACAGGTCCTCGATGTCCTTGCCGACGACCGGGACGTCGAAGTCGACCTCCTTGGTCCACTCCAGGCGCTGCTTCTTGGCCAGGCCCCAGGGGTTGCCCTTCTTCTCCAGGTTCTTGAGCATCGTGCCCGCCTCGGACGGGAACGCGGACTCGATCATCACCTGGTAGCGGCGCATGTCGACGATGTGGTCGACGTGCTCGATGTCGACCGGGCACTGCTCGACACAGGCGCCGCAGGTGGTGCAGGACCACAGGACGTCCGGGTCGATGACGCCGTTCTCTTCCGCGGTGCCGATCAGCGGGCGCTCGGCCTCCGCGAGCGCGGCGGCGGGGACATCGGCGAGGGCCTCGGCCGAGGCCTTCTCCTCGCCCTCCATGGTCTTGCCGCCACCGGCCAGCAGGTACGGGGCCTTGGCGTGCGCGTGGTCGCGCAGCGACATGATCAGCAGCTTCGGGGAGAGCGGCTTGCCGGTGTTCCACGCCGGGCACTGCGACTGGCAGCGACCGCACTCGGTGCAGGTGGAGAAGTCCAGCAGGCCCTTCCAGGAGAAGTGCTCGATCTGGGAGACACCGAAGACGTCGTCCTCGCCGGGGTCGGTGAAGTCGATCGTCTTGCCGCCCGAGGTCATCGGCGGCAGGGCACCGAGGGCCGTACCGCCGTCGGCCTCGCGCTTGAACCAGATGTTGGGGAAGGCGAGGAAGCGGTGCCAGGCCACGCCCATGTCGGTCTTCAGGGCGACCGTGATCATCCAGATGAAGGAGGTCGCGATCTTCAGGCCCGCGAAGAAGTACGTGAGGTTCTGGAGCGTGGAGAGGTCCATGCCCTCGAGCCAGGAGACCACCGGGTACGAGATGAAGAACGAGGCCTCGTAGCCGTCCACGTGGTGCTGGGCGCCTTCGAGGGCGTGCAGCATGAAGATGCAGACGCCGACGATGAGGATGACGCACTCGACGAAGTACGCCTGGCCGAAGTTGGAACCGGCGAAGCGGGACTTGCGGCCCGGCTTGTTCGGCTTGCTGAGCTGGCGGATCACGATCAGGGCGAGGATGCCGATGATTGTCATCGTGCCGATGAACTCGACGTAGACGTTGTACGGGGCCCACTCACCGAGGATCGGCAGGATCCAGTCGGCCTGGAAGAGCTGGCCGATCGCGTTGACGATGGTCAGCAGGAGGGTGAAGAAGCCCACCGCCACGAACCAGTGCGCGACGCCGACGACGCCCCAGCGGTTCATCCGGGTGTGGCCGAGGAACTCCTTGACCACGGTGAGGGTGCGCTGCTTCGGATCGTCGGTGCGGGTCCCGGCGGGCACGGGCTGGCCGAGCCGCATATGGGCGACGATCTGTAGGACGGCGCGGCCGAACAGTGCCACGCCGACCACGATCAGTACCAGCGACACGATGATCGCGGCGAGTTGCATTGGGGCTCCTCGGGCCTGCGAGGGGGTTTCCTCCCTCCGATGTACGTCCTGTGTACTCCGAAGGGCAATTACTAAGCGGTAACTTATGCAGTCCGTCTGAGACTACCCATATCTCTGGCGCACTGTAATGCCGTGCGCGGTGATCTGCGTCGCTGTGGGAACCCTTGCCTCCCGGTCCGCCGGTCCGAGCCGTCCTTCCCGTCCGACCGAAACGAACGCGCCACGGGGCATCCCAGGTCGGAGCCTGTCCGCCAAGACGGAACTGGTCTGTTCCGGCATTCGTTGCTGTTGCTGTGTGGCGTCGAACATAAGTTGAGTCAGGTTGACTCAGGTCTGTTGACGCCGGGCCGGGGCGTCATGCATCCTTGAGCCTGTTCCACTCAAGTCAGTTGGAGGAATCGAAATGGCACGTGCGGTCGGCATCGACCTGGGCACGACTAACTCCGTCGTCAGCGTTCTGGAAGGCGGCGAGCCCACCGTCATCACCAACGCCGAGGGCGCCAGGACCACGCCGTCCGTCGTCGCCTTCGCGAAGAACGGCGAGGTGCTCGTCGGCGAGGTGGCCAAGCGTCAGGCGGTCACCAACGTCGACCGGACCATCCGGTCCGTGAAGCGCCACATGGGCACCGACTGGAAGATCGAGCTGGACGGGAAGACCTTCAACCCGCAGCAGATGTCGGCCTTCATCCTCCAGAAGCTGAAGCGCGACGCCGAGGCCTACCTGGGTGAGAAGGTGACCGACGCGGTCATCACCGTCCCGGCCTACTTCAACGACTCCGAGCGCCAGGCGACGAAGGAGGCCGGCGAGATCGCGGGCCTGAACGTCCTGCGCATCGTCAACGAGCCGACCGCGGCGGCGCTGGCCTACGGCCTCGACAAGGACGAGCAGATCATCCTCGTCTTCGACCTCGGCGGCGGCACCTTCGACGTGTCCCTGCTGGAGATCGGCGACGGCGTCGTCGAGGTGAAGGCCACCAACGGTGACAACCACCTCGGTGGTGACGACTGGGACCAGCGCGTCGTCGACTACCTGGTGAAGCAGTTCCACTCCGGCCACGGCGTGGACCTCTCCAAGGACAAGATGGCCCTCCAGCGCCTGCGTGAGGCCGCGGAGAAGGCCAAGATCGAGCTGTCCTCGTCCACCGAGACCTCGATCAACCTGCCCTACATCACGGCTTCCGCCGAGGGCCCGCTGCACCTGGACGAGAAGCTCACCCGGGCGCAGTTCCAGCAGCTCACGGCCGACCTCCTGGAGCGCTGCAAGACGCCGTTCCACAACGTCATCAAGGACGCCGGCATCTCCCTCGGCGAGATCGACCACGTGGTCCTCGTCGGTGGCTCCACCCGTATGCCCGCCGTCGCCGAGCTCGTCAAGGAGCTGACCGGCGGCAAGGAGGCCAACAAGGGTGTGAACCCGGACGAGGTCGTCGCCATCGGCGCCTCGCTCCAGGCCGGTGTCCTCAAGGGTGAGGTCAAGGACGTCCTGCTCCTCGACGTGACCCCGCTGTCCCTCGGTATCGAGACCAAGGGCGGCATCATGACCAAGCTGATCGAGCGCAACACCACGATCCCGACCAAGCGGTCCGAGATCTTCACCACGGCCGAGGACAACCAGCCGTCCGTGCAGATCCAGGTCTACCAGGGCGAGCGCGAGATCGCGGCGTACAACAAGAAGCTCGGGATGTTCGAGCTGACCGGTCTGCCGCCGGCGCCGCGTGGTGTCCCGCAGATCGAGGTGTCCTTCGACATCGACGCCAACGGCATCATGCACGTGACCGCGAAGGACCTCGGCACGGGCAAGGAGCAGAAGATGACCGTCACCGGCGGCTCCTCGCTGCCGAAGGACGAGGTCGACCGGATGCGCCAGGAGGCCGAGCAGTACGCGGAGGAGGACCACCGCCGCCGCGAGGCCGCCGAGGTCCGCAACCAGGGCGAGCAGCTCGTCTACCAGACGGAGAAGTTCCTCAAGGACAACGAGGACAAGGTCCCGGCCGAGGTCAAGACCGAGGTCGAGACGGCGATCACCGAGCTGAAGGACAAGCTCAAGGGTGAGGACACGGCCGAGATCCGTACGGCCACGGAGAAGGTCGCGGCCGTCTCGCAGAAGCTCGGCCAGGCCATGTACGCCGACGCCCAGGGCCAGCAGGCCGCGGGCGGTGCCGCCGCCGGTGGCGCCGGGGCCAAGGCGGACGACGACGTGGTCGACGCCGAGATCGTGGACGACGAGCGCAAGGACGGTGCCGCGTGACGGAGGAGACCCCGGGCTTCGAGGAGAAGCCCGACGTCCCCTCCGGCGCCACCCCTGAGGACGCCGAGCCGAAGGCCGCCTCCCCCTCTTCGGAGGAGGCGGCGGCCCCGGCGGGGGACGCACAGTCCGCCGGACTGGTGGCAGAGCTGGACCAGGCCCGTACCGCGCTCAACGAGCGCACCGCGGACCTCCAGCGGCTCCAGGCCGAGTACCAGAACTACCGGCGCCGCGTCGAGCGTGACCGGGCCGCGGTCAAGGAGATCGCCGTCGCGAATCTCCTGAACGAGCTGCTGCCCGTGCTCGACGACATCGGCCGCGCACGGGACCACAGCGAGCTAGTCGGCGGGTTCAAGTCCGTCGCCGAGTCGCTGGAGACCGTCGTGGCGAAGATGGGTCTCCAGCAGTTCGGCAAGGAGGGCGAGCCCTTCGACCCGACGATCCACGAGGCCCTGATGCACTCGTACGCGCCGGACGTGACGGAGACGACCTGCGTCGCGATCCTCCAGCCCGGGTACCGCTTCGGCGAGCGCACCATCCGCCCCGCGCGGGTGGCCGTCGCCGAGCCGCAGCCGGGGGCGCAGACGGTCAAGGCCGAGGAGACGGGCGAGGCGGCCGACGACAAGGAGAACGGTGGCCCGGACGAGGGCTGACGTAGTCACGCGGATCCACGGGGAGATCCCTTCGGAGCTCCACGCGGAAAGGAAGGAGGGGCGTCGGGGATGAGCACCAAGGACTTCATCGAGAAGGACTTCTACAAGGTCCTCGGCGTCCCCAAGGACGCCACCGAGGCCGAGATCAAGAAGGCGTACCGGAAGCTCGCCCGCGAGTTCCACCCGGACGCCAACAAGGGCAACGCCAAGGCGGAGGAACGTTTCAAGGAGATCTCCGAGGCGAACGACGTCCTCGCCGATCCCAAGAAGCGCAAGGAGTACGACGAGGCCCGCGCCCTCTTCGGCAACGGTGGCTTCCGCCCCGGACCCGGAGCGGGCGGCGGCTCGTTCAACTTCGACCTCGGCGATCTCTTCGGTGGTCAGGGCGGCGGCGCCGGAGGCAACTTCGGCGGCGGCGGGATCGGTGACGTCTTCGGCGGCCTGTTCAACCGCGGCGGCGGCGCGGGCACGCGCACGCAGCCGCGGCGCGGCCAGGACGTCGAGTCCGAGGTCACGCTGAGCTTCATGGAGGCGGCGGACGGCGCGACGGTACCGCTGCGCATGTCCTCGCAGTCCCCGTGCAAGGCCTGTTCGGGCACCGGCGACAAGAACGGCACCCCCCGGGTGTGCCCGACCTGCGTCGGCACCGGACAGGTGGCGCGCGGCTCGGGCGGCGGCTTCTCGCTGACCGACCCGTGCCCGGACTGCAAGGGCCGCGGTCTGATCGCGGAGCACCCCTGCGACGTCTGCAAGGGCAGCGGCCGGGCGAAGTCGTCCCGGACGATGCAGGTCCGCATCCCGGCCGGGGTGTCCGACGGGCAGCGCATCCGCCTGCGCGGCAAGGGCGCACCCGGCGAGCGGGGCGGTCCGGCCGGTGACCTGTACGTCGTCGTCCATGTGAACGCGCACCCGGTCTTCGGTCGCAAGGGCGACAACCTCACGGTGACCGTGCCGGTGACGTTCGCGGAGGCGGCGCTCGGCGCCGAGATCCAGGTGCCCACCCTCGGCGGGCCCCCGGTGCGGCTGAAGCTGCCCGAGGGCACACCCAACGGGCGCACGATGCGCGCCCGCGGCAAGGGCGCGGCCCGTACGGACGGCACCCGAGGTGATCTGCTGGTCACCGTCGAGGTGAGTGTCCCGAAGGATCTGTCGGGGAAGGCTCGTGAGGCGCTGGAGGCGTATCGCGAGGCGACCGCGGGAGAGGATCCGCGCTCGGAGCTGTTCCAGGCCGCGAAGGGAGCATAAGGAGATGGACGGCCGTCGACGCAACCCGTACGAACTGACCGAGGAGACCCCGGTCTACGTCATTTCGGTGGCGGCCCAGCTCTCCGGTCTGCACCCGCAGACCCTGCGCCAGTACGACCGCCTGGGCCTGGTGTCCCCGGACCGTACGGCCGGCCGGGGCCGGCGCTACTCGGCCCGCGACATCGCCCTGCTGCGCCAGGTGCAGCAGTTGTCGCAGGACGAGGGCATCAACCTGGCCGGAATCAAGCGCATCATCGAACTGGAGAACCAGGTCACCGCACTTCAGTCCCGCGTCGCGGAACTGGAGTCGGCGCTGGACGGCGCGGCGGCGACGATGCGGCAGCGCGAGGCCGCCGTCCACGCCTCCTACCGCCGTGATCTGGTGCCGTACCAGGAGGTGCAGCAGACCAGCGCGCTGGTGGTGTGGCGGCCCAAGCGGCAGCAGCATCCGT
This sequence comes from Streptomyces sp. NPDC104371, assembly GCF_055583785.1. Classification (NCBI taxonomy): domain Bacteria; kingdom Bacillati; phylum Actinomycetota; class Actinomycetes; order Kitasatosporales; family Streptomycetaceae; genus Streptomyces; species Streptomyces sp. NPDC104371. The sequence goes on from NZ_JBVJNF010000006.1 coordinate 351,687, forward strand.
CGGAATGACGCGCTGAGACAGTCCGTACGAACGCCCGGCCGGGGATTCCCGGCCGGGCGTTCGGCGTCGGGCGCGACGGTGTCGACGGCGAGTGTGACAGGAGTCATATCCCCCTCGTGGGCGGGGCGGCGGCCGTGAGGAGGCCGCGCGGAGCCGTCGGGCGCGCGCGTGCATGTGTGCCGGTGCGAATCCGCGAGGCCGGGCGCGCGGCGCGAGAGGCGCCGAACGGCGTTGCCGCGCACGGCAGTTGACGGGGTGCTGCGCGCGGCGTAGGCCCAGGTCAGGGTGAAGTGCCCGGCGTGCGAGGAGAGGTGAAGGCCTCTCACGTGAAACTCCCTTGACTTTCACACTGCTTCCACGCTGTCCCTGTTGCCATCTCGTTAACCGGTACTCCTTGACGGTGCGTACCGTCGCAACGTTGGCTTTCAGCCACCTGGGTCGCAATGCTGCTCCCCCGCCCGGAAGGCACCTGATGTGAACGCTCGTACCACCCGTAGGACCGCTGTGCGCCGTACCTGCATCGCCCTGGCCGCCGCCACGGCGGCCTTCTCCCTCACCGCGTGCGGTGTCTTCGGCGGCGGGGGCGGCGACTCCGTGGAGAAGAAGGGCAACGACATCACGGTGGGCCTCCTTCTGCCGGAGAAGGAGAACAAGCGCTACGAGAAGTTCGACTACCCGATCATCAAGCAGCAGGTCGCCTCTCTCACCGCGAACCAGGGCCGCGTCAGCTACGCCAACGCCGAGGCGGACGCGGACCGGCAGAGCAAGCAGCTCGGCCAGATGATCAGCGACAAGGTGGACGTGGTGCTCCTCGACGCCGTGGACGCCCAGGCCATCGCGCCGGAGGTGAAGAAGGCCAAGGACGCGGGGATCCCGGTCATCGCCTACGACCGGCTCGCACAGGGCCCGATCGACGCGTACATCTCCTTCGACAACGAACTCGTCGGCGAGGTGCAGGCCCGCGCGATCATCGAGGCGCTCGGCGACAAGGTGGCCGGCAGCAAGGTCGTCATGATGAACGGCGCGGACACCGACCCCAACGCGGCGCAGTTCAAGAAGGGCGCGCTCAGCGAGCTCCAGGGCAAGGTGAACATCGTCAAGTCCTACGACACCAAGGACTGGAAGCCGGAGAACGCCCAGGCGAACATGGTGCAGGCGATCCAGTCCGTGGGCGTCGGCAACATCGCCGCCGTCTACTCCGCGAACGACGGCATGGCGGGCGGTGTCATCGACGCGCTGAAGGCGGCGGGCGCGAGCAAGATGCCGCCGGTGACGGGGCAGGACGCCGACCTGGACGCGGTGCAGCGGATCGTGGCGGGCAGCCAGTACATGAGCGTGTACAAGTCGTACCGCGAGGAGGCGAACACCGCCGCGGAGATGGCGGTGGCCAAGGTCCAGGGCCGCTCCATCGAGTTCGACGCGCTGACCCGTGACAAGGTCGACAGCCCGACGCAGAAGCGGATCCCGGCGATGCTGGTGCCCGTGGTCGCGCTCAAGAAGAACACCATCAAGGAGACGGTCCTCCGGGACGAGATCTACACCGTCGAGGACATCTGCACCGCTCCCTACCGTTCGGCCTGCGCGGCGATCGGTCTGAAGTAGCCTCCGGGCCCGTGCCGCCCGGTCGGCCCGCCGCAGCACGACGGAAGGTCCCGCGGCGGGAAGATTCCCGGATGTTCCGTGCGGATTCCGGGCGTTGACGGGGCGGAGCCGTGTTGCGGAGGCGGGCGGGGCCGCGCATAGTTGCGCTGCGAAGGCGTGCGGAGCGCGACGGGAGCGCCGTACGGGCGCATGCCAGGGACGGCGCCGGCACGTCGCGTCGCGCAGCCGCCGAAGCCAGGAACGGAGCCAGGGGTGGAAGATGGCCGGGCACGGGTCGGACACGCATCCGCACGGTGCTGACCGGCTCTGCGAGGCCGGACACGCCCTGTACTCCCGGGCGGTGAGCCGCGGCCGGGTGCCCCGCGCCGACGGCGCGGCGGTGCCCTGCCTGCTGGAGCTGGGGCTGCTGCACCCCGACCCCGACGACATGGACCGGCTGGTGCCGACCTCCCCGCAGGAGGTCATGACCCGGCTGCTGCGCGGCATGCACAAGGAGGTGCGCGCGAGCCAGGCGCGGGTCGGGACGGCGGTCGCCGCGGTCGAGTGGTACGCCGGGCTCGGCGGCCGGGAGCAGGGCCTGGCGAAGGGCATGGCGATCCGCGTCCTGGACGGGCTGACGCGGATCCGGGCCGCGATGGACGAGGCGACCGAGCGCTGTACGAGCGAGGTGCTGGCGGTCCAGCCGGGCGGGATCCGCCGCGAGGACGAACTCACCGAAGGGCTCCACCGGGCGCTGGAGATGCGCCGCCGGGGCGTGCGGATGCGCGACCTGTACACCCATGTCGCCCGGCACGGCCAGGGACTGCGCACCTATATGGAGCTGATGGGCGACGCGGCCCAGGCGCGCACCCTGGACGAGGTGCCCGAGCGGCTGATCCTCTTCGACCGCACGGTCGCCTTCATCCCGGCCAACACGGACCGCACGGTCGCCCTCGAACTGCGCCACCCGGCGCTGATCGACTACTTGGTGACGGTCTTCGAGCGGCTGTGGCAACTGGCGGTCCCGCTGGCATCTCCGCTCCCGGAGACGGGCATCGACGGCATCAGCCTGCGGGAGCGCTCGATCGCGGCGCTGCTCGCGGAGGGCCACCAGGACGCGGTGATCGCCGAACGCCTGGGGATCAGCGTGCGGACCTGCCGCGCGCACATCGCCCGGCTCTCGGAGACGCTGGGCGCGGCGAGCCGTACGCAGTTGGGCGTCCGTATCGCCCAGGCGGGCCTGGACGGACCCCCGCGCCCGCGGCCCGTCCCGGCGTCCGGTGTTCCGAAGGGCCCGGCCGGTCTGTGAGCGCGCTCAGGAGTCCTGGTTCAGGATCCCCGACCGGGCGATGAGGAAGCCGAGTTGGGCGCGGCTGCCGCTGCCGAGGGCCGTGGCCAGCTTGGCGATATGGGCGCGGCAGGTGCGGACGTTCATGCCCAGGCGCCGGGCGATGGCCTCGTCCACATGGCCCTCCACCAGGAGTTTGGCGATGGAGTGCTGGATGTCGGTGATGCCGTCGGGGGCGGTCCGGTAGGGGGCGCCCGCGGTCAGCGGGACCGCGCGGTTCCACATGAACTCGAAGACCTTGATGAGGTAGCGGACGAGCCCGGGGTGGCGCAGCTCCAGCGCGACCTGCTGGTCGTCGCGGGTGGGGATGAAGGCGACGGTCTCGTCGCAGATGATGAGGCGCTCCACGAGTTCGTCGATGGTGCGGTACTCCACCTTGCCGTTGGTCAGCCGGGAGACATAGGCGAGTTGCTCGAAGTTGAACCGGACCGTGTGCTGATACAGCGTCTGGATGCGCACATCACGTTCGACCAGTGCCTTGTCGCGGTCGAGCCCCTGAAGGATGGTGCGTTCGGAGAAGCGGTTGCTCGGCTGGACGGTGAGCACCTTGCTCTGGCACTGCGTCGTGGCGAGGTCGAGCGCGGCGTTGATGCGGTCGCTGCCCTCCAGCACCGAGATCGAGTGGGTGTTGGCCGTGGTCTGGGCGCTGAGCGCCATGAACGGCTCGAAAGCTTCGGAGAGTTGAACGGACCGTCGCCGGTTCTCCGCTATCTCGCGCTCGATGGGGTTGAGACGCTGCGCCAGGGCGACGGCGGGCGGGACGGGGCGCAGCCAGTCCGGGTCGTCGGGATCGGGGTAGAGCAGGGCGAACTCGATGAGACAGGGCGCCGGTTCCACGTCACGGCGGGCGATACGTCCTGAGCGCAGGGCGTCCGCATAAAGTCGGCCACCTGTGTCGCACAGTTCGGTTGCCGTATGGGGATGTGTCGCATTGGTCTGATTCACTGGCAAATCTCCACCCCCCAGGGTCCTGAACATGCAGGAACATGATGCACCGATCGTGTGGCCATGACGTGCCCGAATGAGCCATCGTCGTATCGGACGGGGGAAAGGGGACTCTCAAGTGAGGACGAAGCTGACAATGGGAAAGAAAACGCTTCGCTCGGTACTTGTCGCCGCCTTCTCCGCCGCTGTGGCCTTTGGAGCACTTGGTGGCCTCTCTGCCGCGAAGAGTCATCTTCCGGCGGATACGAAGTGGCCGGTTTCGGCAGACAGCAAGTCGCCGGTTTCGCCCGTGGACACGAAGTGGCCTGGTGACACCAAGTGGCCGGTTGTGCAGGCGGACACGAAGTGGCCTGGTGACACGAAGTGGCCGGTGGTACCGGCGGACACGAAGTGGCCTGGTGACACGAAGTGGCCTGTTTCGCCCGCCGGTGACACGAAGTGGCCGGTTGTGCCCGTGGACACGAAGTGGCCGGGAGACACCAAGTGGCCGGTGGCGCAGGCGGACACCAAGTGGCCGGTTTCACCCACGGACACCAAGTGGCCGGTTGTGCAGGCGGACACGAAGTGGCCTGGTGACACGAAGTGGCCGGTCGTGCAGGCGGACACCAAGTGGCCTGGCGACACGAAGTGGCCTGTATCGCCCGCCGGCGACACCAAGTGGCCCGTATCGCCCGCCGGTGACACGAAGTGGCCTGTATCGCCCGCCGGTGACACGAAGTGGCCGGTGGTGCCGGTGGACACGAAGTGGCCGGTCGTGCAGGTGGACACCAAGTGGCCCGGTGACACCAAGTGGCCTGTGTCGCCCGCGGACACCAAGTGGCCGGTGAACGCGTCCACGGCATCGGCAGACCAAGCCTGGAGCTGACGTGACCACCCCTCCCGACGATCGCTCGTTCCGGCGCGAGATGGCCACCGCCTACCGCTCCGGCTGGCACTTCATCGACCTGGCCACCGCGATACCGCACAACGGTGACTCGTTGATGGTGACTGTGTTCGGGGAGCCGGTGGTGGTCACCCGTGACGAGGACGACGACGTACGGGCGTACCGGCTCATGCGGCGGCCTCGGGGGGCGCCGCGTCCCGTCCGGTGTGCCATACGGTACGGAATGATCTTTGTGAACCTCGACCAGCGCGACCATCGGCTGGCACAGTCCGAGACCCCGGACGTACGCACTCTCTCAGCTACCCCCCGCAGCGCCTGACGCGATCCCCCGTCGCAAGAATCGCTCAGGTGCTTCCCCCCGCAGCGGCGTCACCGTGACCTGAACACGGTGACGCCGCTGTCGTTTCCCCGCGTACGCGACCCGCGGTCACCCGCCCCGCCTCGCCGCTCGTGCGGCAGCGGGGCGTTCGCATGCCCGGACCGGATCGGAACTCGACCGGTCCCCCTCCCTCCCGCCACCTTGAGTGGAATAGACTCAACTTTGTGCACGTTGCTCAAGTCATCGTGCGAGTGGAGACGGCTGAGCGCTGCCGGACGCAAGGAGGAGAACGCGAACGTGGACGCCGAGCTGACCAACAGGAGCCGGGACGCGATCAACGCGGCAACCAACCGTGCCGTGTCCGAGGGGCACCCGGACCTCACCCCCGCCCACCTGCTCCTCGCGCTGCTCGAGGGGCAGGACAACGAGAACATCATCGATCTGCTGGCCGCCGTGGACGCCGACCAGGCGTCCGTACGCGGCGGCGTCGAACGCGTACTTGCCGCGCTGCCGAGCGTGACCGGCTCGACCGTCGCGCCGCCCCAGCCGAACCGCGAGCTGCTCGCCGTGATCGCCGACGCGAGCAAGCGCGCCAAGGACCTCGGTGACGAGTACCTCTCCACCGAGCATCTGCTCATCGGGATCGCCGCGAAGGGCGGCGCCGCGGGCGACGTACTCTCCCAGCACGGCGCCGACGCGAAGAAGCTGTCGGACGCGTTCCAGAAGAGCAGGGGAGGACGCCGGGTGACGACCCCGGACCCGGAGGGCCAGTACAAGGCGCTCGAGAAGTTCGGCACCGACTTCACCGCCGCCGCGCGCGAGGGCAAGCTGGACCCGGTCATCGGCCGGGACCACGAGATCCGCCGCGTCGTCCAGGTGCTGTCCCGCCGGACGAAGAACAACCCGGTCCTCATCGGTGAGCCCGGCGTCGGCAAGACCGCCGTGGTCGAGGGGCTCGCCCAGCGGATCGTGAAGGGCGACGTGCCCGAATCCCTCAGGAACAAGCGGCTGGTCGCGCTCGACCTGGGCGCCATGGTCGCGGGCGCGAAGTACCGCGGTGAGTTCGAGGAGCGCCTGAAGACCGTCCTCGCCGAGATCAAGGACTCCGACGGCCAGATCATCACCTTCATCGACGAGCTGCACACCGTCGTGGGCGCCGGTGCCGGAGGCGACTCCGCCATGGACGCCGGCAACATGCTCAAGCCGATGCTGGCCCGCGGCGAGCTGCGCATGGTCGGCGCCACGACCCTGGACGAGTACCGCGAGCGGATCGAGAAGGACCCGGCCCTGGAGCGGCGCTTCCAGCAGGTGCTGGTCGCCGAGCCGACCGTCGAGGACACCATCGCGATCCTGCGCGGGCTCAAGGGCCGCTACGAGGCCCACCACAAGGTCCAGATCGCGGACAGCGCGCTGGTGGCCGCGGCCACCCTCTCCGACCGCTACATCACCTCCCGCTTCCTGCCCGACAAGGCCATCGACCTGGTGGACGAGTCGGCCTCGCGGCTGCGGATGGAGATCGACTCCTCTCCGGTCGAGATCGACGAACTCCAGCGATCCGTCGACCGGTTGAAGATGGAGGAGCTGGCGCTGAGCAAGGAGACCGACCAGGCCTCCAGGGAGCGCCTGGACAAGCTGCGCCGCGATCTCGCCGACAAGGAGGAGGAGTTGCGCGGCCTGACCGCCCGCTGGGAGAAGGAGAAGCAGTCCCTCAACCGCGTCGGTGAGCTGAAGGAGCGCCTGGACGACCTGCGCGGCCAGGCCGAACGCGCCCAGCGCGACGGGGACTTCGACAGCGCCTCCAAGCTGCTGTACGGCGAGATCCCCACCGTCGAGAAGGAGTTGGAGGCCGCCTCGCAGGCCGAGGAGGAGGCCGCCAAGGACACGATGGTCAAGGACGAGGTCGGCGCCGACGACATCGCGGACGTCGTCGCCTCCTGGACCGGCATCCCCGCCGGACGCCTCCTGGAGGGCGAGACCCAGAAGCTGCTGCGCATGGAGGAGGAGATCGGCAGGCGGCTCATCGGCCAGACCGAAGCCGTCCGCGCGGTCTCGGACGCCGTACGCCGCAGCCGTGCCGGTATCGCCGACCCGGACCGCCCGACCGGCTCGTTCCTCTTCCTCGGCCCGACCGGCGTCGGCAAGACCGAACTGGCCAAGGCGCTCGCCGACTTCCTCTTCGACGACGAGCGGGCGATGGTCCGGATCGACATGTCGGAGTACAGCGAGAAGCACAGCGTCGCCCGGCTGGTCGGCGCCCCGCCCGGATACGTCGGCTACGAGGAGGGCGGCCAGCTCACCGAGGCGGTGCGCCGGCGCCCGTACAGCGTGGTCCTGCTGGACGAGGTCGAGAAGGCGCACCCCGAGGTCTTCGACATCCTGCTCCAGGTCCTGGACGACGGACGGCTGACGGACGGCCAGGGGCGGACGGTCGACTTCCGCAACACCATCCTGATCCTCACCTCGAACCTGGGCAGCCAGTTCCTCGTCGACCCGGTCACGAGCGCCGCGGAGAAGAAGGAGCAGGTGCTGGAGGTCGTCCGGGTGTCCTTCAAGCCGGAGTTCCTCAACCGGCTGGACGACCTGGTGGTCTTCTCGGCCCTGGAGAAGGACGAACTCCAGCGGATCGCCCGGCTCCAGATCGACCGGCTCGCTGCGCGGCTGGCCGAGCGGCGGCTGACCCTGGAGATCACGCCCGAGGCGCTGGCCTGGCTCGCGGACGAGGGCAACGACCCGGCGTACGGTGCCCGCCCGCTGCGCCGCCTCGTCCAGACCGCCATCGGCGACCGGCTCGCCAGGGAAATCCTGAGCGGCGAGGTCAAGGACGGCGACACGGTCCGGGTGGCCGCCTCCGGCGACGGCCTGACCGTGGGCCGGGCGACCGGGAAGACGCTGTAGGAGCGCCGCGCGAGTCCGGGGCCACCGGGTCGTGTCAGCCCTTGGCTGACACGACCCGGTCAGGTCTTGCCACCCCCCGCCCCGGATGAGGGAGGATGGCGGAATCCGTACGAAGGGAAGAACACGGTGAGCATCGACCCGTCCTCGATTCCGAATTTCGGGGGCCAGCCCGAACCGCAGCCGCAAGGACCGGCGGGCCCCGTCGTTCCGGATCAGGACCTTGTGAAGCAGCTCCTGGACCAGATGGAGCTCAAGCACGTTGTCGACGAAGAGGGTGACCTCGTCGCGCCGTGGGAGGAGTTCCGTACGTACTTCATGTTCCGCGGCGAGGGGGAGCAGCAGGTCTTCTCGGTGCGGACGTTCTACGACCGGCCGCACAAGATCGACGAGAAGCCGCAGTTGCTGGAGTCTCTCGACGACTGGAACCGGCGCACCCTGTGGCCCAAGGTCTACACCCACACGCATGACGACGGCACCGTCCGCCTCATCGGTGAGGCGCAGATGCTGATCGGCACGGGTGTCAGCCTGGAGCACTTCGTCTCCTCGACCGTGAGCTGGGTGCGGGCCGCCATCGAGTTCGACCGGTGGCTCGTGGAGCAGCTCGGCCTCGCCGAGGACGTCGACGGCACGGACGGTACGGACCGCACGGACCGCACGGACCGCCCCGAGACCGACGAAGAGTAGGGGGCCCGAGGCCCCCGGAGGAGAGCCCGGCCGGGGCGCGCGTCACCACGACGGCGTGCCCCGGCCGGGCTCTCGCTGTCCGTATCCGCGTCGTCCGTATCCGTGCCCGGCGCTCGCGGGGGCGCGATGTCATCCACAGGCTGTGGACAGACCTCGCGCCCGGCCGCCCCGTCAGCCCGCCAGGGCCGTGAGCCGCTGGACCGCGTCCTCCAGGACCTCCGTGCGCTTGCAGAAGGCGAAGCGGACGAAGGGGGCGCCCGCCTCGCGGTGGTCGTAGAAGACCGCGTTCGGGATGGCGACGACCCCCGCGCGCTTCGGCAGGGCGCGGCAGAAGGCGAAGCCGTCGCTCTCGCCGAGGGGGCGGATGTCGGTGGTGACGAAGTACGTGCCCGCGGGCCGGAACACCGAGAAGCCGGCCCGGGAGAGCCCCGAGGCCAGCAGGTCCCGCTTGGCGCGCAGCTCCGTCCTGAGCGCCTCGTAGTAGCTGTCCGGGAGCGCGAGGGCCTCGGCGACGGCGTACTGGAACGGCCCGGACGACACGTACGTCAGGAACTGCTTGGCCGAGCGCACCGCGCTGATCAGCGCGGGCGCGGCTGTCACCCAGCCGACCTTCCAGCCGGTGAACGAGAAGCTCTTGCCGCCGGAGGAGAGGGTCACGGTGCGCTCGCGCATCCCGGGGAAGGACGCGAGGGGCAGGTGCTCGCCGTCGAAGACCAGATGCTCGTAGACCTCGTCGGTGACGACGAGCAGATCGCGCTCGACGGCGAGGTCCGCGATCGCCTGCAACTCGTCCCGCGTGAGCACGGTTCCGGTGGGGTTGTGCGGGGTGTTGATCAGCAGCAGCCGGGTGCGGTCGGTGACGGCGTCCCGCAGTTCGTCGAGATCCAGCCGGAAGACGGCGTCAGGGCCGTCCTGCGGGCGCAGGGTGACCGGCACGCGTCGCCCGCCCGCCATGGCGATGCAGGCGGCGTACGAGTCGTAGTACGGCTCCAGGGCGATCACCTCGTCGCCGGGTTCGACCAGCGCGAGCAGGGTCGCGGCGATCGCCTCGGTCGCGCCCGCGGTGACCAGCACCTCGGTGTCGGGGTCGTACGTGAGCCCGTACCACCGCTGCTGGTGCGCGGCGACGGCCGTCCGCAGTTCGGGGACGCCGGGGCCCGGCGGGTACTGGTTGCCGCGCCCGTCGCGCAGCGCCCGCACGGCGGCCTCACGGATCTCTTCCGGGCCGTCCGTGTCGGGGAATCCCTGTCCGAGGTTGATCGCCCCGGTGCTCAGGGCGAGGGCCGACATCTCGGCGAAGATCGTCGTCCCGAACTCGGCGAGCCGACGGTTGAGGAGGGGTCGCGCGCTGGAGGTCATGGGCGCCATCCTGCGCCCAAGCTCTGGAGTTCCTCAACTCTGCTTCGGCAAGTGGGACATGGGGCATTCCCTGGTCACGAAGGGACCCACGGCGGGTCGCTTCGGGGAACCGAAGGTCGGGGGAGACGAGAGGGGGGCGACGTCATGATCACCCGTATCGGGCTGGCGGTCGTCGGCATCGTGGTGGTGTTCCTGGTGGTCAGGAGCCGTAGGACCAAGCGGGTTCCGCAGCGGCCGGTGGGGCGCGGGACGTCCGCGCGCGGGTCGGTGCGCGGGTCGTCGGGGTCGGCGCGGGGCGGGAAGCGGCTGCGCGGCGGCAGCGGTAGCAGCAGTGGTGGCAGCGCGAGCAGTGGTGGCACCGGCGGCGACAGCGGGAGCTGGTGGGCGGGGTCCGACAACGATTCGTCGTCGGGTGGGCACTCGGGCGGACATTCGGGTGGCCACTCGGGTGGACATTCGGGCGGGCATTCGGGCGGGCACCACTCGTGCGGTGGCGGCCATTCCTGCGGCGGGGGCGGCCACTCCTGCGGTGGCGGGTCCTCGTGCGGCGGGGGCGGAGGGTGCGGCGGCGGTAACTGACACCGCCGGGAGCCGGACGCGTCACTCGTCCGGCCGGGCGCGGGAGCGCACGTCAGTGGTGTCACGCGTAGGGCGTGCGCTCGGCAGCGCGCGGGATCAGGGCGTACGCCACCCCGTCCCGCGCTTCGGGCGTACGCCTTGGTCGGGCGGGTGCGCTGGGGAGCCCTCAGTGAGATGAAAACCGTACGGACTTGGGTAAAAACGCTGTTGCGGCGGCGCAGTTCGTGGTTCGCTCTCACTCATCAACGCAGCCCCCGGAGGCCCTGCGGACCCCATGACCGCAGCGCTGCTCCGGACCGGGCCCACCCGGACGTTCCGCCCGGTCGGCAGAGTCAGAGTCGGCCGATCCCCGGTGCCCGACCGGGTGCGCTGGAACCCCTCCCCCTGTGTGTCCTAGCGGAGCCGATCCATGCTCACGACCCTGAACACCTCCTACACCGATACCCGCGCGGCCGACCTCGCCTGGACCCTGGGCCGGGAGCCGCTGCCCGCGCTGGCCACGCTCGACCTCGAACTCTCCGGCGCGCAGCTCCAGTTGAGACTGCTCGGCGCGTCCCACCAGGTGCTCCTCAAGGAGGCGCGGGGCACCTGCTCGGAGACCGTGGCCTGCATCCCCGGCTCCAGCACCCCGCTGCCGCTGGGGGTCGCCGAGCGGGTCGGCGACTGGGAGTACGAATTCGCGGCCCGGGTCGAGGTCCTGTCCCCGCCCTCCTTCGAGGGCCGGGCCCAGGAGCTGCTGGCCCTGGTCTCCGACCATCCCCACGGCCTGGCGGGCGTCTTCCCCGGCAGTCCGCACGCGTTCACGGCCATGGTGGCCCAGCGCCGCGAGGGCCAGGTCCAGTGGCGCACGTGGCACGCGTACCCGCAGGACAGTCAGTTGGTGGCGACGCGAACGCGGGTGGACGTTAAGGGGCCGACGGAAGTCCACACCTGTGGGTGACAAGGTGTCTCACAAGTCCGACGTAGCGTTCCGAACGTGATCGAACCGCACGCGCCCGCACCACCCGGCGCCCCGGCCCCCTGGGGGGAGGGCGCCCTCGGTCAGGCGCGGCTGCCCGTACGCCCCGGCACCGGACGGTTCCTCGTCCTCGTCGGCGTGTTCGTCTGCGCGGCCTGCGGCCTGGTGTACGAACTCGAACTCGTCGCCCTCGCCTCGTACTTGATCGGCGACTCGGTCACGCAGGCCTCCATCGTGCTGTCCGTGATGGTCTTCGCGATGGGGATCGGCTCGCTCGCCGCGAAGCGGCTGCGCTGCCGGGCCGCCGCGGGCTTCGGCGCCCTCGAGGCGGCGCTCGCGCTCGTCGGCGGGTGCAGTGCGATGGCCCTGTACGCGGTCTTCGCCTGGGGCGGTGGCGGGCCGGGCGGCCCGCGCTGTCTGCTGGTCGTCTTCTCGCTCGCCATCGGGCTGCTCATCGGCGCCGAGGTGCCGCTGCTCATGGAGCTGATCCAGCGCATCCGCCGCCAGGACGCGGGCGGCGCGGTCGCGGACCTGTTCGCGGCGGACTACGTGGGCGCGCTGGTCGGCGGTCTCGCGTTCCCCTTCCTGCTGCTGCCGTGGTTCGGCCAGTTGACGGGCGCCCTGCTCACGGGCGCGGTCAACGCGGTCGCGGGCGGCGCCCTCGCCCTCGGCCTGTTCCGGCGGGACCTGTCCCGCCGCGGCAGACGGCTGCTGCTGGTCACCAACGTCCTCGTGCTGGCCGTGCTCGGCACGGCGGCCCTCCTGGTCGACGACTTCGAGCGGGCGGCCCGCCAGGCGATGTACGGCGGGCAGGTACGGGTCGCCTTGCAGACCGGCGCCCAGGAGGTGGTGCTCACCGGCGGTGTCCGAGGCCGCCCCCTCGCTCTCTTCCTCGACGGCCGGTTGCGGGCGAGCAGCCGCGACGAACGCCGCTACCACGAGGCGCTCGTGCTGCCCGCGCTGAGCGGCGGCCCCCACGCGCGCGTGCTGGTCCTCGGCGGCGGCGACGGCCTCGCGGCGCGCGAGGCGCTGCGGCATCCCGGCGTGCGCCGGGTCGAGGTGGTCGAACCGGACCCGGCGCTGGTCCGCCTGGCCCGCAGCGACCGGGCCCTGGCCGCGCTCAACGACCGCGCCTTCGCCGACCCGCGCGTCCGGGTGCGGACGGCGGACGCGTTCGACTGGCTGAGGCAGACCCGGCGGACGTACGACGTCGTGATCGCGGACCTCCCGGAGCCCGGCGACACCTCCAGCACCAAGCTGTACGCACAGGAGTTCTACGGCCTGGCCCGGCGGGTCCTCGCCCCCGGCGGCCGGCTGGTGGTGCACGCGGGCCCGGTGGCCGCGGCCCCGCGCGCCTACTGGACGGTCGAGACGACGATCCGCGCCGCGGGCCTGCGGACGGCCCCGTACCGCGTCGCCGGGCGCGCCCCGGAGCCCGAGCACGCGCACGCGACGGGAGGCGACTGGGGTTTCGTCCTGGCCGCCCGAAGCCGCCCGGCGCTCACCCTGGACCCGGGCGGGCCGCGCCCCCGCACGCTGACCCGCGCCGCCCTCGGGGAGGACGCGCGCGCGGTGGAGCGGACCCGGGTGCGCGGGCTGCCGGTGTCGACGCTGGTGCATCCGCGGTACGGCGGATGAGCCGGGCGCCCCGTGGCGGGCGGATACGCGGGCGGCGGTCGCGAATCCTGTGCTGCATGGGTGCGTGCCGGGCCAGGCTGGGTAGGCTCGGCTGACATGGAGCATGAGGTGTTCGTACCGGTTCCTGTCGAGCGGCTCGGCGAGGCGCTGGCCGACCCCGCCCGGGTGGCCCGCGCGATCCCCGGGTTCCAGCAGGACGCGGGCAAGGAGCCCGTCGCCGGTCGGCTGAAGGTACGGATCGGGGGCCACACGATCACCTATCGCGGCGCCCTGCGGGTCACGGGCGACGGCGACGGCCCGTACACGCTGGAGGGCGAGGCGACGGAGGCGCGCGGCAGCGGCACGGTGAAGCTGTCGCTGGCCGTACGCCTGCGTGCGGCCCCGGACGGCACGACGGTCGCCTTCACGGCCGCGGCCACGGCTGACGGCAGGATCGCGGAGCTGCCCGGTGACACGGTGACCGCGGCGGCGGCGCGGCTGCTCGGGCGGTTCGCGCAGCGCCTCGGGGAAGGGGAGGCCACGGCGGCGTCCCCGAAGTCCGCCGAGCAGCGGGCGGAGCCTCCGGCGCCGTCGGTCTTCGAGACCGAGGTGCCCCCGTCCTCCCTCGATCCGTTCGCCGACGAGGAGGACTCCGCGCGTGGTTCCGATGCCGACCGCCGTTCCGACCGCCGTGCCGCACGGGGCTTCGCCGACGAGGACGAACCCCCTGCGGAGGCGGCGCACGCCCGGCGCACGATGATCGGCCGCAGCGCCGAAGAGGTCGATCACGCGCCCCCGCGCGGCCGTTACGCCCCGGTCCCCGCCCCGGAGACCGTCGCGTCCACCGCGACCCTGCGCTGGGCAGCGCCGGCGGCGGCCCTGCTCGTGGCCTCGGCGATCGTGGCGGGACGACTGCTGCGCCGCCGCCGCTGACGGGCCGCCACAGGTGCGCCGATGGGTCACCGCAGGGCGTACCCATGCCCGTCTGCCCGTCGGCGCCCGCCCGTCGACGGGTCCCAGTAGGGTCGCCTCGTGAGCAACGACGAGATCACGTTGGCCGCGGGAGACGCGGAAGTGGTGCTGGCGCCGGGCAACGGCGGGCGCGTGACGAGCCTGCGCGTCGGCGGTACGGAACTGCTGCGCCAGGGTGAGCGGTTCGGGTGCTTCCCGATGGTGCCCTGGTGCGGGCGGATCCGGGACGGCAGGTTCCGCGACGGCGGCACGGTCCATCAGATGCCCCTCAACGCCCCGCCGCACGCCATCCACGGCACCGCCCGGGACGCCGCCTGGCGGGTGGCCCGCGCGGACCGGACCGAGGCCGTTCTCACCTACGACCTGGCCGCCCCCTGGCCCCACACCGGCCATGTCACCCAGGTCGTGTCCCTCGGCGAGGACGCCCTCACGCTCACCATGTCCGTGGAGACGTTCGCGTCCTCGTTCCCGGCCCAGCTCGGCTGGCACCCCTGGTTCAACCGCAGCCTCGGCGGCGCGGACGTACGCCTCGACTTCACCCCGGCCTGGCAGGAGGAGCGCGGCGAGGACCAGTTGCCCACCGGGCATCGCGTGGATCCGAAGCCGGGCCCGTGGGACGACTGCTTCGGCATGCCCGACGGCGTCGACGTCACGCTGACCTGGCCAAAGAAGCTGGAGCTGAACGTCACCAGCCGTGAGGAGTGGGTGGTGGTGTACGACGAGCAGCCGGAGGCGGTGTGCGTGGAGCCGCAGACCGGGCCGCCCAATGGCCTCAACACCCTTCCCCGCCTGGTCACGCCCATCGAGCCGCTGGAGGCCTCGACCACCTGGCGCTGGCGCCGCCTGTGAGGTGCGGTGCGTCACGGGGCCCTGCGGCGCCCGTAAGCTGGCCCGTATGAGTGACGTTCGTGGCGCCCTTCTGCAGCAGATCAAGGACAAGGCCGTGGTGCACGGCAAGGTGACCCTCTCCTCGGGTCTGGAGGCCGACTACTACGTCGACCTGCGCCGCATCACCCTCGACGGCGAGTCCGCGCCGCTGGTCGGCCAGGTGCTGCTCGACCTGACCGAGGACCTGGAGTTCGACGCGGTCGGCGGTCTGACCATGGGCGCGGACCCGGTCGCGACGGCCATGCTGCACGCGGCGGTGGCGCGCGGCCGCAAGCTGGACGCCTTCGTCGTCCGCAAGGCGGCCAAGGCGCACGGCCTGCAGCGGCGCGTGGAGGGCCCGGAGATCAAGGGCCGCCGGGTCCTGGTCGTCGAGGACACCTCGACCACGGGCGGCTCCCCGCTCACCGCGGTGGAGGCGGTACGGGAGGCGGGCGCCGAGGTGGTCGCCGTCGCGACGATCGTCGACCGGGACATGGGTGTCGCCGAGAAGATCCAGGAAGGCGCCGGGGTGCCGTACCTCTTCGCGTACGGCAAGGACGAGCTGGGCCTGGACTGACGGCCGGTCGGTGTCGCGGTCGGCCGGTCGGCGGTCGGTCGCGGGGTTGTCCACAGGCCGGGACGTCCGGGCCTGGCAACGGGGCAAGTCTGGAAAGATGGGGATGACGATGATGTCGCCCCCTAGGTCAGGGCCGTAAAGAGCAGTACGTCACCCCGCACATACAAGGAGCGGACAGATGCCCATCGCAACCCCCGAGGTCTACAACGAGATGCTCGACCGGGCGAAGGCAGGCAAGTTCGCCTACCCGGCCATCAACGTGACCTCCTCCCAGACCCTGCACGCTGCGCTGCGCGGCTTCGCGGAGGCCGAGAGCGACGGCATCGTCCAGATCTCCACGGGTGGCGCCGAGTTCCTGGGCGGCCAGTACAGCAAGGACATGGTCACCGGCGCCGTGGCGCTGGCCGAGTTCGCGCACATCGTCGCCGAGAAGTACCCGGTCAACATCGCGCTGCACACGGACCACTGCCCGAAGGACAAGCTCGACGGGTACGTCCGCCCGCTGCTGGCGCTCTCCGAGAAGCGCGTCGCCCGCGGTGAGAACCCGCTGTTCCAGTCCCACATGTGGGACGGCTCCGCGGAGACCCTCGCCGACAACCTCAAGATCGCCCAGGAGCTGCTGGAGCGCGCCCGCGCCGCGAAGATCATCCTGGAGGTCGAGATCACCCCGACCGGCGGCGAGGAGGACGGCGTCTCCCACGAGATCAACGACTCCCTCTACACCACGGTCGACGACGCGCTCCGCACGGCCGAGGCGCTGGGCCTGGGCGACAAGGGCCGCTATCTGCTGGCCGCCTCGTTCGGCAATGTGCACGGCGTGTACAAGCCGGGCAACGTGGTCCTGCGCCCCGACCTGCTGAAGGAGCTGAACGAGGGTGTCGCCGCCCGGTACGGGCAGCCCGCCGGCAGCCAGCCGTTCGACTTCGTCTTCCACGGCGGCTCCGGCTCCAGCGAGCAGGAGATCCTGACGGCGCTGGAGAACGGCGTGGTCAAGATGAACATCGACACCGACACGCAGTACGCCTTCACGCGTCCGGTCGCCGACCACATGTTCAAGAACTACGACGGCGTCCTGAAGGTCGACGGCGAGGTCGGCTCCAAGAAGACCTACGACCCGCGCACGTGGGGCAAGGTGGCCGAGGCGTCGATGGCCAAGCGCGTCGTCGAGGCCTGCGGCCACCTCCGGTCGGCCGGTACGCGGGCGAAGTAACCCGCTCGACGACTCGGTTCAGCCGGTGAGCGGCTGTCACGAGGAGCCCGGTGCCATCGCGGCGCCGGGCTCCTCGCCCTCTGGCCACGTGCCCCTCGCCGCGGGATGATCGCGGCATGGCTGACGTCGCGCGGCAGGTCCCCGCCGTCAGGTTCGGCTCCCCGCAGGGGAAGTGGATCCTGCTGACGACCGTGCTCGGCTCCAGCATGGTGCTGCTGGACTCCACCGTCGTCAACGTCGCCCTGCCCCACATCGGCCGCGATTTCGACGCGAGCCTCGCCGCGCTCCAGTGGACCGTCAACGCCTATCTGGTCACGCTCGCCGGTCTGCTGCTCCTCGGCGGCGCGCTCGGCGACCGCTTCGGCCGCCGCCGGATCTTCGTCCTCGGGGTCGTCTGGTTCGCCGCCGCCTCGCTGCTGTGCGGCTTCGCCCCCGGCACCGGCATCCTCATCGCCGCCCGTACGCTCCAGGGCGTCGGCGGCGCCCTGCTCACGCCCGGCTCGCTCGCGCTCATCCAGGCCTCGTTCCACCCCGACGACCGTGCGCGGGCGGTGGGTCTGTGGTCCGGGTTCGGCGGCATCGGTGCGGCCATCGGGCCGTTCCTCGGCGGCTGGCTGGTGGACGGCCCCGGCTGGCGCTGGGTGTTCCTGCTCAACATCCCGCTGGCGCTGGTCTGCGCGCCCATCGCCCTGCGGCATGTCCCCGAGTCCTCCGGCGCCCGCGCCCCCGGCCGGTTCGACGTCCTCGGCGCGGCCCTGGGCGCGCTGTCCCTCGCCCTGGTGACGTACGCGCTCATCGAGGCCCGCGGCGGTTCCCTGCCCGTGGTCGTCACGGCGCTCGCGGGGATCGCCGCGGGCGCCGCCTTCGTGTACATCGAGAGGCACCGCGACAACCCGATGATGCCGCCCGCCGTCTTCGCCTCCCGCCAGTTCACCGCGGTCAACCTGGTGACCCTCTGCGTCTACGCGGCGTTCGGCGGCTTCTTCTTCCTCACCGCGCTCCAGCTCCAGGTGGTGGCGGGCTACTCGGCGCTGCGCGCCGGTACCGCGCTGCTGCCCACGACCGTCCTCATGCTGCTCTTCTCGTCCCGCTCGGGCGCCCTCGCCGAACGCATCGGGCCGCGTATCCCGCTCACCGTCGGCCCGCTGCTGTGCGCGGCCGGGCTGCTGCTGATGCTGCGCGTCGGCAAGGACGCCGGGTATGTCGTCGACGTGCTGCCCGCGCTGCTGGTCATGGGTGCGGGCATGGTCACCCTGGTCGCGCCCCTGACGGCCACCGTGCTCGCCTCGGTGGACACCGGCCAGGCCGGTCTGGCCAGCGGTATCAACAACGCGGCGGCCCGCGCGGCCGGTCTGGTCGCGGTGGCCGCGCTGCCGCTGCTCGCCGGGATGGGCCCGGAGGCGTACCGCTCGGCGGACGCCTTCGACGCCGCGTTCCGGCGCGCGATGCCGATCTGCGCGGGGGTCCTGGTGGCCGGGGCGGTACTCGCCTTCGCCACGATCCGCCGTCAGGCACCGGACGGCCGCCGCCCCGAGTGCCGCGTCCACGGCTGCGTGACGACCCCACCGCTGGAGCCACGCCGCGGACCGGGCGCACCCGGCACGAAGCGCGAGAGGCCCTAGCCCGAGCACGCCCGGCACGAAGCACCAGCCGGGAACCGAGCACGCCCGGCACGAAGCATTAGCCAGTGCCGACACCGTCGGTCACGGTCCCGGGGTGGTGCTCCACACTGGTCCCATGACTCTTCACGAGAACCTCCTCGGGGGCCCGCCCCCGACCCGTCTCCCCGACGACCCGGAGCCGCGCGAGCTGCTCGCGAACGGGACCGCGCCCGCCGAGGTCGCCGCCCGCTACCCCGCCTCCTCGCTGGCCTGGGCGCAGTTGGCCGACGACGCCTTCGAGCGCGGCGCGGTCGTCGAGTCGTACGCCTACGCCCGAACGGGCTACCACCGCGGCCTGGACTCCCTGCGGCGGGGCGGCTGGAAGGGCCACGGCCCCGTGCCGTGGGAGCACGAGCCCAACCGCGGCTTCCTGCGCGCCCTGCACGCCCTCGCCCGCGCCGCCGAGGGCATCGGCGAGCAGGAGGAGTACGAGCGCTGCACGCAGTTCCTCAAGGACTCCTCGCCGACCGCCGCCCAGACGCTCGGCTAGCCGGGCCGGCCCCGGATCAGGGCCCGCCCGCTGCCGGGCGGGCCTTGCGGTGCGCGGGTGTGTTGCGCAGGATGCCAGGTGGGGACCGGGGCCCCCGTGCCGGCATCGGCAGGGGCGGACCGCTACCCGAGCACACCCACAGGAGACAGCGATGTCCCAACCGGCTCACCAGTCCCACGCGGCTCAGGAGCCCGAGACTCCGCATCTCGACTTCCAAGGCACGACGCCGTACGAGGACTATGTGAAGGCGGACGTCCTCACCCATCTCCAGCACACCCTCTCCGACGACCCCGGAGAGATGGTCTTCCTGGTCACCACCCAGGTCATGGAGCTGTGGTTCACCGTCCTCGTCCATGAGTGGGAGACCGCCGCGCAGGCCCTGACCGAGGACCGGGTACCGGCGGCGATCGACGCGCTGAAGAGATCCGCGCGGGAGCTGGAGGCGCTGAACGCGTCCTGGCGGCCCCTGGCCCAGCTCACGCCCGCCCAGTTCAACGCCTACCGCTCGGCCCTCGGCGAGGGCTCCGGCTTCCAGTCGGTGATGTACCGCCGCCTGGAGTTCCTGCTCGGCGAGAAGTCCGCGTCCATGCTCGTCCCGCACCGGGGCGCGCCGCGCGCCCACGCCGATCTGGAGAAGGCGCTGCACGAGCCGTGCCTGTACGACGAGGTGCTGCGGCTGCTCGCGCGCCGCGGCCACGTGATCCCGGACGCCCTGCTCACCCGCGACGTCTCCCGGCGCTACGAGCCCTCGGAGCAGGTCGAGGCGGTCTGGGCCGAGATCTACCGCGGTGATCCGGAGGGCGAACTCGCCCGGCTCGGCGAGGCGTTGACCGACGTCGCCGAACTGGTGTGGCGCTGGCGCAACGACCATCTGCTGGCCACCCGGCGCGCGATGGGCGCCAAGGCCGGTACGGGCGGCTCCGCCGGGGTGGCCTGGCTGGAGAAGCGGGCGCAGAAGAGCGTGTTCCCCGAGCTGTGGACGGCGCGGTCCTATGTCTGAACTGACGGCGAAAGCACAGGAGTTGGACGCGGCCGACGAACTGGCCGCGCAGCGCGGGCAGTTCGTGCTCGACGACGCGGTCTACCTCGACGGGAACTCGCTGGGCGCGCTGCCCGCGGCCGTTCCCGGCAGGCTGGAGGACGTCGTCCGCAGGCAGTGGGGATCGCTGCGGATCCGCTCCTGGGAGGAGAGCGGCTGGTGGACGGCGCCGGAGCGGATCGGCGACCGCATCGCCCCGCTGGTCGGGGCGGCCCCCGGACAGATCGTGGTCGGCGACTCGACCAGCGTGAACGTCTTCAAGGCCCTGGTGGCGGCCGTCCGCATGGCCGCCGAGGACGGGGACGGGCGGGACGAGATCCTCGTCGACGCGACGACGTTCCCGACGGACGGCTATATCGCCGCCTCGGCGGCCCGGATGACGGGGTGCACGCTGCGCCCGGTGACCCCGGCGCAGGTGCCCGAGGCGCTGTCCGGGCGGACGGCGGCGGTCCTGCTGAACCACGTCGACTACCGCACCGGCCGGTTGCACGATCTGCCGTCCCTGACGGCCGCCGTGCACGCGGCGGGCGCGTACGCCGTCTGGGACCTGTGCCACAGCGCGGGCGCGCTGCCGGTCGGGCTGGACGTCCACGGGGTCGATCTGGCGGTCGGCTGCACCTACAAGTACCTGAACGGCGGGCCGGGTTCACCGGCGTACCTGTATGTGCGCCGGGAGGCGCAGGACCGCTTCGACTCCCCGCTGCCGGGCTGGAACTCGCACACGGACCCGTTCGGGATGAGCGCCGACTACGCACCGGCGGCGGGCGCGCCGCGCGGTCGGGTCGGCACCCCGGACATCCTGTCGATGCTCGCGCTGGAGGCGGCGCTCGAGGTGTGGGAAGGCGTCTCGATCGAGGCCGTGCGCGCCAAGTCCCTCGCGCTCACGGACTTCTTCCTGGAGTGCGTGAGCGCGTACGTCCCCGAGGGCGCGGTCGAGTCCCTGACGCCCGCCGCGCACGCGGAGCGGGGCAGCCAGGTGGCGCTGCGCTGCGCCGACGCGGGCGAGGTGATGAAGCGACTGATCGCGGGCGGTGTGGTCGGTGACTTCCGGCCGCCGGACGTGCTGCGGTTCGGCTTCACGCCGCTGTACGTGGGCTTCGCGGACGTGGAGCGGGCGGCCCGGATCCTGGCGAAGACGCTGCGCTGAGGCGCTTCGGCGGTGGCGGGCGGGGCGGCGGGAACGTCGCGCCCGCCACCGCGGACCATCGCGCCCGCCACCGCCGGACGTCGCGTTCGCCATGGCCTCACCGTGCGTGAACAACCCCATGGGAGCGCAGGTCACCCGCCTGGTACGGTCCCCGCGGGCGGCCGGTCGGATTCCGGCCACCGCGTACCGAATTCCGTTCCGTCACTGAGAGGTTGGAGCATGCCGGACGCCGCCGCGCGCCATGATTCCGTAAGCCCGGACGGCGCGTCCGCCGATGCCGCCGACGCGGAGGAGGCGTCCCTCTTCGCGCACCCGCCGGTGGAGCCCGACGCCACCGCCGCCTACGGCGACCACCCGGACCAGGTGATCGACTTCTATGCCCCGCGGCAGGGGGAGGAGGCCGGTGGGCCCGCCCCTCTCGTGGTCGTGCTGCACGGCGGCGCGTGGCGTGCGCCCTACGACCGCCTGCACATCACCCCGTTCGCGGACTTCCTGGCCCGTCGCGGCTTCGCCGTGGCGAACGTCGAGTACCGCAGGGGCGGCCCGGACGACGGCACGCATACGCAACCGGGCGGGGACGGCGCCGAGTTGCCGGTCGCGGGCCGCTGGCCGGAGACCTTCGACGACGTCGCGGCGGCGCTCGACGCGCTGCCGGGTCTGGTCGGCGCGGCGCTGCCGCAGGCCGATGTGCGCCGCACGGTGATCACCGGCCACTCGGCGGGCGGCCACCTCGCGCTGTGGATCGCGGCCCGCCATGTCCTGCCGTCGGACGCCCCGTGGCGTACGGAGCGTCCGGCCCCGCTGCGCGGTGTCGTGGCGCTCGCCCCGATCGCGGACTTCCACCGAGCCGAGGAGCTGGGTGTGTGCGGCGGTGCGGCGGGCCAACTGCTCGGTGGACAGACGTTGTTCGCACAGCGGCAGCCCTACACGGACCCGGCGCTGCTGCTCCCCACCGGTATCGCCACGACGCTCGTCCAGGGCCGTACGGACAACGTGGTCCCGCAGGCGGTCGCCGAGTCGTACGCGGACGCGGCGGCGAAGGCGGGCGAGGTCGTCGGCCTCACCCTCCTGGAGGACGTGGGCCACTTCCCGCTGATCGACCCGGCCGCGGACGCGTGCGCGGTGGTGGCGGAGGAGATCGCGCAGCTCGCGTGGTAGCCAGGCCGCTCGCCGACGCCCGTACGGACAGGGCGAGATGGAGCAGTCGTCGGACCGCTCCGTCATACCCGTCATACCTGAGAGCTACCTCGGAGATGAGTTCTCCGGCGTGATGCCGACGACGCGTCGCGCTTCGTAACTTCCCTTCCTGAGCAGGCCGTTGAGCGGCCCGGCAGAAGGGGAGGGCGGCATGAGGCCACGGGGGAGCGGACCGGCGAGCGCCGAGACCGAGAGGGCGACGCGCGGCTCCGGGCGCCGGACGGGCGCACGCCCCGGCCGCCTGTGGCGCGCGCTGCTCGCCGCCCTGGTCGTGGGCGGTGTCGTCGTGCCCCTCTCCGCCGCCGGGCGCCCCCAGGTCCCGGCCCCGCCCCCGGCGGCGCTTCCCCCGCTGTCGGCGGCCACGCTCCCCACGGTCTACGCGGCCAACCGCGCGGGCGCCGCCGAGGCCGCGCGGATGGCCGCGGCGGCCGGTGACCGACGTCGCGCCGCGGCGGACCGCGCGCTGGCCGCCACGTCCCGGGACCTGCTGGCCTTCGACGGCCGGGGCACGGGACGCGCGACGGAGGTCTTCGGCGACCTGACCCGGGCGGAGCACATCGCGGTCCTGGTCCCCGGCTCCGACACGACCCTGGAGTCCTACGGGCGCCTCCGCGCGGGCGCGCTCGCCCTGCACCACCGCACGGGCCCCCGCACCGCCGTCATCGCCTGGCTCGGCTACGACACGCCCCGGATGCTCAGCACCGACGCCCTCACGCCGGGCCGGGCCGAGCAGGCGGCCCCCGGACTGACGCGCTTCCTGCGTCAACTGCGCGGCCTGGTGGGCCCGTCGGCTCATGTCTCGCTCCTCTGCCACTCCTACGGCACGGTCGTCTGCGCCCGCACCGCGCCCGCCGCCGACGTACGGGACATCGTCCTCGTCGGCAGCCCCGGCACCGGCGTGGACTCCGCCGCCGACCTGCACACCCGCGCCCGCGTCTGGGCGGCCCGCGGCGCCCGCGACTGGATCGCCGATGTGCCCCACACGCGGGTGACGGCGTTCGGCACGACCGTCGGCTTCGGCACCGACCCGGTGTCCCCGGCGTACGGCGCCCGGATCTTCGACGCGGGCGACGGCGGCCACAGCGACTACTTCGCACCGGGCTCGGTCAGCGTGGCCAACCTCGCGCGGATCGTGCTCGGCCGGACACCGGAGGCGGACCATGCGTGACCGGACGAGGCACCACCGGCCGGTCCTCACCGCGAGCATCGCAACCGCCCCCGCACCCAAGGCCGTTGACGTCCACCGGCCGCCGCGCCCCGTACGCACCCTCCGTACCGTGGCCCGTCGTGTGGACGCCGCCACCCCCGTGGAGCGGGACCGCGCCGTCGACGCCCTGCGGGCCTTCGCGATCCTCGGTGTCGTCGTGGGCCACTGGCTGGTGACCGCCCTGGTCGCCGACGGCGCCACGCTGCGCACCGCGAGCCCGCTGCACTTCATGCCCTGGCTCACCCCGATCTCCTGGGCGTTCCAGACGCTCGCCGTGTTCTTCCTGGTGGGCGGCCATGTGGCCACCAAGGGGTACGCGAGTGCACGCGCGCGCGGCGTCTCGTACGGGGCGTGGCTGCGCGCCCGTACGGCCCGGCTGTTCCGGCCCGTCGCCGCGGTCCTGACGCTGTGGACGGTCGCGACGGTCTGTCTGCTGGTGTCCGGCGCGGACGGCGACACGGTCCACACCCTGGTGAAGCTGGCCCTGTCGCCGCTGTGGTTCCTGCTGGTCTTCGCCGCGCTGACGGCCGCGACACCGCTGCTGACCCGGCTGAGTCCGCTGTGGCCCCTGGCCGTCGTCCTCCACGTCGACCTGATCCGCTTCGGGCTCGGCGGGCCGTCCTGGCTCGGCTGGGTGAACGTCGCGGCGGGCTGGCTCGTGCCGTACACGCTGGGCGCGAGCTGGACGCGCGGCGAGCTGACCGGCCGCCGCGCGGGCTGGGTGCTGCTGGTGTGCGGCGCAGTGGCCACCGCGGCGCTGGTGGTGTTCGCCGGTTACCCGGCGTCGATGGTCGGCGTTCCGGGCGCCGCCGTCTCGAACCTCGACCCGCCGACCCTGGCCGCGGTCACCTTCGGCCTCGCCCAGTGCGGACTGGCCCTGCTGCTGCGGGAACCGCTGCGCCGGGCGATGCGACGGCCCCTGGCCTGGGCGGCGGTGGCGCTGGTGAACCTCTCCGCGATGACGATCTTCCTCTGGCATCAGACGGCCCTGATGGCGACCACCGCCACCGGCCTGCTCGCCGGGCACCTGCCGGGCCTGCACACCGCCCCCGAGGACCTGGGCTGGGTGGCCGCCCGGCTGGCCTGGCTGCCGGTGTTCGCCCTGGTCCTCGCCCTGTGCTGGTACACGTTCCGCATCCATGAACAGGGGCCGCGCCGGGCCCGGGGCTCCCGCGTGGTGGCCGTCCGCCGGGCCGGGCGGCCGTAGTCAGGGTGATCGACAGTGCCTAGGGTGGTCCGGATGGGGGAGGCGTCGGCGAGGCGAGAACCGGTGGCCGGGCCCGAGCAGGTGGCCCGGCCCGAGAAGCCGCGCCGCTTGCGGAGGCTGTCACGGGTCCTGTGGGACGACCTGGGGACGTTCGCTGCCGCCCCCCTGCCGCCGCTGTCGCGTCCGCGCGGCCTCGGCCTCGCGCCGCATGTCCTGGTCGGCCTGATCGCGCTGCTCCTGACGGTCGCCGCGCCGAACGAACTGACCGGCGACTACGGCCTGCCCAGCGGGCTTGCCCTGGCGATCGCGCTCGTCCAGGGCGGGGCCGTCGTGCTCGCCCTGTGGCGTCCGCTGCCCGCCTGGTGGCTGTCGCTGGCGGCGATGGTCGTGGCCAACCAGTTCGCCCGGCTGACCACCCCGTCCGCCCGGTCGCCCGAGTCCACCGCGGTGCCCGCGCTCGTCGTCCCGCATCCGGTCGGCGTACCGCGTCCGCTTCCGGGTGCCGCGTCCCTGCCGCCGTGGCCCTGGACGGCACAGTCCATCCTCGCGTGCGCCGTCGTCCTGCTCCTGCTCGCTCTGCGGGCCCGCACCCGCGTCTGCGCCGAGGTCCTCGCGGTGACCGCCGCGGTGACCCTCCTCTGCGTGCCCGCCCCCGTGAGAACCTCGCAGACCGCACCGGCGGCGCTGGTCGTCTTCCTCGTCGTCGTCCTCGTCGGCGGCGTGCTGCGCGGCCGACGCGAGGCCCGGACCCGACTCGACGAACTCAGCACCGTCACCGCCGAGGAGCGCGCCCGCCGCACCCTCCTGGAGGAGCGCAACCGCATCGCCCGCGAACTGCACGACGTCGTCGCGCACCACATGTCGGTCATCTCCATCCAGGCCCAGGTCGCCCCGCACCTGGTGAAGGACCCGCCCGACGAACTGCGGGAGAACCTGGACGGCATCCGCGCGAACGCGCTGGAGGCCCTCACCGAACTGCGCCGCGTCCTCGGCGTCCTGCGCGCGGAGAACCCCGAGGACCCGTACGGCATCGGCAGCGGCACCGGCACGGCCCCCGACTCCCCGCAGCCCACCCTCGACCGGCTCGACGCCCTGGTGGAGAACACCCGCGCCGCGGGCCTGGAGGTCGAGACCGAGACCACCGGTGAGGTGCGCCCGCTGCCCTCCGGCGTGGAGCTGTCGGCGTACCGGATCGTCCAGGAGGCCCTCAGCAACGCGCTGCGGCACGCGCCCGGTTCCACCGTCCGGGTCGAACTCGGCTACGTTCCACGGGGCGTGCAGGTGCGGGTCGTCAACTCCCGCCCCACGCGCCCGGCTTCACCGTCACCGGGGGCGGGCCACGGCCTGCTCGGGATGCGGGAGCGTGCCGCGATGCTCGGTGGCACCCTCGTCACGTCCGAGACATCGAGCGGCGGATTCGCCGTGACCTGCTTCCTGCCCAGCCCGGCAGACCTCCCACCCGATGACGAGCCCGACGACGAGCCGGGTGACCGGCCCGACGGCCCGACAGGAGAAGAGAACCGATGACGAGCCCCGCCATCCGCGTCCTGATAGCCGACGACCAGATGATGGTCCGGCAGGGCTTCACGGTGCTGCTCAACGTGCAGCCCGACATCGAGGTCGTCGGGCAGGCCGTCGACGGCCTCGACGCGATCGCGCGGGCCGCCGAACTCGCCCCGGACGTCGTCCTGATGGACATCCGCATGCCCGAACTCAGCGGCATCGAGGCCACCCGCCGCATCACCGCGAAGACCCCGCACCCCAAGGTCCTGGTGCTCACCACCTTCGACCTCGACGAGTACGTGTACGACGCCCTGCGCGCCGGGGCCTCCGGCTTCCTGCTCAAGGACGCCTCCGCCGACCAACTCGCCGAAGCCGTACGGGTGGTGGCGGCGGGCGACGCCCTGCTGGCCCCCGGGATCACCCGGCGTCTGATCGCCGAGTTCTCCCGGCTCGACAGCACCCCGCGGGCCCCGCTCAAGGCACGGGTCGGAGATCTCACCGAGCGGGAGACGGAGGTCCTCGCGCTCATCGCGCAGGGTCTGTCGAACGCGGAGATCGCCGGGCGGCTCGTCGTGGCCGAGCAGACGGTGAAGACGCATGTGGGCCGCATCCTGGTGAAGTCGGGCCTGCGCGACCGCACTCAGGCCGCGGTGTTCGCCTACGAGTCGGGGCTGGTACGGCCGTCGGGCTACTGACCCCGTACCCGTACCCGAGTCCGTACCGGGCCGAGGCCCCGTAGTACTTCAGACGGATCCCCGAGGACCCCTCTCACTGGTGACGACCGCGCCCCTCTCGGCGACCTACCGTGGCCAGGTGACCGAGACACCCCAGACGCAGACCACGCGACCCGGCGGCGGGGCCGCGTCCCGCAGCATGGAGTACCGGCTGGCCGTGGACGCCCTGCGCGGGCTGCGGCAGGACCTGTTCCAGGACGCCTTCGCCTACCGGCCGCTGCCCCGGATGAGCGTCGACGGCCGACTGACCGGGCGGCTGCCGGGCCGGATGCGCGAGTACGCGGCCTGGACCCCGCACGCCGTGGTGGCGGCGCTCGGCGTGATCGGCATGCTGGTCGCCGGGTCGCACACCGGAGCCTTCCCGGTGGTACCGGCCGGGCTGCTGGTGCTGGTCCCGGTGCTGCTGACGCTCGTCCGCCCGGTCGGGGCCTTCTGGCTGTCCCTCGGGGCGACCGCGGTCTCGACGATCGGGGGGATGACACCGGACGCCTGGCCGTTCAGGCCCGGCAACTTCTTCTCCCACCTCGTCGTGCTGACCGTCGTGGCGATCCGGACCCGGCCGCGCGCGGCGGCCTGGATGTGGCTGGTCACCGGGGCCTACGGGCTGCTGGCCCAGAGCCTCTTCGGCTACGAGCATTCCTATGTCAACACCGCGCCCTTCCTGATCCTGTCCGCGTTCGTCCTGCTGGCCGTCACCGTCTGGCACGTACGGCGCGCCGCCGCGCGCGAGGTGACCGCGCACCGGACGGAGACGGCGCAGGAGCGCTCCCGGCGCACCCTGCTGGAGGAACGCACCACCATCGCCCGCGAGTTGCACGACGTGGTCGCCCACCACATGTCCGTGGTCGCCATCCAGGCCGAGGCCGCGCCCTACCGTGTGGAGAACCCGCCGCCGGAGCTGGAGAAGGCCTTCGCCACGATCCGGGAGAACGCGGTGGCGGCCCTGACCGAACTGCGCCGCGTCCTCGGCGTCGTACGCGCGGAGGACTACGAGGCCCCGGACGCCCCCCAGCCCACCCTGGCCGATCTCGACGCTCTGCTGGCCAATGTGCGGGGCGCGGGCCTGTCCGTCGAGAAGGTCACGACGGGCGCGGTGCGCGAACTCCCGCAGGGCGTCGAGCTGTCGGCGTACCGCATCGTCCAGGAGGCCCTCAGCAACACCCTGCGGCACGCGCCGGGCGCCACGGCCCGGGTGGAGATCGGCTATGTCCTCGGCGGGCTGGGCCTGCGTATAGTCAACGGCCCGCCGCCCCAGGTCAGGCCGGCGAAGTCCACGCACGGGGCGGGACACGGCATCACGGGCATGCGTGAGCGCGTCTCGATGCTGGACGGGCAGATCACGGCGGCGGTCACGGACGACGGAGGGTATGAGGTGACGGTGTTCCTGCCGACGGCCCAGGCGGAGGATCCCGCGTGACGACCGGCACGATCCGCGTACTGATCGCCGACGACCAGATGATGGTCCGCGAGGGCTTCTCGGTGCTGCTCGGGGCGATGCCCGACATCGAGGTCGTCGGGGAGGCGGTCAACGGCAGGGAGGCGGTCGAGCGGGTCCGCGAACTGGCCCCGGACGTCGTGCTGATGGACATCCGCATGCCGGAGCTGAACGGCCTCGAGGCGACCCGGGAGATCGTCGCGGCGGACGGCGCGGCGAAGGTGCTGGTGCTGACCACGTTCGACCTCGACGAGTATGTGTACCAGGCGCTGCGGGCGGGCGCCTCCGGCTTCCTCCTCAAGGACGCCTCGGCCCGCCAACTGGCCGAAGGGGTACGGGTGGTGGCCTCCGGCGAGGCGTTGCTGGCCCCCTCGGTGACCAAGCGGCTGATCGCGGAGTTCGCGAAGCTGTCCACGGGCCTGCGGCCCGCCCCCCACGCCCAGGCGTACGGCGATCTGACCGAGCGCGAGACAGAGGTGCTGGTCCTCATCGCGAAGGGGCTGTCCAACGCGGAGATCGCGACGCGGCTGGTGGTCGCCGAGTCCACGATCAAGACCCATGTGAGCCGCATCCTGGTGAAGTTGGGCCTGCGCGACCGCACCCAGGCGGCGGTGTTCGCCTACGAGGCCCGGCTGGTGACACCGGGCTGAGCCGGCCGCGGCCTCGGCGGCGCGTCTGGTCAACGCGGGGCGGCGCGGCTAGCGTCCGGACATGGCCGTACCGCCCGCTCTCGCCTTCGACCCCTGGGACCCGGCGTTCGTCGCCGACCCGTACCCCGCCTATGCCGAGCTGCGTGCGCGCGGCCGGGTGCACTACTACGAGCCCACGGACCAGTGGCTGGTCCCGCACCACGCGGACGTCTCGGCGCTGCTGCGCGACCGGCGCCTGGGCCGGACCTATCAACACCGGTTCAGCCACGAGGACTTCGGGCGGACGGCGCCGCCGCCCGAGCAGGAGCCGTTCCACACGCTGAACGACCACGGCATGCTCGACCTGGAGCCGCCGGACCACACCCGCATCCGGCGCCTGGTCTCCAAGGCGTTCACCCCGCGGACCGTGGAGCGGCTCGCACCGTATGTGCACCGACTGGCCGACGACCTGGCCGCCCGCCTGGTCGCGGCGGGCGGCGGCGATCTGCTCACCGAGGTCGCCGAACCGCTGCCGGTCGCGGTGATCGCCGAGATGCTGGGCATCCCCGAGGCCGACCGCGCCCGACTGCGGCCCTGGTCGGCGGACATCTGCGGGATGTACGAGCTGAACCCGGCGCCGGAGACGGCCCACCGGGCGGTGCGGGCGTCGGTGGAGTTCTCCGCGTATCTGCGCGACCTGATCGCCGCGCGCCGCCGGGACCCCGGCGAGGACCTGATCTCGGGCCTGATCGCAGCGTACGACGAGGGCGAGCGCCTCACCGAGCAGGAGATGATCTCGACCTGTGTGCTGCTGCTGAACGCGGGCCACGAGGCGACCGTGAACGCGACGGTGAACGGCTGGTGGGCCCTGCTGCGCCACCCGGACCAGCTCGCGGCCCTGCGCGCGGACCACACGCTCGTCCCCTCCGCCGTGGAGGAACTGCTGCGCTACGACACCCCGCTCCAGCTCTTCGAACGCTGGGTGCTGGACGAGATCGAGATCGACGGCACGGTGATCCCGCGCGGCGCGGAGATCGCGATGCTCTTCGGCTCGGCGAACCACGACCCCGCGGTGTTCGACACCCCGGACCGCCTGGACCTGACCCGCGAGGACAACCCGCACATCTCCTTCAGCGCGGGCATCCACTACTGCATCGGCGCCCCCTTGGCCCGCGTCGAACTGGCGGCGTCGATGCGGGCGTTGCTGACCCGGGCCCCGGACCTGCGCCTCGCGACTCCCCCGGACCGCAGGCCGAACTTCGTGATGAGGGGCCTGAAGGGCCTGCACGTGGACGTCGGCTGATCACCTGTTCGGTGATCAGCCGATGATCCGGGGCGGCGGCTGGGCCGGCCGAGGTGTCCTCAGCCGCTCATGTCCCGCTTCCGCAGTCCCGCCAGCCCCCCGGCCACCAGCGCTGCCGCCAGCACCGTCAGGACGAGTACGGGGGTCCACTGCATCTCCCCGCCCGGCAGCTTCGGCAGATGGCCGAAGGGCGAGAGGTCCAGGACGAGGCGCGGGACGTTCAGGGCGGGGCCCACCCAGCCGATCAGCAGCGTCACCCCGGCCACCGCCCACGCCGCCATCGCGCCCCGGGGCAGTACCCCGTAGAGCAGGACCGCGATGCCGCCGATCACCCAGACCGCGGGGAGCTGTACCAGGCAGGCGCCCAGGATCGGGCCGGGCTTCCCGCCGAAGCCCACCATGAAGCCCAGGCTCGCCACCACCATGATCAGGGCCGCGCCGCCGAACGCGATCACGAGATGACCGGCGGCCCAGCGCAGTCGGCCCACCGCGTTCGCCAGGACCGGCTCCGTCCGTCCCGAGGTCTCCTCGCCCGCGAGGCGCAGGACGGCCGACACGATGTACAGGGCCGCGACCAGGCCCATCATCCCCACCATCGCCGAGAGGAACGCGTCCGTGAGCGCGGCGTGGCCACCCATGCGCTGGAAGATCTCGCGCGCCTTGGCGTTGTCGCCGACGAGGTCGGTCGCGCCGTCCGCCAGCCCGCCGTAGACGACGCCCGCGACGAAGAAGCCGATGCTCCAGCCCAGCACGCTCCCGCGCTGCAACCGCCAGGCGAGCGCGCCCGTCGAGCCCAGGCGTCCGGCGGCGGGGCCCGGCCGGGTGGGCAGGAAGCTCATGCCGAGGTCGCGGCGGCCCGCCAGGACGTAGGCCACCGCGCCCTGGGCCGCGGTCGCCGCCACGAGCAGCAGCAGCACCCACCAGCGCTCGTCCGCGTACGGCCGTACGTTCTCCAGCCAGCCGAGCGGCGAGAGCCAGGTCAGCACCGACGAGCCGTCGTCGGTCGCCGCGTCGCCCGCCGCGCGCAGGACGAAGGCCGCGCCGAGCACCGCGCTCGTCAGCCCGCGGGCCAGCCGCGCGCTCTCGGTCAGTTGGACGACGATCGCCGTCATCGTGGCGAACACCATGCCCACCCCGGCGATCCCCAGCCCCGTCGCCAGCGCCCCGGCGCCGCCCTGGCCCGCGAGGCCCCCGGCGATCAGCAGCGCCAGTACGCCGTTCGCGACCGCCGCGGCCAGCAGCGCCGCCGTCAGCGGGGCGCGTCGTCCCACCCGCGCCGACGAGATCAGCTCCTGCCGTCCGCTCTCCTCCTCGTCCCGGGTGTGCCGTACGACGACGAGCAGGCTCGTCACCGCGGCGAGCAGCCCGGCGTAGACACCGGCGCGCCAGGCGGTGAGCGCGCCGATCGAGTCGCCGAAGAGCGGTCCGACCATGGCGCGCAGCGACGGGTTGGTGGCCAACTGGCCGACCAGGTCGGCGCGCGCGGCCGGGGTGTCGTACAGGCCCTTGAGGGTGCCCGGCATCGACAGGACCATCAGCGCGTTCACCGCGACCCAGACCGGGATCAGCACCCGGTCCCGGCGCAACGCGAACCTCAACAGCGTGCCGGTGCTGGTCAGTTGACCGGAGCGGGCGGCACGTGCCGGGGCCGCCGGTGCTGCGACGCTCATGACCGCACCGCCGCTGCCCGGACGTTCTCCTGGAGGTCCTCCTGGTAGTGCCGCAGGAACAGCTCCTCCAGGGTGGGCGGCGTCGACGTCAGCGACCGTACGCCCGACTCGCTCAGCGACCGGAGGACCGCGTCCAGCTTGTCCGTGTCGACCTGAAGCCGGACGCGGAGCCCCTGGATGTCGAGGTCATGGACGCCGGGCAGATGCGCGAGCCCGTTCGGCGGTCCGGCGAGTTCGGCGGTGACGCTCGTCCGGGTCAGATGGCGCAGATCGGCGAGCGAGCCGCTCTCGACCGTGCGTCCCTTGCGGATGATGCTCACCCGGTCGCAGAGTTCCTCGACCTCGCTCAGGATGTGGCTCGACAGCAGGACCGTCCGGCCGCGGTCGCGCTCCTCCGCCACACAGCGCTGGAAGACCTCTTCCATCAGCGGGTCGAGGCCCGACGTCGGCTCGTCCAGGATCAGCAGATCGACGTCCGAGGCGAAGGCCGCGACGAGGGCGACCTTCTGGCGGTTGCCCTTGGAGTAGGTCCGCCCCTTCTTCGTCGGGTCCAGTTCGAACCGCTCGATCAGCTCCGTCCGGCGCCGCTGGTCGAGGCCTCCGCGCAGCCGGCCGAACAGGTCGATGACCTCTCCGCCCGAGAGGTTGCGCCACAGGGTGACGTCACCCGGGACGTACGCGACGCGGCGGTGGAGCTCCACGGCGTCCTTCCACGGGTCCTTGCCGAGCACCTGGGTCGCGCCGGAGTCGGCGCGCAGCAGGCCCAGCAGGACCCGGATGGTGGTGGACTTCCCGGCGCCGTTCGGGCCGAGGAAGCCGTGTACTTCGCCCGTCTCGACGGTCAGGTCGAGCCCGTCCAGCGCGTGAGTCGTCCCGAACGCCTTGTGGAGTCCGGAGACGGTGATGGCCTTCGTCATGGTTCAGAACGTACGCTTCTTTCAGAAATTTGTGAAGTTAAGGAAGCGTATAAATTGAGCGGGATACACTGGGACATGGCGGCCGAACGGGGAGAGGGAGGACCAGAGATGGCGGAGTCGAGCGCGGTGGAGCGGGACCCGAAGGCGGTGTCGTCCTTCGTGGAGGGCTTCGCGGCGCAGCTCGTCGAGGCCGGGATGGCACGGATGCCGTCGCGGGTCTTCGCGGCGCTGCTGTCCTCCGACTCCGGCGCGATGACCGCCGCGGAGCTGGGGGAGCTGCTCCAGGTCAGCCCGGCCGCCGTCTCCGGCGCGGTGCGCTATCTGGCCCAGCAGCACATGGTCCGCCGTGAGCGCGAGCCCGGCTCGCGGCGCGAGCGCTACCGGGTGCACAGCGACCAGTGGTACGAGGCGATCACCAACCGCGACGCGGTGCTCAAGCGCTGGGAACGCGCACTGCGCGAGGGCGTCGACAGCCTCGGGGCGGAGACCCCCGCGGGTCGGCGCATGGCGGAGACGGTCGCCTTCTTCGAGTTCATGGCGGACGAACTCTCCCAGGTCATGCAGCGCTGGCGAGTCCATCGCGACGAACTCTTCGGCCAGGAGGCCCCCTAGGGCGTGTTTCGAAAGTCCCTCCCCCAGCCTTCGGCCGGGAGGTGCCCCCAGCCCCGCGGCGTCTGGCACGGCACCCTAGGCGTCGGGGTCCCGCCAGGTCTCAGAGGACCCCTTCGGCCCCCGCACCCCCGCCGGAAGGCAGCGTGAGCCCCCACGCCGCCTCTCTCACCACCCACGTCCGGGTCCGTACCGGTCCCGCGATCGCCGCGTCCGCTCGGTAGCGGAAGTCCGTTCCCGAGACCGTCACCCGGCGCCCGCTCATCCGCAGCGGGTTCCCCAGGGGTGTCGGGTGGACCTCGACCTCGGCCAGGCCCGGACCCCCCGGGGTCACGGTCACCCCCTCCAGCGGCTGGTCCAAGTCGATCAGCATCACCCCGTCGACCTCGACCCGCAGCCGCGAGGGCCCGGGGGAGGCCGTGCTCCGGGGCGGGCGCGGCGTCAGCGTGCGGACGAGGGACGTGCGCATCCGCAGCCACGGCCGGACGGGCGTGGCGTCCCGGGCCGTCGGCACGGCGGCGACGCCCGGTGCGGACGGGATCCGCAGGCCCCCGAGGACCACCCCGTCGCTGTCGTCCACCAGCAGGTCGAGGCGTCGCTCCACCCCGTCCAGCACCGCCCGCGCCGCCGCCACCGCCCCCGTCGGCACCCCCAGCGACCGCGCCAGCGACAGGCCGGTCCCGACCGGCACCAGGGACAGGCCCGTCGTGGCCAGCTCCCGCCTGCGGTGCAGCACGCCCACCGCGCGCAGCAGCGCACCGTCGTCGCCCACGACCACCGGCCGCCTGGACCCCCTGCGCGACAGCGCGCGGGCGAATTCCTCCGGACCGTCCGGGAGGCACACCTTGGTCGTCGCACCCCCGCTGAGCACGTCTTTCGCGATTCGTACCGCCTCACCGTCACTGCGACGGGCGACCGGGTCGATGACCACGAGAAGCTGGTCGGAAGTCGCCACCTCGGTCCTGCCTCGCTTCCTCGGGTAGCATCTTTGTGCAAGAGCCCCTTGCGCTATTGCGCCAGGGGCTTCGTCTATTCCGGGGCATCCGGTCCGACGGTTGCGGCCAACGACGGTCGCGGTGCACGCGGCGGTGGACCCTCCGCGTACGCCCCCTGACCCTGGACATGCCCCGCCCGGAAGGGGTGTACGCGCGTGCCCGCACTTGTGCTGCTCGGTGCTCAGTGGGGTGACGAAGGCAAGGGAAAGGCCACCGACCTGCTCGGTGGGTCAGTGGACTATGTGGTGCGCTACCAGGGCGGCAACAACGCCGGCCACACGGTGGTCGTAGGTGACCAGAAGTATGCGCTCCACCTCCTCCCTTCCGGCATTCTGTCGCCCGGTTGTACGCCCGTCATCGGCAACGGTGTTGTCGTCGACCCGTCGGTCCTGCTCTCCGAGCTGAGCGGTCTGAACGAGCGTGGCGTCGACACGTCCAAGCTCCTGATCAGCGGAAACGCGCACATCATCACGCCGTACAACGTCACCGTCGACAAGGTGACGGAACGCTTCCTCGGAAAGCGCAAGATCGGTACGACGGGGCGGGGCATCGGCCCGACCTACGCGGACAAGATCAACCGCGTCGGTATCCGTGTGCAGGACCTCTACGACGAGTCCATCCTCACCCAGAAGGTGGAGGCGGCCCTCGACGTCAAGAACCAGCTCCTCACCAAGCTCTACAACCGGCGCGCCATCGCCGTCGACCAGGTGGTCGAGGAGCTGCTGGGCTACGCCGAGCAGATCAAGCCGTACGTCGCCGACACCGTCCTGGTCCTCAACCAGGCGCTCGACGACGACAAGGTGGTCCTCTTCGAGGGCGGCCAGGGCACGCTGCTGGACATCGACCACGGCACGTATCCGTTCGTGACGTCGTCCAACCCGACGGCGGGCGGCGCCTGCACGGGCGCGGGCGTCGGTCCGACGAAGATCGGCCGCGTCATCGGCATCCTGAAGGCGTACACCACGCGCGTCGGCTCGGGGCCCTTCCCGACCGAGCTGCTCGACAAGGACGGCGAGGCGCTGCGCACCATCGGCGGCGAGCGCGGTGTCACCACCGGCCGTGACCGCCGCTGCGGCTGGTTCGACGCGGTGATCGCCCGGTACGCGACCCGCGTGAACGGTCTCACCGACTTCTTCCTGACCAAGCTCGACGTGCTCACGGGCTGGGAGCAGATCCCGGTCTGTGTCGCCTACGAGATCGACGGCCGCCGGGTCGAGGAACTGCCCTACTCCCAGACCGACTTCCACCACGCGAAGCCCGTCTACGAGTACCTGCCCGGCTGGCAGGAGGACATCACGAAGGCCAAGACGTTCTCCGACCTCCCGAAGAACGCCCAGGCCTACGTCAAGGCCCTGGAGGAGATGTCCGGCGCCCCGATCTCCGCGATCGGCGTGGGTCCGGGCCGGGACGAGACGATCGAGATCAACTCGTTCATCTGACGGGTAGCTCCACGGGGAGCTTCGCCACGACGGCCGGTGCACAGTCCGCTGCACCGGCCGTCGCGGCTTCTCCAGCGCCGGCGAGAGTACGGCTCGGTAGGATCCCGATGATTGATCAACGACTCAACTCGGTCCGTACGGGGGGACTTTCATGCGTCGCTCACACACTCGCGTCCTGACAGCGGTGGCTCTGGCCGCACTCACGGTCGGCGGCCTGTCCGCGTGCTCGGCCCTCGGCCAGAAGACCTTCGAGGACGACGCCGAGGTGTCCGGGAAGGTCACCTCGGTCCGGCTCGACAACGAGCACGGGGGTGTGAAGGTGGACGCCTCGGCCCACGTCTCCACGATCTCCGTGCATCGCAAGGTCGACTACCGCGGTGACAAGCCGAGCGGTACGTCCTTCCACGTCGAGGACGGCGTCCTGACGCTCTCCGGCTGCGGCAAGGACTGCGGGATCGACTACACCGTCAAGGTGCCCGCCGGTCTCCCGGTGACGGGAGGCACCTCCGACGGGGGCCTCACGCTGACCGGCACCGGCGCGGTCGACGTGCACACGAGCAACGGCCAGATCGCGGTGACCGACGCGACGGGCCCCGTGAAGCTGCGCACGTCCAACGGCGGCGTCGACGTCAAGGGTGGCAAGGGCGGCGACATCGACACACAGACGTCGAACGGCGAGGTGACGATCCGGACGGCCGTCCCGGAGAACATCAAGGCGCGCACGTCCAACGGCAGCCTCACGGTCACCGCCCCGCCCGCCAAGTACCGGATCTCGGCGGACACCTCCCACGGCGACAAGAACGTGGACTTCGACAACGACCCGGCGGGCACGTACCGCCTCGACCTGTCGACGACGAACGGCGACCTGACGGTGAAGTCGACGTCGTAGTCCGGGCGGGCGCCCTGGTGGGGTCAGCCGAAGACGATCATCGAGCCCTGCGCCAGGCTGCGCGTCGCCGCCGCGTGGAGGCCCAGCCAGACGTGCCGTTCGCGGGCGAAGGGGCTCGGGTCGTGGGGGGCCGTGGCGGCCGGTTCCTCCAACTCCGTGGGGGCGAGCGGGGGTTCGGGGGCGGCGGGCGGGTTGGCCGGGTCGATGCCGATCGCGGGGGCCACGAACTCCAGCTCCCGCAGCAGCGCTTGGCTGGACCCCAACGGGCCACCGGTCTCCAGGAGTTCGTCGTTGGAGAGCGGATGGGCGAAGTCGATCGGGAGATACGCGCCCGCGTGGTCGTAGTGCCACACCAGATGCGACTGCTGGGCCGTCGCCTCGAACATCTCCAGCAACTGCTCGTAGTCGCCGCCCAGTTCGTCGACCGGGGTGACGGCGAGGCCGGAGAGCTGGAGGAGATAGGCGCGGCGCAGGAAGTGCAGCGCCTCGTAGTCGAAGCCCGCGACCGGTGCCACCTCGCCGTTCAGCCCCGGCATGTACTGGTAGATCGGCACCGGAGGCAGTCCGACCTCGACCAGCGCCCGGTCGTAGAGGGCGAGTTCCTCGGCGAACGGGTTGTCGGGGGTGTGGCACAACACGTCGACAAGCGGGACCAGCCACAGGTCACAGGCCAACGGTAAGCTCCTCGGTTTATCGGTGTGGTGCAGGCAGCGTAGTCGGCGTGGGCGCCGCGGCTGTGCCAGGTCTCCTACCCACAGAGGATCGACTCCGTCGCCGGAGCGCTCATTCGGCCGGTTGCCCGAGCAGTCCGAGGGAGTGCGCGTGGTAGTCGGTGACCACGGCGTGCGCCGCGACGGGGTCGTGGTGCACGAGGGCGTCCACGAGACGGGGGTGTCCGGACCACAGCCGGTCCCCGAGGCCGGTCGACCCGCGTAGATGCTGGACCGCGCACACCCAGGACCGCACCCGCAGCCGATGCAGGAAGTCGGCGAGGTAGGGGTTGCCGACCAGGGCGCTCACCTCACGCCAGAAGCGCAGGTCGTAGCCGATGAGGATGTTCAGATCACCGGCGGTCGCGGCGCGGGCGGCCTCCTCGCCGCGGCGGCGTATCGGCCCGAGCGCGAGGCTGTGCCGGGGGGCCTCGCCGACGGCCTTGCCCTCGGCATCGATGAGGCGGCGGAAGAGGCCGTCGGTGATGAGACCGCGGGCCTCGAGCATGGCGCGGTAGTCGCTCAGCGAGTAGGCGTGGACCTCGAAGCCGCGGTGCTGCACGGCGTCCAGCAGGCCCTGCGCCGACAGGTCGACCAGGGCCTCGCGGACGGGGGTGGCGGAGACGCCGTACTGCTCGGCGATCTCCTTCACCGTGAACTCCTGCCCCGGTTGGAGCCGGCCGGCCAGCACCTCGTCGCGCAGCGCGTCCGCGATCTGCTGCCGCAGGGTGCTTCGGGTAACGGCGCCAATGCCGGCCATGGTGGTCTGGGTCCCCCATCCGCGTACGAATACGTGTTCCTGTCGTGTTGCTCGGAGCACGTCACCTTACGCGGTGGGGGGTCGGGGTACCGCCGTTCACTGCTCCGTGTACTTGTCGGCCACCGACAGCGCCGTGTCCAGGGCGGCGAGGCCTTCCTTGGCCTCCGCCTCGGTGATGGTGCAGGGCGGAACGACGTGCGTACGGTTCATGTTGACGAAGGGCCACAGGCCGTTCGCCTTCGCGGTGGCGGCGAAGGCGGCCATCGGCGCGTTGGCCTCACCGGCCGCGTTGTACGGCACGAGCGGCTCGCGCGTCTCGCGGTTCTTCACCAACTCCAGGGCCCAGAACATGCCGACGCCGCGCACCTCGCCCACCGAGGGGTGCCGTGCGGCCAGTTCGCGCAGGCCCGGCTCGATGACCTGCGCGCCGACGACGGCGGCGTTCGCGACGACGCCCTCCTCGGCCATCACGTTGATCGTGGCGACGGCCGCGGCGCAGGCCAGGGGGTGCCCGGAGTAGGTCAGACCGCCCGGGTAGGGCCGCTTGGCGAAGGTCTCCGCGATCTTCCCGGAGATGGCGACGCCGCCGAGCGGCACATAGCCGGAGTTCACGCCCTTGGCGAAGGTCATCAGGTCGGGGGTCACCTCGAAGAGGTCCGCCGCGAACCACTCGCCGGTACGGCCGAACCCGGCCATCACCTCGTCGAGGACGAAGACGATCCCGTACTTGTCGCACAGGTCGCGCACGCCCGCGAGGTAGCCGCGCGGCGGGACCATGATCCCGGCGGTGCCCGGAATCGTCTCCAGGATCAGCGCGGCGATGGTGCCCGGACCCTCGAAGGCGATGGTCGTCTCCAGGTGCTCCAGCGCCCGCTCGCACTCCTGCTGCTCGGTCTCGGCGTAGAAGCGCGAGCGGTACAGGTACGGCGCCCAGAAGTGGACGACGCCCGCCGTGCCGCTGTCGGAGGGCCAACGGCGCGGATCCCCGGTGATGTTGACGGCCTGCTGGGTGCCGCCGTGGTACGAGCGGTACGCGGAGAGCACCTTGGAGCGGCCGGTGTGCAGCCGGGCCATCCGCACGGCGTGCTCGACCGCGTCGGCGCCGCCGTTGGTGAAGAAGATCTTGTCGAGGTCGCCGGGGGTGCGCTCGGCGATCAGCCGGGCCGCCTCCGACCGGGCCTCGATGGCGAAGGCGGGCGCGAACGTGGCCAGCTTGCCGGCCTGTTCCTGGATCGCGGCGACGACCTTCGGGTGCTGGTAGCCGATGTTGGTGTAGACGAGCCCGCTCGCGAAGTCGAGGTAGCGGTTGCCGTCGTAGTCCCAGAAGTACGACCCTTCCGCCCCGGCGACGGCGAGCGGGTCGATGAGGTCCTGAGCTGACCAGGAGTGGAAGACATGCGCACGGTCCGCGGCCTTGACGGCGGCGCCGGCCTGGGGATCGGTCTGAGGCGTCATGGGCCCGAGGGTAGGTGGGCCGGGCGAGGACGTGACATGGGCGTCCTGTCTGCGGACGATGGGTTTCCGCGACAGGTTGTCGCGTGCCGACAGCCGCGGACGGGGCAGTCGACGGACATGGGCGGGGCAGTCGACGGACACAGACGGGGGAGTGGCGGGCCGTCACGGAACCGCGGGCGCCGCCCCGACCGACTTCCTCTACGACGGACAGCACGGTCCGCGGACAGCACTATCCTCTGGCTGTCGCCCACACAGGGGGGAAGGTGACGCGGCGATGGAGAAGCTCGCGGCGGGGGATCCACCGCGGATCGGGGCGTACCGGCTGCTCGCGCGGCTCGGCGCCGGAGGCATGGGGAGCGTGTATCTGGCCCGCTCCGACCGGGGCCGTACCGTCGCCGTCAAGCTCGTACGGCAGGAGCTGGCCGAGCGGGAGGAGTTCCGGGCCCGCTTCCGGCAGGAGGTGCGGGCCGCGCGGCGGGTCGGCGGCCACTGGACCGCGCCCGTCCTCGACGCGGACACCGAGGCCGCGATCCCCTGGGTCGCCACGGGATACGTGGCCGGACCCACCCTCCAGACCGTGATCTCGCACGACCACGGCCCCCTGCCGGAGCGCTCGGTGCGCATCCTGGCCGCCGGGCTCGCCCATGCCCTCCAGGACATCCACGCGGCCGGGCTCATCCATCGCGACCTCAAGCCGTCCAACGTCCTGGTGACCATCGACGGGCCGCGGGTCATCGACTTCGGTATCGCCCGCGCCCTGGAGACCCTGACCGACGACGGGCTCACCCGGACCGGCGCGTTCGTCGGGTCGCCCGGGTTCATGGCGCCCGAGCAGGTGCGCGGCGACCGGATCACGCCCGCGTGCGACGTCTTCTGCCTGGGGTCCGTCCTCGCGTTCGCGGCCACGGGCGCCCTTCCCTTCGGCGCCGCGGGCAGCGGGGCGCACGCGCTGATGTTCCGTATCGCGCAGGAGGAGCC
Source organism: Streptomyces sp. NPDC104371 (assembly GCF_055583785.1). NCBI lineage: Bacteria > Bacillati > Actinomycetota > Actinomycetes > Kitasatosporales > Streptomycetaceae > Streptomyces > Streptomyces sp. NPDC104371. Next base: position 392,455 of record NZ_JBVJNF010000006.1, read on the forward strand.
CGACCTCACGGACCTGCCCGAGGAACTCGCCGATCTCGTACGGGACTGTCTGCGCAAGGACCCGGCGGCACGGCCCACCCCGGCGCAGATCCTGGAGCGTACGGGCGCCGAGGACACGGTCTCCGGCGGGCGGAGCCGGGACCCCTGGCTGCCGAGCGCGCTGGTCGCCCAGCTCGGCCGCCAGGCGGTGCGCCTGCTGGACACGGAGGACCCGGAGGAGGACGCCCCGGCTCCCACGGCTTCTGCGGCCGCCCCTGTCGACCTGGTCAAGCGGCCGGGGTCGGCCCCGGCGGGCGGCGCGCCCGAGGCCTCCCCGGAGCACGCGCCCGCGGCCGACGCCCCGGACGGCGCGGTCTCGCCGCCGCCCGGACCCGCCGACCTGGACCGGCTGCCCACCCAGGCCGTCGGCTCCGGGCACCCGCCCCCGCCGGACGTCCCGCCCGCCGCGCACCCGGCCTACTCCCCGCCGGACGTCCCGCCCGTCGCACAGCCGCCCGCCGCGCACCCGGCCTACGGCTTCCCGCAGCAGCATCCCCAGCCCCCGGCGCCCGCGTACGGACCCCCGCAGGGCGGCGGCTGGGGCGGCGCCCCGGCGCCGGGCTACGGGCCCGCCCTCGGCTCGACACCGGCCTACGGCCCGCCGCCGTACGCGGGGCACCCCTACGGCGATCCGGGACAGGGCGATCCGGGACAGCCGCCGCCCCGGCGCAGAAGCAGCCGCTCCACCGTGGCGCTGCTCATTGCCGCCGTGGTGGTCGCGATCGGCGCGGGCGGCTCGGTGTACGCGCTGATGCGCGGCGACGGGAGCACCCGGGGCGGCGGCAGCACGGTGGCCACGAGCCCCGGCCCGACCACCTCCGACGCCCCCACCCGGGGCACGACCTCGGGGCCGCCCTCGACACCGGCCTCGCGGTCGCCCGAGGCGGGCCTCCTCCCCACGGCCTACCTCGGCACCTGGGACACCTCGATCGACAACGACAAGGGGCACCACACCCGGCGGCTGGTCATCCAGCAGGGCGAGGTCGGGGACACCGTGCTCTCCCTGTCGGCGGACGGGCCCGCCGACAACGGCGCCACGTACCACTGCCTCTTCCTGGCGAACCTGACCGAGCGGCCCAGCGGCGACGGTCCGGTGGAGATCGGCCCGTCCAAGGTCTCGGCCGGCCCGGCGGAGTCCTGCGCGCCGGGCGAGCCGACGGAGCTGACGCTCCTGCCGGACGGCCGCCTCGAGCGCCTGAACACGACCACCGGGGCGACCCTGACGTTCACCAGGGCGGACTGACGCCGGGGCCGCGGGACAGCCCTCAGCGCGCTTCCGGGGGCCGCTGCCGCGGCATGTTCGGGCGGGCCCCCGTCGGCGGGACGAACCGGCCGGGCGCCGTGCCCTCCGGCCGGGGCGCGGACGCCCCCGCGCTCTGGATGCTCAGCGGCGCCGACCCCGTCCGGAACTCCGTCATCCAGTCCGCCGTCTCCGCCCGTACCAGCTCCACCATGTCCTCCGAGAACCGCCGCAGCACCACGAGGCAGCGCTCCGCCGCCTCTCCCGCGGTCCCCTCCGCCGGTCCGAGCACCTCGCGCACGCTCTCCGCCGCCCAGTCGAACTGGAGCGCCTGGAGCCGCCGTTGCACCGCCTGCGCGGTCGCCACATCCCGCATCCAGCCCGACGTCACCCCGAAGAACCGGTCCGCGGCCACACACGCCACCCCGAGCAGCAGCGACAGATACGCCCAGGGCGCGACCCCGGTCATCACCCCGCTCAGATCGAGCAGCGGCAGCGCGGCCCCGCAGACCGCGCCGAGCGCGGCGCCCCCGCGCAGCAGCAGCGCCCACCGCCGCTTCGCCACCCGGTCCGCGAGATACCAGGTGACCGTCTCCAGCGCGCGGTCCTCCACCCAGCGGTACAGCTCGTCCAGGCGCGGCGCGGGCTCCCCCCAGTCGCCCTGTGGGAACGGCCGCCCCAGGAGGTCGCCCGGCCGCAGCCCCGCCGCACCATCGCCCCGCCCCCTCCGGGGCGGCCCCTCGGGCTGCATCTCCGGCTGACTCACCCGGCACTCCCTACGTACGGCTCCAACGTTCCGCGACGCACGCTCCGCGCGTTCCTGGTGACGCATGGTGCTGAAGCGCCGCATCCTTCCTACCTTCCGCGGGGTGGTGAGGCTCCCGGTTTCACCGCATTTCCGCCCGGAAGTGGGGCTTGGTCAGGTATGAGGCCACTCTCAAACTCACTCGAAAGAGTGCCGTAGCGGGGGCGCGGCAAGTCCGGACGGACTACCGCAGCGCGCGTTCCGGTGACCACGTAGGCTCGTGCCAGGCGGCACACTCCGCCCTGACAGCCGTGCGAAACCCTGACAGTCGTACCGTTCGAAACCAGGAGCTTCATCGTGATTCCCGGTGGTGGCCAGCCCAATATGCAGCAGTTGCTGCAGCAGGCCCAGAAGATGCAGCAGGACCTCGCCCAGGCCCAGGAGGAACTGGCGCGGACCGAGGTCGACGGCCAGGCGGGCGGTGGCCTGGTGAAGGCCACGGTCACCGGCTCCGGCGAGCTGCGCGGCCTGGTGATCGACCCCAAGGCGGTGGACCCGGAGGACACCGAGACCCTCGCCGACCTGATCGTCGCGGCCGTCAAGGCCGCACATGACAACGCGCAGGCGCTCCAGCAGCAGAAGCTCGGCCCGCTGGCCCAGGGCCTGGGCGGCGGCGGCATCCCCGGCCTGCCGTTCTGAGTCCATCGGCCCGTGCCTCCTGACCGGAGGCAGGGGCCACCTCCCCGCGAACCGGGGAACGAGCCCGGCTACGTTGGTACCGAAGCTCTTTCGCGAAAGGCAGTCCGTTGTACGAAGGCGTGGTTCAGGACCTCATCGACGAACTGGGGCGACTGCCCGGCGTCGGTCCCAAGAGCGCGCAGCGGATCGCCTTCCACATTCTCCAGGCCGAGCCGACCGACGTCCGTCGGCTCGCCCAGGCGCTGCTCGAGGTCAAGGAGAAGGTCCGCTTCTGCGCGACCTGCGGCAATGTCGCGCAGGAGGAGCTGTGCGGCATCTGCCGTGACGCGCGCCGCGACCCGTCGGTGATCTGCGTGGTGGAGGAGCCGAAGGACGTCGTCGCGATCGAGCGCACCCGTGAGTTCCGCGGCAAGTACCACGTACTCGGCGGCGCGATCAGTCCGATCGAGGGCGTGGGCCCGGACGACCTGCGGATCCGGGAACTGCTCGCGCGGCTGGCCGACGGCACGGTGACCGAGCTGATCCTGGCCACGGACCCGAATCTGGAAGGCGAGGCCACGGCCACGTACCTCGCCCGCATGATCAAGCCCATGGGCCTCAAGGTCACCCGGCTGGCCAGCGGCCTCCCGGTGGGCGGCGATCTGGAATACGCGGACGAGGTCACCCTCGGCCGCGCCTTCGAGGGGAGACGACTCCTAGATGTCTGACGCCACGCTGCACTCCACGACGCAGGACCCGGACGACTTCGCGGTGCAGATCGCCGACCAGATCGAGAGCTTCCTGGTCGCCGTCACGGAGGTCGCCAAGGGGGACGAGCCCGAATCGACGATCTCCTTCCTCCTGCTGGAGGTCTCCCAGTTGCTGCTGGCGGGCGGTCGCCTCGGCGCGCACGCGGACATCGTGCCCGAGGAGCGCTACGAGCCGGACCCCGGCCCGGAGCCCGACGCGGACGACCTGCGCGAGCACCTCGCCGCCATGCTGGAGCCGGTCGACGTCTACTCGGAGGTCTTCGACCCGTACGAGCCGCGCAAGGCCCCGGTCCCGGCCCGGATCTCCGACGACCTCGCGGACGTCATCACGGACCTGCGCCACGGCATGGTCCACTACCGCGCCGGCCGCACCACGGAGGCGCTGTGGTGGTGGCAGTTCTCGTACTTCTCCAACTGGGGCTCGACCGCGTCCGCGGCGCTGCGCGCCCTTCAGTCCGTGGTCGCGCATGTGCGGCTGAACCAGCCGCTGGAGGAGCTGAACGGCCTCGACACCGACCAGGGCCTCGGCGACGACACCCTCGCGGAGGAGGCGGGCCGGGTCATGGCCCGGGAGATCGCCGGACCGCTCGGGCTGCGCTCGGTCACCTGACCCCGCCCGAGAGCCAGGCAAGCGTCAGTCGGCGGACTCCGCCAAGTCGCCTTCCGGAACCATCAGACGGAACCCGACGTCCCGTACGGACTCGATCGTGACCGCGCCCGCCAGCTTTCGGCGCAGCCGTGCCGCGCACACGTCCAGCTCCGTCGCCGGGCCGTGCCAGTCCGTGCGCCAGACCTCCTTCAGGAGCAGGCGGCGGGTCCGCACCGTCGCGGGCGCATCGGCCAGGCACACGAGGAAGTCGTACTCCTTGAGCGAGAGCGTGACCTCCTCGCCGTCCACGTGGACGCGCGCGGTCGCGCGGTCGATCGTCAGCCGGGTGCCATGGCGCTCCGGGCCGTCGCCGGGCTGCCGCAGCGCACGGGGCAGCCGCACCACCGCTCTGATCCGCGCGAGCACCTCGCTCGCCTCGAACGGCTTCCCCACGTAGTCGTCGGCGCCCAGTTGGTGGGCGAGCTGCCGGGCGGCGTGATCGCCGCGTGCGCACAGCACGATGACCGGTGCCCCCGCCGCGCCGCACCAGCTCCCTGAGCACGGCCGAGCCGTCGTCGTCCGGCAGGTCGAGATCGAGGAGTACGACGTCGTACGGGCCGGGGTGGGCCAGCGCCGCCGCGCCCGTGGTGACCCGGTCCACCGAGCCGCCCGGCACCACCCGCAGGAGCGATTCGGCAACCGTCTCGTCGTCTTCCACCAGGAGTAAGCGCACGGCCGCACTCTAATGCGCGAGCCCCGCCCCGGAGATTTCTTCTGTGACACAGGGCACGTTTTCGCGTACCGCGTCCGAGCCGGGGCAGACGCCGTGCGGAGCGGACGAAGTCCCTTGGCGGAACGGCGGTGAATCCGTCGCCCTTCCGAGGGGCGGGCCCGAAGAATGCCGGGGCGGTGCGGGTGAGGCGGAATATCTCACCATGCGGTATCCCGGAATGGGAATTCGGTCGCTCGATAGACTGAGCCGACCGCACTGCACCGCACATGTGCAGGTGGCAGGTGCGGAAAGAGACGGACTGAGCGAGGAGCGCACGTGGGCCTGGTCGTGCAGAAGTACGGAGGTTCCTCCGTTGCCGATGCCGAGGGCATCAAGCGCGTCGCCAAACGGATCGTGGAAGCGAAGAAGAACGGCAACGATGTTGTCGTCGTCGTTTCCGCGATGGGCGACACGACGGATGAGCTGATCGATCTCGCGGAGCAGGTTTCCCCGATCCCTGCCGGGCGTGAACTCGACATGCTGCTGACGGCCGGGGAACGGATCTCGATGGCCCTTCTGGCCATGGCGATCAAGAACCTGGGGCACAAGGCACAGTCGTTCACGGGCAGCCAGGCGGGTGTCATCACCGACTCGGTCCACAACAAGGCCCGGATCATCGACGTCACGCCGGGCCGTATCCGGACCGCCCTCGACGAGGGCAACATCGCCATCGTCGCCGGGTTCCAGGGCGTCAGCCAGGACAAGAAGGACATCACCACGCTGGGGCGCGGCGGGTCGGACACCACGGCCGTCGCCCTCGCCGCCGCCCTCGACGCCGAGGTCTGCGAGATCTACACCGATGTCGACGGTGTGTTCACCGCCGACCCGCGGGTGGTGAAGAAGGCCCGGAAGATCGACTGGATCTCGTTCGAGGACATGCTCGAACTGGCCGCGTCCGGGTCCAAGGTGCTGCTCCACCGCTGTGTGGAGTACGCGCGTCGCTACAACATCCCGATCCACGTACGCTCCTCCTTCAGCGGGTTGCAGGGCACGTGGGTCAGCAGCGAGCCGATTCAGCAAGGGGACAAGAAGGTGGAGCAGGCCATCATCTCGGGTGTCGCTCACGACACCTCCGAGGCCAAGATCACGGTCGTCGGTGTGCCGGACAAGCCGGGCGAGGCCGCCTCGATCTTCCGGGCCATCGCCGATGCCGAGATCAACATCGACATGGTCGTGCAGAACGTGTCGGCAGCGGCGACCGGACTGACGGACATCTCCTTCACGCTCCCGAAGACCGACGGGCGCAAGGCGATCAACGCGCTGAACAAGGCCGAGAACTCGATCGGCTTCGACTCGCTGCGCTACGACGACCAGATCGGCAAGATCTCGCTCGTCGGCGCGGGCATGAAGACGAACCCGGGTGTCACGGCGGCCTTCTTCGAGGCGCTGAGCGACGCGGGCGTGAACATCGAGCTGATCTCGACCTCCGAGATCCGTATCTCCGTGGTGACGCGCGCGGACGACGTCCCGGGAGCGGTCTGCGCGGTGCACACCGCGTTCGGCCTGGACTCCGACAGCGACGAGGCCGTCGTCTACGGGGGCACCGGTCGATGACCGCCCTCCCCCGCGGGGGCGATGCCGGGCAGGCCCTGACGGGGCGCCGATGACGGCGCGGGCCGACAGGCCGACGCTCGCCGTCGTGGGAGCGACCGGGGCCGTGGGCTCCGTCATGCTCCAGATCCTGTCCCAACACGCGGACATCTGGGGCGAGATCCGCCTGATCGCCTCGCCGCGCTCGGTCGGCCGCAAGCTGACCGTGCGCGGCGAGGAGGTCGAGGTCGTCGCGCTCGACGAGGAGGCGTTCTTCGGCGTCGACGTGGCGATGTTCGACGTCCCGGACGAGGTCGCGCGCCAGTGGGCGCCGGTCGCCGTCGCCAAGGGCGCGGTGGTGGTGGACAATTCGGGCGCGTTCCGGATGGACCCCGATGTGCCCCTGGTCGTTCCGGAAGTCAACCCGCATGCCGCGCGGGTGCGTTCGCGCGGCATCATCGCCAGCCCGCACTGCACGACCCTCTCGATGATCGTGGCGCTCGGCGCGCTGCACGCCGAGTTCGGGCTGCGCGAGCTGGTCGTCTCCTCGTACCAGGCCGCGAGCGGCGCGGGGCGCGCGGGCATCGACACCCTGCGGCGGCAACTGTCGCTCGTGGCCGGTACGGAGCTGGGGACGAGCCCGGGTGATCTGCGGCGCGCGGTGGGCGAGCACACGGGGCCGTTCCCGGAGCCGGTCGCGCTGAACGTCGTGCCGTGGGCCGGGTCGCCTCGCGAGGACGGCTGGTCCTCGGAGGAGATGACGGTCCGCGACGAGTCCCGCAAGGTCCTGGGGCTGCCGGAGCTGCCCGTGGCCGTCACCTGTGTCCGGGTGCCCGTGGTCACGGCGCACTCCCTCACGGTCCACGCCCGCTTCGAGGGCGAGGTCACGGTCGACCGGGCCCGCGAGATCCTCGCGACCGCGCCCGGTGTCGTCCTCTTCGACAACCCGGCGGCGGGTGAATTCCCCACGCCCGCGGACGTGGTGGGCACGGATCCGACCTGGGTGGGCCGGGTGCGCCGGGCCCTCGACGATCCGACCGCGCTCGAACTGTTCGTCTGCGGCGACAACTTGCGCAAGGGCGCGGCCCTGAACACCGCGCAGATCGCGGAGTTGGTGGCCGGGGAGTTCCCGGCGCCCTGACGGCCCCCCGCCCGGCGCCGCGGCTGCCGTTCCCTCTGCCGCGGCGGGCCGTGCGGTGCTCGAACAGAGCGGCCGGGAACCGTCTGTTCATGGGTCGAACCTTTGTAGGATCTGTGAACGTTCGACGGATCGATCAAGAACCCGGGCCATGTGACCGGGTTCCTGCGGGTGTTCGAGGAGGTGTCTCCGTGTCGCTCTGCAACTGCCAGCGGGTGGGGGAGCGTCTTTGCCGTCACCCTCGGGGGTCGGACGCCACCGTACATGGGGCATAGGGGAAGAGCTGGTACGCATGAGGGCACTTGACGCACGGCCGGGTGCGCCGGGGGGCGCATGGCGGAACGTGCACGCGGACATGCCGCCGGACGCGAACGTGATGCCAGTCGCGTACAACCCTGGCGGGGGGAGACGTGTCCAACTGGCGTGGCACAGGTACTCGAATTCACCACGGCGCGGCCGAGAGGCGCGGCCCTTCGGCCGCCCCGCCGCCCCCGCATGCCCGGCAGCACGTCCAGTGGCATGCCGGTGATCGCCCCCATGCCAGCAGCGCGGCCCGCCCGCATTCCGCATCAGCGCGACGGCGCTGACGAGACGATGGCCGCCGGTACCACGGTCGACCATCTCACCGAGACCTATCGCACGCACTACCGCTCTCTGCTGGGTCTCGCGGCCCTTCTCCTCGACGACACCGCCTCCTGCGAGGACGTCGTCCAGGAGGCGTTCATCCGCGTCCACTCGGCGCGCAAGCGCGTCCGCGACCCGGAGAAGACGCTGGCGTATCTCCGGCAGACCGTCGTCAACCTCTCGCGTTCGACGCTGCGGCGCCGCATCCTCGGCCTCAAGCTGCTGTCCAAGCCCATGCCGGACATGGCGAGCGCCGAGGAAGGCGCCTACGACCAGTTGGAGCGCGACTCCCTGATCGCGGCGATGAAGGGACTCCAGCGCCGCCAGCGCGAGGTCCTGGTGCTGCGGTACTTCGCCGATATGACCGAGGCTCAGGTGGCGGAGACGCTGGGGATATCGCTGGGGTCGGTGAAGGCGTACGGTTCGCGCGGTATCGCGGCGCTCCGCGTCGCCATGGGGGCGACGGTATGAGCGACAACGACGAGCGGCGCGGCTCCTCACGGGGCCGCGGCTTCCACGAACGACACGAACCCTACGCATGGCACGAGCCGACGGACCGGCCGGAGCCGTGCGAGGACGACGAGCAGCATGCTGGGAACGGAACTGTGAACCACCGCCCCGAGGACCAGGCCCGGCCCGAAGCCGGATCGGACCACGCGGCCACCGCCGCCGACACCGACCTCCCCGGCGCGGGCGGTGAGGGCCTGACCGCGGGACGGAACCGGCTGGCCGCCGTACTCGGGGGACCGGGCGCGGCCGGGCCGGAGCCCGGTGACGCCGAGGACGCCGATGGTGCCGAGGGCGCCGGGGCGGTGCCCGAAGGGCTCGGCTCGGACGAGCTGGCGCTGCGGCGGATGCTCCACGACACGGTGGGCGGCATCGAGCCGCGCGAGGGCAGCCTGGAGTATCTGCGGCGCGCGGTGCCCGCCCGGCGGGCCCGCAAGCGGCAGGCCGTGATCGGTATGGCAGCCGCCGCGCTGTTCATCGGCACCGCGATTCCGGCCTTCGTCCATGTCTCGCACAGCGCGGGGGACGACGCCGACCCGTCCATCGCCGGTCATGCCACTCAGGCCCAGGAGCACACCGGCAAGGGCAAGGGCGACGCGGACAGCGGCGCCGGCGGCTCGGCCGGCACCTCGGGGACGGCCGCGGACAAGGAAGACAAGGACCACCCGAAGGGCAAGGACGACCAGGACAAGGGCGGGAAGGGCGAGGACAGCGGCGGCGCCGACCCGACCGCCTCCGCACAGAGCGCGAGCGCGTGTACGGCGGGCCAGCTCGGCAACGGCATCGCGAGCGAGGGCGGCCCGGACGCCACGGGCGCGGTCTACGGCACCTTCCGCGTCACCAACACCTCGGCCTCGAGCTGCACCGTCTCCAGTGCGGGCAGCGTCTTCGCGGTCGCCCAGGGCTCGGCGGACCCGTCCAAGATCAGCGTGCTGAACCATGTCTCGGGCGACGCGGCCTCCGCGCTGCCCGAGCCGTCCCAGAACGTCACCTCGCTGGTGCTTCCGCCGAAGGGCGCCTACGAGGTCAAGTTCGCCTGGGTCCCCTCGGAGACCTGTTCCTCCACGGGCGGTACGGGCGGCGGCACGGGTGGTCCGGGCGGTGAGGAAGGCGGCGGCGACGGCCCGTCCCCGGACCCGACCCCCACGTCCAGCAGCAGCACGGGCGACGACACGGTCATCACACAGACCGAGGGCATGTCGCCCCAGTTGATGCTGGAGGAGGGCGCGGCCGACGGCAGTGTGGTGGTTTCGCACACCCCGGCCACCGGCTCCGCGACCGCCAGCGCGACGATCCCCAACGCCTGCGCGGGGACGGTCTATCGCACGGGGATCCTTACGGCTGAGTGAGCCGGGCGAGCCGGGTGGGCTGAGCGAGCCGGGTGGGCACCCGGCTCGTGCGGCGCGCGAGCCCGTGAGGCGTGCGGCCGGGAGCGGTGCGGGTCAGGACGTGGTCCGCGCCTGGCTTCCGGCGGCCTCCGCCGGGTGCTCGGTCTCGGCCTCGGTCTCCTGGGGCGCCGGCTTGTCGGCGGGGCCCGCGCCCCCGGAGGCCGCCGCTTCCACCGCCACGAGGCCCAGTGCCGCGTCCCGCGCGTCCTCCACCTCACGGCGCAGCAGCCGGAACCACATGAAGACCGTGAAGCCCGCGAAGACGAACCACTCGCAGGTGTAGCCGAGGTTCTGGAACGCCTTCAGATCCAGCCCGGCCCCCTCGGGGACGGTCGCCGGTACCGCCTTCATACCGCTGTCGGCCCGGTCGAGGGTGATCCACGCGTCGTACACGTCGTACGGCACCAGGTTCACCAGGGACGCCGAGCTGATCGACCCGGTCTGGCCTTCGGGCAGCCCGCCTCCGCGCCCGCCGTTCGACCCCGGGTTCTCCGACGCCTGCAGCGCCCCGGTGACGGTGACCGTGCCGCTCGGCGCGGCCGGGACCTTCGCGGCGTCCGCGGCACCCGGCAGCCAGCCCCGCACGACCGGCACCGCCTTGCCCGCGTCGGTCCGCAGCAGGCTCAGCACGTAGAACCCCTGCTTCTGGTCCAGCTCCCGGTCCGGAACGAGCAACTGCTCCCCGTACCGCCCGGTGGCCGTGACCTGCCTCCCGGTCGTCTCGGCGGTCACCGGAAGCAGCTTGTCCAGGGGACGGGCCGCCTCCTTCGCGCCCTCGGTGACCTGCTCGTTCGCCGTGCGGTGATCGTCCACCCGGGTCTCGAACCGGCCCAACTGCCACGACCCCATGTAGATGCAGAAGGGGATCGCCAGCAGCACGAAGACGTTGATCGCCCACCAGCGGGGCGTCAGCAGAAACCGGTACACGCCTTCCACGGTACGGTGCCGCTCTTGTGATCCCGCCCGTGGGGCCCCCGCAGAGGCACCCCACGGACGGGTCGTGTCCGCCGCACCGGGGCGGACGCCGCTCCGCTCAGTTCCGCAGATGCCGCTGGGCGAAGTCCAGCTCGAGCCGCACCTGCTTGACGCGCTCGTCGACCACCAGCGAGCCGTGCCCCGCGTCGTACCGGTACACCTCGTGCACCGCGTCCCGCGCCGCGAGCCGGTCCACGTAGTTCTCGACCTGGCGGATCGGGCACCGGGGGTCGTTCACGCCCGCCGAGATGTACACCGGGGCCTTCACCGCGTCGACGTACGTGAGCGGCGACGACGCCTCGAACCGTTCCGGGACCTCCTCGGGCGTGCCCCCGAGCAGCGTTCGGTCCATGGCCTTCAGCGCCTCCATCTCGTCGTGGTACGCCGTGACGTAGTCAGCGACCGGGACCGCCGCGATTCCGACCGTCCACGCCTCCGGCTGCGTACCGAGCCCGAGGAGCGTCAGATAGCCGCCCCACGAACCGCCCGTCAGGACGAGCCGCTCCGGATCCGCGAGCCCGGACGAGACCGCCCACTCCCGCACCGCCGCGATGTCCTCCAGCTCGATCAGCCCGACCCGGTGCTTGAGCGCGTCCGTCCACTCGCGCCCGTACCCCGTCGAGCCCCGGTAGTTGACCCGCACCACCGCGTACCCGTGGTCCACCCAGGCCGCCGGGCCCGCCGCGAACGAGTCGTTGTCGTGCCAGGTCGGACCGCCGTGGATGTCGAAGACCGTCGGCAGCGGGCCGCTCGCCCCGGCGGGCTTCTGCACCAGCGCGTGGATGCGGCCACCCGGCCCGTCCACCCACACGTCCTCCACGGGCACCGACCCGGGCGCCCGCATGCCCGGCGGATCCAGCACGACCTCGCCCGACGTCGACCGCACCACCGGCGGCTCGGCCGCCGACGACCACAGGAACTCCACCGACCCGTCGGGCCGGGCCGTCGCCCCGGACAACATGCCCGGCGGCGTCGCCACCCGGACCAGCTCGTGCGTCGCGAGGTCGTAGCGGAACAGCTCGCTGCGGGCCTCGAAGCTGTGCACGACCAGCAGCGCGGAGCCGTCCGGATACCACTCGGCGGCCACATCGCCCGGCAGCTCCAGCGCCAGGTCCGTCTCCTCGCCCGAGACGACGTCCCACACCATCGGCTCCCACCGGCCGCGCCGCTGGTGCCCGATCAGCAGGCGCGTGTCGCCGTCGACCGGGGCGAAGCCCAGCACCTCCAGGCCCAGCTCGACCGTGCCGTCCTTGGTGTCGTCCAGCTCCGCGACCGTCGTACCGTCCGGCCGCAGCACGCGCAGCGCCGAGTGCATCGCGTCGCCGTGCTCGGTGTGCTCGATCACGATCAGCGAGCCGTCGTGCGCGAGGTCGCCCACCCCGGCCGACTCCCGGTGCCGGTAGATCTCCAGCGGGTCCTGACCGGCCCGCACCAGATGGATCGTCGACCCGTCCTGATCGGTCGAGCGGCCCACGACGGCCGTCCGCCCGTCCCGCCCGATCGCGAGTCCGGCCGGATAGGAGGGTTCGAGCCCGGGAGCGGCCGGCTGGTCGACACCGGAGGCGTCCGCATCAGCGGCGTCCGTGTCGGGCGTGAACCGCTGGCGTCTCCAGATCCCGAACTCGTCCCCGTCCTTGTCGTCGAACCACCAGATCCACTCGCCGTCCGGCGAGAGGACGCCGTCCGTCGTGCCGTTCGGCCGGTCCGTGACCTGGCGCTGCTCGCCCGTCGTGCGGTCCCACGCGTACAGCTCGTACGTCCCCGTCGCGTTGGAGACGAACAGCGAGCGGTGCGGCGCGTCCTCCGCCCAGTCCGGCAGCGACACCCGCGGCGCCCGGAAGCGCTTCTCCCAGTCCGGCATGTCCCCGCCGCGCTCGGGCGAGGTGGACCCGTTGCTCTCAGTCATGGCCCCATAGTGCCTGGCTCGGCCGACATTCGTCGGGGGAGGTCGCCAACCTGTGGACAACTCTCCCGGCCAACGCTGTGACCAGGGGCGATACCTGGCGTCCGGAGCCCGCTCAGGCCCAGCCTCTCAAGCCCAGCCCCTCAGACCCTGGCCCTCAGGCCCAGCCTCTCCCTGGCCCTCAGGCCCTGACCCTCACGCCCCGGCCGTCTCCCGCTGCCTGCGGCCGAGGAGTTCGGCCAGGCCGCGGCGGGTCGCCGCCAGGACCACCCGGTCCTCGGGGCGCAGGACGTAGGTCGAGGGCAGGTCCCAGATCAGGCCCGAGGGCCGGTCGGCGGGGGTGGCCGCCTCCGGGTCGGCCGCCTGGTTCCGCTCGCCCGGCGCGGCGGTGTCCAGGGCGAGGACGCGCCACGCCCCCGCACGGAACGCCTCCGCGACCGTCCGCCCCTCCAGTTGGGGATGCCCGGCCACGTCCACGGCGGCGAACAGTAGGACCCGCCGTTCCACCGGGATCGCCCCGAGGATCTGCCGCCCCAGCATGGCCCCGGCGAACGCGGGCGCGGCCAGGTGCGACACGCTGCGGCTCCGCGTCAGGGCGTTCGGATGCGCGGCGCGCAGGGTGCGGTAGACGGCGGTCGCGAAGTCGTCGTCGTACAGGCGCAGGACGACCGGGAGATCGGGACGTACGGAGCGCGCGTACAGAACGGCCTCCAGGTTCGTGGTGTCCGCGCTGGTCAGCGCGAGCAGCGCATGCGCCCGGTGGATCTTGGCGGACTCCAGGACGCCTTCCTGCGTCACATCGCCGAGGACGACGGGCACCCGCAGGCGCCGCGCGGTCGCGAGCCCTCGCGCGTCCGGATCCCCCTCCACGCACACCACGGGGATCTTCAGTTCCCGCAGCCGGGTCATGACGCGTGTGCCGATCTTGCCGACGCCGAGCAGCACCACATGGCCCGACAGCCCGCGCGGCGGTCTGCGCAGCGCGGTGCCGCTGCGGAACGTGCCGAGCGCCTCCAGCACGGCCGCCAGCAGGACCGGCAGCAGCGGCAACCCGACCAGCCCGGACAGCAGTTGGAGAACCTGCCGTCCGAGGGGCTCGCCGATGGCCGGGTCGTCGATCGCGAACAGGTCGAGCAGCGTCAGATACGTGGCCTGGAGCGGGTCCTTGCCGGTGACGGCCATCGACGCGATCGCGAGGGCGAGCACACAGCCCGCGAGCGTCGCGAACGACCAGAGCAGCCGCCGCGACAGCAGTGAGCCGAGCGGTATGACACGGCGCCCGGCCGACAGCGGGGGACCGGCGTACGAGACGGTCTCCAGGACGACGGTGCCGTGTCCGGTGGCCTGGGCCACCTCTCGTTCGTCGGGCAGGAGTCGAGGCCCGTGCTCGCCGCTGTCCTCGGCCCCGTCGGCGCCGGCGGGGTCACCGGCCGTCGCGGACAGCAGCGCCAGGGTGCACAGACCGGGGTCGGCGACCTGACCGGGGGCGGGCGGCGGCCGTTCCACGGCCCGCAGCATCAGCCCCTCCGTCTGAACGACCTTGCTGGTACCGGCGACGGCGGTCGCGGCCAGCGCGGGCGCGGCCGTGTCGGCGTCGGAGAGCACGGTCGTCGACGCGTCGAACGCCCCCTGTTCCCCGTCGGGTCCGCCGGAGGCCAACGTGGCCGCCTGGTCGAGGAGTTCCTCGATGTGCAGCCCCAACCGCCGGTTGTAGAGCCGCAGGACGAGCCGCAGTCGTGGATTGAGGCGACGGGCGGTGAGCGCGGCCCGGATGTTGGTCTCGTCGTCGTCATAGACGAGCGCCAGCGCCGCCGCCCGCTCCACACCGGCTGCGGCGAGGACGGCCTCGGACGCCTCGGCAGCCTCGATCACGCGTTCGGGGCCAGGGGGTTCGGCGGTACGGCCACCCGCGGCGGTGGTGCGCCCCTCCGTCAGGGAGGTGCTGCCCGTCGCGCGCGTGACGGCGGCGGAGACCCGGTCGAGCAGCCCCGAGGCCCGCGCCGCGCGGCCCACCACCGGCCGCCGGGCGCCCCGTTCGGCGGACGGGACGACGAGGGTCACCTGTTCGCCGTACACACCGCGCAACTCGGCGGCGAGCCGGTGCGCGAGCCCGTCGTCCCCGCACACCACCATGTGCGCCGCGATGTCGACCGATCCGTTCTGCTGCGGAAGCCCTGCCACGGTGGGAAAGACTGCCTGCCGGTGACGGTGGTTGCACAGGGGCAGGCCGTCGCCCGTCGGGAAACGCGCGCGAGAGCGGCGTGAACGGGGCGCCGAGGAACGGCGGTCGGCGATGAGCGGGGTGACGGTCCCTGGGCCATACTCGGTCGTGTGCCACGGCCCGTGACGACGGACGGGCCACCGCACGCGAACCGTCCCTGAGGGGGGCCATCATGCAGTCCCTGAGGGGGCCATCATGCCGGTGGAAGTTCCGCCCCTGATCAGACCCTCCCGGCTGGGACGCCGAGGGGGCCTGCTCGGTGAATGCCTCGCAGAGTTCCTCGGGACGCTGGTCATCGTCGCCTTCGGATGCGGTGTGGTGGCCATGGCGGTCGCCGCCCTGCCGGGATCGGGCCGGACCGCGGGACCGACCACCTTCTTCCTCGGCGCGGGCGACTGGCTCCTGATCACCTGGGGCTGGGCCATGGCCGTGACCTTCGGCGTCTACGTCGCGGGCGGTGTCAGCGGCGCGCACCTCAATCCGGCGATCACGCTGGCGTTCGCGATCCGCCGCAAGTTCCCCTGGCCCAAGGTCCTTCCGTACATGGGCGCGCAACTGGTCGGCGCGTTCGTCGGGGCCGCGTTGGTGTACGCCGTCTACCACGACGCGATCAACGCCTTCGACCACGCCGTGACCGGGCCGAAGACGAACGGCCACACGCTCGCCTCCTTCTCGATCTTCGGGACGTTCCCCGCGCCGTACTTCCACGGAAGTGTCTGGGGCCCCCTGGTGGACCAGATCGTCGGCACGGCGTTCCTGGTCATGTTCGTGGCGGCGGTCATCGACCTGCGCAACACCGCGGTGAAGGCCAACCTGGGCCCGCTGGTGATCGGCTTCGTGGTCGCCGCCATCGGCATGTCGTACGGGGCCAACGCGGGGTACGCCATCAACCCCGCCCGGGACCTGGGGCCACGCCTGTTCACCTGGGTGGCGGGCTGGGGGTCCCTCGCGATGCCCGGCACCCAAGCGGGCAGCTTCAGCGCGTACTTCTGGATCCCCTTGGTCGGCCCGCTGATCGGCGGCGTGGTCGGGGTGCTGGCCTACGACCTGTTCATCGGCGATGTCCTGCACCTGCGAACCCTGGAGAAGGAAGCGCCGGAACCGGGCCTGACGCGCCCGGTGACCACGGCGGACGAGGAGTGACGAGGCGCAGGCCGCGGCACCACACCGGCCGTGAACCGGGCGCCCGGGATCAGCGCCTCCCGGCTCGGCTCAGCGCGGTCTCGGCCTGGGCGGCCAGGGTGCCGACCAGGTCGGCCGCGGACGGGAGGTCCTCGATGAGGTCGACGGCCTCCCCGGCCCACCGCGGCAGGGCGGGGATCTCTCCCCGGGCGACCGCGTCCTCGTAGGCCTGCCGGGCCTGCGGCGCGCCCGCGAGTTCGTCCTCCCGGCCCCGCCAGTCCTCGAGGAACGGGTGGCCGAGGGTGCGTGCCGTGTACCTCGTCGGCCAGGCCGAGCCGCGGGCGATGTCCAGCACGCTGTTGCGCTCGGTGTCCTCCCCGCGCCCCTCGACGATCGCCTGGGCCGTCGCGGGGGCGACCAGGGCCTCGGGCGTGGCCTGGAAGCGGGTGCCGAGCAACGCTCCGGCGGCGCCCAGCGCCAGGGCCGCCGCGACGCCGCGGCCGTCGGCGATCCCCCCGGCCGCCAGCACGGGCACGGGCCCCGCGAGGTCCACCACGACCGGCACGAACGGCAGCGTGGAGCGCCCCTGCCGGGCGCCGTGCCCACCGGCCTCGGTGCCCTGCGCCACGATCACATCGGCGCCCAGATCCACCGCCCTGCGGGCCTCCTCCAGCGTGGTGACCTGCAAGATCAGCGTCGTACCCGTACTGCGCACGCGCTCCACGTACGGACCGGGGTCGCCGAAGGACAACATCACCGCCGTGGGCCGGTGCTCCAACGCCCGCGCCACCGCGTCGACGTCGGTTGCCCAGGTCAGGAAGCCGATGCCCCATGGCTTCCCGGCCCGTTCACCGGCCAGGACGGGCAACTCGCGCTCCAGCCACTCCTGGTCGCCGTTCCCGCTGCCCAGCAGCCCGAGACCGCCGCCGCGCGAGACCGCCGCGGCCAGGGCGCCCCCGGCCGAACCGCCCATCGGGGCCAGGGCGATCGGATGTTCCACACCGAGCAGTTCGGTGAACGCGGTGGATAACGCCATGGCTGTTCTCCTGTCGCCTCAGCTATCGCTTCAGCGCACGGTAGCGCCTCAGCAGGGCCGTGATCCGTGCGGGATCCGCCGTGCCGTTGAGCTCGACCAGCAGATCGTCGGGGCACAACTCGTAGAGATCGCCCCACCACCGACGTCCGTGGTTGTCCCAGATGCGATACCCACCCGGCACACCCCGGGCGACGTAACGTCTCCGGCCCATTTCCCCCTCTTCCTCGGGCGCCTCCCCGGCACCCACGCCGTCCTCCGACCGCACTATGCCTGATGCCCGAGGCCATCGGTACCCTTGAGCGCATGTCTGATGCCCCGGTTCGTGTTCGTTTCGCCCCTTCCCCGACCGGCATGTTCCATGTCGGTGGCGCCCGGTCCGCTCTCTACAACTGGGCGGTGGCGCGACAGTCCGGCGGCACGTTCGTCCTGCGGATCGAGGACACGGACACGGCCCGCAACAAGCCCGAGTGGACCGACGGCATCATCAACGCGCTCGCGGCGATCGGCATCCATGGCGAGGACCCGGTCTTCGAAGGCCCGTACTTCCAGTCGCACAACGCCGACCGGCACCGCGAGGCGGCCCAGCGGCTCTTCGCGGCCGGCCGGGCGTACTACTGCGACTGCACCCGCGAGGAGCTGAAGGAGCGCACGGGGTCGGAGCACCTCGGGTACGACGGGTTCTGCCGGGACCGGGGGCTGGCCTTCGAGACGGGGCGGGCCCTGCGGTTCCGTACGCCGGACGAGGGCGAGACCGTCGTGGTCGACCTGGTCCGCGGGGAGCCGGCGTTCCCGAACAGCGCGATCGAGGACTTCGTGATCGCCCGCGGTGACGGGTCCCCGGTCTTCCTGCTCGCCAACGTCGTGGACGACCTGGACGAGGGGATCACGCAGGTCATCCGCGGTGAGGAGCATCTGTCGAACACGCCGAAGCAGCAGTTGCTGTGGGAGGCGCTCGGCGCCGTGCCGCCGATGTGGGCGCATCTGCCGGTGATCGTCAACGAGAAGCGGCAGAAGCTGTCCAAGCGCCGCGACAAGGTGGCGCTGGAGGACTACCTCGCCGAGGGCTTCCTGCCCGAGGCGATGGTGAACTACCTCATGCTCCTCGGCTGGGGTCCGGGCGGCGACCGGGAGATCATGCCGTACGAGGAGCTGGAGCGGCTCTTCCGGATCGAGGACGTGAACACCGCCCCGGCCTTCTTCGACGTGAAGAAGCTGACGGCGTTCAACGGCGACTACATCCGCGCCCTGTCGGTGGAGCAGTTCGCCACCGCCTGCGCACCGTGGCTCGTCGCCCCGTACGCGCCGTGGCGCCCGGAGGCGTTCGACCCGTCGGTCTTCGAGGCGGTGGCCCCGCTGGCCCAGACCCGGCTGACGCTGCTCTCCGAGATCACCGACTCCGTGGACTTCCTGTTCCTCGACGAGCCGGTCCAGGACGAGGCGTCGTGGAACAAGGCGATGAAGCCGGGCGCCGACGGCATCCTGGCGGACACCCGCGCGGAACTGGCCGCCGTCGCCGACTGGACGGCGGACGCCCTGAAGGCCGTCCTGCTCGCCGTCGGCGAGAAGCACGGCCTGAAGCTCGGCAAGGCCCAGGCCCCCGTCCGGGTCGCCCTCACCGGCCGAACGGTCGGCCTCCCCCTGTTCGAGTCCATGGAACTGCTCGGCAGGGACCGCGTGCTGACCCGCCTGGACGACGCGACGAGGAAGCTGACGGCGCGGGCATAGCGGTCGGTCGGGGCGGCGGGGCGCACAGGTCGGCGCCGGCTGTCGTCGCGCTGTTCACGCCTCGCCCGGTACGCCGGTGAGGGCGCCCGGCGTCACCACCAGCAGTCGATGTCGGCCGCTCCCCCGCGGATGACCGGATCGGTGGTCGTGCCGTGGATGCGCAGACGGCCGCCGTCCCACCCCCAGTCCAACTCGTATGTGCCTGCGTCGACGGGCCGGTAACCGTCGTCGACCGTCCAGGATCCCGACGTGCCCAGGGCCAGGCCGGTGCGTCCCACCGCGTACGCCTCGCCGTTGCCGCTGACGAGAAAGGACGTCTCCCGCACCACGGCCGTACAGCCGCCCGGCCCCGCGGGGTGCAGTACGTGGTACTTCGCGTCGTAGACCAGATCGGCCACGGCTCCTCCCGCAGTGCCGAGCACCGCCGCGACGATCAGCAGCTTGCTCCCCAGCCGTGTCCATCTGCCCGCCTTCCGCAGAAGGACCGAACGGAGAACGAGGGCCACGACAAGAAGAGCCGCACTCACCCCCCAGCCGGGAACCACCCGCCCCCACACGACGAGCAAAGGACTGCCCCAACTCGCCACAGCGGCGAGAGCCAGACCCCCGACGCCCGCTGCTGTGGAGACCCCGGGCGACAACCTCACGCTGTGCTGCGCACGTTCATCGGCCATGGAGGGTACGACTCCCCGACCACACGGACAGTTGCGGCGAACGGCTGCTCAGTGCGCCTAGTACGCATCGCTCCAGGAGTGGGTTACGCGAGCCGGTGACGCCATCGCTGTCAGTCCGTCAGCCGAGCGTGTGTGGTGGTCGGCAGCCCTTTCAGCTCGGCACCTCAACACCACGCCGGAACCGTTCCGTCGTGGAGAAGCAGGAGGCGAGCCACAGGGCCTCCGGCATGTTCAGGATCACGCCGCTGATGACCGGGATCGGCGAGTTCCGCCGCAACTCCTCTGGGAAGTCTCCGCCGAAATCGAGTCCTTGGGTCCATGCGCCGGGCAGGAGCAACCCGCCGGGCATGATCGGGATCGGATCCCAGTCGAGGTCACTGTGCAGAAGCGTGGCGTAAGACTCCCCAGGGCGCTGCCAGAAGATCAACTGCTCATCGAACTCATTGACCCAGTGCAGGACGTGGTCTGAGCGATCGAAGACGACGCCCGCCATCTCTCCGAGATGACTCAGAACAGCGTTCCGCCCCCGATACCCGCCGACGTAGGTACGGGCTTCATTCACGAAGTCCGCCAAGGTGTTGGCGTCCAGCACCGATGTTCCAGACAGCCTGATGGTGCGCGGCCGGCGGCCCTTCTGCCCTCCAACACGGAGTTGCTTCGTAGCGTTCGCCCAGTACAACTGTTCTGTGTCCGGGTCAAAGACGACACAGAACACGGGCACATTGCCGTTTGCCCACGTCTCGGAGTGCTGTCGCACCGGTACTGCGTAGCCGTACGACCGTCTCCATGAGACGCCGCCCTTCACCTGCACCTTGATGACGTCGTTGGTCACCCGCCCGGCGTCAGCGAAGGTGACATAGAGGTCCTCGCCATAGTCGTTCTGCCCCGAGATCTCCTCTACGACGTGATCGTGACTCTGCAGGAGTGTGCGCAGAGCGTTCACTGCTGCCTGTTCCATCCGTCGCCCACTCGGAATCACCGTCATGTCCCGCTCCCCCATCCGCCTGGTTGTACGCATACCGTGCCATCCGGCACTGACACTGGGGCGTCGAGAGCAGCGGCGTCCGCACGGAGGAGGCGCGGCCCCTCAACGTGTGATCACGTCTTTCTGGAGACGCGGGAGGGCATCCCGCCGCACGTCGCCGTGTGGCGCTCGGTGCGCAAGCACGGCGAGACCAAGACCAGGAAGAGCCGTCGGACCATCGCCCTGCCGCGGCAGGGCGTCGACGTCCTCGATGAACCCAAGCGGTGGCAGAAGTAGGAGCGGGCAGCAAGAGGGATGGAGTGGAGTCCGACCCGCGTCTTCACATTCCGGACCGGCGAGCCGCTCGATGCGGCCAACGTCCGGCATGACTTCAAGGCCATCGTCAAGAGGGCCGGACTGGAACCGGAGTGGACGCCGCGCGAGCTGCGGCACGGCTTCGTCTCGCTGCTCTCGGACCACGGCATCCCGTTGGAGCGCATCGCTCAGCTCGCCGGGCACACGAGCCAGGCGACGACGGAGGCCGTCTAACGTAAGCAGCAGGGCGCGGAGGCCATGGACATGATCTTCGCTCAGCGGCACGAGGCGACCGTCCGCGAGTCTTGATCAGAATCCGTTGGCCCCCTGTTTGGCCCCCGAGCACGACAGAGGCCAGGTACTGATATCAGTACCTGGCCTCTGATCAGCGGCAGGGTGGCGGGATTTGAACCCACGACCTCTTCGTCCCGAATAAGGTCCGGGCAAGATCGAGAGCTAGCCACGAAGCTATCTACGCAGGTCGAGGCCTTGGTGTGCGTTGGTCTCGCGAGGCTCCCCAGGGGCGTGGGGAGAAGGACTTCTCCCCAATTTCTCCCAGCGCCTCTCGTCGGTCTGGCCCCCCACCTCACGGCTGCCGTGGCACTCCGACGTCGCCCAGGCCATACGCCACGGCGCGGGCCGCATCGTCGGGCCATTGAGAAGCGCGCCGACGACTGAACTACGCCCCAGCGTTACGGCTCCCACCCAGGTGGGGGCGATGCCACATGTCCCGTGGATGTGAGCACGCCGAATATCGGGATCGAGTGCAGCCTTCTGAGGAAGGCTGCTTGGACGGAGGCGGCTTTGCGCGGATCGCCCGGATGGGAGCGTAGCCGTGCTTCACAATGTCTCCCTGTGACGAGCACCTTGATGACCACGGCCATCGCGATCGTCGGCACGCTGCTGGGCAGCGGACTGACGGCGTTTGTGACTGCTCGGATTGAGCGGCGAAAGAATGAGGCTCTGGAACGGCAGCAGATACGCCAAGAGGCCGCACAAGATCGCGCTGCGCTTCGTGAACTACGGGTCGAGCACCAGAGGTGGCGCCGGGATCGTCGACAAGCTGCTTACCAAGGCTTGCTGGATGCAGCTCATGAAGCGCAGGGGGCTATCTGGCAACTGGCACGGCTGACGCTGGAGCCCTACGACCAGGATCGTTATGACATAAGGCGTGGTGCAGCCATCGACGCGGTACGTGCGACTCGGCAGGCGGCGACCACGGTTGAGCTCGAAGGACCCGCTGGTGTGGCGCAGGCTGGTGCCGAGTACGCCGAAGCCATAGATCGGCACATGCACCCGCCCATCCAGTACCTGATGGAACTGAGTAAGGGGCCGCTGACTGATGAGCAGAAGGATCGCTATCGCTCCTCAGCTGCGGAAACGGGCCCTCTCGTGGAGGACATGCGGCGGCGCTTCGTTCCTCTCGCGCGTGCGGCTCTGGACGAGTTGGTGGTCGAGGTCGACCAGGGGACGCAAGCGGCTGCATGAGGCCACGTAGGAACGTTCCTATGGGGCCTCTGCCAGCCTCGAGGTGGCGGGATCAGAGCCCACGACCTCTTCGTCCCGAACGCCACTCTCACGGTTCACGACCTGGTGAAGTGGCCGACGGGCTGGGCGCTGTACGGCGCCGACTGTCCGTTGTCGTCCGGCTTCCATCGAATCGTTTGGCCCCCTGTTCGGCCCCCGACGCAGGACGGCACTCCGCCGCACGTCGCCGTGTGGCGCTCGGTGCGCAAGCACGGCGAGACCAAGACCAGGAAGAGCCGTCGGACCATCGGCCTGCCGCGGCAGGTGGTCGACGTCCTCGAAGAGCACAAGCGGTGGCAGAAGCAGGAACGGTCATCGAGAGGGGTGGAGTGGAGCCCGACCGGTCGCGTCTTCACGACCCGGACCGGTGAGCCGCTCGATGCGGCCAACGTTCGGCATGACTTCAAGGCCATCGTCAAGAGGGCCGGACTGGAACCGGAGTGGACGTCGCGCCGAGCTGCGGCGCGGCTTCGTCTCGCTGCTCTCGGACCACGGCATCCCGTTGGAGCGCATCGCGCAGCTTGTCGGGCACACGAGCCAGGTAACGACGGAGGCCGTCTACCGTAAGCAGATCCGGCCAGTCATCACACAGGGTGCGGAGGCCATGGACGTGATCATTGCTCAGCGGCGCGAGGCAACCGCCCGCGAGGTTTGATCAGAATCCTTTGGCCCCCGAGCACGTCAAAGCCCAGATACTGATATCAGTATCTGGGCTTTGACCAGCGTCGGGGTGGCGGGATTTGAACCCACGACCTCTTCGTCCCGAACGAAGCGCGCTGCCAAGCTGCGCTACACCCCGATGTCGCTGCTTGTCGCGGCGACGTCGTTTACTTTAGCCCACGGGTGGCTAGACGCGAAATCCGGTATTCGGGCGGCGGCGGGTGGGGGTCGGGCGGAGGTGGTCGGTGACGATCATGAGGAGGGCCAGGCCGAAGAACGACAGGCCGAGCAGGAGCGCGTTGGCGAGGACGCTCTTGTAACCGAGCTGGGCCGCGTCCAGGAACGGGTAGAGGTAGCGGTCCGGCGCGCCTGGTGGGAGCAGTTCTCCGCGGGCGAGGGAGAACGCCAGATACGCCAGGGGGTACGGCAGCCACTTCGCCGCGTGCCGGAGGCCCAGCGGGGCCGGGCTCGTCAGGAGCAGCCAGTCGAGCAGGGCCGCGGCCGGTGTCAGGGTGTGCAGGAGGTGGTTGGTGAGCGCGGGCCAGCCCGTGAGCGCGCCGGTCGGGCCCGTCATCGAGAAGACGCCGGGTTCGTGCACCAGGACCACGTGGTAGACCAGGCCCGCGATCAAGGCGTAGAAGAGCGTGCCGCCGGTCATCAGCGGTGACAGAGGGCGGCGGGCCGTCCACGCCCGCCATGCCGACAGTGCGAAGACCACCGCGAGGAGCGCGTTGGCCTGGATCGTGAAGTAGCTCAGCACCCGGACCGGGCTGCCTAGGAGCAGGTCGGCGCTCACCGCCGCCGCGGCCACCAGCGCTACCAGCAGGCGGCAGGTGGCCGCGACCGGGCGGTACGCAGGAGCCACCACGGCGGCGGTGGGGACGGCCGACGGCAGCGGCCTCGGTCGGCCCGGCACCGCGGGGAGATCAGGGATGTCCTTGGGTATCCGCACGATCATGCCCTCACGCTAAGCGGGGTGGGCGGAACGGGCGATGTGGGTGATCCTTGTGGGTTACGGCCGCGGGCCGCAGGCCTCGCCGGTCCAGTCGGCCTGGCTTCTCCCGTCGGCCCTGGCTACTCCCGTCCCACCAGCGTCAGCAGCGTCGCCTCCGGCGGGCACGCGAACCGTACCGGTGTGTAGCGGTTCGTGCCGCAGCCCGCCGATACGTGCAGGTAGGACGTCTGTCCCTGGGCCATGTGCCGGGACAGGCCCTTCACCCGGTCCGTGTCCAGGTCGCAGTTGGTGACCAGGGCGCCGTAGAAGGGGATGCAGAGCTGGCCGCCGTGGGTGTGGCCCGCCAGGATCAGCGGGTAGCCGTCCGCCGTGAACGCGTCCAGGGTGCGCAGATACGGGGCGTGGACCACGCCCATCGAGAAGTCCGCCGCGGCGGAGGGGCCGCCGGCCACGCGCGCGTACCGATCGCGCTTGATGTGCGGGTCGTCCAGGCCCGTCAGCTCGATCTCCAGGCCCTCGATCTTCAGCGTCCCCCGCGTGTTCGTCAGGTTCTGCCAGCCCGCCGCGTCGAAGCCGTCGCGCAGGTCCTCCCACGGGTTGTGGAGAGCGCCGACCACGGGTGCGTTGCCGTTCAGGCCGTGCTGGCCCTTCGTCTTCTCCACCAGGTAGCGGGCGGGGTTGCGGAGTTTGGGGCCGTAGTAGTCGTTCGAACCGAAGACGTACGCCCCCGGGAAGGTCATCAGCGGGCCCAGCGCGTCCAGCACCTCGGGCACGCCCTCCGGGTCGGAGAGGTTGTCCCCGGTGTTGATCACGAAGTCCGGGCGGAGCCCCGCCAGCGAGCGCAGCCACCGCTGCTTCTTGCGCTGACCGCTCACCATGTGGATGTCGGAGACCTGGAGCACACGCAGAGGGCGTGTCCCCGGAGGCAGGACCGGGACCGTCACCCGGCGGAGCCGGAAGGAACGGGCCTCGAACCCGGCCGAGTACAGCAGTCCGGCGGCGGCAACCGCCGTGATTCCCAGGGGTACTCCGTATCGCGCGCGCATATGACCATCGTGGCAGAGTCGCAGGACATCGCGTGCACGCCTGTGGACAACCACGGCCGGGCCGACGGGGCACACCGTGTGGACAACCCCCTGGGCAACCCTCTGGACGGCCATCGGTGCTGTGTCTTCGAGGGCGCGAGGACCGCGCGATACGTGGGGAACCTTCCGCGAACCCCTGGAAATCAACGGGCGGTCGGCCCGTCGTACCTGCGACAATCGGCGTCATGACCACGCTCAAGTCGAAGCTGCACGCAGACCTCAACGCCGCGATCAAGGAGCGTGACGAGCTCCGCTCCTCGACGCTCCGGCTGACACTCGCCGCGATCACCAAGGAGGAGGTCGCGGGCAAGGAGAAGCGCGAACTCTCCGACGAGGAGATCACCAAGGTGATCACCCGTGAGGCGAAGAAGCGCCGTGAGGCCGCCGAGGCCTTCGCGCAGGGCGGTCGCGCCGAGCAGGCCGAGCGGGAGAAGGCGGAGGGCGAGCTGCTCGCCGCGTACCTGCCCAAGCAACTGTCCGACGACGAGCTGCGGCAGATCGTCGCCCAGGCCGTCGAGGAGGCCAAGGCGGCCGGTGCCGAGGGCCCGCGCGCCATGGGCCAGGTCATGAAGATCGTGAACCCGAAGGTCGCGGGTCAGGCCGAGGGCGGGCGGGTGGCCGCCCTCGTGAAGGAACTGCTGGCGGGCTGACCCGGCCGTTCTCTTCGAAGCCGAAGCCGAAGCCGAAGCCGAAGCCGAAGCCGAACGCGGCCCGTCAAGTCCCGTTCGGACGCCGGAACTTCGACGCCGGAACGTCCACGCCGGGCGCAGCGACATGAAGTGCTGCGCCCGGCGTGTATGACCGTCACCAGGTGTGAAACGCCCGAGGCGCGGGCGTCAGCGCCGGCCTCCGGGGCCGTTGTTCTTGCCCTGGACGAATCCCTCGGGGAGCGAAGGCGTCGGGAGCTCGCCCGTGCCCCCGGTGGTCAGACCTCCGATGAGACCGCCGCCGTCCGTGGCGCCGTCTCCGCCACCGCCCTTGTGGCCGTCTCCGCCACGGCCGCCGTGGCCGCGCCCGTCGCCCCCGTTGTCGGGCTTGCCCTTGTCGGCGTCCGGGATGTCGACGCGGTTGAACGACGGGGAGTCCTTGCCCGAGAGGGCGCCGGTCATGGCGTCGCGCCAGATCGGACCCGGTACGTCGGCTCCGTACACCTTGTCGTGCCAGACGCCGCCGATGCTGATGTTCACCATCTCGACCTGCTGGGTGGAGCTGCCGACCCAGACGGCGCCGGACAGGTTCGGCGTGTAGCCGACGAACCAGGCGTTCTTGCGCCCGTCCGTCGTACCGGTCTTACCGGCGTTGTCACGGTCGCTGAGACCGGCCTGCTTGCCCGTACCGGAGTCGATCACGCCGCGCAGCAGCGCGTTGACGGTGTCCGCGGTCGTCTCGGACATGGCCCGTGAGCAGGTCGACTTCGGTACCGGCAGGGACTTCTGCCGGCCGTCGGCCTTCTGCGTGATCGACTCGATGGCGATCGGGGTGCAGTAGGTGCCTCGCGAGGCGAAGGCGGCGTACGCGCTCGCCATGGTCAGCGGGGAGATGCCCTTCGAACCGAGGGCGATCGCGGGCACTTCGGGAAGCTTCGTTCCGTTGCCCTGCACCACATGCAGCTTGTCGATGACGTTCATCACCGGGCAGAGGCCGGTGTCGGCGATCATCTGCACGAAGTAGGTGTTGACCGACTTCGCCATCGCCTCCTTCATCCGGTACGGCCCGTGCTCCGACGTGTTCTCGTTCTCCACGGTGTCGCCGCCCTGGTTGACCCAGGGCTTGCCGCTGCACGTCTGTACGGGGCCGGGGTAGGCCATCTGGTACGGCGACGAGTACTCCTGTGTGGCCGGGCGGCCCTGCTCCAGCGCGGCTGCCGCCACGAACGGCTTGAACGTCGAACCGGTGGGGAAGCCGAAGTTGGACCCGCCCATGCTGTGGTCGACCGAGTAGTTGTACTCGGTCTCGTTCTTGCCGGTGCCGTACTGCCGGGACTGGCCCATGGCGAGGATCTTGCCCGTGCCCGGCTCGACCAGGGTGGCCGCCGAGGCGACCGAGTCGGCCGCGTTCACGTGCGCCTTCATCGAGGCCTGTACGGAGTCCTGCGCCTGCGGGTCGAGCGTGGTGCGGATGGTGAGGCCGCCCTGGTTCCAGATCTTCTGCCGGTCGGCCCGGGTCTTGCCGAAGACGGGGTCGCTGAGGAAGGCCTGCTTGACGTAGTTGCAGAAGAACCCGGCGCCCCTGACCGCCGTGATGCAGCCGTTCTTGGGCCGGCTGACATGCAGTCCGAGGTCGGTCGCCTTGGCCTTGTCGGCCTCCGCCTGGGATATCGCGTGCACCTGGGCCATGCGCTGGAGCACGACGTCGCGTCGCTTCTTGCCTTCCTCCGGGTCGCGTATGGGGTCGTACCGTGTGGGCGACTGGACGAGGCCCGCGAGCAACGCCGCTTCCGGGAGGCTGAGATCCTTGGCGGGCTTGGAGAAGTAGCGCTGCGAAGCGGCCTCGACGCCGTACGCCTGCTGGCCGAAGAACGTGATGTTCAGATAGTTCTCGAGGATCTTCTTCTTGCCGAGCTTCTCCTCGAGCCGGATCGCGTACTTCAGTTCGCGGACCTTGCGGCCCATGGTCTGCTGGGTGGCCTGGGCGACCTGGTCCGGGTCGTCTCCGGCCTCCTCCACGAAGTAGTTCTTCACCAACTGCTGGGTGAGCGTGGAGGCGCCCTGGGCCACTCCGCCGTTCTGCGCGTTCTGGTTGAGCGCGCGCAGCACGCCCTTCAGGTCGATCGCGCCGTGCTCGTAGAAGCGGGAGTCCTCGATCGCAACGAGCGCCTTCGGCATGTACGGCGACATGTCCTTGAGGCTCACCACCGTGCGGTCACGCGAGTAGACCGAGGCGATCTGGCCGCCCTGGCTGTCGAGGATGGTGGTGCGCTGGCTCAGTGGCGGGCTCTTCAGGTCGTCCGGGATGTCGTCGAACCCCTGGACCGATCCCTTGGCCGCGAGCCCGAGCGCACCGGCCGCGGGCATCGCGATGCCGGCCATCACCGCCCCGGCGAGGACACTCACTCCGAGGAACTTGGCGGCCTGCTGCACGGGGGAGACTCCCGCGCCCGAGCGCTTCTTTGGCATGGGGGCAGCCTACGTTCTCGTTTGCCGGACACGCATAGATGCCTTGGCCTAAGCTGCTCTCAACTGTCACGGCAGTAGGGCCACGCTACCTGGACGTCCGGCGCCCCCGAATCGTTCCACTGTTCCCTGACTCTTCTGTTGGACGCGTGCCCGAAATCGCCTTGTGTGTCATCGGGTGCCCGTTGTGACCTGGCCGAACTGCCCTGATATGCCGGGAAAGACGCGCTTGTCGTCAGCTCACTCCCCCGGGTGATCTGCCGCTTACCCATAGTCCGTTCGGGCCATTCAAGATTGGGCCCGAAGGGGGTGTTGCGCTGTGTCCACCTTCCGTAACGTCCTCAACTGGCGGCGGTGAATATGCCGCTGCCGCCGTGGGGGAGCCTCGATTCGGGAGAGGACGGCGCCGGTATGGGCTGGGTAACCGACTGGAGTGCGCAGGCTGCCTGCCGCACTACCGATCCGGATGAACTGTTCGTTCAAGGAGCAGCGCAGAACAGGGCCAAGGCGGTGTGCACCGGATGCCCGGTACGCACGGAGTGCCTGGCCGACGCGCTGGACAACCGCGTCGAGTTCGGCGTGTGGGGCGGGATGACGGAAAGGGAGCGCCGCGCACTGCTGCGCAGGCGGCCGACCGTCACCTCGTGGCGGCGCCTGCTGGAGACCGCGCGTACGGAGTACGAGCGCGGAGCGGGCCTGCTTCCCCTGGATGAGGAAGAGGTCTACGAGAACTACGCGGCGGTGGGCTGAGGGCGGCCCGCTGGTACCGGGTGCGGCTGTTCGCCGCCGACGAGCACGGCCGTCAGGGTGGACGTCAGGACGGATGACTCGTCCAGGCAGGCGACTGCACCCCTCACCCCTCACGCGTGCGCGTCGTACTCCTCGGCAGGCTCAGGCCAGTTGGCCGCGAGCCGGTCCCCGATGTCCCGCAGTCCCACGAGATCGTGGACGTCACCGGGCAGCGCTCCGACATCCGCCACCGCCACCTCGGGGTGGAGCGCGGTGAAGCGGTCCCGGGTGCGCTGCTCACGGAAGAGCAGGCGCATGCGCTCGGCGTGCAGCCTCAACAGGCCCGCGGTGATGTGCCGGGCGCTTCGGTCCATGTCCGCGGCGGCGGGGGAGCCTTCGTCGGGAACGGACTCTTCGGATGGTGACGATTCTGAACTGCCGTACGTGTCAGGAGAGTTACGAAGTCCAGCTTTCCCGCCCTCCTGATCCACAATGCGAGCCTCTTCAAGATTTTCCGCCGCCGCGAGCGCCCGCTCGGCCGACAGCTGGGCCGCGCCGCTGCTGTGCACCCGGTTGAGCACCAGACCGGCCAGCGGCATGTCCTCGGCGGCCAGGCGTTCCACGAAGTACGCGGCCTCGCGCAGCGCGTCCCGCTCCGGGGCCGCCACCACCAAGAACGCCGTACCGGGCGCCTGCAACAGCTTGTAGGTGGCGTCCGCGCGCGTACGGAAGCCGCCGAACATGGTGTCCATCGCGGCCACGAACGTCTGGACGTCCTTCAGGAGTTGGCCCCCGAGCAGCTTCCCGAGAGCGCCCGTCATCATCGACATCCCGACGTTCAGGAACTTCATCCCCGCGCGTCCGCCCACCTTCGCCGGGGCCATCAGGACGCGGATGAGCTTGCCGTCCAGGAAGGACCCGAGCCGCTTGGGGGCGTCGAGGAAGTCCAGCGCCGAGCGCGAGGGCGGTGTGTCGACGACGATGAGGTCCCACTCGTCCCGCGCGCGCAGTTGCCCGAGCTTCTCCATCGCCATGTACTCCTGCGTGCCCGCGAAGCCCGCCGAGAGTGACTGGTAGAAGGGGTTGCTCAGGATGGCCGCCGCGCGCTCGCGGTCCGCGTGCGCCTCGACGATCTCGTCGAACGTGCGCTTCATGTCGAGCATCATGGCGTGCAGTTCGCCGCCCGCCGCCTCCTCGATGCCCTTCACGCGCCGCGGGGTGTTGTCGAGCGCGTCGATGCCCATCGACTGGGCGAGCCGGCGGGCCGGGTCGATCGTGAGGACGACCACCTTCCGGCCGCGCTCGGCCGCACGCAGGCCGAGGGCCGCGGCGGTGGTCGTCTTGCCGACGCCGCCGGAGCCGCAGCACACGATGATGCGGGTCTTCGGGTCGTCGAGGAGGGGGTCGACCTCCAGGAGGCGTGCGGGGGTCAACGCGTGCGGGGGCGCCGTGGCAGGGGGAGGGGTCGTATCGGGAGCGAAGGCCGTGTCGTCGTGCGTGGCGGCCGGGTCCGAGTTCATGAGATCCCTTGCTGACGCAGTTCCGTGGCCAGTTCGTACAGGCCCGCCAGGTCCATCCCCTCGGCGAGCAGCGGCAGTTCGTGCAGCGGCAGGTCCAACTCCTTGAGGACAGCGCGCTGTTCGCGCTCCAGGGCGAACCGCTCCGCGTACTCGTCGGCCTGCCGCAGCAGGGGGGCCACCAGCCGCTCCGCGAGTTCGCCGCGGCCCGCGCCGCCGAGCCCGGCGCCCGACAGGGACGCGGCGATGGCCGACGGGGGCGCGGTGTGCGCGAACTCCAGCTCCGCCTGGTCCAGGACCGTGGGGCGCACCATGTTCACGATGACCCGCCCCACCGGCAGCCCCGCCGCGCGCAGTTCGGCGATCCCGTCCACGGTCTCCTGAACGGGCATCTCCTCCAGGAGCGTCACCAGATGCACCGCCGTCGCCGGGGACTTCAGCACCCGCATCACGGCCTGCGCCTGATTGTGTATCGGGCCGATCTTGGCGAGTCCGGCGACCTCGTCGTTCACGTTCAGGAAGCGGGTGACGCGGCCGGTGGGGGGCGCGTCCATCACCACGTAGTCGTACGCGAACCGGCCGCTCTTGTCCTTCCTGCGGACGGCCTCACACGCCTTGCCCGTGAGGAGCACGTCTCTGAGGCCCGGCGCGATGGTGGTGGCGAAGTCGATGGCGCCGAGCTTCTTCAGGGCCCGGCCCGCGGTGCCCAGCTTGTAGAACATCTGGAGGTAGTCCAGCAGGGCCAGCTCGGGGTCGATCGCCAGTGCGTAGACCTCGCCGCCTCCCGGAGCCACCGCGATCTTCCGCTCCTCGTACGGGAGCGCTTCTGTCTCGAAGAGTTGTGCGATTCCTTGTCTGCCCTCGACCTCGACCAGAAGAGTGCGCTTGCCCTCGGTCGCGAGGGCGAGCGCGAGTGCCGCGGCGACCGTGGTCTTTCCGGTCCCGCCCTTGCCGCTGACGACCTGGAGCCTGCTCACGCCTTCGAGCCTAACCAGTCCTCGCTCGGGTCACGCGGGAGGCTGTGGACAACTGCCTTCGCGGTCGGCCCCGGGCCCGTCGCACCGGCGGGCACGGTCGGCCACATGACCCGTGCGCCGCAGGGGCTACAGTCGGCCCATGACCAAGTGGGAATACGCTACTGTGCCGCTGCTCGTCCATGCCACGAAGCAGATTCTGGACACCTGGGGCGAGGACGGCTGGGAGCTCGTCCAGGTCGTTCCCGGACCGAACAACCCCGAACAGCTGGTGGCTTACCTGAAGCGGGAGAAGCAGGCATGAGCGCAGTCGAGTCCCGCCTGGCCGAACTGGGCCTGACGCTCCCGGAGGTCGTCCCGCCCCTCGCCGCCTACCAGCCCGCCGTGCGGTCCGGGGTGTATGTGTACACCTCCGGCCAGTTGCCGATGGTGGACGGCAAGCTTCCGGTCATCGGCAAGGTGGGCGCCGAGGTCACCGCCGAGGAGGCCAAGGACCTGGCCCGTACGTGCGCCCTGAACGCGCTCGCCGCGGTGAAGTCGGTGGCGGGCGACCTGGATCGCATCGCGCGCGTGGTGAAGGTCGTCGGCTTCGTCGCGTCGGCCGCGGACTTCACGGGCCAGCCGGGTGTCATCAACGGCGCCAGCGAGCTGCTGGCCGAGGTCCTCGGCGACAAGGGCGTGCACGCCCGCAGCGCCGTCGGTGTGGCGGTGCTTCCGCTGGACGCTCCGGTCGAGGTCGAGATCCAGGTGGAGCTGACGGAGGCGTAGGCGCACGGTGCCTGCCGGGCGCCGGTTCGCGATCCTGGCGCGGTGATCACTACCTCTCGAACATTCGCTCCCTACGGGATAGCCTCCGGCCATGGCGAATGGGCAGTGGTTTCCACCGGAGTGGCCAGAGCGGATCCGCGCGCTCGCGGAGGGCACGCTCGCTCCGGTCGCTCCGAAGCGCGCGGCCACCGTCATGCTCCTCAAGGACACCGACGGCGCCCCTGTCGTCCACATGCTGCGCAGACGCGCCTCCATGGCCTTCGCCGGAGGCGCGTACGCGTATCCGGGCGGTGGGGTGGACCCCCGTGACGACGACCTGACCATCGGCTGGGCGGGTCCCACGCGCGCGTGGTGGGCGCGACGCCTCGGCGTCGACGAGACGTCCGCGCAGGCCGTCGTCTGCGCCGCCGTCCGGGAGACGTACGAGGAGGCGGGCGTCCTGCTCGCGGGGCCCACCGCGCGGACGGTGGTCGGCGACACCACGGGCGACGACTGGGAGGCGGACCGCGCGGCGCTGGTCGCGCGCGACCTCTCCTTCGCCGAGTTCCTCGACCGCAGGGGGCTCGTGCTGCGCTCCGACCTGCTCGGCGCGTGGACGCGCTGGATCACCCCGGAGTTCGAGAGCCGCCGTTACGACACCTGGTTCTTCGTGGCCGCGCTCCCCGAGGGGCAGCGCACGCGCAACGCCTCCACGGAGGCCGACCGCACGGTGTGGATCCGCCCGGCCGACGCCGCCGTCTCGTACGACCGGGGCGAGCTGCTGATGATGCCGCCGACCATCGCGACCCTGCGTCAGTTGATCCCGTACGGGAGCGCCGCCGACACGCTGAAGGCGGCGCCCGGCCGTGATCTGACCCCCGTGCTGGCCGAGGCCCGGCTGGAGAACGGCGAGATCGTGCTGTCCTGGCCCGGCCACGACGAGTTCACGAAGCACATCCCGACGGGTGGAGCGACCGCATGACCTACGCGACGGAAGGTGTCTTCGCATGACGGACGCCGCAGCTCTGCCCGGCCAGCCGCGCGGCGGAGTGCTCTCGGGTCCGGCGACCGCGCGCGCGGTGAACGTCCTCGCGCCCAACGCGTCGGCGATGACCCTCGACGGCACCAACACCTGGATCGTCTCCGAGCCCGGATCCGAGACGGCGGTGGTGATCGATCCCGGCCCGCTCGACGAGGGACACCTGCGCCATGTCATCGGTACGGCGGAGAGGTCCGGCAAGCGGATCGCGCTCACCCTGCTCACGCACGGCCATGCCGACCACGCCGAGGGCGCCGCACGGTTCGCCGAGCTGACGCACACCAAGGTGCGTGCCCTCGACCCGGCGCTCCGGCTCGGTGACGAGGGGCTGGGCCACGGCGACGTCGTCACCGTCGGCGGTCTGGAGCTGCGCGTCGTACCGACGCCCGGCCACACCGCGGACTCCCTCTGCTTCCATCTCCCGGCCGACCGGGCCGTGCTGACGGGTGACACCGTCCTGGGCCGCGGTACGACCGTCGTGGCCCACCCGGACGGCCGCCTGGGGGACTATCTGGACTCCCTGCGCCGCCTCAGGTCGCTCGTCGTCGACGACGGCGTCCACACCGTGCTCCCGGGCCACGGGCCCGTCCTGGAGGACGCCCAGGGCGCCATCGAGTACTACCTGGCCCATCGCGCCCATCGCCTCGCCCAGGTGGAGACGGCGGTCGAGAACGGCCATCGCGCCCCGGACGAGGTCGTGGCCCATGTGTACGCGGACGTGGACCGCTCCCTGTGGCCGGCGGCCGAGCTGTCGGTGCGGGCGCAGTTGGAGTACCTGAGGGAACACGGGCTGATCTGAGCCCGTGACGGCGCTCAGGGGCGCGGTGGCGTGACGGGGCGCGGTGCCTTGAGGCCGTGCACGCGCGCGTACTCGTCGGCGAGCCAGGGGCCGAGATCGTCGACGTACGACCGCAGGACGGCCGGATCGCCGTGCGGCTCGCGGCCGAGGACCGCCGCCGCGCGCAACTGATCGGCTCGTCCGGGGTAGTACGCGGCGAACGCCTCGGCCATCCGTGCCAGGTCGCTGGTCCAGCCGTTCCAGCGCGGCATGACGAGGGTGAAGCCCGTACGGACGAGATGGCGGGAGACGCCGCGTACGAGCGCGCGACGGGCCTCCTCGGTGACCGCTTCGGGGATCCGCGTGCGCCACCGCGCCAGGTGCAGCGCGAGATCTCCGTTCGTCTCCCGCGCGAGGCGGGAGTCGGGCCGGTAGCGCGGCAGCCGCTCGGCGAGGTCCTCGCCGGTCAGCGGCGTGCACAGGCAGGCCACGAACCAGCCCAGGTCGTACGTCTCCGGCTCGCTCAGCAGCCGCGCCCGGCTGAAGAGCAGCGTCCCCACGCCGTCGATCTGCCGGAACTCCGCGTCGAGCGCGTCGCCGAGCGCGCGGACGTCGTCGTGGTCCGCGCCGGTGGGCTCCTCGCGCAGCGCGATCAGCAGATCGAGGTCGCTGCGCCCCACGCGTGCGGTGCCGCGTGGAATCGATCCGTAGAGGTACGCGCTGCTCATCCGCGCCCCGAGGACGTCGGAGAGCCGCACACGAACGGCCTCGACGACGGGCCGGAAGGCGTCGGGCACGAGCCCGAGGGCGCCCTCACGGCGGATGTACCCGTGGGCGTCGAGGCCCTTGTTCTGCCCGTGCCCGTCGTGCGGCGGCGCGCTGTCCATGCGGCGACTGTGCCAGGAGTTCGTGGCGGGAGGCGAGGGGATATCGGCCCGGCCGCCCGTCCGGTGCTTCAGCGGGGACGAACGGCAAAGGGCCCCGTCTCCTCGGAGAACGGGACCCGTCGTCGTGAGGCGCGGACCCGCGCGTCAGCGCGAGCGCTTCGCCAGGCGCTCCACGTCCAGCAGGATCACGGCGCGCGCCTCCAGGCGCAGCCATCCGCGTCCGGCGAAGTCCGCCAGGGCCTTGTTGACCGTCTCGCGCGAGGCGCCGACGAGCTGGGCCAGCTCCTCCTGCGTGAGGTCGTGCACCACGTGGATGCCTTCCTCGGACTGCACGCCGAACCGTCGCGAGAGGTCCAGCAGCGCGCGGGCCACACGGCCGGGCACGTCCGAGAAGACCAGGTCGGACATCTGGTCGTTGGTCTTGCGCAGGCGCCGGGCGACGGCGCGCAGCAGGGCGGCGGCCACCTCGGGCCGGGCGTTCAGCCACGGCTGGAGGTCGCCGTGGCCCAGGCCCAGCAGCTTGACCTCGGTCAGCGCGGTCGCCGTCGCCGTACGCGGACCCGGGTCGAACAGCGACAGCTCGCCGATCAGCTCACCGGGGCCGAGCACCGCCAGCATGTTCTCGCGGCCATCGGGGGACGCGCGATGCAGCTTGACCTTGCCGTCCATGACCACGTAGAGGCGGTCACCGGGGTCGCCCTCGTGGAACAGCGAGTCGCCGCGGGCGAGGGTCACCTCACTCATGGAGGCGCGCAGCTCCGCGGCCTGCTCGTCATCGAGCGCCGCGAACAGCGGGGCGCGCCGCAGAACGTCGTCCACGAGTTCTCTCCTTGTCGACCTGCTCAGGGGATCTTGCTCCCCCGTGTACCAGGGGTCCGTGTTCCCCATTTTGCCGGACGGTCCAAACAGTGTGATCTGTCACAAGGATGCCGCACGGGTGCGCCGCGGGATGCAGCAGGGGGCCAATTGGGGGCTGATCTTGCCGGTCCGGGGCGGATGTCGGTGCCGGGCCTTAGGCTGGCCGGGTGTCCAAATCGCCGGTGAGAGCACAGGCCAAGGGAGCTGGACGGGTGGTTGCACGTCGCGATTCCGCTGTGGGCGAACGAGGGCCTGGCGGTGGTGGAAACCCGGCAAAGGGAGCGAAAGCGGCTTCTGGGGAAGCGGTGACGAAACGCCCTGCCAAGAAGGCTGCCGCCGAGAGGGCCGTCGCGAAGAAGGCTGCCGCCGAGAAGGGCGCGGCCCCCGCGAAGAAGGCCGCGGCGAAGAAGGCCATCGCGAAGAAGACCGCAGCCAAGGCCACGGCGGCCGAGGGGACGGCGGCCAAGAAGGGCGCCGCCAAGAAGGCCACGCCCACCGCGACCACCGCCCC
Organism: Streptomyces sp. NPDC104371; assembly: GCF_055583785.1. Lineage (NCBI taxonomy): Bacteria > Bacillati > Actinomycetota > Actinomycetes > Kitasatosporales > Streptomycetaceae > Streptomyces > Streptomyces sp. NPDC104371. The sequence goes on from NZ_JBVJNF010000006.1 coordinate 428,790, forward strand.
CAAGAAGGCCGCACCCAAGAAGTCCGCCGCGAAGAGAAGGCCCGCCTCCGTCGAGGCCGTCGCCGCGGACGCCACGGTCACCGTCAAGGGCGCCGCTCCGGCGAAGACCGTCACGGTCAAGCCCCTCAGGGACGAGTCCCGTACCGCCCTGGTCCGCCGAGCCCGCCGTATCAACCGTGAACTCGCCGAGCTGTACCCGTACGCCCACCCGGAGTTGGACTTCGAGAACCCCTTCGAGCTGATCGTCGCGACGGTCCTGTCCGCGCAGACGACCGACCTGCGGGTGAACCAGACCACCCCGGGCCTCTTCGCCCGGTACCCGACCCCCGAGGACCTCGCCGCGGCCAACCCGGAGGAGGTCGAGGAGATCCTGCGTCCGACCGGCTTCTTCCGGGCCAAGACCAGGTCGGTGATCGGGCTCTCCAAGGCCCTGGTGGAGCAGTTCGGCGGCGAGGTCCCCGGCCGCCTGGAGGATCTCGTCACGCTGCCCGGCGTCGGTCGCAAGACCGCCTTCGTGGTGCTCGGCAACGCCTTCGGCCGACCGGGACTCACTGTCGACACGCACTTCCAGCGTCTCGTCCGCCGCTGGCAGTGGACCGACGAGACCGACCCGGACAAGATCGAGGCGGCCGTCGGCGCGCTCTTCCCCAAGAGCGACTGGACGATGCTGTCGCACCATGTGATCTTCCACGGCCGCCGTATCTGCCACGCCCGCAAGCCGGCGTGCGGCGCCTGCCCGATCGCCCCGCTCTGCCCGGCGTACGGCGAGGGCGAGACGGACCCAGAGAAGGCGAAGAAGCTGCTGAAGTACGAGAAGGGCGGCTTCCCGGGTCAGCGCCTCAAGCCGCCACGGGCCTACCTCGACGCGGGCGGCATTCCGGCCCGGCCGCTGGGGGCCGGGTGAGGCGGAGGCGCGGGACCGTACGGCGTACGGGAGGACGGCTCCCCGCGGTGACGGACAGCGGGGCGGTGACGGACAGCGGGCGAGGACACCCACACGAGGGACTTTCGGAACGATCCGCGGTTCCGCGGGCGTTGGGATCGGCAGAACGGGGGTGGCGATGACGCACGCGAGCGATACGAACCACATGAGCGACCAGGGCAGTGGACAACTGCGGCTGAGCGCGGAGGGCCTGCCCGGCTGGCTCGACCCGGTCGTACGGGTCGTGGCGGACGTGGAGCCGCTCCAGCTCAGCCGCTTCCTGCCGCCGGAGAACGGCTCGGGGCGTCAGTCGGCCGTGCTGGTCCTGCTCGGTGAGGGCGATCGCGGCCCCGAGTTGCTGCTGCTGGAGCGCGCCAGTTCGCTGCGCTCGCACGCCGGACAGCCCTCGTTCCCCGGCGGCGCCCTCGACCCCGAGGACGGCGACCCGATGGCCGGGGGGCCGCTGCGGGCGGCGCTGCGCGAGGCTGAGGAGGAGACCGGGCTCGACCCCGGCGGCGTCCAGCTCTTCGGTGTGCTTCCCAAGCTCTACATCCCGGTCAGCGGCTTCGTCGTGACGCCCGTCCTCGGCTGGTGGCGGGAGAAGAGCCCGATCGGCGTCGTCGATCCGAACGAGACGGCGCGGGTCTTCACGGTCTCCGTGGCGGATCTCACGAACCCCGCCAACCGCGTCACCGCCATCCACCCCAGAGGCCACCAGGGTCCGGCATTCCTGGTCGAATCGGCCCTCGTCTGGGGCTTCACGGCCGGCGTCATCGACCGGTTGCTGCACTTCGCGGGCTGGGAGCGGCCCTGGGACCACGACAAGCAGGTCCCGCTCGACTGGCGGTCATGACAGGGTGACCTACCGTGCTGTGTTTTTCGGGGGACGCCGTGCCCCACGGCCGCCGTCCGGCGGGCCGGACCCCCGGCCCGGCGACGGCGACCGGAGAGTGACGAGGCGAGGCTTGACGCAGTGAACGTGCTGGACATCCTGTTGCTGGTCGCCGCCGTGTGGTTCGCGATCGTCGGCTATCGCCAGGGCTTCGTCGTGGGCATCCTGTCGGTCATCGGCTTCCTGGGTGGCGGCCTGGTCGCCGTCTATCTGCTCCCCTTCATCTGGGACAAGGCGACGGACGAGCGCGAGGTGAGCACGACCCTCGCGGTGATCGCGGTCGCCATCGTGATCGTCTGCGCGTCCGTCGGCCAGACCCTGACCACCCACCTCGGCAACAAGCTGCGCCGGTACATCACTTGGTCCCCGGCCCGCGCCCTGGACGCCACGGGCGGCGCCCTCGTCAACGTGGTCGCGATGCTCCTGGTCGCCTGGCTGATCGGCTCGGCCCTCGCCGGTACGACGCTGCCGACGCTGGGCAAGGAGGTCCGCGGCTCCAAGGTGCTCCTCGGCGTCTCCCGTGCCCTGCCCGAGCAGGCCGACATCTGGTTCGCGGACTTCTCCTCGGTCCTCGCGCAGAACGGCTTCCCCCAGGTCTTCAGCCCCTTCGCGAACGAACCCATCACCGACGTCCAGCCGCCCGACCCGGCCCTCGCGAGGAGCGCGGTCGCCACCCGCGCCCAGCACTCCATCGTCAAGGTCGTGGGTACGGCGCAGAGTTGCGGCAAGGTCCTCGAGGGCACGGGCTTCGTCTTCGACAACCGCCGGGTGATGACGAACGCGCATGTCGTCGGCGGGGTCGACGAGCCCACGGTGCAGATAGGCGGCGAGGGCCGGAAGTACGACGCGAAGGTCGTCCTCTACGACTGGCGGCGCGACATCGCGGTACTGGATGTACCGGATCTGAGCGCGCCCGCGCTGCGGTTCACCACCGCCGACGCGGCCAGCGGCAGCAGCGCGATCGTCGCGGGCTTCCCGGAGAACGGCTCGTACAACGTCCAGCCCGCGCGCGTCCGCGGTCGCATCACGGCCAACGGCCCGGACATCTACCACCGCGGCACGGTCCACCGCGATGTGTACTCGCTGTACGCGACCGTCCGTCAGGGCAACTCCGGCGGCCCGCTGCTCACTCCCGACGGCAGGGTCTACGGCGTGGTCTTCGCGAAGTCCCTGGACGACGCCGACACCGGGTACGCCCTCACCTCGGACGAGATCCAGGAGGACATCCTCAAGGGGAGCTCGGCGAACCAACAGGTGAACAGCGACCGCTGCGCTCTGTGACGTACGTTCCGGTGTTCCGGGGGTAGGGCAGCCGCTCGCGGAGACGGGTCAGCCGCGCGGGTGGCGCAGGCGGACCGAGACCCAGCGGGCCCGGCGGCGCAGAATGCGCGGGATGCCCACTCTCGGGTCCGTGTCCGGCATCTGCGGGGCGCCCCCCTGGCGGGTGCTCGGACCAGTGGTCGAGCGGCGGTTACGTGCTACGTCACTGTAGTCGTGCGTCCAGCTCATACCCCGACGTCTGCCCCTGCCCCAAGGTCGATAACCGCCTCGGGGCTCCCCAATTGGCCTATGCGCCGGGCATGTGTGGCCGAACGAGGAACAACCGTTCGCGTCCGGATACCGGGCGCATGCGAGCCGTCACCGACGGGATGCGCTGCCGTCCGGCTGCCCTGTGATCCCGGGATCGGGCAGCTCACCGATCGGGCTCGGGATCCTTCAGCCAGTTGATCAGCTCGGAGGAGAACGCGATCGGGTCCTCCTCGTGCGGGAAGTGCCCCAGCCCGTCGAACAGCCGCCAGCGGTACGGCGCCTCGACGTACTCGCCCGATCCCGCCGCGCTCCTGGTGCGCATCACGGGGTCCAGCGAACCGTGCAGATGAAGGGTCGGCACCCGTACGGGCCGCTTCATACGCCGGTTGAACTGGATGCCGTCGGGCCGGGCCAGGGAGCGCACCAGCCAGCGGTACGGCTCGATGGAGCAGTGCGCCGTGGAGGGGATGCACATGGCACGCCGATACGTCTCCACGGCCTCGTCGTCCGGCAGCCGCGGGCCCGACCAGTCCCGGAGCAGCCGTCCGACCAGGGCGGCGTCGTCGGCGGTGAGGCGTCGCTCGGGGATCCAGGGCCGCTGGAACCCCCAGATGTAGGAACTCGCGGCCGTCTGCTTGACGTCGCGCGTCATCGCCGCCCGCCAGCGCCGCGGATGCGGCATCGAGGAGACCACGAGCCGCCGGACGAGCTTCGGACGCATCACGGCCGCCGTCCAGGCCAGGTATCCGCCCAGGTCATGCCCCACGAGCGCGGCGTCGGGCTCGCCCAGGGACCGTACGACGCCGGTGATGTCGAGCGCCAGGTTCGCGGGGTCGTAGCCGCGCGGCGTACGGTCGCTGCCGCCGACCCCGCGCAGATCCATCGCCACGGCCCGGAAGCCCGCGTCGGCGAGCGCGACCAGTTGGTGCCGCCAGGCCCACCAGAACTGCGGGAAGCCGTGCAACAGCAGGACCAGCGGGCCCTCGCCCAGCTCCGCGATGTGGAAGCGGGCACCGTTGGCCGCGACGTCGCGGTGGGTCACCTCCCTCCCGCCGGGTACGTCGAGCCGTACGACCGAGGTGGGCTGCGCCGAAGGAGTGGCGGGGTCCGTCATGAAGACGAGCGTGCCACAGCCTCGAGCGCGGTGTCGGCCTGGTGCGGGAGGCGGGGGTGCGGCTTGGCGGCCTGGAGGACGCCCGCGGTCTCCTTCATCGACGCGGCGACCTTCTGCGGGCCCTGGCTCTTCTTGGCCTTCTTCGCGATGGCGGCCCCGATGAGCCCGAGCACCACGGCGACCACCACGTTCGCGCCGAACGACGTCAGGAAGCAGAGGGCCAGGTTCCACGCGGTCCAGGTCCGGATCCCGTACGCCAACGCGAAGCTCAGCATCGGCAAGGAGAACAGCAGCACGGCGCCCGCGGCCGAGAGCAGCAGTCCGCTCATCGCGCCGCGCTTGACGTCCCGCTTGAGCTGGGCCTTCGCCAGTGCGATCTCGTCGTGCACCAGCGCGGACATCTCGGTCGTCGCCGAGGCGAACAGTTGGCCGATGGTCTGTTCGGCGCCGACCGGGCTGCCATCGGGTGCGCTCATCGCGGTCTCCCTGCTCTCTGCGTGCGTACTCCGCGGATGTCGCGAAGTTCGGTGGACGTCTCAGATCATGCCGGACGCCCCATCTCCGTGACTGCCCGCCCGGCCACTTCGGCGAAGCGTGCCGCCCGTCACATCGGTCGGACCGCCGCTTCTCGGCAGGCTCGCCGCCCGCTGCTCAGGGGCGGCCGTCGTCCGTCGCGTCGGCCGTCGGACCGGCCGGTGAGTCGTTCGACGTGTCGTTCGAGGTGTCGCTCTCGGCTGACGTCAGCAGGGCGAGCCTGCGATGCTCGGCGGCTTTGCGCTCGTAGATCTCGGCCATGCGCAGGTGGTACGCGGGATCGTCCTGTTCGTAGACGTCCGGCACGCCGTCGAGATCCTCGTCGCGCTCCTCGTCCTCGCACAGGGCGCGGTACTTGGCGTTGCGCACCTTCAGCAGTGCGGTCGCGAAGACGGCCGCGATCAGCGACCCGGTGAGGACGGCGGCCTTGACCTCGCTCGTGAGCACCGCGTCGCCCTCGAAGGCCAGTTCGCCGATGAGCAGCGAGACCGTGAAGCCGATGCCTGCCAGGGAAGCGACGGCGAACACATCGGGCCAGGCAAGGTCGTCGCTGAGCGAGGCCCGGGTGAAGCGCACGGTCAGCCAGGTGCCCCCGAACACACCGATCGTCTTGCCGACGACGAGACCGAGCACGACGCCGAGCGTCTCCGGCTTCGTGAACACGTCCACGAGGGCTCCGCCGGAGATCACCGCGCCCGCGCTGAACAGCGCGAACAGCGGCACCACAAGACCGGCCGACAGCGGCCGTACGAGGTGCTCGATGCGCTCGCCCGGGGACCGCTCCTCGCCCTCGTGACGGTGGCAGCGCAGCATCAGGCCCATGGCCACACCGGCGATGGTGGCGTGGATGCCGCTGTTGTACATCAGCCCCCAGATGACCAGGGCGAGCGGGACGTACACGTACCAGCCGCGCACGCCCTTGCGCAGCAGCACCCAGAACACGGCGAGGCCGACGACGGCGCCGACGAGGGCGGCGAAGTTCAGACCGTGCGGGAAGAAGATCGCGATGATCAGGATCGCGCCCAGGTCGTCGACCACGGCGAGGGTGAGCAGGAACGCGCGCAGGGAGGAGGGCAGGGAGGTGCCGATGACGGCGAGAACGGCGAGCGCGAAGGCGATGTCGGTGGCCGTGGGAACCGCCCAGCCGGCGAGGGAACCGCCGCCGGTGGCGCTGGTGACGGCGTAGACGATCGCGGGTACGGCCATGCCGCAGAGCGCGGCGATCACGGGGAGCACGGCGGCGCGGGGGTCGCGCAGCTCTCCCGCGACCAGTTCCCGCTTGAGCTCGATCCCGGCGACGAAGAAGAAGATCGCGAGAAGGCCGTCGGCGGCCCAGTGTCCGATGGACAGATGGAGCCCGAGGGAGGCGGGCCCGAGGTGGTAGTCGCTGATGGTCTCGTAGCTGCCGCGCAGGGCGGGTGCGTTCGCCCAGATCAGCGCGGCGATCGCGGAGAGCAGGAGCAGCACGCCGCCGACGGTCTCGGTGCGCAGCGCATCCGCGACGAAGGTCCGCTCGGGGAGCGAGAGGCGTCCGAGGAATGTCGAGCGGTTACGGGTGCGGGGCGCGGCCACGGCGGGGACCTCCAGGGTGGTACGACAAGGAAGACCGTCGCGAGACAACGCACGACGGGCTTGCCGACCAGACTTCCCGGCACACCTAGAACGCTCTACTTTACCAAATCCTTGCTATGTGGGTGGGCTCCCTTGCAGATGGTTCTTGGGTGGTTGCTGGTGGCTCCCCCGACGAGAGGGGCGCCCGCCGTGCGGTCGGGCGCCCCCAGGGGCGGGTCATACCCCTCAGTCGTCGCTCGGCGTCGCCGGCAGCTTCGTCTGGATCAGGTCCATCACCGAGGAGTCCATCGACTCGGTACCGCCGCTTCCCCAGTCTTACCGTTCCTGGAATCCCGTCCCTGACCTGCGGAAACACCCTGACCAGGGCCGCGATCGATAGCTCCTGTGATCCGCATCGGCGGCAGCGAGAACTGAGGAGCGGCGGGCACCGAGGCGTACGAGGACAGGACCTTCAGCGCCTGCCGGTACTCCCCGCTCTCATCCCAGTGCCGGACCCGGCGCATCATCGAGCCGTACGACCGGCCGCCCAGACGATCGCTCTTGTCGTACTCCATCCACGTCCGGCCAGTGCGGACCTTCTCCAGCAGGACATCGAACGCACCGCGCACGTCCTTCCACTTCTGCGTGTTCGAGACGATCAAGCTGACCTTCTCCCACATCTCGTCGGTCAGCTCCGCGGGCACCTTGGTGCCGGTGTCCCAGTGCCACTTCGAGATCGGGTCCACGTTGCCCGAGCGGTGCACCTTCGCCGTGCCCTCAACCTGCACCCGGATGTCAAGCATCTCGATGAGGTCTGCCTGCTCGCGCTTTGACAGCTTGCCGATCTTGGTGCGCAGCTTGTCCGCAGCAGCCAGCACCTGAAGGGCTCGATCCTCTTCAGCCTCAACGTCAGCGATCCAGGACTCGACCCGTTCCCGCTCCTGGAGGAGGTCGCCCTCCTCTTCCTTGTACCGCTCCTTCAGCTCCGCGATCTCCTGCCGCATCTCCTGGGCGAAGTCGTCGTCCTCGTCGTCGTCATCGATCTCGACGGCCGCGACCAGCCGGGCGATGGCCTTCTTCCGGGTCTTGCGCTTCTTCTCCATCGTCTCGTCGATCTCGGCGAGCCTGCGACGGTAGGACTCCAGACGGGTCGGGGTCGTGCCGAGCGCTTCCTTGATCAGCTCATGCAGCCGGTCCCGGTCGGCGACGAGGCTGGACACCTCCGCCATGACGGCCTGCTCGACGTCGTCCGCGTACAGCGACTGGCACTCGTGCTCATACTCGGCCCCCTCGCGCACCTTCTGGCACCGGTACTTACGGGTGCCGCTCCGCTTGTCGATGCCGCCGACCATGCCCGCCCCGCACAGGCTGATCAGGCGGGTCGAAAGGGGGTAGCTGCTCGACGCGCTCTTGGTCTTCGCCGACCGCTCGAACGCCGCGAGTGCGGCGAGGGCGCGCTCGCCGGGGATGATCTGGGGCAGTGTGAGTACGTGGACCTGCTCGTCCTCGGTGCCGGCGGCGAAGGTGAACTCGACGAACCCAGCCAGGGCCTTCTTGATCCGCTGCGCGAGGTTGCTGCCGTCCCACAGGTGGCCCTTGCGGGTCCGGTAGCCCAGGGCGTTCAGCTTCTTGGCGACCTCGCCGCGCGTCAGGCGCTCGGGGGAGTCGACCAGGAACTCGACGGCCTTCTCGACGATCACGGCCTCCAGCGGGTTGACCACGACGTCCCCGGTCTCGGGGTCGATCATGTAGCCGTACGGGATGCCGCCGTGCGGCCAGCCGCCCGCCATGACCTTCTGGATACGGCCGGACATGGTGCGCTCCAGGATCAGCGCGTGCTCCATCTCCGCCATGTAAGCCAGGAGGGCAAGCGTGACCTCGAACATGTCGCCCTCGGAGTCGATCCGGTTGTCCGCCGTGACGATGCGGACGTTGCGACCCCGCTCCACCTCGATGTCCTGGGTGTCATAGACCCAGCGGTGGATGTTCTTCATCGTGCGGCCGATGCGGTCGAGCTTGCCGAAGATGACCAGGTCGACCTTGCCGGCGGCGATGTCCGCGTTCATGCGGTCCAGGTCTTCGCGCTCGCGGAGCTTCCCGGATATGCCGCCGTCTGTGTAGGTGTCGACGATGAGGTAGTTCCCTACGCCCAGCATCAGGTCCAGCCAGCGACGGCACAGCTCATCCTGCGCGTCCAGACCGAAGCCGTCGACCTGCTTTGACGTACTAACACGCCGGTATATGGCTACGCGCCAACGGCGACGCATCCTCTGACCAGGCGGAAAGGTCTTGTTCACGCAGGTCTCCCTTACACACAAAGGAGGCACCCCTTGGCGGGATGCCTCCGTGGGACTGTGTGTAAATCTAACCTACGACGTGATAGGACGGCCAGCGCCTATGTCTTACTATCGCCTTCCTCGTCGTCGTCATCGGCGAGGAGGCGAAGGATCAGGGCCGCGAACCGGGTCCGCTTCTCCTTGCTCCAGTCCGTCTCGCGCCACTCTGTCCTCACCTGCGGGTACTGGACGCTCACGGGGCGACCCTCCGGTTCCTGACGTACGCGGCGTGCGTGACGGGCATGTGCTCGGCGAAGTGCGCCTCCATCTGCTTGGCCGCCATCTCGATCTCCCGCTGGGGGAAGCTCGGGAACAGGGCCGCCTTGTCCGCGGTCCGCAAGCTCAGGAAGTGCATCAGCGAGCGGGCGTTGCAGGTGGCGAAGAACGAGGTGTAGATGCCGACCGGGAGGACCGTACGGGCCACCTCGCGGGCGATGCCGGCGCGGAGCATCACCTGGTAGGAGTTCCAGGCGTGGCGGTAGCCCTCGCGGGCCACGTCCCACATCACGCCGTACTGGAGCTGGGTGCCAGGCTCGAAGTGGTACTGGCCGGGCTTGCCGACCTGCACCAGGTCCCGGTCCTCGGCCGGGATGTAGAAAACCGGCTTCAGCTCGCGGTATCGGCCGCTCTCCTCGTTGTACGACCAGCCGGCCCGGTGCCGGAACCACTCACGGGCCACGAAGATCGGCGCCTGGATCAGGAACGTCATCGAGTTGTGCTCGAACGGGCTGCCGTGCCGGTCCCGCATCAGAAAGTTGATCAGGCCCTCGGTCGAGCCGTCCGAGGCGACCGCGTCGGCGCCGAGCGTGCTCACTCGGGCCGCTTGGACGACGTCGTAGTCCATGGCGCTGGTGCGCAGGGGCTGGACGGTGATGTCGGACCGGTAGGTGATGGTCACGGGGCGATGTCCTTCTGGCGGTTGACGATGGGGGTCTCGGCGCCGGGCGCATCGGCCGGCGAGGCAACAAGGGGCAGAATCAGCAGGGCAAGGGCGAACGCTGCGACATAGAAGGGCGCACTCCTCGGATTCGGTCGCACTAACACACTCGCTTCTGGTTGATGACGGTCTTCACGCGGCGATCAGCTCCTCATACCTCTTGCGGGACATGCTCGTCAGGTGCCAGCCCCCGAACTCGCAGGCGTACACCCGGCCTTCCACCTTCAGGCCGCGCCGCGTGCCGCGGGCGTCAGCTCGTCGCGTGCGCTTGGCCTGGGCTCGACCCATGGCCTTCTCTGCGTCCTGCCGGGAGGCGAACGCGCGCTTCATGCCGCAGTCGCAGGCCATCCAGTCAACGGTCTTGTACGTCATCGGGGGTGGTGCTCCTTACTTCCTGGTCTTCGGGGCGTCCTTCACGAACTTCGAGCACGCGCAGTCGGTCAACTGGCAGGCGCCTCGGGCGGCGCCGGCCGAGGAGTGGGTGAAGGGCGGGTGGCCACAGTCGGGGGCGTAGCAGTAGCCGGGCCAGTTCTTCTTGCCGTCGTGGTTGGCGAGAGTGATACCCGAGGAAGTCAGGGGGATGGCTCGGCCAGTCCCGCCGAACGCCAGCTTCTTGGCGAAGGCTTCGCACTCGGCGAGCGACCCGAAGGGGCCGTAGTTCAGCCCCTTCGATCCATCCGCCCAACGGTGGGTCATCACCCATAGGTCTCGCATCTGGAGGATGGAGGCCGCCTCCTTCAAGACGGCCTTGGCCATGTCCTCCGGGCTCGCGAAGCCAGGGTCTGTCAGGATGTCGACGAGCGCCTGGACTTCATGCTTGCGCGGGGTGAGCCTCATGCAGTGCACTCGGGGCAGGAGTGGCGCGGCCGGTCTGGATGGCTCGGGCAGACCGCGGTGCACTCGTAGATGTGCCCCTCGCCCTCCGGGCCTTCGCGCATGTCCTGCGCGATCCCCTCCCCTATCTGGCGGCCGGCCTCGCCGTACAACTGGTCGTAGAAGCACTCGCCGTCTTCGAAGACGCCGTACTCGATATCCATCCCGCTCACCCCTGTCCCTCGGTCGCCGGCTCCAGCTCGGGGAAGGCACTGCGTACCTGCTCTGTCGCCCAGTCCCACATCGACTCGGTCTCGGCTTCCGTGAGGTGATCCGCCCACCCTTCGATGAAGTCCGCCCCCCTCTCGTGGAGGGTCCGCTTCACCGCGGCCATCACCTTGGCCCTGCTCAAGTCCGGCAGGGGACCGTCCTCGAAGATCTCGTGGTCGCGGTAGGCGCAAGCCAGTGCGGACGCCATCTCTGCGACCCCCACTCGGTGCGTGACCCGCAGGTCGAAGCGGAGCTTGTTGTCTCGGCTCATCGTTGCTTTCACAGTTCCACTGTCTCTCTATCACACATGCTTGGCGAGGAGGCCGGCCAGTTCGCCCAGGAGGACCCCCAGGTCTTCTTCGGCCTCGTACGCCTGGTCGGTGCGAAGCTCGTCGTAGCGGTAGCAGTCGGTGACGTCGCCGTCCTCGTTGCGGTAGGGCAGGGTGGCGTCATCCCGCCCCTGCTCCTTGGTTTCGTACTTCTCGACGAGAGTGCGGAGGTTGCCCTTCAGGTTCTCCAGCTCGTGGCTGACCTGCTGCCGGACGGTCAACTCCACGCTCTTGATGGGGTCGTTCACTGCTCGGTTCCTCTCAGCTTGCTTGGTCACACTATCACACTCAGGCTGCGGTCAGGAACTGGCCGGCCAGCACGGTGACGCCCAGCAGGCGGTCCCGCAGGTCTTCCAGGCTGCCGTCGTTGGTCAGGGTGGCGTCGAACTTCCAGTTCTTCAGCGCCACCTCGGACGGGTACGGGCGGCCGTGCTCATCCTTGACCGGACCGACTCCGGGCCGCTCGATCCAGATCGTCACGCCGCCAGCGGCTCGGACGGCGCGGGCCTCGTTCGAGTAGCGGACGTCGCTGATCACCAGCGCCTCACGGTCGGGCTCGTACTCCCTGAACAGGGCCTCAACCCAGACATCCTCGCCCAGTGTCACTCGGCCGGCATCGGTACCCGTGGAGTGCAGCAAGCGCCGCACCTCCGGGAACTTCTCCTTCGCCCCCTCCCAGCCGTGGGCGGCGATCAGGTTGACCAGCCGGGCGGGCGGGGCGTCGGGGTAGGTGGGGATCAGCGGGTTCTGTCGGTACAGGAACGCCTTCAGGCGGTCGGCGAAGGCGTCTCGCCTCCAGCCCCCCTCGACCAGCGCCTTGGCGGCCGAGTCCTTGCCGGATCTGGCGTATCCAGCCAGGCCGACGAGCAGTGCGTCACTCACTCCGGGTCCTCCTTGTCGGGGTCGAGCAGGTCGGCGGCGTGGATCATGCCGGTGCCGGTGTAGAAGTGTTTGCCCATGGGGTCGGGCAGGTCGTCCGCGGCCTGGCGGAGCTTGGCCGCCCACTCTCGGCGGACTGCATCGACGAGTTCGTCCAGCTCGCGGCGCCGGTCCTCGTACTCCTCGCCGTACAGGCCGCCGGTGATCTCGGCCATCTGCGTCTCGATGTCGGGGCGCCACTTCCACTCGCCGTCAGTGCGCACCCATCCGAACTTTGTCACTCTTTCACACCCCTGCCAGCTCATCCAGCTCGGCCGGGCTCAGGTCCACGTACGGCTCACCGTTGGCGTACACCGCCTGGAGGTGGGACAGCCGGACGCACAGCCGGTTACCGCAGGTGGGGGTCACGCGCACCCCCCTGGGGAGGGGGCCGCAGTGGATCAGCCAGGCGACTCGGCCGGCGGTCTGGTTGTAGCCGTTGTAGCTGAGCTGGCCGAGGCCGGTCGACTTGCAGGTGCCGCCGGTCCAGATCTGGTGACCGCCGGACCAGACGATCGCGTTGAAGAACTTCTCCTCATCGGTGTTGCCCTTCAGGTACTTCGGGGCGGCGATGTCGGCGACTCGGATGTACTCACGGAGCGGGATGTCAGCGCCGACGTGGCCCCAACGGGCGATGCGGGAACGGTGGGCCGTGCACAGCCCGTCCTTGCGGCTGCTCGCGTCGTTCTTGCAACGAACGGCCTGGCTACTGGCAACGATGCACTTCACGATCTTGCGTCCTCTCACGAGCTGGATCAGGGGTGGTCAGGTGAGTGGGTGCCAGGGGCTCGAACCCTGGTGCCTGCCGGTCACCCTGTCAGACTTACACAGGTGGTCCTGTGATCAGGTCGTGGTCTTGTAGCCGTCGAAGCAGGTGATGTACGAGGTCTCGTCGACCTTGGCCCAGCACAGCCGGTGACCCCAGACGTTGCCCCAGTACTCGCGGTGGGCCTTCTTGTTCTCGTCGATCCAGGCCAGCCGCTTCCCGACGTCGTTCAGCTTCGGGTTCAGGTACGTCACGGTGCCCGCACGGTCGACGTAGTACGAGTAGCCCTTGCCGTTCCCGCGCTTGGCCGCGTCCCAGTAGCAGTTGCGATCGTCGAAGTCGTCGGCGCACGCACGGACAGGCAGGCCAGGCAGAGCCGAATCGGCCGCGCTGGCCGAGGCGATCGGCCCGTTGTCGGCGACGGGCCCAGCCGGCTCGACAGCCTGGATAGCGGTGGCGAGGAGGAAGCCGGCGGCGACAGGCACGACGATGGCGGCCTTGGGCGCGATGGTCTTCACGAGACCGCGGGCGCGGCTTGCGGCGGTGGTGAGGGACTGGCGGACGTTCATGCTGCGGTCTCCTTCTGGAGGTTGAGGCGGGGGAGGTTCAGGGCACCGGTACGGGGCGGCGGGGGCGTCCACTTGGGCGGGAGCTGGTAGCGGTACGCGGTCAGTTGGGGGATCTCGTGCGGCTCGGCGACCCCGTTGATCACGGCCGTCCGGTAGACCTCGGTGAACAGGGCGACCGACCGCTTGACGATCTCGCTGTAGGTCAGGCCCGTGGGGGCCAGGGTTTCGATGTGGCGGGCCAGCTCGTCGTCGACTCGGGCACTCAGCTGTCGGGGCTTGCTCATGCCGGGATCAGCTCCACCAGCACGTCACCCTCCGGGCTGATCAGGCCCTGCTCGATCAGGGCCTCCGCGGATTTGCCGTAGTGACCCTGGAGAGTCCACGCCATCCCGCTGCTGATCAGGGTGGCGAACAGGTCCAAGATCTCGTCGACCTCCAACTCGTCCGCCTCGTAGCTGATCAGGTCGATGCTCAGGTCCTTCATACGTCCCACCAGGGACTCCTCTCGTATCGTTGGGGAGCAGGGAGGGGGGCCGATCTCACCTCGGCCCCGCTCCCGTCAGTCGTGCAGGGTCAGCCGGCCAGCTCAGTCAGGCGGGCCTCCCACTTCGCGGCCTCGGTCTGCTCCTTCGCGACCTCGCGGAGCAGCGCCTTCGCCTCCGCGTCGTGGCGGTCGCGCTCGTGCTCGAACAGTCGACGGATACTCTCCGTCCGCCAGTCGGGGTACTCCTCCTCGAACTTGTCCAGAGCCTCGGACTCCAGGTCGCGCAGCGTGCTGTACGCCTTCGCCTGCATGTCGACCTGGCTGCCCCGGTCGTTGCGGCGGCCTCGGTTGTAGGTCTTGTGGTCGACCGACCACTTCAGAGGGTTGCCGTCGCGGTCCACGTGCATCCGGTCGTCGACCAGGCGCTTGAAGGTGTACTCGGTGGTGTACTTGCGACCTCGGATCTTCACGTGCCCGCGCTCGACGTTGCCCTTGAAGTCGGGGTCGGTGCTCAGCCACACGCGGGGGGTGAAGGTCTCGATCGGCTCGTCCTTCTCGTAGTCGTACCGGGTGTCCCGCTCGGCGGAGACGACCGTCGCGTAGAAGGTGCCCGCCTGGGTCTCGACCTCGTACGCCTCGCGCTCGATCTTCATGGGTGGTTGGTTCCTCTCGGGTGGGTGTTGCTGTCTGCGTCGGATGGGCGGGAGCCGGGGACTCGAACCCCGGTGTCTGCCGGTCTCCCTACTGACGGTGTCAGCCTATCACTTTCGGCCAGTCTTACACACTCAGGTTCAGCCGTACCGAACCTCATCGAAGATGGCCACCTGGACCAGGGCGTCGGCCGCCCCGGCGTCGATCATGCAGGTGTCGATCCCGCCCTTGTCGGTGCGGTCGATCCAGGACTGCACGATGTACCCGTGGTACTCGCGGTTCACGTACTCCTGGTTCAGGTCGAGCAGCTTCGCGTACGCCCAGCGGATCTGATTACGGCTGAGGTAGTGGACTCCCTCGACCTCGCGCCCCCCGCCGAGCCAGCGGGCATCCTCGCCCTCGACGATGGTGTACGCCTTGCCGTCGGGCAGGCCGGCGAACTCCTCGACGGTCGGTTCGATCGCCCAGTAGGTGATGCCTCCCTCCGAGGCGATGTCGATGATGTCCTGGACGTTCTCGTCGGTCAGGGCCTCGGTGATGCGGTCGGTCAGTACGGCAGCCATCAGGCGGCTTCCTCGATGTGCTCGGTGGTCTCGGTGGCTTCGCGGTTCAGGACTCCGGTCCCGAACTCCGCGTCGGGGTCGTCGGACTGGCAGAGGACTTTCTTCGCCACGTCCTCGGCCTCGTACTCGTCCTCGGCCTCGACGGTGACCTCGTACTCCACGGTCTCGACGAAGGTCACGGTGAAGGTGGGCATGGGTCTCTCCTCAGTGCGGGGCGGCGGGTACCGCCCCCGCGGTGGTGGTCAGTAGCCGAACTCGAAGGTCAGGCCGAGTAGTTCGGAGGCCGACGAGGAGGTGACCTCGACGTCGTACCAGGCGTCCCCGTGCTCCTGGCCGGTGCCGGTCTCGGGGAAGATGTGGTCGTACTCCCAGTCCGACCGCTCGACCGTGTCCTCGTCGGGGAGGGGGAGCGGCACGGTGACCACGGACGTGGTCTCGATCTCCGTGCCGTCCTCGTACCGGTTCTCGATCCGCAGACCGATGACTGCGATGTCCATCAGGCGTGGGCGATCTCGAAGAGGGCGTCGAGGTAGTGCTTGGACTCCGCGCGCAGGTACTCGCGGATCTCCTTCTCGTCGAAGACTCGCGGCGACTGCCGGTCGGCGTCCTTCTCCTCGTCGTACTCGTGGGCGTGCAGGTCTTCCCAGTCCTCGCCCTCGGTGTGGCCTTCGAGCCAGGTCACGGCGGCGTCCTGGTGGCCGGTGACCCACAGGGTCACGGCGATGTCGTCGGCCTCGCGGCAGGTGAACGTCGATCCGACATGGTCGGCGGTCATGCCGTCGCCGAACACCTTGGCGAGGGGCAGGAGGGTCTGACGCAGGAGGCTGGTGTCGATGCTCAAGGTGATCTCTCCCCTTGGTTGCTGCTCGCGGTAGGTCCGCGATGGTGGGAGCCCAGGGCTCGAACCTGGATGCCTGCCGGTCTCCCTGTCCGCCTAACACACTCAGGCGAGGACGAGCTGCCCTTCGATGGGCGCGTTCAGGTAGGTGTTGGCCAGCTCGGAGAAGTAGGCGTCGCGGCGCGCGGCGTACTCCTTGGCGACGACGCTCCAGTCCACGTCTTCCGCGCGAACCCACTCGTTGCGGTGCGTGGCGGAGTAGTCGTTGTGGTACCGCTCGGCGATCTCCTGCGCCTGCTGGTCCGAGTCGCCCCAGTAGCCCTTCTGCGCGTGCTCGATCGCCTCGGTGAGGGTCTTCTGGAAGGCGTTCCACTCGCGCTCGGAGTGGTCCGACTCGTCGAGGATCGGGTAGCCCTCCAACTCGGTCAGGATCTTGGCGGCCTCGACGAACGCGGCGGTGTACGCGGACAGCCGCGGCTCGTAGGTCAGACCCAAGTCGTCGAACTCGTCGCGGCAGTCGTCGCAGAAGACGACCTCCCGCCCGCTCCTGAAGGTGAACACCCAGTAGGCGGCGCCTTCCTGGCCTTCCTGGCAGGTCTCGCAGGGGTCGGCGTCCTCGCGGACCTGGACGTAGATGGTGCGCATGGAGCCGAAGGCGAAGTGTCGGGCCGATCCGTCGATGACGTGCGCGTCGGAGATCTCGGTGTCGGTTCGGCCGTTGTCGGCGGCGGCCCGGATGCGGCCCAGGGCGGTCAGGTAGTTGGACTCCTCAAGGAGGTCATCGCTCCGCTCGGCCCAGTGCAGGACCGCGCCGTGGGTCTCGTAGAGGCGGTCGTCCCAGAAGTAGGCATCGGACGGGCGGGAGAGGGAGCGGAGGGCGATCGAGTCGAGGGTGTCCCTGTCGAGGGCGTGCGGGGTCATGGAAGGTCCCTTCTCGGGGTGGGCTGGGGATGGGGACTGGCGGCGATGCCTGCCGTCCGAGTGGGAGCCAGGGCCTCGAACCCTGGCGGCTGCCGGTCTCCCTTGGCTGATGCCAGCCTCCTAGGTCTTACTTACACAGTCACTCAAGCTCAAGGTCGACGTCGGTCACGTCGTAGTCGTAGTAGTCGGCCTCTTCGAGCTTGGACGTCGAGCGGAGGCTGAAGTCCAGCCAGGCGCGCAGGTCGTCCTCGGTGACCTCGGTGCCGTCCTGCTTGCGCAGGCCCTCGAAGTCGAAGCGGACGGTTATGGCGCCCTTGTAGCTGTAGTTGAGGGCGTCCAGGCCGATCGCCTCGGCCTTCTTGCTGATGTCCTCGCGGTACTCGTCCAGGTCGTACTCGGTGATCAGGTCGCGGAGCAAGCCGTGGGCCTCGTGGCGCAGCTTGCCGTACTTCTCGCGGGCGGCACGCGCCTCGCCCTGCTCGCGCTGGAGGGTGCCGTGCAGGTTGGAGTAGCGGGCCTCCAGGCTGCCGTAGCCCTTCTGGGTGCGCTCCAGGTCGGCGGCGATCAGCTCCAGGGAGGCGGCCAGACGCTCGTTCTCCAGCTTGAGGGCGGCAACGGCAGCCTCGGGGGAGATGGCCTTCTCAAGGGACACGGTCATGATGGGTTCCTCTCGGTCACTCTAACACACCCGGTGCGTGTCGAGTAGCGGGAGCCAGGGACTTGAACGCCTGGTGTCTGCCGGTCTCCCCGCTGACATTGTCAACCTAACACACATGCTCAGTGGTTCAGGGCCATGAAGACGACGTCCGGTTCGCCCGGCGTCCAGTTGGCCACGCGCTCCGTCTCGCGGAAGCCGTACCCGGCGTAGTACGACGGCAAGAAGCCGTCGAAGCAGTCAAGCAGTCGGGCACCCTCGCGGATGGCTGCGTTGACCAGGACATCCCCGCGGCCTTTGACGCGGGAGAACAGGCCGATGAGCGTGCCGTCAGAGGTCACCCCGAAGCCGGCCTGGCTGTCGTCGGTCAGGAAGTACCGGGCGTCCTGGGGCATCTCTTCGGGCTTGGAAGTGGCGTCGGCGATCCGGTCGGAGGCGAACCGAGCGGAGCGAAGGGCGGCCTTGTAGCGGGCGGTGCTGGTGTAGCTGATCACTGGATGTCCTCCGGTGTCTGGTGGTCAGTCTATCACAGGTTGGGTGGACGCCCCGGACTTGCACTCGGGTTGTGGCTACTCGCGCCCCGCTGACGATGTCAGTCTATCACACGTTGGTCTGCGAACTCTGTGCGCGGCGCAGCTCACGGTGAAGCCGCTTCAGCGCTTCCTCATGCTCAGCGATCAGGCGCAGGATCTCCCCGACGTCCTTACGTACACGCGGCTTACGCTCGGCGGCGACAGCCTGGCGACGCTGGATCGTCTCCCAGCGGTTGCCCTTGTCGAGCCAGGCGTAGACGTCCTGACGCTTGACGTAGGACATGCCGCCCAGGGTCTCGATGTGCGGGAAGTCGGCGTGGCGCTGGTGCCAGTTGGTCGGCGTAGCGCGGCTTACGCCCAACTCGCGGGCGAGGTCGGACAGGCAGATCCAGTCGGACGCCTTTTCGAGCGAAACAGCCATGGTGATCCTCCATCGGTAGGTGGGTACAAGGGGGCCGGGAACTGGCACCCCATCGGGCACTCCGGACAGGCCGGCTTGCCTGAAGGCGTGCCGGTACAGGGGCGGGGGCGGCAACGCTCGTGCGCTCCGTTCTCCCCGCCCCGACCGGTTGCGGGCGGTAGGGCGACATGGGCCGTGGTGTGAACGTGTCCCCAAAGCTCGGTACTGCGGTACCTCCCACCGTCGGTGGGAGTGACGCGCGAGTGTCGGAGTCGGGCAGTGGTCAAGGGTTCGGCGTGCGCCTACCGGGCGCGGGTGGTGCGGGTGTTGCTGGGTACTGCGGTCCGTTTCGCGGAACGGGGTGGACTAGGCCCCGTTCCCGCCCCCAGGTTGCGCCCTACCGCCATGAGGACCAACCGTCGGTCCCTTTGCTCACCTCCCGTTCGTTGGGGCGGTAGGGCACTCCCTGGGGAGCGGGAAACGGCGAGCATCCCTGACTGAGGACTTGGGCTTAGCTCGGCGGGCGCACCGCTTCGCTTTCACCGGCCCCCGTTTCCTGCCGCCATGACGCGGTACAAGCGCTTCGGGACAACCGTTTCCTGGTCACGACTGGCTGGTCCACATCACTAGGCAGGTCCGCGAGAGTGGCCTCTCACCCGCTTCGATCCGCTTTCGGCCCGGTCAGACTCCGGCACTTGCTGGAGTTACGGACCGGGTCCGTATGCGTCGCGCTTGCGATTCGCGCTCATGTCCTGCCCCTTTCGGTCTGTCCGCTGCGGCCCGGTGTCGCTGCGGTGTGATGTCTTTCTTTCACACCCGCCAAGCCGTTGTCCAACTAACACACCGGGTTCGAGGGGTAGGCGGGCTCGATTCGGACACTCGCACCCTGTCTGACCTGCGACGACGTGACCGATGTGGCGCGCACCACACTTGTCCGGTCGGTCCTTGCACCTGTCTGGTCTGTCCGGTTCTGTCTGTTCGTGCTGGCGGCTCGATGCGCACCCACTCCGGATCGGCCGTTTCCGCAGGTCAGACGCCGTTTTCCGGCCCGCTCACGCGGCCCCTGGGGAGTTGTGCCCCGCCCTGCCCGTTCGGCCCGTAGCGGCCCGTCCCTGCCCTGCCTGCCTGCCTGTGTGCCTGCGTGGCGCGGGCACCTGCACGCGTGTGCCCCTGGGCGCGGGTACCTGCGTGCCTGCGTGCGTCCGTGCGCGTGCGTCCGTGCGCGGGTACCTGCGCGTACGCGTGAGCGGGCGGCGGCGGCCTGGGGAGGCGACGGCGAGGCCAGCGGGAGCGCGCAGGGTGGGGGGTGTCCCCTTCCGGGAATTTTTGCCGACCGCCATGTGATAGCAGCCGAGATTCTGCCACGGTTCCAAGGTCGATCAGGGGAGGCCGGCGCTTCGCCGCGGGCCCTGTCCTCGCTGGTCAGCACGGCCGCCAGAGCGCCGCAGAGCGCTGCACAGAGTGCCGGCATCAGAGCGCCGCTGTGCGGAGTCGGGGAGCGTGTACCGCGTTCCCGTACGGGGTGCTGCACAGAGTGCCGGCATCAGAGCGCCGCTGTGCGGCGACCAGACGTACAGCCGGCCAGCTCTGCGCGGGCGGCTCAGCCGCCCCCAGCCTGCCAGTGGGACGGCTCTGCGGTGCCCGGTAGGGCACCCCTTCCGCTGACACCTTCTCGCCGTTGCGACTGACTCTGTCCGCCGCCGCGAGGCGGCGCCGGCTCTGGCCGTCAGCCTGCCTGTGTAAGTGTGACAGGCGTCACCTCGGAAGTTCTCTGCGCGAGGCTCCCGAGCCTCCGTATGTATATATGTAAGACGTTAGCGGCTAGACGAACTGGCAGGCTGAAGGCCCTTTCGG
Source organism: Streptomyces sp. NPDC104371 (assembly GCF_055583785.1). Taxonomy (NCBI): domain Bacteria; kingdom Bacillati; phylum Actinomycetota; class Actinomycetes; order Kitasatosporales; family Streptomycetaceae; genus Streptomyces; species Streptomyces sp. NPDC104371. The sequence continues at coordinate 449,170 of NZ_JBVJNF010000006.1, forward strand.
GCCTCGCTGATGCTTCCTACTGACGTAGTTGAGGCTTGGCCAGTGGGGGCGCGAAGCGCCCCTCTGAACGTAGCCACGTACTTCTTCAGCTCTGTACTTCCCCTCGGGTCGACAGCTTCGGGCAGCTACCTGGACGCCAGGTAGGACGTCGTCGAGGGGGTCAACTTCCACGGCCAGGAGGTGACGGACGTTGCCTCAGTGGCGAAACTCAGACCGCAGAAGCAGGCTCCCGGCAGACTGGGACCGCATCCGCAGGCGAGTCCTTCGGCGAGACGGCCATCGCTGCACAGCGCGCGACGACAACGGCGTGCGGTGCGAGGAGCTGGCCACTGACGTGGACCACATCGTCGCTGGCGATGATCATCGAGAAGCCAACCTGAGATCGCTCTGCGGATGGCATCACCAGCGCAAGTCATCACGCGAAGGAGCCGAGGCGAGCGCCGCGAAGCGCCGGCAGATCGCCAAGAGGTTCCGACGCGACGAGGCCCATCCGGGTCTCCTGTAATCCCGGCAGCTCCGAGTCCTCCCCTGCTCGTAGAGCGCCGGCCGGCACCCCAGGCCCTCCTCTCCCTGGCGTGGTGCCTCGCCCCCTGGTCGCTACCCCAGGGGGCTCGACTTCATCGGAAGGAACACCGCGGTGACCACCTGGTCCTGGTTGTGGGTCGGATGGCTCGCGGCCTTCTGCACGATCGAGGGCAAGGCCCTCTTCAACAAGACCGAGGGCGACACCCTCAGCGAGCACGTCTGGAAGTGGTTCGGCACCGAGCGGCCATCAGCCGGCCAGCCCTCGGGCTGGGTGCGACTGCGCCGCTTCTCCCTGCTCGCGCTCATGGCCTGGCTGCTCGCCCACTTCCTGACGGGCGGCTGGGTGTGACCAGAGTTCTGTACTTCCCGTCCCCGATGTGCCGGCCATGCCGCGGGTTCGGCCCGCTCCTCCTGAAGGAGCTGGAGGCCCGCTCGGTCGAGCCCGAGCGCATCGACGTAACCACCGACGTCGGCATGGCGAACCTCTTCGAGATCTCCGCTGTGCCGACCGTCGTGTTCATCCGCGACGGCCAAGAGATCTCGCGCTTCACAGGCGCGCGGATCGGCGCCGCACTGACGGACGCGCTGAGCGTCCTCGACTGACTGAGGAGGTGAGCCAGGTGCCTGGCCCCGTACCCAACCGAGAAGCCGACCTGGCTCGCCCCCGAGCCCGTAAGGGCAGTGATCAGCAGCCGGTCACCAAGGGCGAGATGAAGCCGGTCAAGATCCCCAACGCGGATCGCGACTGGCACCCCATCGCCCGCCGACTGTGGGACTCGCTGAAGAGTTCCGGCCAGGCGGACTTCTACCAGAACTCCGACTGGGCGTTCGCCTACTCGCTGTGCGAGGACTTGTCCCACTACAAGAAGTCGGGCAAGCGCAGCGGGCAGATGTTGCAGACCATCTACTCCGCCTTCGAGCGACTGCTTGTCGCCGAGGGCGACCGGCGCCGTGTGCGCATCGAACTTTCCGAGCCCGAGGACGAGCAGGACTCTGCCGCCGTTCTCGCCATCGCGGACTACAAGAAGGATCTGGGGCTCGCGCAGTGACCCTTGGGGGGTGAGTTATGGCTACGGCACAACTCACCACCGAGGAGATCGAGGCCCTGGAGCCGTCGTTCTTCGGGCCGACCTGGCAGAAGGACGCCTTCGGTCAGTGGAAGCTCCCGCAGCGCACGCTGGGCTGGCAGATCGCCGGCTGGTGCGCGGAGTACCTGAAGGCCGAGAACGGTGGCCCGTGGAAGTTCACCCGTGAGCAACTGCGCTGGACGCTGTGGTGGTACGCGGTCGACGAGAACGGCCGCTTCGCCTACCGCAAGGGCGTACTCCAGCGGCTCAAGGGCTGGGGCAAGGACCCGCTTCTCGCCGTCGTCTGCATGGTCGAGTTCGTTGGGCCGTCGCGCTTCTCGCACTTCGACGAGGCCGGCGAGCCGGTAGGCGTTCCTCACCCGCAGGCGTGGGTTCAGGTCGCGGCCGTCAGCCGCGATCAGACGCGGAACACGATGACGTTGTTCCCGTCGCTGATGTCGGACAAGCTGATCGAGACGTACGGCATCAAGGCCGGCGCCGAACTGATCCGCGCGAACGGCGGCCGTCAGCGCCTTGAGGCGGTGACAAGTAGTTATCGCGCCCTTGAGGGGGCGCGGTCCTTAACGGTCCACGTTCGTAGTTCTCAACGAGACCCACCACTGGGTCAGCGGCAACAACGGCGACAAGATGTACGCCACGATCGACGGTAACGCGACCAAGAAGGACTCGCGGTACCTGGCGATCACCAACGCTTACCTGCCTGGCGAAGACTCTGTCGCCGAGCGGATGCGCGAAGCCTTCGAGAAGATCCGCGAGGGCAAGGCCGTCGACATCGGCTTCATGTACGACTCGATCGAGGCGCATCCCAAGACGCCGCTTACGGTCGAGGCGATTCGGATCGTCCTGCCGAAGATCCGCGGTGACGCGGTCTGGCTGAACGTCGACACGATCATCCAGTCCATCATGGACGCGACGATCGCGGCGTCGCGCTCGCGGCGCATGTGGTTCAACCAGATCGTCGCCGAGGAAGACGCCTTGTACGGCCCCGAGCAGTGGGCGGACATCCTCCACGAGGGTTCCACGCTCCAGCCGGGCGACGAGATCGTCATGGGCTTCGATGGCGGCAAGACCGACGACGCCACGGCCCTGGTCGCGATCCGCGTACGGGACATGTGCGCGTTCGTGCTCGGGCTGTGGGAGAAGCCTGACGGCCCGCGCGGTGACGGCTGGTCCGTCCCTCGGGCCGAGGTCGACTCGGCCGTGCATGACGCCTTCCGCACGTTCGCCGTGCAGGGCTTCTACGCCGACGTCGCCCTCTGGGAGTCCTACATCTCCGAGTGGGACGAGCTGTACGGCGAGGGACTGGCGGTCCGTTCGCCGGTCGGCAAGGACCGGATCGGCTGGGACATGCGGTCGTCACTGAAGCTGTCGACGATGGCGCACGAGCGCCTGATGCGGTCGGTCTTCGACAAGAAGCTCCGCTACGACGGCGACTTGACCTTGCGCCGGCACGCGCTGAACGCACGTCGCCGGTCGAACAACTACGGCATCTCCTTCGGCAAGGAGAGTCGCGAGTCGCCAAAGAAGGTCGATGCGTACGCCGCGCTGATGCTCGCGCACGAGGCGCTGTACGACCTGCGCGCCCGCGGCAAGAAGGCCCGTCAGCGCTCGGGCCGAGGTTACTTCCTGTAGCGCTGTGATAGTGCGACACGAAAGGTGGTGAGGGCATGGCCGATACCAGCCCCGCATCGCTGGCGAAGGAACTCCTCGCCATCCTCGATCGTGACGAGGGCCGGATGGGGCGGATCGACCGCTACATCCGAGGCGAGCACGACGACCCGTACATGCCGCCCCAGGCGGACGACGAGTACAAGCTGCTCGCCAAGCGGGCCGTCTCGAACTGGGTTCCCCTCCTCGTGGGGACACCCGCCCAGGCCCTGTACGTAGACGGCTTCCGCTCGGGTGCCTCAGCTGACGGCGGCCTGCCGGACGCGCCGGCCTCGAAGTCGGTCGAGTGGTCCCACTGGCAGCGCTCGCGCCTCGACGCGCGGCAGTCCGCGATCTACCGGGGCGCGCTCGGCTTCGGTCACTCCTTCGTCTTGACGGAGAAGGCCAAGAAGGGCGTCACCTCGAAGGGCCTGTCCGCGAAGCGGACGGCCGCCCTGTACGAGGACCCGGCGAACGACGAGACGCCGTACGCGGCGCTGACGATCGTGACGCCGCCGAAGGGCGACGCCAAGGGCAAGGCCCGGATGTGGGACGGCACTTACGAGTACGCCGTCACCTACAAGTCCAAGAGCGACGCGGACAGCGTGAGCGTGGCCCGGCTGAAGCGTCACGGCGCGAGCGAGTGCCCGGTCACCCGGTTCGCCGCCTCGGTCGACCTCGAAGGCCGCACGGTCGGCGTGGTCGAGCCGATGATCGCGCTTCAGGACCGCATCAACCAGACCGTCTTCGATCTCCTCGTGGCGCAGACGTACACCTCGCACGAGGTCCGGTACGCGACCGGCATGGCTCCGCCCATGCAGATGGAGATGGTCGACGCCGAAGGCAAGGTCACCACTGACCCCGAGCTGGCGGTCGACAGCCGGCCCAAGCTCGACGAGGCCGGCAACCCGATGCCTGCGCAGATCAACCACAACGCGCGCCGCTTCTTGTTCGCGGAGGACCCCGACGCCAAGTTCGGCAGCCTGCCGGCCGGGCCGGTCAGCTCGCTGATCGACTCGATCGACATGAGCATCCGGCACCTCGCCGCGGTCTCCCAGACCCCGCCCCACCACCTCCTTGGCCAGATCGCCAACCTGAGTGCAGAGGCCCTGCTCGCCGCGGAGACAGCGCTCCAGCGGAAGGTCGCCGAGTTCCAGTCCGTCTTCGGCGAGGCGTGGGAACGGGTCTTCAGGTTGGCCGCCGAGCTGGAGGGCGACGCGTCGTCGGCCGAGAACTTCCACGGCGAAGTGCAGTGGCGCGACATGGAGTCGCGTTCGCTGGCGCAGGCCGCTGACGCTCTGGGCAAGCTCGCCGAGCAGCTTGGCATCCCGAGGAAGGGCCTGTGGAAGCGGGTTCCGGGTGTCACGCAGACCGAGTACGAGGACTGGCTAGACATGGCCGAGGAGGACGACTCCGTCGGCCAGCTCGCCAGTGCGCTCACCCGCGCGACTCCTCCGGCCTCCTCGGTGCCGGCGAGTCCGGATGAGGAGCTGATCGCAGCGTGACGTCCGCAGCCCGACAGGCTGAGGCTGACCGCGCGTCCGCTGCCTTCCAGGTGGCCTTGACCCAGATCGGGGCGGGCACCGTCGAGGAGGCGATGAAGCTGTGGCAGGCGGTCCCGCAGAACGCGAGGGCCGCCACGTCCACGGCATGGCTGCGCCGGGCCATCACGCTGGTGATGACTCGGCGGCGCATGAGCCGGGATCTGGCTCGCGCCTACTACCGCCTGGTCCGTGCTCTGCGCACGGGCCGGACGGTGGCCGATCCGTACCACCCAGAGCCCAGGTACGTGACCCTGGAGACCTTGCGACGTGAGTTCGCTGCGCTGACGGGCGATGCGGCTGACGGCTCCCTGGAGGAGTCGAAGGCCAAGGACGACCGTCCCGTGCACAGCCCTGCTGGAGACGACGCGAAGCCCGACAAGGCGCCCGCCCCGGAGGCGGACGACAAGCCGGACGACGACCGGATTCTCGTGGAGGAGCTGCCGAACCTGCGCGACGACGAGGACCGGATCGAGCGCGAGGCAGAAGCCGAGGCCAAGGTCGTCCTTGAAGCCCTCGGCCCCGCGAACCTGGAGCGCAAGAACTCCAAGCTCGACACCGGCAAGCCCGCCAAGGACATCGACAAGACGCGCGAGGAAGCCCACCAGCAGGCCGGCGCCCGGCAGGCAGCAACCGCCGAGCGCCTGGTGATGAACGGTGGTCGAGCAGCGGTCTGGAACCACATGGAGAAGGACCGCCGCGTCATCGGCTACATCAGACTTTCGCGCACCGGCACCCCCTGCGGGTGGTGCGCGATGCTCATCTCTCGTGGCCCCGTCTACCGGTCGTTGAAGTCGGCCGCGTACGGCGACGGGGACAAGTACCACGACAACTGTCACTGCTACGCCGAACCCGTGTTCGCGCGCGAGCAGTACAAGGGCTCGGACTTGTACGAGCTGAATCGCCGGTACGAGGAGCTGTGGCCGAAGGTCACCCGCGGCCTCACCGGTAAGGCGGCCGTGTCCGCCTGGAGGCGGTTCATCCGCCAAGAACAGAAGGCCGCAGCCCAGGAGGCGCGGCAGACACCCCCGAACGTCCAGGAGGCGTGAGAGTGCCCGAGCAGGAAACCCCCAGCATCGAAGAGGCTCCGAACGAGGAGACCCCGCAGACGCCCCCGGAGGGCGAGACCCCCCAGGGCGACAGCGCGGAGTCGACCGAGGAGAAGCCGGCCGAGGAGTCCGTTCCCCCGGAAGTGCTTCGCAAGAAGCTCACCGACGCGAACGCCGAGGCCGCGAACTACCGCACCAAGCTCCGTGAGACGGAAGCCAAGCTCTCTGGCGCCAAGACGCTGGAGGAGTTCGAGGCCGCCACGTCCGAGCTGCGCGGTCAGGTCGAGGCGCTGGAGCGGCAGATCCTGCTCAACAACGTGGCGGCCAAGTACGAGCTGCCGCCGGCCCTGGCCAAGCGCCTGACGGGTTCGACGCCCGAGGAGCTGGACGCCGACGCGAAGGAGCTTCAGAAGCTCGTCGCCCCGCCGGCTCCCGAGTCCCTGGGCGGCGGTCTGACGCCGTCCGATGGCGACGAGGACTTCGACCCGGTCAAGGCCGCTCGGGCTGCGCGTTCGCGCAGGTACTGAGCTTCCCCCTTCTGGCGCCGGTGTGTAAGTGAGACACGCCGAGCCTCCCTCCCCCTACCGACAGGAGAACCATCCCCGTGGCTTACACCCCGCACGATGTGATCAAGCCCGAGAAGATCGCCGCGACTGCGGCGGTCGCCCTCGAAGAGGCCCTGGTCGTCCCGGCCGTCTTCCAGCGCGAGGGCATCGACCAGTTCAAGGGCGCCAAGAACGACGCCATCAACGTCAAGGTCGAAGGCGTTCTGCCGTTCCGGTCCTACGGCTTCCGTAACGACCGGACCAAGGAGATCCAGTTCGACACCTACGCCGAGAAGACCGTCCAGGTCACCTTCGGCGGGGACATCTACTCGGCGCTCCAGCTCACCGACGAGCAGAACGACTTCGACCTCAACGGCTGGGCCAAGCTCATGGCCAAGCAGACCGAAGCCGTGGGCCGCGGTCTGGAGTACCAGGCCGTCGACTACGCCCTGGACCAGGACTACGCCGTCACCCTCGGCGGCAAGGTCGCCGGCCGCGACCTGCGCCGGACCCTGATCCGCGCCCGCGACGTGCTGAACAAGTTCCGCGTCCCGAAGGAGCAGCGCACCCTCCTGGTCGGCACCGACTGGGAGACCGAGCTGCTTGCCGACGCGGAGCTGAACCTGGCCTCCAACGTCGGCGAGTCCGAGGCCGTGTCCTCCCTGCGTGAGGCCACCATCGGCCGTCGCTACGGCTTCAACATCGTCGTCTCCAACGAGCTGCCCGCGGACCAGGCCATCGCGATGACGCAGTCCGCGTTCATCTTCGCGACCGGCGCCCCGTCCGTCCCGCAGTCCGTCCCGTTCGGCGCCTCCGCCTCCTACAACGGCGTGGCACTGCGCTGGATTCGCGACTACGACGCGACCCGCTTCACGGACCGCTCGATCGTGAACACCTACAAGGGCTTCCGCTCCGTGTCCGACATCCTGATCGGCCGCGACGCGACGACCGGCCAGGCGTTCGTCTCCGAGCACGAGCACTTCGTCCGCGCGATCAAGCTCGACCTCGACGCGTCCGTGGACGTCCTGCCCGACGCTGACGGCCCGGACGCCAAGGCGCAGGAGCTGGCCAAGATCACTGGCGTCGCTGCGCCGGCTGCCTGATCCAGTCACTGAGTCGGGGCAGAGTGTGTAAGTCTGACACCCTGCCCCTTCTCGCCCCGACGAGCAAGGAGACTCACGTGGCTTACGCCACCCTCGAAGACCTGAAGGGGCGACTGGACTGGACGCTCGACGCTGACGAGGAGCGCATCGCAGCCAACGCCCTGGAGGACGCCTCCGACCTGGCCGCGCACTACGGGCGTGACTGGCCCGAGGAGTCCGCCCCGCGCATGGTGCGCACGCTGACCCTGAAGGCAGCCACGCGATACATGCGCAACCCGGACGGGTACGTGCAGTCGCGCGCTGGCGACGAGACGCTGGCCTGGAACGACGCGGCCGGCGAGAACGCGGGCACCGTCTACTTCACCGCCGAGGAGCAGAAGCTGCTCGCCGGCCTGGCCGGTCGCAACTCCGGTCTCTACACCGTAGGCGTGACCGCCTGGCGGTCGGTACGCCGTCCGACGGGCGCGGGCCTGGTGCCCGTCGACCCGGTCGGCAAGGAGTTCCCCCTGTACGCCGATGAGGTGGAGCCCTGGTGAGCAGCCGTCAGCGCAGGCGCGGCATCCCGGCGAAGGTCTGGAAGACCGTCGTGCACATCGACAGCCGGGGCAACAAGGTGATCGTCGCCGACCCGAACGGCCCGATCGATGTGCGGTGCGCGCTGATCCCGCAGCGTTCCGCGCGGGCCGAGGTTCCCGGTCAGCAGCAGATCAACATCATCCGCATGATCGTGGACGCCGACCTGCCCGACGTGACCCTGTGGTCGCGGGTGGAAGTGCTCGGCACCCAGTGGGACATCGTCACGCCGCCGGCCTACCACCACGGCGAGCGCAAGACCCGGCACTGGTCGATCGACATCCGGGAGCGGCCGTGAAGATCGAGTGGGAGAAGAGGGTCGACGGTAAGAAGTTCGAGCAGTTCATCGGCCTGATCGACGGCGTCCAACTCTCGCTCGAAGAGGTCCAGTTCGAGATCCGCGTGCGCGCCGAGGAGAACCTGGCCCGGCTTCGATCTGCCGGCAACGCGCATCGTGGGGGAGTGCCCGACGTCAGCGGCGCCGAGATCGGTACCGAGCGGGGTCGCGTCGACCGCTACGTGACGCTGTCGGACGCCTCGCCCAACAACCAGGGCGGCAACCCGAACTCCGCCCTGTCCATCGAGCTGGGCCGCAACGCCTACGACGTGACCCTCCTGGACTCCGACGGCAAGACCGTCACCAAGTACACGGTCGGCGCCATGGGCGGTACGTACGTCCTGACCGACGCCGCGAAGCTGCCGCACAAGCTCAAGGGCGGCGCCAAGGTCAAGCGGCACGTGAAGATCCGCATGAAGAAGGGGGGTCGCCGCGGTGGCCGGACTACCCGCCGAGATTAAAGCGCTCGCCGAGCTGTCCCCTGTCGAAGACCTGCTCCTGGCCGTCCTGCGAGATGGCCTCCCCGGCATCAGCGTCCAGTCGCTCATCGAGCGGGACCAGGTCTTCCCCTTCGCCCTCGTCCGCCGCGACACGACGTACGGCATCTGGACCGGCGATGACCGGTTCACGGACTCCGCCCGCGTGATCGTGCAGACGTTCTGCGAGGACCCGGACGGCGACGCGGACGCGTCGATCCTGTCCGAGGCGGTCCGTGTCGTACTGCGTGACGCCTGGATGACGCAGAAGGTCTATCCGGGGCGCGGCCACATCACCCGCGTGGACATGCTGTCGGCGCCGAGGCGCACGACCGACTGGGCGACGTCCACGGGACCGGTCCAGTACGCCGACCTCCCGACCGGCGTGTGGCGGTACGAGACGGTCTTCCAGGTCGACATCCGCAAGCCGCGCGCCAAGCCCTTCCCTCTGTAACCCCACAGCCAGGTGTGTAAGTAAGACACGCCGGGCGAGTAAGGAGACCCCGAGTGGCACTGAACGATGCCGCAACTCTCGTCATCGGAAGCGGTAACTACCTCACCGCTCCGGTCGGTACCGAGATCCCTGACGACCTGCTGAGCCCGCTGTCCCCGTGGGAGGCGGTCGGTCACACCAGCCTGGACGAGATCCTGTCGATCACCTCCGAGGGCGGTGACGCGACCACGATCGGCTCGCTCCAGAACAAGAGCCTGCGCACCAAGTACAGCGCCCGCACGGAGACGCTGAGCTTCACGCTCCAGCAGTTCGACGTCCCCGGCCTGAAGCTGTACTACGGCTCGAACGCGCCCGTCCTGCCGGACGGCACCGTGGGCGTCCCGACCGACCCGACCCCCACCACGTGCGCGTTCCTCGCGGTGTTCGTGGACGGCGAGAACCACTTCGCCATCTACGCACCGAAGGCCGAGATCTACCGCAGCGACGACCTGTCCTTCGGCGACACCGAGTCGCTGGCCGGCCTGCCGCTCGGCGTGAAGCCGATGCCCCTCGGCTCCAACAAGTGGTCGTACGCGATCACCCCGCTCGGCGAGGCGCCGGACGAGGAGAAGCCGGCCGAGGACGGCACGGGCGCCTGATCGCCCACCCCTAACTCCTCCGGTGTGCAAGTGCGACTGCGGACCCGCCTGCACACCGGGGGCCTCCTCCCGGAGGCCCTTCCCCTGGTCCGCCCCCTGTTCTTCTTCAACCCCCTGGAGGTCCGCACCCCATGGCCACGTTCTCTCTCGACGACATCCGCGCCGCCGCTGACGCGAAGTACGGCTCGACCGACATCAAGATCGACGACAAGACCACGGCCGTCCTGCGCAACCCGCTGCGCCTCGCCAAGGCCGAGCGGGATGAGCTGGCCGGCCTCCAGGACAAGCTCGACGGCGACGAGGCCGTGGACCAGGGCGAAGTCCTGGCCGACGCGATCCGCCTGGTGGCGAAGGACAAGAAGGCCGCGGAGACGCTGATCGACCAGGTGGCCGGCGACCTCGCCCTGCTCGCGTCGATCTTCGAGACCTACACCAAGGGCACTCAGGCGGGGGAAGCCTGAGCCTCGCGCACCTGATCGACGAGTACGGCGAAGGCGTCTACCCCGACCTCCTCTTCTACTACGGGATCAACCTCGTGGACGTGGTGGAAGGTCGGGGGCCCTCGCCGGCCCTCGTCCATCTTCTGGTGCGGAGGCTCCCCGACACCTCCCTGACTCACGCCCTCGCGTCGGGCGGTAGGGAGCATCTTGGCTGGGGCGTCGATCGCCACATGACGGCCGACATCTTCGACGCGCTCAACCAGAACACTCGCGCTACCGGCAACTGGGGCAAGAAGGCGCCCAAGTTCCCGGAGTGGCCCAGGCCCAAGGTCAAGAAGGCCGCCAAGGGGAAGTCCAAGCGCCGCATCTCTGTGGCGGACATCTACAAGCAGTTCAGCGCCCGGAGGTAGGCCCATGCCTGAAGGTCAGATCGTTGGTCGCGTAGCGATCAAGATCCTGCCCGACACGAGCAAGTTCAAGGAAGAAGCCAGAGCCGAGCTGGAGAGGGCCGAGAAGGGTCTGGAGGTCAAGGCCAAGGTCGTCCTCGACGCCGACGACCTCAAGGCCCAGGCCCAGAAGATCCACACCCAGGCGCAGCAGGCCCTGAAGGACATCAACCTCAAGGTCAACCTCGACGACGAGGCATCCCTTCAGGCCGCCATCGCCCGACTGAAGTCGGAGCTGAACCGGCTCGGCGAGGTGACGATCCCTGTCGACATCGACGAGGACTCGATCAAGGCCGCGCTCGACATGTTCGACGAGCGGCTGAACCAGGTCCGCAAGATCAAGCTGACCGTGGACGAGTCCTCGCAGGGCTCGATCCAGGCAGCCATCGCCCGGATCGACGCCGAGCTGTCCAAGCTCCGCTCGGTCGACATCGACGTCAACGTGGACGAGGCGTCCCTGCTCGCGGCCCGCGACATGCTGGCCAACGACCTGAAGATGGACCTGAAGGTCGACTTCGACGACGAAGCTTCGCTGCGGCAGGCGCTGGCCCGGCTCGACGCCGAGCTGGCCAACCTGAAGCCGGTCAACCTCCACGTCGGCATGGACGAGGAGTCGCTGAAGGCGGCCCGCGAGGACATCCAGAAGCGGCTCGACCTGCACGCCGAAGTCACCCTGGCCTGGAACCACGCCGAGGCGCAGGCCATGGTCGACCGGATCAAGTCGCAGCTCGACGACATCAAGGTCAACCCCAAGCTCGACGAGAAGGAAGTCGCCTCCATCAAGCGGCAGCTCGAAGCCGCCTTCCATCAGATGGAAGACCTGAAGGCGAAGATCACGCCCGAGATGGACGCGGTCGCCAAGCGCAAGGTCGAGCGGGAGATCGACGACCTCCAGGACAAGATCGACAACCTGAAGTCGGAGATCGAGCCCGAGATCAAGCACGGTGCGGTGGCCGCGGTGGCTCTGTCGCTGGCCCGGCTGACGCGGAACCGTGTCGTGGACATCTTCCCGAAGGTCAACATGTCCGCGTACACCGCGACGGCGACGATGCTGAAGGCGCTGTCCGGTGCGCGCGTGCTCGGCGACACCTTCGAGAGGCTGAACAACGTCCTGAAGAACCTGGACAGGAACGTGCCGATCGTCGGCACGCTCGCCTCAGCCATCGCCGGCCTGGCGGGCTGGGGCCTGACGGCGGTCAGCAACCTCGCCGCCCTGTCCGCGTCGCTCGCGCAGATCGGCGCAACGTCGCTGGCCCTGCCCGGAATTCTCGGCGGCATGGCGATCGGTATCGGTGCCACCGTCGCCGCACTGAAGGACTTCAACAAGGTTCTGCCCGAGGTCAAGGGGCAACTCTCCGCACTCCAGGACCTGATCAGCAACAACTTCTGGGCCGAGGCCAAGGCCCCGATCCAGGACATGATCAACAGCGTCTTGCCCGAGCTGCGCAAGGGCTTCGCTGAGACGTCCACTCAGATCGGCCAGTTCTTCGGCGGGTTCGCCAAGTCGATCCAGTCGTCCCTCGCGCCCGAGCTGGCCGGCATGTTCGCCGACCTCTCGAAGTCGATCGACATCGCCACGGGCGGCACCGAGGCGTTCGCCAACATCATCACAACCCTGGGAAGGGTCGGCGCCGGCTACCTCCCGCAGCTCGCGGGCTGGTTCGTCGACATCGCCGAGAAGGCGTCGAACTGGCTGAACCAGAAGGGCGACGCCGGCCTCAAGGAAGAGATCGACGCAGGCATCCAGTCCCTGAAGGACCTCGGCGGAGTCCTGTACGAGACCGGCGGCATCCTCGCCGGCATCGCCCGCGCCGCGACCGAGGCGGGCGGCTCCACCCTCGGGATGCTCCGCGAAACGCTCGGCAGTATCCACGAGATCATCGACTCGTCCGGCGCCCAGGACGCGATGCGCATGTTGTTCTACAGCGCGCACCAGGCGATGAGTGAGATCGCCACCACGTCCGGGCCGCAGGTCAAGGCGTTTCTGTCCGAGCTGGTCTCGCTCCTGACGAGCATCCTGCCGCAGGTCGGCGCGATCATCGGCACCGCCGTGGGCGGTATCGCCGCAGCGCTGAACCAGCCCGCGGTGATCTCTGGCGTCCACGCCCTGTTCGACGGACTCCAGCAAGGCGTGAACGGCGTACTGCCCGTCCTCGCCCCGCTGGGCCAGGCGCTCGGCGCGGTCATGACGATCATGGGTGCGCTCGCCGCGCAGCTCGGCCCGCTCATCGCAGCCGCGCTGACTCCGCTGGCGAACGCGTTCACCGCCCTGACCCCGGCGATCCTGCCGATCATCGACCTGTTGGGCTCCAGCCTGACGGGCGTCTTCCAGCAGCTCAGCCCGGTCATCGCCCAGTTGGTGCCGGTCATCAAGGACGCACTCGGTACCGCGTTCCAGGCACTGTCCGCAGTCCTCCCGGTCGTGGTCGAGGCGTTCGGCCAGCTCCTGAGTGCCGTCGCTCCGCTGATCGCACAGTTGATCTCGGGCCTGGCTCCGATCCTGCCGGTCGTCGCCGAGTTCCTTGCCGGTGTCGTCCAGGCGGCGATGCCGCTGGTGGAAGTGCTGCTCCAGATCCTGGAAGCGGTCCTGATGCCGCTGATCCCGGTGATCACGAACATCGCCAGCGCGATCCTTCCGCTGCTGATGGAAGCGTTCAACCGGCTGGTCCAGGCGCTGATGCCGTTCCTGGAAGCGCTCCAGAAGGTCGTCGACTTCCTGATGCCGATCCTCGCGCCGGCCATCGAGTTCGTTGTCGAGCTGCTGGCCGGAACGCTGGTCGCCGCGATCAACGGTGTGGCCCTGGTCCTCGAAGGTTTCGTCGAGATCTTCAAGGGCGTCTGGAACATGGTCAAGGGCTACTTCGAGATCTGGATCGGCGTCTTCAAGGGCATCTTCACCGGCAACTGGGACCTGCTGAAGCAGGGGTTCGAGGATCTGTGGAACGGCATCTGGCAGTTCCTGAAGGGCCTGTGGGACACGATCCTCGGCGCCCTGATCACGTGGCTGTCGGTCAGCGTTCTCGGCTCGGCGAAGAAGGGCCTGACGGCTATCGGTACCGCGTTCAAGGACGGCTGGAACCTCGTCAAGCAGTTCGGTGTCGACGCCTGGAACGCGATCAAGTCGGGCTTCACCGACTTCTTCTCGAACCTCGGAAGTAAGGCGCTGGACGGACTGAACAGCATCAAGTCGTTCTTCACGTCCGGCTGGTCCAACGTCGTCTCCACGACGAAGACCAAGTTCTCCGAGATGGTCTCGACGGTCACCACCTGGCTGGGCAAGGCCGTGTCCGAGGTGAAGAAGCTCCCCTCCAGAGCGAAGGAAGCGCTCGGCAACCTCGGGTCGACCCTGAAGAACGCCGGCATCGAACTCATCAAGGGCTTCATCTCCGGCATCACCGGCATGTTCGGCAGCGTCAAGGACACCCTGGGCAGCCTGACGGACAAGCTGAAGGACTGGAAGGGTCCGGAGTCCCTGGACAAGGTGCTCCTCGTCGACGCCGGTGTCCTCGTGATCGACGGCTTCATCAAGGGCCTGGAGTCCCGCTACGACGCGGTGCGCCAGTCCCTGAAGGGGCTGACCGAGGACGTGGCCGGCACCCAGTTCGACGCCCCGGAGATCAAGGGCGCAGGCACCGCACGAGGCGTGTCCTCCGCAGTCGCTGCCGCACTCGCCGGCCAGGTGGGCGGCACCACGAAGGTTCTCAACTACTACGCAGCACCGGGTTCCTCCCTCCCCGAGGAAGACCTGTTCGCCGCGGCCAACCGAGCACGGATGGGATGGTGATTCGGTCTTGCCGAAGCTCATCTTGAGCAGCGGCACAGACAACCTCGACCTCAACGAGATCGCGGACAAGGGCCTGGGCTACCAGGCCAAGACGGGGGCGACAGGCTTCGGCCTGCCCCCCGTCGCTGTCCAGTGGCTCGAAGGGGCCGGGGACGGTGCTGTGTACCGCCGCAAGCGCGTCCAGTCCAGGGACATCGACATAGCCCTGGAGATCCTGGCGCGCGACCGTGACGACCTTCAGGCCCGCCTGTCCCGGCTGGCCCTGGCCGTGGCCGACCGCTGCACGCTGACGCTCCAGAACGACGACGGCACCCGCTGGTCAACCGTCATCTACCGCACGGGCGGCGGCGAGTTCACGTACGGCGTGGAGACGACCGGTGAGCGCGAGTTCGAGACGGTCCTCTCCTTCCGGGCGCCTGACCCGTACTGGACGTCGTCGGACACGCAGACCCGGCGCATCACCGGGGCGTCATCGAAGGCGTTCCTGTCCAGCCTGGCCAAGCTGAACGTCGCACCGTCGCAGGCGATCGGTGAGATCCAGCTCGACAACTCCGGTGACGCCGAGGCGTACCCGGTGTGGCAGGTGCGCGGTCCTGGCCGGACGTTCACGGCGACCTCGCCCAGCGGCGAGCGGCTGCGCTGGAACGGCAAGCTGGCGGCCGGCGAGACGCTGACGATCGACACCAAGAGGGGCACGGTCGCCGACCAGTCCGGCGCCAACCGCTACAACGAGCTGGCCGCGGCCCCGCGCTTCTGGACGGTCAAGCCCGGCCTGTCCACGGCAGAGGCGTCCCTGCTCGACATCACGAAGGACTCGTCGATCGTCTGCTCCTGGCAGCCGCGCAAGTGGATGGTGGTGTGATAGTGCGACTCGCTGACATCACTGTCGAAGTGCGGGACAAGTCGCTGACTCGGGTCGGTCTCGTCCGGCCCGAGGAGCTGATCTTCGAGATGACGGATGCGTTCAACAACGTCGGCTCATGGAAGCTGACCCTCGGGTCCGAGCATCCGCTGACCCCGGTCCTGCGTACGCCCGGCTCCGGGCTCATCGTGACCGGCCCGAGCTACACCCTGATGTCCGGGCCGATGACGAAGTTCGAGTCGGCGTCCACGCCGGAAGACCCTGGCGGGTCGGTCGTCTTCGAGGGCGTGACAGACGACGTCATCCTGCGGGACATGCTTGCCTTCCCCGAGCCGACAAACCCTGACGGCGCCACGCAGAAGCTGGCGCACGACGTCAGACAGGGTCCGGCAGAGAGTGTCATGCACGGGTTCGTCCGGGCCAACGTCGGTCCGGGCGCCCCGGCGCCTCGGCGTAGACAGCGTCTGACGATGGGCGACGACTTCGGCCGCGGGCCGCAGGTGAAGAAATCCGCACGCTTCCCAGTGCTGGGCAACCTGCTCACCGAGCTGGCCCTGCTGGGCGACCTCGGTTTCCGCGTCATACAGCGTGGTGACGGACTCGTCTTCGAGACGTACAAGGTGCAAGACAGGTCCGACTTCATCCGCCTGGACGTGCTGAACGGCACCCTGTCCGGCCAGCGCGCGTCCATCTCCGCCCCCGGCGTGACCCGAGCGATCGTCGCCGGACAGGGCGAGATGACCAACCGGCAGCTCCTCCAGATCGACAACGACACCAGCCTCCAGGCCGAGGCTGACTGGGACCGGCGCATCGAGCAGTGGATCGACCAGCGCCAGACCGACGACTGGGCCGAGCTTCAGCAGGCCGGCGACGAGGCCCTGGCCGATGCCGGGTTCACCGCCGTCGACATCCAACTCGTCCCCATGGAGGACTCAACGATGGTCTTCGGCACTGACTGGGGCCTGGGCGACCGCGTCGCGGTCGTAGTCGATGACCAGGAACTGAAGTCGAACGTGACCGGCCTGGCCCTCAAGGCCAGCTCGTCCGGCTTCCAGGTCGGCGCCGCACTCGGCGACCCGACCGGCTTCAACCTCGACGTCGCCATGCACAAGCGCATGGCCAAGGCCGAGAAGCGCGTCTCCCATCTAGAGCGCGCGGACAGCGCGGGCGGCGACGACATCATGGCGATCATGGGGGTGTGGTAGGTGGCGACGCCGATCAACTTCTTCCGGGGCAGCGCCCCGGCCTCGGCGACCGAGGTCTACACGGTGCCCGACGGCAACACCGCGATCGTGACGAACATCGTCGCGGCGAACACGGGCAGTGCGGCCGGCTCCGTCACGGTCAAGCTCGGCGGCTGGGATCTCCTCTCAGCTGTCGGCATCGCCGCCAAGGGCGTCCTGACCGTGGAGATCAACCAGGTGCTCGCCGAGGGCGAGGCCATCGAAGTGCAGGGCAGCGGCGCACAGTGCTCGCTGCACGTCAGCGGAGTGGAGGTCGCGTAAGTGGGACTGAGCGTATGGCCGGCCCCCGAGGATTCCGGCGTCGTCGGCCCTACCGGAGCGACCGGGGCGACCGGCCCGAAGGGCGACAAGGGCGACGTCGGCCCAACGGGACTGACCGGGGCGACGGGCCCGGCCGGTCCAGCCGGCCCGAAGGGCGACACAGGCGCCGCAGGCCCGCAGGGTCCGAAGGGCGACATCGGACCGGCCGGGCCAAAGGGTGACGTCGGCCCGCAGGGGCCGGTTGGTCCGCAGGGTCCGAAGGGTGACCCCGGCGACGGCAGCGTGAACACGGTGAACGGGAAGACCGGCCCCGACATCAGCCTGACCGCCACGGACGTCTCCGCCATCCCGGCATCGCAGAAGGGCGCGGCCTCCGGTGTCGCCTCGCTGGGCACGGACAAGCGGCTCCCGGCCGCACAGATGCCCACCGCAGCCCCGCGCAACGTGTGGACCCCGCAGTCGCTCGGCTTCCAGGCATGGTCTGTCGACCCGGCCTCGATCCCCAACCCGAGGGACTGGAGCAGCACCACCAAGGAAGTCGGCGTCATCAAGGCCGCCGCGATCCAGCGCATGTACCTGGCGGGCATGAACATCACCGAGCCGACCACGGTCAGCAAGGTGGTCATGTTCGCTCGCGGCTGGGGCGGATCTACGGTCGCCCAGAGCGCGCGCTTCATGGCGGGCATCTACGACTCGACAGGTAAGCGCCTGGCCTACACGGGCGACACGGCCCTATCGAACGTTCCTGCCGCAGGGCAGGAGGCCGGCACCCCGGCCAACGCCAAGGACAACCATGTCGGCGCCGTGCCGCTCAGCCTCAAGGCGAGCTACACCTTGCAGCCCGGCAGGTACTGGGCGGCGTTCCTGATGCCGGCCGGGGCAGCGACGGACTTCTACTACATGCACATCGAGAACCAGTCCCCCTCGAACCCGGCGAACTTCCACCTGCTCGGCACCGCGTTCATGCGGGCCGGCTACATCGCCGGGCAGACCACACTGCCCGCCTCGTTCACCCCGTCGAGCATGAGGCTCGACCATGACCCCTGCATCATGGCGCTCGCGTAAGCGCCCAACCGAAAGGAATCACTCAGCAGTGTCTCTTGTGACTGGCGGCGTCGTCCGATTCGGAACCAGCGACGAGAAGGCTTACGACAAGGTCCGCGTCTCGTTCACCGACGCGGCCGGCGTCGACCCGCTCGGCGGCCTCTCCAACGAGCAGCGGTCCCAGATCGTCAAGGCGGCCCTGGACGCCATCATCGCCAACCTCCCGCGCGGCGGAGCCTTCCCCGGCTACTACGCCTTCGCGGCCGGCGAGGAGATCTCGGAAACGAAGACCCAGGTCTCCATCCAAGCCTGACCATCTGCCGCACCCCTCCCGCAAGGCCCCCGAGCACTGATCTCGGGGGCCTTTCCGTTCCCCCGGAAGGACCCCCCGAGTGTCTATAACCTCCTACCCCTTCGACGACCAGGCCGTCAGCGAGGGTCAGTTCTCGTACCTGTTCCGCGAGCTTCAGTCGACCGGCGTCGCCGACAGCGTCAACGGCTCGGCCTTCGGCGTCTACGCCGACAGCTCCGGGATGCAGGTCAAGGTGAATCCCGGCTTCGCGCTGGTGCGCGGACATGCGGTGCAGTCCACGGACACCGAGATCGTCCCGATCGAAGCGGCCTCGACGAGCGTCCGCATCGACCGCATCGTGCTGCGTCTGGACCCGGCCGCGAACCAGATCACGATCGCCGTGGTTAAGGGGACGCCCGGCGGTGGAGTGCCGGCCCTGACCCAGTCCGACACCAACGTCTACGAGTTCCCGCTGGCCCAGGTCAACGTCGCCGTGGGTGCGGCCACTATCACGGCCACGGCCGTGACGAGTGAGCGCCGGTTCATCGGCAACACGGTGGGTGGCTGGACCACGGCCACCCGACCGGAGAACCCGCGGATCGGCCGGCTCGGCCTGAACACCTCGACCAACGCCTGGGAGTTCTGGGACGGCACCAGGTGGAACGACCTTGCGCCGACCGTCACCTGGTCGTCCATCAGCGGTCGGCCCAACGACTTCGTTCCGGCCCCGCACACGCACGACTGGACCGAGGTCAACAACAAGCCGACCACGTTCAAGCCGAGTGCGCACACGCACGACTGGGCGGACGTGCTGAACAAGCCGGCGACCTACGCGCCCAGCTCGCACACCCACACGTGGGACTCGATCACGGGCAAGCCGTCCACGTTCGCGCCGGCCACCCACTCGCACACCTGGGCGTCGATCACCTCCAAGCCGACCACGTTCGCGCCGTCGTCTCACTCCCACTCGAACTACCTGACCTCGGGCGGCACGATCAGCCGGGCCAACGGCTCCGATCGGCCGCACTCGTACAGCGTCGGCGGGAGCGGCACCTACTACGCGGTGTGGGTCGACGGCTCCCACAACTTCTGCCGCAACACCTCCTCGATCAAGTTCAAGGAGAACGTCCGCGACTTCGAGGTTGACCCCGACGGCGTCCTGGCGCTGCGCCCGGTGATCTACGACCGCAAGACCACGGTCGACGACCGGGGGACCGTACGGGAGGGCAACAAGGACGAGGTCGGCCTGATCGCCGAAGAGGTCGAGCCGCACCTGCCTTGGCTGATCAACTACCTCGACGGCGAGGTGGACGGCCTGCGCTACGACCTGCTGGGCGTCGCCCTGGTGCCGGTCGTGCAGCGCCAGGCCGCACAGATCGCTGACCTGTCCGAGCGCCTGGCCGCCCTGGAGGCCAAGGCGTGACCGCGCCCCTCGCGCTCGACCCGACCGTTCAGGTCTCCGTCGTGACGGCTGGCAGCACGGTGGCGGTCGCCCTGGTCGGCGTCGTCGTCGAGCTGCTGCGCCGCCAGTCCAACGCGATCAACGAGGTCCGCGAGCACGCGGCCGAGGCGCGGGACCAGGTGGCCAACACCCACTCGACGAATCTGCGCGACGACCTGGACGCGGTGGCTCACCGCATCGACCGGGTTCTTGCGCTCCAGGAGCGGCACGGCGAGGAGATCGCCGGCCTCCGCTCGGACATCGCCCACGAGCGCCGCGAGCGCCTGGCGGTGGCTGAACGGCTCGACGACCACGTGGCCGCCACCGCGGCCTGACCCATCCCTCTCGAAGGCCCTGTCCCCAGCTCGGGGGCGGGGCCTTCGTCATGCCTGAAGGAGGCACCCTTTCGTGACTGCGCACATCTACCCCGGTGCGGACAGCACCTCGCAGTGGTTCCACTCGAAGTACCCCGGCGACACCATGCCGCACCCGAACGTGATCGTCCTGCACACCACTGAGGGCGGTAGCTGGCCGGACTACTCGGGCGGCTCCGTGGCGCCGACGTTCACCGTCAAGGCGGACGGCTCGGTGCGTCAGCACTTCTACGCCAACGAGTCCGCTCGCGCTCTGGTCAACGCGCCCGGCGGCGTGCAGACCAACACACTGAACGCGGTGCAGATCGAGTTGGTGGGCACCTGCGACTCGGGCGGCCCTGGCGTCTTCTGGCCGAAGGCCACCGATGCCCAGCTCGCCGGCCTGGCCAAGCTGGTGAAGTGGCTGACCGCCACCTACCCGATCCCGCTGAAGTCCACCTCGAAGCCGTGGCTGTCGTACCCGTCGAGCTACGGATCGAAGAACGGTCAGCGCATGTCGTTCTCCGAGTGGACGAACTTCAACGGGATCTGCGGTCACCAGCACGTTCCGGAGAACGACCACGGCGACCCCGGCAACTTCCCGGTTGCCCGCCTGATCGCGCTGGCCGGCGGTACGTCCGCCCCGGCGCCGGCCCCCTCGAAGCCGTCCGTGAGCGTGGCAAACGTGGTCGCTGCGGCGAAGCGTGACCCCGGCCTCCCGCAGGGCGGCACCACGCACGCGGCTGATGTGAAGATCGTCGAGGCCGCGCTGAACAAGGAGGGCCTGCTGTCCGCGACGTACGCGAAGGACGGCTCTTTCGGCTCGACGACCGTCGCGGCGTACGCGGCCTGGCAGCGCAAGCTCGGCTTCTCGGGCGCGGACGCGGACGGCATCCCCGGCTCGACCACACTGAAGAAGCTCGGCGACAAGCGCGGCTTCACCGTGAAGGCGTGATGCCAGTGGCCAGGCACAAGAAGCCCGCTGCCCTGATCCTTCCGCTCCTGCCGAAGACGTGGCAGCCGTACGCCAAGGCGGTCGTCGCCACACTCGGCGCGCTCGCCGGCCTGGCCACCCTGTACTTCGCCGACGAGCCGAAGGTGGCCGCCGCGGTCCATGCACTGACCGCACTGGGTGTGTATGTGCAGCCGAACGGCGAGACCGACGACGAGTAACACAGAACGCCCCCGCTGACCTGATGTGGTCGGCGGGGGCGTTCTTCGCGTCTCAGTTCTCGGCCTGCTGGGCGGCCTTCTGCGCCTCGATCTCGGCCATGCTGACGATCTTGGGGCGGCGCCTGCCACCTGCCTTTTTGGCTGGTACGGCTGCCTTCTTGGCCGTGCTCGGCGCGGCAGCGACCTTGCGCGGGGGAGGCGCGGGCGGCGTGAACTGCATAGGAGGGACCGCGATCTTCGCGGCCGGCTCTTCCTCTCGGGCCTTGAGTGAGGCGGTGATCAACTCCTCGATCGGCTTGGCGTCCTTGGCGCACAGGTCCAGCTCGTGCGTCTCGCCGTCGACCGTGATCGCGTACGTCTTGGCCGGCATCTCCTTGTCCAGGTCGCACGCAGTGACCTCGACTTTGATCTTCATCCCTTGCTCCTGATGGCTCGCGGCGGCACACTGAGTGTACCGGTGTGTGAGGTTGACAAGATCATGTAAGTAATGCCAGTGTAAGTGCGACGCGAAGCGGAGAGGTTATCCGATTCGCGGTCTGAACTTCACGGAGGGGAACAAGATGGGCGCGAAGAAGATCCAGGACGAGCAGGAAGTCATCAGATGGTTCAGGGAGGGCTGGACCTACAAGGCGATGACCGAGGAATACAAGCGGAAGTACAACATCGATATGAAGCCTTCCGCGTGGGGTAACTTCCGTTACCGGCGCGGGCTGGACCGCCGCATCGCCCGGAACGACGAGCTGATTCCGTGGGCGGTGAATAAGGAGCACCGTCAGCTCTATCCGCTGATGATGCTGCGCATCGAAGGCCGCAAGCGCGCTGGCCTGGAAATCTCCGAGGGCAACCTGAAGCGCCTGGACTCCTGGCGTCAGATGCTGGACGAGGAGAACGCGGTCGTTCACTACGACCCGGACACCGTTGACGGTTTCTTCTACGTGCCGCGCGAGGAATCGGATGAGGACATCATCCGCCAGCCGGAACAGAAGACCACCTTGCGCCGGAACGCTGATGAGCGTTCTGCCTGATCCGCAGTCGCCCTGGATCTGGTAAGACCCCCTTTTCGGAGGGGGTCTTTTGTGTTGCTGGAGGGTTCAACTACTTACGTGTGACATACAAGATCACGTGTAAGTTCTAACCGAACTTAAATCTTTGCCAGCTTGACGGTCGCGCTCACCGTGTGCAAAGATCCGTCCATCGGTTGGTCATACTTACACACCCTGGGGGTGGGGCAGTGCGTGCAGCAGTCCTTGAGCGAACGAACCTCGTCGCGGACGAGGGGCGCATCAAGGTCTTCATCGACTACGAGGAAGAGGACTACCGGCTCGTGACCGACGCCGACGGCTACGACACCAGGATCATGAAGGAACTGCTCGACTTCCTGGCGCAGATGGGGTTGGAGCTGGTCGACGACTTTGAGTACGAACCCGAGTTTGACGAGGACGGCAACATCGTCCAGTACCTGTGCGAGACCGACCCCGAGGGCGTGAGCGCGTGAGCCTGAACCTGATCGACATCCCGCAAGCCCCCGTCCACCCGAACCACTCTGTACCGCGTGACGGTTGGGGCCGGCCGATCGTCGTCCCGAGGGGCGGCGGCAAGCCGAAGGGCTACACCCGCACGACGACGTTCATCGACTGCATCGAGGACAAGTCGGCCCTCATCGACTGGGGCAAGCGTATGGTCCTGGTCGGCGCGACGAAGCGCCCGGACCTGGTGGAGAAGGCGCGGCCCCTCAACCCCGAGGACCCGGCGGACAAGAAGACGCTCAACGGCCTAGCCGAGCAGGCGACCGACGCCTCGGGCGCCAACGACAAGCGCGAGCGCGGTACGCACCTGCACACGCTGTCGGAGCTGGTGGACGCCGGCCAACCGCTACCCGCCGGCCTGCCCGCTCAGGACGTCGAGGACATGGCGGCGTACCTCATGGAGACGTCCCCGCTGAAGGTGGTTGCCGTCGAACAGTTCGTCGTGGTCGACGAGTTGGGCGTGGCCGGCACCTTCGACCGCATGGCCGAGTATGACGGGCCTGGGCCTGACGGCGAGCCGGTCTCGGGCAACTTCATCTGTGACGTGAAGACGGGCTCCGTGGACTACGGCGGCCTGAAGATGGCGGCACAGCTCGCGTGCTACTCGCGCGGGGTGAAGTACGACTTCGCGCGCTTCCCGGTGAACGCCCAGGACAAGTCCGCGGTCGCTTCTTTCAAGAAGCGTGTGATAGAACTACAAGAGGCGGAGGCGGCGTACAGTCCGCTGCCGACGGTCAACCAGGACTGGGGCATCATCATCCACCTGCCTGCGGGCAAGGGGGAGTGCACGCTGTACTGGGTCGACCTGAATCTCGGGTGGGAGGCCGCTGAGCTGGCGCTTCGCATCCGGGAGCTACGCTCCAAGGGGCGCAAGGCGATGAAGCGGTTCGTGGCGCAGGTCACATCGAGCAAAGCCGCTTCAGTCGCCTGAGAGTGTGATAGAGTGACAAGGTCCGCGAGAGAGGAACGACAGAGCGAGTGAGTGAAGCCCGAGGTATCACCGTCACCATCAAGTACGGCAAGAGCTACGACGACACGTGGGCCGTTTTCAAGGGGAACGCGGGGGAGGTCCGCGAAGACATCCTGGACTTCTTCGGCATCGATCGTGATAGTGTGACTGGCCTGACGCTATCAGACATCGTCACCAACGCGACGAACCTGGCGCACGGCAAGGGCCTGATCGCCTCCCAGCTCGGAGCGACGGTCATCGCACAGGAGCTGGCGGAGCCGGCCAAGCCGAAGCCGCAGGGTGACCCGTGGGCCAGCATCGGCACGAGCCAGCCGGTCACCATCGCCGACCAGGCGCCGGCCTCCACGCCCGAGCAGGACAAGAACGCCTGGATCTTGGGCGAGATCGCCAAGCAGACGAACCGCGCCGACCTCAAGAAGGTCTGGGCGGCGAACCAGTCCTTCTTCTCTGACTCGTCCGTCATGGACGCCTACAAGGCCAAGGGCAAGTCCCTCCCGGCCTGACCTCACCGCAGTAACACCGAACACCTTCACCGAACACAAGGAGAACGAACTTAGTGGCTCTCAACATCATCGACATCCCGGTCCAGGCTGGCGGTTGGTTCAAGCCGGCGGACGTGCACGGCTCTGTGGCCTTCCTCGTCGAGGTCCACTCCTTCGAGCGACAGCGCCCCACCCCGAACGGCCCGAAGGACTCCGTCCTCGCAGACATCACCGTCTTCCGCGACCAGGGCCAGCTCGACGCCGGCACCCCCGAGATCACCAAGGGCCAGCGCATCGAGCAGACGATCCTCGCCCGCGACCTGGAGACCATCGTCGGCGGCGCCACGATCGTGACCCTCGACCAGATCCCCCCGAAGAAGCCGGGCCAGCGTCCGGCGTGGGTGTGGCGTCCGCTGACCGACGCGTCCGTCCGCAACAAGGTCATCGCGTACGCCAACGAGCGCGAGGCCAAGGCGGAGGCGGCCGTGAACGACGCCCCCGACTTCGACTGACCCGAGTGTGTAAGTAAGACATGGCGAGCGACCGGAAAGGGGGTCGATGCCGGGGCGATTCGCCCCGAGAGAGGAGGTCCCAGTGCGACCAAGCTGGGATGAGTGGGCCTTGGGTCTTGCCGAGGCCGTGTCGACGCGAGCCGACTGTACGCGCGCCCAGGTGGGCGCCGTGATCCTGAGCCGCAAGCACCGAGTGATCGGGCTCGGCTACAACGGTCTGCCGCCGGGTCTGCCCGGCTGTGCGAGCGCCGGTAACTGCCCCCGCGGTCTGCTCTCCGTCGAGGAGTGCGAGCGGGACTCGAACTACTTCAACTGTGCGGCCACACACGCCGAGCGCAACGCGATCGAGGACGTCCTGGACAAGGGCATCCCGCCGTACGAGTTGCAGGCCGCCACCCTGTACGCCACCCGCAAGCCGTGTCCGGCCTGCACCACCCTCATCGCTTCCGCCGGCATCCGGCGAGTCGTCGTCCTCGGAGAGGAGAACCCCCCGAAGTGCTCACCCCTGGTAGGTCTCTGGCACTCCATGCAGAGTCGGGCAAAGAGCTTCCCCGCGTAGAGGCGTTCGAGGATCTGTACGCCGCTGGAGTTCGCCCCCGTCACGGCGAGGTCGTGATGGTTGCCGGCCGCTCCGGTACGCAGAAGTCGGGCTTCGCCCTGTTCTGGGTCGCTCAGATGAACCTGCCGACGCTGTACTTCTCCGCCGACATGAGCGCCTTCACGGCGTCATCACGGCTGGCGTCGATGGCCACCAGGGACACGACCGAGATGGTCGAGGCCGGCATGGCGGAGGGCGGCAAGTACCGGCAGGCATACCTCGATGCGCTGGCCGACAGCCGGATCACCTTCTCGTTCGGCAGCCCGATCACCTGGCGGCAGATCGACGAGGAGATCGAGGCGTACATCGAGCTGTGGGACGCGTACCCCGAGGTCATCGTGTTCGACAACCTGATGGACTTCGAGAACGCCGAGTCGGACTACACCGAGCAGATGGCCGTCATGCAGGGTTGCACGGAGCTGGCTCGTGACACCGGGGCGACCGTCATGATCCTGCACCACGCGAGTGACAAGGCGTGGGAGGCCAAGACGCAGCCGTGGAACCCGCCTTCACGGGACCAGGTGAAGGGCGGCTTGTCGGAGAAGCCCGAGCTGGCCCTGTCCGTCGCGCTGGACCCGACGTCGATGGCGTATCACGTCGCCTGCATCAAGCAGCGCATGGGGCCGTGCGACCCCACGGCGCAGCGCTACACCACGATGATCTGCGAGCCCGAGTACACGCGCTTCCGCC
Organism: Streptomyces sp. NPDC104371; assembly: GCF_055583785.1. NCBI lineage: Bacteria > Bacillati > Actinomycetota > Actinomycetes > Kitasatosporales > Streptomycetaceae > Streptomyces > Streptomyces sp. NPDC104371. The sequence goes on from NZ_JBVJNF010000006.1 coordinate 475,264, forward strand.
GTGCTGAGCCCAGGCAGATCATCCAGGCCGCGAAGGCGGTCCCGGCGACTGAGGAGTGGTCGCCGACGAAGTTCGCGTTCAACTCATAGCGGAGTGTGATAGAGTGACAGGCGCGGCAGCGCGGAACAAGCGCAAGGGTGCCGACTGGGAAGCGGACCTGCGGGACGGCTTCCGCGGGGAGCAGTACGACATCGAGCGGCTGCATCTCAACGGCACGGACGATGAGGGCGACCTGGTCATCCGCCGGCTCGGCAAGTACCTGGTCATCGAGGCCAAGAACGCCAAGTTCGAGCCGTCGACCTTCATCAAGGAGATGGAGGCGGAGGCCGAGCACTTCCGCAAGAACCGCGGGCTCGATCCACAGGATGTGGAAGGCGTCGTCATCGTCAAGCGGCGCGGCCACAACTGGCGCCGGGCGTACGTCCTCACCACGGTAGAGCGCTACTTCGGCCTGGAGCCGAAGTGATCGGCTTCATGGGGACGGACGACGTCGACTACGACAAGGCGTTCGACGAGGCGGAGGCGTTCTTCGCCTACATCGAAGACCCGGACGCAGACCTGGCCGCGACCCTGGGAGTGGAGGAGTTCTTCGAGGTGACGCTGTGAGGTACCGCCGAGTCGGAGACCGCGACCACGACGACAGCCAGGACGCGAAGCCCACGCTCGACTCCGTGATGGAGCACTACGAGCTGGACTTCAACTCGGAGCGGAACACGGGCATGGCCCACTGCCCGCTCCACGAGGACAACACCCCGTCGATGTCCTACAAGATCGACGCCGGCCTGTGGAAGTGCCACTCCTGCGGCCAGGGCGGGGACAGTTACACGATGATCATGTTGAAGGAGGAGACCGATTTCCGAGGAGCACGAGCCCTTGCGGCCACTCTCGGCCTCCCAGAGGGAGACGCTGGAAGAGGCGACGGAGGCGTACGAAGGAGCGCTTACGGCGGAGGTCGCTCAGTATCTGCACGCAAGGGGAATCGGTCGGGAGGAGGCAGTTTCAGCCCGACTTGGCGTCGTCGCTGACCCGCTCCCCGGCCATGCGAAGTACCGCAACATGCTGGCGATCCCATACCTGGACCGCAACGGCAAGCCGCTGACGATCCGGTTCCGCTGCCTCCAGGAGCACAACCACCGGGACTTCTTTCACGGCAAGTACAACACCATCAAGGACGACATCCCGCGCATGTACGGGGTCGACGCCATCCATCAGGCCGGCGACACGATCCACGTCACCGAGGGCGAGCTGGACGCCCGGATCTTGCGCAAGGTCGGACTGCACGCAGTGGGCGCCCCCGGCGCCAACGTGTGGCAGGGACGCCACCGCAGGATGCTGGCCGGGTTCTCCCGCGTATGGGTGTGGGGAGATCCAGACGAGGCCGGCGCCGAGTTCTCGGCGAAGATCACCCGCCAGCTCCGCTCCGCGAAGGCCGTACGGCTGCGAGCGGGCGACGTGACCGACACCTACATGGCAGGCGGCGCAGAAGCGCTCCTGTCCCTGATCAACGAAGAGGTGTGATAGTGGGACAGCCTATCGAGACCATGACGACCGAGAAGCCGAAGCGCGCACCGCGGAAGCCGGCCGACCCGATGACCAGGCTGGTCGACGAGGTCAAGCCGCTCATCGCTCGCGTGCCGGCCGCCCATCTGAGGGACGTGCCCGGCCAGGCCCGAGCCCACTACGGGCTGCGGGCCGAGTCCTGGGCCGACCACTCGATGAAGGCCGGCGGGGGCCTGGACTCCGCCCTGATGACGAACGCCTCGGACGCGCTCGCCCAGGATGACCCGGCCAAGCTGCGCCAGGCCCTGCTTCATCTGGCCGCCGTCGCCCTGGCCAAGGTGCAGCAGCTCGACGGGGCCGCCCGGTGAGCGACGAGGAGTTCGAGGACATCGAGGGCCTGGAGCTGCCGGACACCGACCTCGTCTTCGACCACTACGGCGCGGTGAAGCGGGCGGCATCCATCGTCGGCGACCTGCGTAAGGCGCTGCGCGAGGAAGGCTTCACCCGCGAGGAAACCTTCGAGCTGGTCCAGGCGTACTGGGCCACCGAGATGGGGCTGATGCCGTGAGCCTGCCCGGTAGGCCCGGCCCCACCTTGGAGGCCATACACGCCGCGCTGGAGGACGAGGAGAAGGCCGCCCTGGTCCAGGCCCTCGTCACCTCCAGCACCCCGGCAGAAGTGATCTCAGCGATCCTCGCGCAGAACGGCCATCCCGTCTCCGCATCAACCATCCGTACGTACAGGCGCGCACTGCGCCGAGAGGGGGTGACCAGTGTCTGACCTGGTGGACGCACTGCTCGCCAAGCCGACCGCCCCGCCGGTCGCCGGCCGCAAGACCAACCCGGACAAGGACTTCACCCGCCAGATCGAGATCAGCGGGGACAGTGCGGACGTCACTGTGCGCGGCGAGACCTTCGAGGCCAACGAGTCCGAGGCCGTCTCCGTCCTGGAGCGGCAGGGCCTGAACCCCGCGGAGTGGACGGTCACCGGCTTCCGCTCCTCGGAGTGGACGATGGCCAGCGGGGACACCGGGATCTCGACCCGGTTCTCCTTCGCCCGCAGGTGTGTAAGTGAGACCATCGAGCGGGAGTCGATCGACGAGCTGCTGGAGATCATCGAGCGGCACGCCATCGACACCGGCCCGAGCGACCACGAGGGCGACCACACGTTCATCGTGGCCCTGGGGGATACCCAGTTCGGCAAGATCGACGGCGACGGAGTCGAGGGCACCCTGGCCCGCGCGATCGACTGCATCAACGAGGCCGCCCGGCAACTGGCCTGGTACCGCGAGCGCTTCGACATCGAGCACGTACACATCGCCTGGCTCGGCGACCACATCGAAGGGTTCGTCTCCCAGGGAGGCGCGAACTCCTGGCGCACCGGCCTGACGCTGACCGAGCAGATCCGCCTCGACCGGCGGGTGAAGCTGCACGCGCTGCTCACCTTCGCGCCGCTGGTCAACCGCCTGACGATGGCGGCCGTCCCCGGCAACCACGATCAGGCCGTCCGTATCAGCGGCAAGGGCGTGACCCGGTACGACGACAGCCACGACGTGGAGTCACTGATCGCGGTCAAGGACGCGGCCGACCTGAACCCTGACAAGTTCGGTCACGTCGAGTTCTACGCGCCGGACACGGACGAGCTGATCGTCCTGGTCGAGTGCTCCGGTTCGGTCGTCGCCCACGCGCACGGCCACCAGTTCCGGCCCGGCAAACACTTCGACTGGTGGAAGGGCCAGGCGTTCAACAAGGACTCCGCCATGCACCAGGCGGACATCCTGCTCGCCGGCCACCTGCACCACGAGTTCATCGAGGCGGACGGCCCGCGCACCTTCATCCAGGTGCCGGCCCTGGAATCCGAGTCGACGTGGTGGCGCCACTCGAAGGGGCCGACCGGAGCCCCCGGACTGATCGTCGCGGTGACCAAGGACGGGCGCGTGCCCGTGAAGGAGGTAGTCAGCCAGTGAACCTGATCGAGATCGACAACCCGACAGCCGAGACCGCGGAGGCCGCACACGCGGACTGGTCCCTGCTGGCCGAGGAGGGCGTGGACGACATCGCCCGTACGGTGGCCCGCTCCTTCGGCCGCGACTACGGCCTGACCCTGGAGGTCGAGGACGCCTACCAGGAGGCGCGGATCGTCCTCGTCACCCGTCACCGCAAGGCGCGAGCCGCGCTCGCGCAGGGGAACGGCGTACTGCACCGCTGGCTGCACCAGCGCCTGCGGGACAAATTCCTCACCGAGGCCAAGCGGCGCACGTCGCACGCCTCCTACGAGGCACTGGCCGGCGGTGCCGCCTGATGGCCGGCTACCAGCGGGCCGAGGTCGAGCACGTCTTGCCGTACCTGTTCGACCCCGAGGCCGCCTACGGGATCAAGTCCGAGACCTACGTCGAGGACGGGATGCCCAAGGGCTACAGCGACCCGAGCCACGGCAACACCATCTACGCCTCTCTCGCCGATGTCCGGCGGGGCTGGAGGCAGACCGAGCTGAGCGAGCGGGAACGGCAGAGCGTCCTCCTGCGGTACGTGCTCGACGAGGACCAGGAGGCCATCGCCGCCTACCTGGGAGTGCGACGCCAGACGGTCGCCTACTACCTGGAGCGGGGCGTCGGGAAGCTGACGGCCTGGCTGAACGGCGAGACCTACGTGGACGGCTACGACTCCCTCCCGGAACTGGCAGCCGCGTAACGAAGCGAGGACCGGGGCGGGCGTAGCGGCCCGCCCCCTCGCTGACCCAAGTGTGTAAGACTGACAAGGAGAACCCCACTTAGTGAGCACCAACTTCGACGTCCCGTTCGGCCCGTCCGGCAAGGTCGTCTACGACCGGACGTACTCCCGGACCCTGGCCAACGGCTCGAAGGAGCAGTGGCCCGACACCGTTCGTCGCGTCGCCAAGGGCAGCCTCGCCCTCGTCCACGGCACCGACATGGACGCCTGGCCGCAGGCCGCCAAGGACGAGTACGACGAACTGGTCTCGTACATGGACGAGTTCGCCATCATCCCGGCCGGCCGGCACCTGTGGGCCACGGGCATCAAGGGCAGGCAGTACCTGTTCAACTGCCACGTCGCCCCGTGGGGCGAGAAGCTGTCCCGGCACTTCGAGTTCACCTTCATGCGCCTGATGGAAGGCGGCGGCGTCGGAGCCAACTACAGCTCGAAGTACCTCAAGCAGTACGGCGCACCGCGCCGCGAGCTGAAGGTGCACGTCGTATGCGACCCGGCGCACCAGGACTACGAGGAGATGAAGGCCGCGGGTCTGCTGTCCACCGAGTATGACTCGGACTGGGCCGGCGCCTTCGAGGTCGAGGACTCCCGCGAGGGCTGGGCCGACGCCCTGGTGGACCTGATCGACACGTTCATGACGGACGACGAGGTCAAGCACGCCGACCGCGTGTACGACGTGAGCCGAGTCCGCTGCAAGGGCTCCAGGCTGAAGACGTTCGGCGGCACCGCGAGCGGCCCCGGACCCTTCGCCCGGATGCTCCAGGAGGCCGGCCGCATCCTGTCCAAGGCGGCCCGCGAGGTCGGCGAGTGGGCGGTCTACCCGTACCTCACCCCCACCGAGGCGATGGAGATCGACCACGCCGTGGCGGAGTGCGTCGTCTCGGGCGGTGTCCGCCGCTCGGCCCGCATGGCGATCTGCGCCTGGGACGACCCGTTCATCGACGACTTCCTGGCGTGCAAGGCGGACGGCTCGAAGCACTGGACCACGAACATCTCGGTCGAGATCGACCAGCGGTTCATCCGAGCCCTGAGCGAGCCGACCCACGGACTGCACTCCGAGGCCGCTCGTGTCCACCATCAGGCGGTCGCCGGCATGTTGCTGAACGGCGAGCCCGGCTACTGGAACAGCTCGTACTCCAACGAGGGTGAGGTGAACGAGGTCATCGCCACCAACCCGTGCGGCGAGATCGCGCTTCCCCCGACCGGCGCGTGCGTGCTCGGTCACGTGAACCTAGACCACTTCGCCCCGAAGCGTCAGGGCGATCCGGTCGACCGCAAGGGGCTACGCCGGGCTCATGAGTTGATGACCCGTTTCCTGATCCGGGCCACCTACGGCGACATGACCGACGACGAGCAGCGCCACATCATGCACACCGAGCGGCGCGTCGGCGTCGGCCACCTGGGAGTGCAGGCGTTCCTCGCCAAGCAGGGCATCCGCTACTCCGACGCCCCGCACCGGTACGAGTTCCGCAACCTGCTGAACGACCTGTACGACGTGGTCCGCGACCAGGCCCGCGAGTACGCCTTCGCCCTCCGTGTCCCGGAGCCGGTGAAGGTCACGACGGTGGCGCCGACCGGTTCGATCGCCAAGCTCCCCGGCGTGACCGAGGGCATCCACCCGATCTACGCCCGTCACTTCAAGCGTCGCGTCCGGTTCTCGATGCCCGACCCGGCCCAGGCCGCCACGGTCGAGCAGGCCATGCTCGACGGCTTCGAGGTCGAGCAGTGCATCTATGACCAGTCCGGTAACACCATGGTCGTCACGTACCCGACCAAGGAGAAGCTGGTCGCCGAGGTCGAGACGATGGGCTATGACCCGGCGATCGTGGAGTCGGCGGACGAGATCGACCTGAACGCGATGCTCGCCTTCCAGGCCATGTACCAGGCCGAGTACGCGGACAACGCGGTGTCGTTCACGGCGAACTTCCCCGAGGGCAAGTACGAGGTCGACGAGGCCGCCGCGATCATCCAGTCGTGGCTCCCGGACCTGAAGGGCACGACCCTGATGCCGGACGGCACCCGAGCCCAGGCCCCGTACGAGCGGATCACCGCCGAAGAGTTCGCGGCCTACGAGCTGACCTCGATCGAGGACTCGACGGACGAGAACTGTGCGACCGGAGCCTGCCCAGTCCGATAAGCCCGTTGTCAGTGGGGGCGTGCATGATGTTCATGTGCGCCCCCTTCGTGTGGGACGCAGGCACCACAGCACTACCAGGGGAGAACATCCACCGTGGGGATCATCCGCAAGACCCTTTCCGTCGGCACGCTCGGCGCCGTCGACTTCCGCTCGGACAAGGAGCGCACCGCGGCCTACACCAAGGCCACGAAGAAGCAGGCGAAGAAGCAGACGAAGCTGATGAAGCAGCAGGCCAAGCTCCAGAAGAAGCTCGGCGGCTGACCAGACGCACGAAGACCCCCTGCCCGCGATGGGTGGGGGGTCTTCGCCTATTTCCGCGTCAGTGCGGGATGCCCTCGATGATGTCTCGGGCGCCCTGCCGCAGCAGCTCGGCGCACACGCGGCTGCCCAGCACGGCGGGGTCGTTCATCGACTCGCCCCAGAACTGGGCGTGCACGAACTTCGAGCCGTCGCGCGAGAACACCATGCCGCGCAGACTGAGCTGCCCGTCGGGGTCTGTGACACAGTGCCCCGCGATGGGGCTGTTGCAGTGCCCGCGCAGACCATGGAGCATGACCCGCTCGGCGGTGATCTCGGTCATGGTCTTCTCGTGGTTGAGCTGCTGGAGCAGATGGGCGACATCGCCGTCATCCCTGCGGCACTCCAGCCCGAGCGCGCCGGCACCCACGGCAGGCAGCATCTCACCGATCTCGAAGACGTACCGGGCCCGGTCGGCGAGGCCGAGGCGTTCCAGCCCGGCCCGCGCCAGGATCATCGCGTCCAGCTTGTGATCCATGGGCTTGTGTCCGTCGAGCTTTTCGATGCGCGTACCGACCAGGCCGCGGACCCGCACGACGTTGAGGTCCGGCCGCACGCGACTGACCTGAGCCTTGCGGCGCACGGCGGACGTGGCGACAGTGGCGCCAGCCGGGAGGTCATCGAGTGACTTCACGTCGGACCCCTCCGGAACGAGCAGCACGTCGTGCACGTCATCGCGGGGAAGGTACGCGGCGAAGATCAGGCCGCGTGGCATCGGCACATCGCCCGGCACGTCCTTGATGCAGTGGACGGCCATGTCGACCTGCCCGTGCTGGAGCATCTGGTCGATCTCACGTACGAATAAGCCCTTGCCGCCGAGTTGCGCCAGGTCGCCCTGCCACCGATCGGCCTCCGTCGTCACGGGGACGACCTCGATCTGAAGATCGGGCTCGATCTTGCGGAGCAGGTCCGACACGTTGTCGACCTGGGCGAGTGCCAGCGGTGAGCTTCGAGTGCCGATGCGCATCACACGCTTGGGGAACGTCACTGCGGGGTTGTCCCTTCTATTCGTCTCTCCCGGTAGGTGGACCCTCCGGGAAGCTGTAACGGATTCACGACCCGTCGGGCTACGGTCGGATGCAGCAGGGCCGGAAAGTCCTCGCGCGGCATCCAGCGCCACGCGTCCAGCTCTGCATGTTGTAGCGAGATCTGCGCTGACTTGGCGGCATCGAGCACCGGCCCCGCGAACAGGAAGACGAGGCGGGGGCGTGCCTCCGATGTGCGCGACTGTATCCACTCCACCAGGACCAGGTCGGTTTCGCGTATGCCGGCCGTCAGGTCCAGCTCTTCGCGGACCTCTCGGCACACCGCGTCGAGCGGCGATTCACCGGCCTCCACGATGCCGCCCGGCAGGTGCCACTTGGTGGCCCGTTTACCGCGGACCGCTAGAAGCCGTCCGGAAAGGTCAGTGATCAGCGCGTAGGCCGTGACCGGATGGCCTGGGGCCTTGATGGTGGCCACGGGGCGGCCTCCTTCGTCTGGAAGGCCCCGCCCGAGCGTCACGGGGGAACGACTGCAAGGGCGGGGCCGGTCTCAGGGGTTCATCACCAGGTACGCAGCGGCGAAGACGTAGCCGATCGAGGCCGTGATCACGAAGATGAAGACGGGCCCGGCGTAGCGCCGCAGTAAGCGGCCGATCACCGCTGCATCCAGGTGCGCCAGGGCCTGGTGATGATCTCGCGATAGGTGTGGTGGCTCGGGTTACGACCGGAGTGCTCCAGCGCCCAGGTCTGGGGAGGCTCCCACGACCCGTTGGCGCCCGACTGCTCGCCGCATACCGCGCACTCCATCTGGTGCGTCACGGGCTCGGCGTCCGGCTCACGGTCGGGTATGAGGTTCCACGTGGCGTGGCGGATGATCGCCTTCGGGCCGCTCACAGGCCCTTCCTCGTCATCTCGTTGCGAGCCGAGTTGCGAACCCGCAGCTCCTCGCGCGCAGTGAGGCGCCTTACCCGGAAGGCGTCCCACTCCGTGCCGCCCGCGACAGGGCGAAGCTGCACGCGGTCTCCGCCGTAGTGGCCCATGACTACACCGGGCACGTCCTTGCTGATGTCCAACACCAGCGTGCCGATCTCGCAGTCGTTGGGCGATACGGCCGTCCCATCTCTCTCCGTCGTGGCCATGCTTCGACGTTATGAGGGGCGACGATGGCGAGCCAGGCACGCAACGATGCACTTCGGACGACGGCCCGTCAGAAGTGCATCAGCGGTGTGTAGTTAGACGAATACGCCCAGGTGGGCCGCCACCTCACGCATCTCTGCCGTGAGGGTCCGGCGCTTCTTCGCGATCTCCTCGAAGGTGATAGCGGCGGACGCCTGATGACGGAACCACTCGGGCGCGGTTGTCGCCAGGGCCGAAAGGTCCTCCATCGCGGCCGTCGGGTCACCAGAGCGGACCTGCGCTCGCGCCACATCAAGGCGGTAGCGGTTCCCGTCGTTGGTGCTTGGTCCGCCGAGCCGCTTCCAGTTCTTCTCTTGAAGGGTCTCTTCCTCGCGGGACTTGCGGACCACGGATCGCGCGTCGCCCGCGATCATGTAGTCCTCCAGCTCCTTCATGGTGACCGTGACGGGACCGAACATCGACCAGTGACGCAGGATGTTCTTGTGCGTCTTGCCCACCGCCTTCGCGGCAGTGGCGGCGGCCTTCCGCAGGGCCTTGGCCTCCTCGGGACGGTTGTTCCGCACCGCCGCAGCCGCCGCCTCCATGGCCAGGCCGCCCCACGTCGCGTATTCGTCGGGGGTGGCGCCCATGATTCTCGGCTCCACGATGTCCATCGCGGCGATGGCGATGTCTTCGGCCTCGTCGAAGCGCTCGGTCCGGATGAGCGTCCAGCACATCCCGCCGACTCCCGAGGCGGCGGCAAGCTGGTCTCCGCCCTCGCGCCCGTCCTCGATGGCGCCTCTAGCGGCGCTGTAGGCGAGGTCGTACTGCCTGATCTGCGTCAGGTACTGGCTGATTAGCCGCAGCACCTGGGAGCGGACCACGAGGGCCTTCAGGCGCTCCTCGCCGGAGTCGTAGTACGCCACGGCGTCGTTTGCGGCCCTGATGAGGTTCGGGAACTCCGCGGCGACGCTCGCGTAACTGTCGCCGTAGTAGAGGACGGCGCTGTCGTGCGCCATGCGCCGCAGCCGACGCAGGTCTGGCTCCTCGCCGGCCGGGGCGGCGGACGGGCCGAGGCTGATCGCCGGGGTGAGCGCGATACGTAGCTCGCGCAGGTTCTGGCTGTTCGGGTCGTCGAGCTGGATCGGACGGGGGTTCCCGGCCGACATCAGGTCTGAGGTCTTCACTCCGAGGGCACGAGCGAGGGCGTGAAGGGTCTCCATGCGGACCCCGTCGTCGCCTTGCTCGATCCTGCGGACTGGCCCTACCGAGAGGCCCGCTCGGTGCGCAAGCTGTTCTTGGCTGAGCCCCTTCGCGCGTCGGTACCGCCGTACGTTGTTTGCGAGTTCATCCGACATGCGTCACCACCCTTCCCAGCCAGCGTACGCCGAACGAGCCCTCCTCAACTCAGCAGTGAGGAGGGCTCAGTTCCGCCTCGGAGCTACACCTCGAAGACCTCGGGATCAGCGGGCGACGACGGGGTGTTGGACCGGTCGTCCGGCCGGGTTTCATCCGGCTCTGACGGGGACTGGAACAGGCCAGGCGGGACCGGAGCTGGACGCAGCATCGGCCCGAACCTGGGCTTCAGTTGGTTGATCAGGTGGCCGAGATGGTCGAACACGTCCTCGTCTCCGTCGCCGTCGAAGTCTCCCTGCTCGTCATCGTCGTCCGGCACGACGGTGACGGTCCGCCCGAAGTCGTCGTCATCTTTCGGCCGGCTGTCGCGGGGTGGCGCCTGGACTGGAGTAGAGGGGTGAGGCTTCTTGGCCGGCGCCTTGGGCTTGGCCGGGGCGTTCGGCCTATCCGTGTCCGGCTGGGTGACGGGCGCACTGCTGGATGAGGGCGGAGCGATGCCCTGAGTGAGCGCCTGCGGGTCGTTCGGGGCGGGGCTGGGGACGTTGGCCGGCTGGGTGTCGGCAGGCGCTGTGGCGTCGTCCTGGACGGCCTGCTGGCCCTGGGTTTCTATCGTCTTCCAGTCGTCAGGGACCTTCATCCCTGACTTTGCGCCGCTGCGCTTCTTGGCGGGGCGGTCGAGGCCACCGTCATCGACGGTGGTGTCGACGTTAGCTGTGTCGTCTGGGACTGGTCCACGGATTCCGACGAAGGCCAGCCAGCCCATGGTGAGGGCGATGCTGGCGGCTCCTGCGCTGGTCTTAACCAGACCGGCAGGTCGACGACGACGATGCGAAGACATGGATCACCCCGAAGTGTTGCCGTTCGAAACTTCTTTCGATTTCAACATGGCAACCACCAAGATCGGTAGTTTGATCCGTAAACTTCGATATGTCCATGTCAGGAGTTTGTTGCAGTAACACCTGGCATGTCAGTCTTACACCACTGCTGGGCGGATTGGAAACTTTACGCACGAAAAGCATGGGCATGACGAAGGGCCAGGACCGAACGTGCCGATCCTGGCCCTTCAGATGCGGGACTCAGTCCTCGTCGCTGCTCGCGGAGCGGTTCTTCATACCGTCAGCGATGCGACGTACGCTATCTGCATCCGTGAAACCAGTACGTCCGCGTCACCGAGCTTTCTGTTCTCCAAATCCGGAAGAGAGGTGCCGTAGGACGTCCGGGTCGATCAGCGTCGTGACATCCCCGAGCTGGCGGTTCTCGGCGACATCCCGCAGCAGGCGCCGCATGATCTTCCCGGAACGCGTCTTGGGCAGCTCCGTCACCGGCAGGATCCGCTTCGGCTTGGCGATCGGCCCGAGCGTCGCACCGACGTGGTTGCGCAGGTCATTGGTGAGATTGTCGTCCTCGGTCGCAGAACCCCGCAGGATCACGAACGCCACGATCGCCTGGCCCGTCGTCTCGTCCGCCGCGCCCACGACCGCCGCCTCGGCGACCGCCGGATGCGACACCAGGGCCGACTCGACCTCCGTCGTCGAGATGTTGTGTCCGGACACGAGCATCACGTCGTCGACGCGTCCGAGGAGCCAGATGTCCCCGTCGTCGTCCTTCTTCGCACCGTCCCCGGCGAAGTACTTGCCCTCGAACCGGGACCAGTACGTGTCGAGGTACCGCTGGTCGTCTCCCCAGATGGTGCGCAGCATCGACGGCCACGGCTCGGTGAGCACGAGATAGCCGCCGCCTCCGTTCGCCACCTCGTTGCCCTCGTCGTCGACCACCGTGGCGGAGATGCCCGGCAGCGGTCGCTGGGCCGACCCCGGCTTGGTCTCGGTCACGCCGGGCAGCGGCGAGATCATCATCGTGCCGGTCTCGGTCTGCCACCACGTGTCCACGATCGGCGTACGGTCCGCGCCGATGTGCTTGCGGTACCACATCCAGGCCTCGGGGTTGATCGGCTCACCGACGGACCCCAGCACCCGCAGCGACGACAGGTCGAACTTGGCGGGGATGTCGTCGCCCCACTTCATGAACGTACGGATGGCCGTGGGCGCCGTGTACAGGATCGTCACCCCGTACTTCTGCACGATCTCCCAGAAGCGGCCCTGGTGCGGCGTGTCGGGCGTGCCCTCGTACATGACCTGGGTCGCGCCGTTGGCCAGCGGCCCGTACACGATGTACGAGTGCCCGGTGACCCAGCCGACGTCCGCCGTACACCAGAACACGTCCGTCTCCGGCTTGAGGTCGAAGACGGCGTGGTGGGTGTAGGACGCCTGCGTGAGATAGCCGCCGGAGGTGTGGAGGATGCCCTTCGGCTTACCCGTCGTACCGGACGTGTACAGGATGAACAGCGGGTGTTCGGCGTCGAACGCCTCGGGCGTGTGCTCGGCCGACTGCCGCTCGGTGATCTCGTGCCACCACACGTCCCGGCCCTCGGACCAGGCGACCTCCTGGCCCGTACGACGCACGACGAGCACATGCTCGACGTTGTCCACCCGGTCGATGGCGTCGTCGACGGCCGGCTTGAGGGCGGACGGCTTGCCGCGCCGGTAGCCCCCGTCCGAGGTGATGACGACCTTGGCGTCGGCGTCCTGGATACGGGTGGCCAGCGCGTCCGCCGAGAAGCCGCCGAAGACGACGGAGTGGGTGGCGCCGATGCGGGCGCAGGCCAGCATCGCGATCGCGGTCTCGGGGATCATCGGCATATAGACGGCGACCCGGTCGCCCTTGCGGACCCCCAGCTCCAGCAGGGCGTTCGCGGCCTTGGAGACCTCGTCCTTGAGCTCGGCGTAGGTGATGGCGCGGCTGTCACCCGGCTCGCCCTCGAAGTGCAGGGCGACGCGCTCGCCGTTCCCCGCCTCGACATGCCGGTCGACGCAGTTGTAGGCGACGTTGAGCGTGCCGTCCTTGAACCACTTGGCGAACGGCGGGTTCGACCAGTCCAGGGTCTCGGTCGGCGCCTTGGCCCAGGTCAGCCGCCGGGCCTGCTCGGCCCAGAAGCCGAGCCTGTCAGCCTTGGCCTGTTCGTACGCCTCTGCCGTGACGTTGGCGGCTGCGGCCAGGTCGGCGGGCGGCGCGAACCTGCGCTCTTCCTTGAGCAGATTGGCCAGGCTTTCGTTGCTCACGACATCTCCCTTTCCCGGGGTGTCCGTTGTGTCCCAGGCCACAGCTCATCAGACCTGGGGGCTCGGTGACAAGGGTCGACGGAAAATTGGTTTAGACCTGTTGGGGGTTCTGTCGGTGAACAGATTCCCCTTCAGGTCACGTATGCTCCGCCGCCCCGGTTCATCTCGGGCGATGGTTGTCGCGTTTGTGCCTGAGGGTCTGTGACAGGGATCCCCTGCTGTTCGCGCCTTCTCGGGAAGGCGGGTGCGCACCGGAATGCCGTTTCAAGGTCTTGCCTCGGAGCCGGACTCACGCCGGATTGCCCCTAAATGTTTATCAGCCCAAAGCGATGCGATCCAGGGTCAATTTCAAGATCTTCCGACGGGAGGCATTCCTCGGGTGATGTTCCCTTTCGGGAGCGGCGGTGCGCGGCGCCTGGTGTGTACCGCGCACTGCCGCGATGTCATGCCGGGCTGCGCAGCTCCCCGGCCGCCCCCACCCGGTCGAAGACCGCGTCCTCCTCGGAGGCGGCGAGCAGATATGCCTGGGCCTCGCCCACGTGGAAGTACATCCCGTGGAGTTCGAGCCGGCACTCGCTCAGGGCCCGGCCCACGGCATCGTGCGCTCGCAGATGCTCCAGTTGCTGCACCACATTGACCAAGCACAGTTGCTCGGTCGCATCCGCCGACGCCCGCCCGGCGATCCGGGCCGCGGGTCTGCTCCCGTCGGCCATGCGCTCCATGCTCGGCAGGCCATGCCGCAGCCACCGTCTGAGCGAGGTCCGGGGGGCGCCCGGTTCCGAGCCGAGCAGGGCCTGCATCGCCCCGCATCCGGAATGGCCGCAGACCGTGATGGACCGCACCAGCAAGACGTCCACCGCGTACTCGATCGCTGCGGCCACCGAGTCGTCCCCGCTCTCCATGCCGGGCAGCGGCACCAGGTTGCCGACATTGCGGACGACGAAGAGATCGCCGGGACCGCTGGAGGTGATCATCGATGTGACGAGCCTTGAGTCGGCGCAGGTCAGGAAGAGCTGTGAGGGCCGCTGCCCTTCGCGCGCGAGGCGAGCCAGCTCATGGCGCACCAGCGGCGCGGTGTTCCGCTGGAACGCGCTGATCCCACGGGCGAGTTGATGCCCGCTTGCTCGCGAACCCTCCGTCGGCTCGTCCGGGTGGCCGTCGGCCTGCGCGAATGCCGGGCGCTCGCACTGGTGGTTGCGCCAAGGGGTCCAGGGCCCGCACCGGCACGCGGTCTCCTCGGCGGTCTCCGCGTCTTCCGTGAGCGTGGGAGCCTCTGGGCCCGCGACATGGGTTCCGGCGCGGCCGGTGAGGTCGACGGTGCCGCCCCGCGCGCGATGCGTCTTCTGCCAGTCCTGGAGGGACTCGTACGCCGCGTGGTCCATGAACGATCCGTCCAGCTCCACCACGGCGTTCGCCCCCGCGGGCACCAGATGCAGTGCTCGGCTCAGCCGAGGTACCGCGAGGAACGTCAACTGCCCTCGTACGCGTACGTGGTGGACTCCCGCCTTCTCCTCATGGGTGATGCGGGTATGGGCGAGGCGGTGCAGGGCGACAGCCACGGCCATGCCGACGCCCAAGGCCACTCCTTGCAGCACGCCCAGGAAGACGACGCCGAGGCCGGTGACGGCGTACACCAGCACTTCTCGGTGGCGAGTGACCGTGCGGATGTGGTGCAGGGACACCATCTGGATGCCGACGGCCATCACCAGCGCGGCGAGCGAGGCGAGGGGGATCAGCTCGAGCAGCGGCACCATCAGCAGCGCGGCCACTACTACCCAAACGCCGTGCAGCATCGTGGAGTTCCGGCTGATGGCGCCGGACCGCACGTTCGCCGAACTCCGGACGGCGACGCCCGCGACCGGCAGCCCGCCGAGCGAGCCCGAGACGACGTTCGCGGCACCCTGTCCGAGCAGCTCGCGGTCGAGGTCGGAGCGACCGAGATGCGGATCGCGCCCGGCCGCCAGCTTGTCCACGGCGACGGCGCCGAGGAGCGACTGCACGCTGCACACCAGCGTGATGGTGAGGACAGCGGCGGCGATACCGAGCACGGGTCCTTCGGGAAGCCCGGCCGTCGCATGGCTGCGCCAGGACGGAAGATCGACCCTGGGCAGGCTGAGCCCGGTGACGGAGGCGGTCGTGGTGGCCGCGGCGACGGCGACGAGCGCGGCCGGGACCTTGCGCAGGAGGCGCCCCGGCCGCCCGGGAAGCCGCGGCCAGACGAGCAGGACGGCCAGGGTCAGCGCGCTCACGGACAGGGCGGCCGGATGCAGGCGCGCCAACTGCGCGGGCAGTGCTCGGAGGTTGTCGAGGACCGCGCTCTGTGGGGTGCCCCCGAGCACGATATGGAGCTGGGCCATGGCGATGGTCACGCCGATACCGGCGAGCATGCCGTGCACGATCGCGGGGCTGACGGCAAGCGCCGTACGCGCCACGCGCAGGCAGCCGAGGCCGAGTTGGGCGAGACCGGCGAGAACGGTGACGGCGCAGGTCGTACGCCATCCGTAGCGCTGGATGAGATCGGCGGTGACCACGGTGAGTCCGGCGGCGGGGCCGCTGACCTGAAGCGGGGAGCCGCCGAGCCGACCTGCGACAAGTCCTCCGACGGCTGCGGCGACCAGACCGGCCTGGAGCGGGGCACCGGTGGCGAGGGCGATACCGAGGGACAGGGGGAGGGCGATCAGGAAGACCGCGAGAGAGGCCGACAGATCGGCGCCCGCGATGCGAAAGCGGCGGGGCGGGGTCGGCGGTGGACTGTGGGGTGGATGAAGGCGCTTCGTCCGAGTCGAGTCGGCGGCGCGGGCGGGGACGCAGGCGGACATGTTCCCTCTTCTCCGGTGCGGCGCGGTCGCGGAACAGGTGGCCCCCGGGCCTGAGGGGCCGGGGTCGGGGCGCGGCGGTGGGTCCCGACGCTCAGCGGCGGGATATTCCAACACTGGGTAAATGGGTCGCAATGCAAGGTAAAGGAAGCGTATCGAAGATCAGAGTGAATAGGGCAATGAGTCACCCGGAGGGGTGAACGAGTCATTTCATCTGCTTGTCATACAAGACATGCTGACGGCTCAGATTCCCTGGACCGGACTGTGTGTCGAGGGCGGCCGGGGTCCGTATGACGCCGCGGAGCGCCTGGCAGGGCAGCGGCCCCTGCCGAAGAAGGCAATTCGAGGGAAGCCGCCCGCGACACCGAACCGTCGCGGGCATTGCTCTGGCTGCGACCTGCACCACCGCGACTGCCGGCTGCTCGCCGGGATGAGCCGCTCAGAGGCGGCGTGCGGAGGGCGGCGGTCCCGCAGGACCCGGAGGCTCGGGGCCGCTCGGCCTGACGGGCGGAAGAGCTTCGTGGAGGCGGCCCCCGGCCTCGGCTTTCGCGGCTTCGGGTGCTGCCGGTGTGGGTAGCCGGGCCCGACCCAGGGGGACAGGCGCAGGGGTGGGGAGGAGGGGAAGGACTACGGAGTCCGTCGATGCGGCGCGCACCCTTCCCCGAACATCCCTACAAGCGGCAGACCATGGAATGCCGCTTCATGGTTGACCGGTCGGGGGCCAAGGCCCAGGAGCCCCCGACACATTCCGCAGGGCACTCACGCCGCAGCGGTCAGGCCCTCGCCGAGGACGAACTCAGGGTCGACCTGTGCCGCCAGGTCGGCACCGGTGCGCTCATTGCCCCAACTCGCCGCGTTCTTCAGGTGGAAGTGAACCATCTGGCGTGTGTAGCGTTCCCAGTCGCGCAGTTCGTACGTGGCGTCCGTGGCCATCTGGAGAACGCGCAGCGAGCGGCGGTTGGCGTCCTCGAGGAGTTCGAACCGGGGCGGGTGGCCCTTCTCCATGGAACGCACCCAGTCCGAGTGCCCGATCGTGACGAGGAGATCGTCACCGACCTCCGCCTGGAGGAAGTCGATGTCGTCCTGGCCCTGCACCTTGTTGCCGACGACCTTCAGGACGACCCCGAAGTCGCGGGCGTACTCCTTGTACTGGCGGTAGACGGAGACCCCCTTCCGGGTCGGCTCGGCGACGAGGAAGGTGATGTCGAAGCGGGTGAACATGCCGGAGGCGAAGGAGTCCGAACCCGCCGTCATGTCGACCACGACGTACTCGTCACGGCTGTCCACCAGGTGGTTCAGACACAGCTCCACCGCTCCCGTCTTGGAGTGGTAGCAGGCCACCCCCAGATCGGCGTCGGTGAAGGGGCCGGTCACCATCAACCGGACGCCGGCCTCGTCGAGTCGCACCGGATGCGCGCAGGCGTCGTACACCGGGTTGTCTTCCCGTACGCGCAGCAGCCGTGAGCCCGCGCCGGGCGGGGTGGTCTTGATCATCGTTTCCGCGGAGGCGATCCGCGGGTTCGAGCCGCGCAGGTACTCCTTGATCAGTGGCAGTCGCTCCCCCATGGCGGGCAGCGCTCTGGCCTTCTCCTCGTCCAGCCCGAGCGCGGCCCCGAGGTGCTGGTTGATGTCGGCATCGACTGCGACGACGGGTGCTCCGACGGCGGCGAGATGGCGGATGAACAGGGAGGACAGGGTGGTCTTGCCGCTGCCGCCCTTCCCGACGAAAGCAATTTTCATGTTCACAAAGCGTAGCCGCGTGATGGCTGTGCGTGGTAGCCGGGCGTGAAGAAGACCACTCCTTCGAAGGAAGGGATGTGAGGGTGCGTAGGGTCGTACTCATGAGTTCGACAGGTGCGACCGATCCGCTTGCGGCCCTGGGGACGCTGCCCGGTGTGGCCGAGTCCGTGGAGTCCGTACGCAAGGCCGTGGACCGGGTCTACGGACACCGGATCATGCGGCGCCGCAGCAACGAGATCACCTCCGAGGCGGCGCTGCGCGGTGCGCGCGGTTCGGCGGCGCTGTCCGGGGCTGACTGGGCTCTGGAGGAGGTGCGTCGGCGCACGGACTTCAGCGGTGAGGACGAGGCCCGTACAGTCGGCGCGGCTCTCAGGCTGACCGCGGAGGCCGGGCAACTGCTGTCCATCTGGCGGCAGTCGCCCCTTCGGGTGCTGGCGCGGCTGCACTTGGTGGCGGCTGCGGACTCCGGCCTCGGAGTGGGGCGCCCGCGGCAGGACGGCGAGCTCGTCGACGAGCCGCTCGTGGAACTGCCGTTGCCCGGCGCGGCCGAGGTGTCGGGTCGCCTCGATGGACTGTCCGAGTTGATCGTCGCGGGTGGTTCGGCCCCCGCCCTCGTCACCGCGGCTGTCGTGCACGGCGAACTCCTCGCCCTGCGTCCCTTCACATCCCACAACGGCTTGGTCGCGCGGGCCGCCCAGCGCATCGTCCTCGTAGGGAGCGGTCTCGACCCGAAGGCGGTCTGTTCGGCGGAGGTCGGACACGCGGAACTGGGGCGCGCGGCCTATGCGGCGGCGCTCGACGGCTATGCGTCCGGCACCCCGGAGGGCATGGCGGTGTGGATCGCCCATTGTGCGAAGGCGGTCGAGCTGGGCGCCCGCGAGTCCACCGCGGTCTGCGAGGCGCTCCAGCGCGGCGCGGCGTAGTCCCTGGGCGGCACCTGGTCATGAGGAAGGGCCCGGTGCGGGCCCCTTGTCGCAGAGTTGCGGCGGTACGAGATCTCGTACCGCCGCTGGCATGTCCATCGGGTTACCAAGCGTCCTCGATGTGTTGCCCATCAGGTCGGGTACCTCTGCCCGTGTCCTGGTGCGGCTGGCCCGTAATCGACGGGTCGACGTCGCGTGGGTGCCCAGTGTTCATGCTTCGGTCCGTGGGGCCAGTTGCGTTATAAAGGTGATCCTTTCGGATGGCTTCCTTTGGTCTCGCGGGCCTTAAGTCCTTTGTACTCCAGGGCCGGAGCGAGTGGAAGTCCTGGATGTGCTTCTTTACTTTCCTACTCAAAGAGGTACGAACCGGGCGCGTGATGTGAGCTCGCGGGCGCCCGCGTGGGTTCACACGGCTGGTGTCCGTCGTCGGTTCGCGTACCAGACCAGTCCTGCTGTCGCCGCTGCCGCGCCTATCGCGGCCGCTGCGACGAGCGCGGGGCGCGGCCGTACGGACAGCCGCTGCTTGAGCGGGACCGGTCGATGGAAGTCCAGAATCGGCCACTCACGCGCGAGTGCCTCACGGCGCAGCGCCCGGTCCGGGTTCACCGCGTGCGGGTGGCCGACGGACTCCAGCATCGGCAGGTCGGTCATCGAGTCGCTGTAGGCGTAGCAGCGTGAGAGGTCGTACCCCTCGGACTCGGCGAGTTCCCTGACCGCCTCCGCCTTCGTCGGTCCGTACGCGTAGTACTCCACCTCGCCTGTGAAGCAGCCGTCGTCGCCCACGGCCAGCCGGGTGGCCACCACCCGGTCGGCGCCGAGCAGATGACCGATCGGTTCGACCACCTCGGCGCCTGATGTGGACACGATCACGACGTCGCGTCCGGCGGTGTGGTGGCCCTCGATGAGGGAGGCGGCCTCGTCGTAGATGATGGGGTCGATCAGGTCGTGAAGCGTCTCGGCGACGATCTCTTTGACCTGTCGGACGTTCCAACCGCGGCACAGCGCGGACAGATACTCGCGCATCCGTTCCATCTGGTCGTGGTCGGCGCCGCCCGCCAGGAACACGAACTGGGTGTATGCGGTACGCAAGGCGGCTCTGCGGTTGATCAGTCCGCCTTGGTAGAAGGACTTGCTGAAGGTGAGTGCGCTCGACTTCGCAATGACCGTCTTGTCCAGATCAAAGAAGGCCGCTGTCCGGGGCAAGGAGTGGTTTTCCACGGCTCCGAGCATAGGCGCCCACCATTCGGCGTAAGGTGAGGCGTGTGGGTTTGCCTGAGAAGGCTCTCGGGTACACCATGGAAGTCACGGATCGTTCGCGACCGTGCTAACCCGGTCCGACTCCTCCCCCCCCGAGTCGGCCGTGGGGACGACCCCCGCTCTCCCCCCCGGCGGGGGTCGTCGCATGTCCGGGTGGGTTTTCGCCTCTGCTCGGTCCGTCCCGGAGCTTCGCAGCGGCTCTCCGCGCGATGATCGCTCACTCCCAAGATCCGTCACGGTACGTAGCTGCCGCGCTGCTCTGTGGAAGTCGTCGAGGGCTCACCGTTATGGGTGACAGCGATATTCACAACCACTCAGCAGTCCACAGTTTTCGACCAAGATCCACATGATTTCCGGGATCGCTGCACCGTGATTCCAGCGCGCTCCCACCGACTGCGAGTTGATGGCCGGTTCGGTTTGTCGAGCGCGTATGGCCGGTTCGTATCGGCCGTTCATATGGAGGCCGGTTGCCGGTTCTCCGCACGAGCGGGAAGCGCGGGGCCGCAAGGGCTCCGCGCGCCGGGCGGAAGACGCAGCGAAGGGGGCTGGAGATCGTGGCGGGAGCCATCACACAGGACGGGGCGGCCGTCGCCGAAGGGCGGAGCGGGCCGCTGATCGTCACCGAGGACGCCGAACTCCTCGACGACCTGCTGCGCTTGTGCGCGGCGGCGGGCGCCAGACCGGAGGTCCATCCCGGGGTGCCCCGGCCCCGGGGCAGTTGGGAGGCCGCGCCGCTTGTCATCGTCGGCGACGATGCGGTGCGCCGCGTACGCGGGGCCGTGCGCAGACGCGGAGTGGTGCTGGTCGGGCGGGATCAGGACGATTCCGATGTCTGGCGGCGGGCCGTGGAGATCGGCGCCGACCATGTCCTGCTGCTGCCGGACGGCGAGCAATGGCTTGTCGACCGCATCGCCGACGTGGCCGAGGGCGTGGGCAGGCCCGCGCTCACCGTGGGCGTCATGGGAGGCCGCGGCGGAGCCGGCGCGTCCACACTGGCCTGCGCCCTGGCCGTCACCTCGGCACGAGAGGGGACGCGCACGCTGCTCGTGGACGCCGACCCCCTGGGCGGCGGGCTCGATGTGCTCCTCGGAGGAGAGACCGCCGAAGGACTGCGCTGGCCGGCGTTCGCCGCCTCCCGCGGCCGGGTCGGCGGAGGCGCCCTGGAGGAGTCCCTGCCCAAGCTGCACGCACTGCGGGTACTGAGCTGGGACCGCGGCGACACGGTCGCCGTCCCGCCGCAGGCGGTTCGTGCGGTCCTCGCCGCGGGCCGGCGGCGTGGTGGCGCGGTCGTCGTCGACCTTCCGCGCCGCGTCGACGAGGGCGTGGCGGAAGTCCTTGTCCAAGTGGATGTCGGGGTGTTGGTGGTCCCTGCCGAACTGCGCGCGATCGCCGCCGCCCGGCGGGTGGCGACGGCCGTCGGCATGGTCCTGGCCGATCTGCGGATCGCGGTACGAGGGCCGTACGCGCCCGGCCTCGACGACCGTGAGGTGGCGCGGCTGCTGGGACTGTCCCTGGTCGGCGAAGTGCCGTACGAGACACCGCCGCCGGACGGCTCGGTGCCGCCCGGCGGAGCGGCGCGGGGGCCGCTCGCCCGGTTCTGCTCGGCCTTCTGGGAGCGGGCGTCGGCGGGGCGGGGGACGGACGCATGAGTACGGGCTGGGCTGAGCCGGTGGGCGCGGGCGCTGACGCGAGGTTGGGCGCGCGGACGGGAGAGAGCCGTGAGGGCGCGACCGAATTCGGTGAACGCGCACGGCTGTTGGACGGCGTGCGGCAGTGGCTGGCCGAGAGCGGGGCCGAGCCGACTCCCGCGCATGTGGCACAGGCCCTGCGGGCGCAGGGAAAGGTGCTCGGGGACGCGGAAGTGCTGGGCGCTGCCCACCAGTTGCGCTCCGAGTTGGTCGGCAGCGGCCCGTTGGACCCCCTGCTCGCCGATCCGGCCGTGACCGACGTCCTGGTGGCGGCCCCGGATCGGGTATGGGTGGACCGGGGCGGTGGGCTGGAGCTGACACCGGTGTCCTTTCCCGACGCGTCGGCCGTACGCCGTCTCGCGCAACGCCTGGCGGCCATTGCGGGGCGGCGGCTCGACGACGCCAGACCCTGGGTCGATGCCCGACTGCCGGACGGCACCCGGCTCCATGCGGTTCTGCCACCCGTCGCGGTCGGCTCGACCTGTCTGTCCCTGCGGGTCGTACGGCCAAGGGCGTTCACCCTTGACGAACTGGTCACGGCGGGGACGGTGCCGCCGGGTGGGGACCGGGTGCTGCGGGCGCTGATCACTTCTCGGCTCTCCTATGTGATCAGTGGCGGGACCGGTTCGGGGAAGACCACGCTCCTGAGCGCGCTGCTGGGCATGGTGCCGCCGTCCGAACGGATCGTGCTGGCAGAGGACTCGGCGGAGCTGCGGCCCGACCATCCCCATGTGGTGCGTCTGGAAGGACGGCCCGCGAACCAGGAGGGCGTGGGGCTCGTCCAGCTCGAGGACTTGGTGCGGCAGGCGTTGCGGATGAGACCCGATCGGCTGGTCGTCGGCGAGGTACGCGGCCCCGAGGTGGTGTCCCTGCTCGCCGCCCTGAACACCGGGCACGAGGGCGGCTGCGGCACGCTCCACGCGAACGCGGCGGCGCAGGTGCCGGCCCGGCTGGAGGCGCTCGGGACGGCGGCGGGCCTGGACCGTGCCGCGCTGCACAGCCAATTGGCGGCTGCGCTGTCGGTGGTTCTCCACCTGGTGCGCGACCGGAACGGGCGGCGCCGGATCGCGGAGGTCCATGTGCTGGAACGGGACACGTCGGGCCTGGTGGTGACCGTGCCCGCGCTGCGGTGGGGCGCCACGGCGTTCACCCGCGAGCGGGGCTGGGAGCGGCTGCGGGAGCTGCTGCGAGGTGGGAGAGAGGGGAGTGGGGCGCCGTGACGGAGGTCGGACAGCTGTCGGTGGGTGCGGGGCTGGTGTGTGCCGGTACGGCGGCGTGGGTGATGAGCGCCTCGAGTACCACGGGGCGGCGAGCCCGGCTGCTGGTCACGGGCGGTGGCGAGGCGCCAGGGGGCGGTTCCCCGCCCTGGGCAGGGGGCCGCGCACGCGTGCGGAGGCTGCGGGCCGAGTGGTGGTCGGTCGCCGTGGGCGCGGTGATCGCGGTGCTCGGTGCGTCCGTCCTGCCCCTGCTGGCCGGAGCCGGTGGTGTGCCGCTGCTGCGCCGGGTGCGGCTCGCGCGGGAGGCACGCCTGGCGCGCGACCGGCGCGGCGAGGCGGTGATCGCGCTGTGCGGGGCGCTCGCCGGGGAGGTGCGCGCGGGGTGCCAACCCGGAGAGGCGCTGTTGCGCGTGGCCCGCGACGGTGGTGGCCTCGGCGAGGCCCAGGCGACGGTGCTGGCGGCAGCGCGGTTCGGCGGGGATGTGCCGGGCGCACTCGCCCGAGCGGCACAGCAGCCGGGCGCCGACGGATTGTCGGGACTTGCCGCGTGCTGGCGAGTGGCCGTGGACCGTGGCGCGGGCCTGGCCTCCGGGCTCGACCGGCTGGAGGCGGCGCTGCGAGCCGAGCGAGATCAACGAGCCGATCTACAGGCCCAGTTGGCGGGGGCCCGTTCGACGGCGGTGCTGCTCGCGGGCCTGCCGATCCTCGGCCTGCTGCTCGGCACCGGGCTCGGCGCCCGCCCACTGCACGTACTGCTGCACACGGGCGCGGGTCTGGCCTGCCTCGTGCTCGGCGGCGTGCTGGAGGGCGTGGGGCTGTGGTGGGCGCTGCGGATCGTGCGAGGAGCGGAGGCGGCATGAGCGCCGAGACCGTCCACAGGTGGGAAGTGGTCTGGGGAGCGTCCGCGCTGTGCTGGGCGGCGTGGCTGCTCGTCACGGCAGGACGTGAGCGCAGAGTGCGGCGTCGGCTGGATGCGGCGCTGGCACAGAACGGCACGTGTGAGGACGGCAGTTCGGGAATTCCCTGGATGTCCTTCGCTCGACGCGGTGCGCGGGCGCGGGCGGGCCCGGTGCCCGACGGTGTGCGGCGGAACGAAGTGCGGAACGCCGTTCGGCGGTGGTTGCCGGTCGTGGGGGCGCTGTGCGGCGGGTGGGCGCTGATCGGGGGCGTGGGCGGACTGGTCGCCGGGGCGATCACCGGAATCGGTGTGAAGCGGTGGCGAGCCCGGGAGGAACGCGACCGTCTCACGCGGGACTACGACCCCGCCGAAGTGGCCCGTCGGCTTCCGCTGGCCGCGGATCTGCTGGCGGCGTGCATCACCGCGGGCGCGAGCCCCGTGTCGGCCGCCCAGGCGGTGGGCGAGGCGCTGGGCGGCCCGGTCGGCGAACGACTGGCCCGCGGGGCGGCCGAGGTACGGCTCGGCGGCGACCCGGCCGATGCCTGGCGGCGGCTGGCCGCCCTCCCCGGCGCCGGAGCGCTGGCACGGCTCCTGGAACGGGCGGGTGACTCCGGCGTACCGGCGGCCGTGCCCGTCGGGCGCCTCGCGACACAGGCCCGTGCGGAGTGGGGGCGCGCGGCGACGGCACGGGCGCGCCGGGCGGGCGTCATGGTCACCGCGCCGGTGGGGCTGTGCTTCCTGCCCGCCTTCATCGCGGTCGGGGTGCTCCCCGTCGTGATCGGACTCGCGGGAGGGCTTCTGAAAGGAGGTGGCGGATGACCGCGCGCGGTACGCGGTGAACGACGACGGATCGGATGAGCCCGGTGGCCGGGAGGCGCCGGACGGACCGATCGGTTCCAGCGGAGCGAACAGATCGGTCAGGTCGACAGGACGAGAACTGCACGGGGGTTGAGATGAGCAAATCAGAACGAGTACGAGCCCGGATGCGGGCGTTGACAGGGCGGGTACGGGCGGCCGTGCGCGGGGACGCGGGCATGGTCACATCGGAGTACGCCGTCGGCATTATCGCGGCAGTGGCCTTCGCGGCGCTCCTCTACAAGGTGTTGACGAGCGGGCAGGTCAGCGAGGAACTGCAGGGAATCGTGAAGCGGGCGCTCGATGTCCGGATGTGACGGGGAGAAGGGGCGCCTCGGACGCCGCGGAGGGCGCCGGGACGGTGGGTTCGTGACGGCGGAGGCCGCGGTCGTCCTGCCCGTCCTGGTCTTCGTCCTCGGAGTCTTCGTCTGGGCCTTGCTGGCCGTGTCCGCGCAGATTCAGTGTGTGGACGCCGCTCGGGCAGGGGCTCGCGCGGCAGCCCGGCAGGAGTCACCCGGTGTGGTGGAGGACACGGCGGCGCGGGCCGCGCCGAAGGGAGCGAAGGTCACCACGAGCCGCCAGGGCGACCTGGTGCATGTGACGGTCCTCGCCCGCACGCCGGGTCCGGCCGCACTGCCGCTCGAAGTGCGCCAAGAAGCAGTGGCGTTGGCGGAGGACACGATGGGGGTGCGCCAGTGAGGAGATGTGAACCGGCGGGCGGGCACGTGAGACAGCGCGGGCCGACGGGAGAGAGCCGGCGCTCCGGGCCGACGGCCTTCAACACCCGGATGCGGTCGCTGAGTTCGGACCGCGGCTCGGCGACCGTCTGGGTGGTGTGCCTGATCGGTGCTCTGTGCGCCGTGTTCGGGGTGCTGCTGTTCCAGGGGAAGGCCGTGCTGGCGCGTCATCGTGCCGCCGCCGCGGCCGACCTGGCGGCGCTTGCCGCCGCCGATCACTGGATGGAGGGAAGCGAGGCGGCGTGCGCCGTGGCGCACCGCGTCACGGAAGCCCAGGACAGCCGGCTGCTGCGGTGCGTCGTCATGGGTGGCGTCTCGGACGTCACGGCGGCGACGGCCGTGGGGCCGCTCTCCGCCGAGGTCAGGGCGAGAGCGGGCCCGGCGGATCCGGTGGGGCCGACGACGGTGTCCCCGGCGCCGCCCGGCTCTCCTCCTGCGGCTCGGCCGCCGGGCTCTCCTTCTCCTCCGGTGCCCCGCGCAACAGCACCGTGAGAAGGCGCACCGCCCCCCTCTTGTGCAGCGGGTCGTTGCCGTTGCCGCACTTGGGGGACTGGATGCAGGACGGGCAGCCCGCCTCGCACTCGCAGGAGGCGATGGCCTGGCGGGTGGCGGTCAGCCAGGCACGGGCTGTGTGGAAGGCGCGCTCCGCGAAGCCCGCGCCGCCCGGGTGGCCGTCGTACACGAAGACCGTGGGCAGCAGGGTGTCCGGGTGGAGCGGGACGGAGACGCCGCCGATGTCCCAGCGGTCGCAGGTGGCGAACAGCGGAAGCATGCCGATCGAGGCGTGTTCGGCGGCGTGCAGGGCGCCGCCGAGGATCTCCGGGTTGATCCGGGCCTGGTCCAGTTGGTCCTCGGTGACCGTCCACCACACGGCACGGGTGCGCAGCGTACGAGGAGGGAGGTCCAGTTTCGTCTCGCCCAGCACCTCACCGGTGATCACACGTCGACGGAGGAAGGAGACGACCTGGTTGGTGACCTCGACGGATCCGTAGCACAGCCGCCCCTTGCCCCAAGGGACCTCGATGTCGGTCTCCAGGACGGAGACGGACGTCGTGTCGCGGGCGATCGTCGAATACGGCGGGTCGGCCTGCTCGACCAGGGCGACCGAGTCCTCCAGGTCGAGGGAGCGCACCAGATACGTACGGCCCTGGTGCAGATGGACCGCCCCTTCGTGCACCGTCGTGTGCGCGGCGCCGGCGTCGACCGTGCCGAGCAGTCGCCCGGTGCCCGTCTCGACGACCTGCACGGGACGCCCGCCCTGGCCGCGGATGTCGGCGAGGTCGGCGGCCCGCTCACGGCGGGTCCAGTGCCAGGCCTTCGTCCGGCGACGGAGCAGCTTCGCGGCTTCCAACTGCGGCAGCAGTGCCTCGCAGGCGGGTCCGAACAGCTCCAGATCCTCGTCCGTCAGCGGGAGTTCGGCGGCAGCGGCGCACAAGTGCGGGGCGAGGACGTAGGGGTTGTCCGGATCGAGGACGGTGGACTCGACCGGCTGGGCGAAGAGGGCCTCGGGATGGTGGACGAGGAAGGTGTCCAGCGGGTCGTCGCGGGCGACCAGGACCGCCAGGGCGCCCTGTCCGGCCCGGCCGGCGCGGCCCGCCTGCTGCCACAGCGAGGACCGGGTCCCCGGGTAGCCGGCGATGAGGACGGCGTCCAGGCCCGAGACATCGACGCCGAGTTCGAGTGCGGTGGTGGCGGCCAGGCCGAGGAGTTCACCGGAGTGGAGGGCGCGTTCGAGAGCGCGGCGCTCCTCGGGGAGGTAGCCGCCGCGGTACGCGGCCACCCGGCGGGCCAGGGAGCGATCGATTTCGGCCAGACGTTCCTGGGCGATCACCGAGATCAGCTCGGCGCCGCGGCGGGAGCGTACGAAGGCGACCGAGCGGACGCCCTGCACGGTCAGGTCGGTCAGCAGATCGGCGGTCTCGGCGGTGGCCGTGCGGCGGACGGGCGCGCCCTTCTCGCCATGCAGTTCGGTGAGCGGGGGCTCCCAGAGGGCGAAGACCAGGTCGCCGCGGGGGGAGGCGTCGTCGGCCACCTCGACGACCGGGAGGCCGGTGAGGCGGCCCGCGGCCACCGAGGGCTCGGCGGCGGTCGCGGAGGCGAGCAGGAAGACGGGAGAGGAGCCGTAGCGGGCGCAGACGCGGCGCAGACGGCGCAGGACCTGGGCGACATGGGAGCCGAAGACGCCGCGGTAGGTGTGGCACTCGTCGATGACGACGTACTTCAGGGCGCGGAGGAAGGAGGACCAGCGTGGATGGGAGGGCAATATGCCGCGGTGCAGCATGTCGGGGTTGGTGAGGACGTAGGTGGCGTACTGGCGTACCCATTCGCGTTCCTCGGGCGGCGTGTCACCGTCGTACACGGCCGCGCGGACCGCCGTGCCCAGAGGTTGTGAAAGTTCCTTCACGGATCGGCACTGATCCGCTGCCAGCGCCTTCGTCGGGGCGAGGTACAGGGCGGTCGCGCCGCGCCCGTTCGGGGCCTCCGCGCCCTCCATCAGGCGCGACAGCACCGGCACCAGGTAGGCGAGCGACTTGCCCGAGGCGGTGCCCGTGGCGACGACCACCGAGTCGCCGTCCAGGGCGTGCTCGGCGGCGACCGCCTGGTGGGCCCAGGGGTGCTCGATGCCCGCGGCTTGGACGGCGGCGATGACCTCGGAGCGGATCCTGTCCGGCCAGATGGCATGGCGGCCCTCGCGTGAGGGCAGGTGCTCCGTATGGGTGATGCGCGCAGCCCGGCTCGGCCCCGCGGCGAGCCGGTTCAGGACCGTGTCCGGGGCAAGGCGGGCCACGGGGTCCGCCGTGGGTCGATCGGATCGGTGATTCTTGGCCATCGGCACCGAGTGTGTCACTGGCGTGACGGACAATGGGACCAAGGCGTCGTGCACGCCTGCCGGTAAGTGATTGAATGCCATCGCGGCTGGCGAACCGTCCCGGGGGCTCTGCCGAGGTGTCCCGAGGGACGACCGCTCGATAGCAAGGTGCTGGAGGATCCGTGGACCTGTCCCTGTCGACCCGTACCGTCGGCGATCGTACGGTCGTCGAGGTCGGTGGCGAAATCGACGTATATACCGCGCCCAAGCTGCGTGAGCAGTTGGTCGAGCTGGTGAACGACGGGAATTTCCACCTCGTCGTCGACATGGAGGGCGTGGACTTCCTCGACTCCACCGGGCTCGGCGTGCTGGTAGGCGGCCTGAAGCGCGTGCGTGCCCATGAGGGCTCCCTGCGGCTGGTGTGCAACCAGGAGCGCATTCTCAAGATCTTCCGCATCACCGGCCTCACCAAGGTGTTCCCGATCCACACCTCGGTCGAGGAAGCGGTGGCGGCTACCGACTGACCGGTTCCGGGCCGAGATGCCCGGAGACGGCAGAAGCAAGTAGGGGTGCCGGGCTCGTGCGGCCCGGTTCCCGGACCCCACGCCCGAAGTTCCGAGGGGGATGTATGGCCACCGTTGAGCTCCGCTTCAGCGCGTTGCCCGAGCACGTCAGGACCGCCCGACTGGTGGCGGCAGCGGTGGCGCGCAGGGCCGGGGTGGACGAGGCCGTACTCGACGAGGTCAGGCTTGCCGTGGGCGAGGCCTGTTCTCGTGCCGTCGGACTGCACCAGAGCAGCGGCATCTCGGCGCCGGTGCGGGTGATGCTGACCGAGGAGGAGAAGCAGTTCTCCATCGAGGTCGGCGACGAGGCGCCGCATGCGCCGATCGGTGGAGCACCGGGTGGACCCGGTGCCGCCGATCCGGATGCGGAGACCGAGGAGGACGAGATGGGCCTCGCGGTCATCAAGGGCCTCGTCGACGACGTCGAGGTGTCCGCCGGCAAGGACGGCGGACTGATCAGGATGAGCTGGCCGACCATGCCGCCCGGCACGCTCCCCGCCTGACCCTCCTCGCACCCCCTCTGCTCACCGCCCCACACGAGTCACCCCATACGAGTCACCACAGAAGGGCCCCGTCCAGAACATGGACAGGGCCCTTCTTTTTGTACAGTCCTACCGCAATCCATGAATTGCTTCACCGTCATTTGCGCGATAATTTGATCAAGCGTCCATCTCGTCAATGTCTTTGAGGCATTACCGCTTTCGGGTTCAATGCCTCGCGCACGATCTTTTGCTGAAGAGCGCGTGAAGGCTCGTTTCCGTTTACCTGGCCCTGTTTTGACCGGGTTCCGCTACCTACAATCCGTCCACATCTTGAGCTCAGCCCAAGCGTCAAGGAGGACGAATGGCGGGGCTTTCCACCCCTCAGCAGTTTCACTACCCCACTTCCCTCGCAGCCGCCGTACTGACCGACAGCAACCGTCACATCGTGATGGTCATCGGGGCGGTGGCCCTGGCGGCCCTCGTGGTCGCCGGAATCCTGGTGCGGCAAGTACTCGCGGCGGGCGAGGGCACCGACAGCATGAAGAAGATCGCGGCGGCGGTCCAGGAAGGCGCCAACGCCTATCTGGCACGGCAGTTGCGCACGCTCGGCGTATTCGCCGTGATCGTGTTCTTTCTCCTCATGCTGCTGCCCGCGGACGACTGGAATCAGCGTGCCGGACGCTCGGTGTTCTTCCTGATCGGTGCCGCGTTCTCGGCGGCCACCGGTTATATCGGTATGTGGCTCGCCGTACGAAGCAATGTGCGCGTCGCCGCGGCGGCGCGCGAGGCGACCCCGGCGGCGGGCGAACCGGAGAAGGATCTCACTGCCGTTTCGCACAAGGCCATGAAGATCGCTTTCCGTACGGGCGGCGTCGTCGGCATGTTCACGGTGGGGCTCGGGTTGCTGGGCGCCTCCTGTGTGGTGCTCGTGTACGCCGCGAACGCGCCGAAGGTCCTGGAGGGCTTCGGCCTCGGTGCGGCGCTGATCGCCATGTTCATGCGTGTCGGCGGCGGCATCTTCACCAAGGCCGCCGACGTCGGCGCCGACCTGGTCGGCAAGGTCGAGCAGGGCATTCCGGAGGACGACCCGCGCAATGCCGCGACCATCGCCGACAACGTGGGCGACAACGTCGGCGACTGCGCCGGTATGGCGGCCGACCTCTTCGAGTCGTACGCCGTCACGCTCGTCGCCGCGCTGATCCTCGGCAAGGCGGCGTTCGGTGACTCCGGGCTGGCCTTCCCGCTGATCGTGCCCGCGATCGGCGTCGTGACCGCGATGATCGGCATCTTCGCGGTGGCACCCCGCCGCGCCGACCGCAGTGGCATGTCGGCGATCAACCGGGGTTTTTTCATCTCCGCGCTGATCTCGCTGGCGCTGGTCGCCGTGGCCGTCTTCAGCTATCTGCCGTCGTCGTACGCCGACCTCACGGGCGTCTCCGACGTGACGATCCGGGCCAAGAGCGGTGACCCGCGGATCCTCGCGCTGGTCGCCGTGGCGATCGGCATCCTGCTCGCCGCCGTGATCCAGCAGTTGACCGGCTACTTCACCGAGACCAACCGCCGTCCCGTGCGGGACATCGGGAAGACCTCACTGACCGGGCCCGCCACCGTGGTCCTCGCCGGTGTCTCCGTCGGTCTGGAATCCGCCGTCTACACCGCGCTGTTGATCGGACTCGGCGTGTACGGGGCGTTCCTGCTCGGCGGCACATCGATCATGCTGGCGCTGTTCGCGGTGGCGCTGGCCGGTACGGGCCTGCTCACCACGGTCGGCGTGATCGTCGCGATGGACACCTTCGGCCCGGTCTCCGACAACGCCCAGGGCATCGCCGAGATGTCCGGCGACGTCGTGGGCTCGGGCGCGCAGGTGCTCACCGACCTGGACGCCGTCGGCAACACCACCAAGGCCATCACCAAGGGCATCGCCATCGCCACGGCCGTGCTCGCGGCCTCGGCGCTGTTCGGCTCGTACCGTGACGCGATCACCACGGCCGCCCAGAACGTGGGCGAGAGGGTCGGGGACGGCGGACCGCTGAGCCTGATCATGGACATCTCGCAGCCCAACAACCTGGTCGGCCTGATCGTGGGCGCGGCGGTCGTCTTCCTCTTCTCGGGGCTGGCGATCAACGCGGTGTCGCGGTCGGCGGGCGCGGTGGTCTTCGAGGTGCGGCGGCAGTTCCGCGAGAAGCCCGGGATCATGGATTACACGCAGCAGCCCGAGTACGGCAGGGTCGTCGACATCTGCACCAAGGACGCCCTCAGGGAGCTGGCCACACCGGGTCTGCTCGCCGTCATGGCGCCCATCGCCGTCGGGTTCACGTTCGGCGTCGGCGCGCTCGGCGCGTTCCTCGCGGGCGCGATCGGCGCCGGCACGCTGATGGCGGTCTTCCTCGCCAACTCCGGTGGCGCCTGGGACAACGCCAAGAAGCTCGTCGAGGACGGCCATCACGGCGGCAAGGGCAGCGAGGCGCACGCGGCGACGGTGATCGGCGACACGGTCGGCGACCCCTTCAAGGACACCGCGGGCCCGGCGATCAACCCGCTGCTGAAGGTGATGAACCTGGTCTCCCTGCTCATCGCGCCGGCGGTCATCAAGTTCTCGTACGGCAGTGACCGGAACGTCGGCGTCCGGATCCTGATCGCCGTCCTCTCCCTGCTCGTGATCATGTTCGCCGTGTACGTCTCCAAGCGGCGCGGGATCGCGGTCGGTGACGAGGAGGGCGAGGCCGAGAGGGTCGCCAAGTCAGCCGATCCGGCGGTGGTGTCCTAGCCGGTTCCCCGGCACCCCCTCGCGCATCCGGCCCGCCGCGGCCGGACATGCGCCGACCGGGCGGGCGCACAGCGTTCATCACGACGCCGTGCGCCCGCCCGGTTCGTGTGCGCTCGCCTTCCGTCCCCTCCCGTGAGCCTTCTCTCGCCCGGGGCAAACAGCCGCAACGACGGGCATACGCGGCATTCGGCACCCGGGCGTCGGCCAGGCGGCGTGTATCTTCCGGGGCCGAGAGAGCCATGGAAGGGACCAATCCGGTGAACAAGAAGCTTGCTGCCGCACTGTCCGGCGGTGCGGTACTGGCACTGGCGCTGTCGGGATGCTCCAGCAGCGGTGGGAACGACGAGAAGCTGACGGCCTGGGCCACGAAGGTCTGTGACGCGACGAAGCCGCAGGTGAAGAAGATCTCCGAGGCCAACGCCGCGCTGGAGGAGGGCAAGTCGGAGGCCAGGCCGCCGAAGGAGGTCCAGAAGACCTACGCCCAGGCCTTCCAGGACCTGTCCGACGGTCACAAGGGCGTCGGGGCGGCCTTCGAGAAGGCGGGGGCGCCGGATGTGGACGACGGCGCGGCCAAGCAGAAGAAGGCCGTCAAGGAGCTCAACGACAAGGCCACGGCGTACGCCGATCTGAAGAAGCAGGCGGACGAACTCGACACCAAGGACCAGACGAAGTTCGTCGTAGGGCTCAACGGGATAGCGAAGCAGAGCCAGGAGCTGAGCAAGATCGGGGACGACGCGATGAACAAGCTCGTGGAGGGCGACGTCGGCAAGGCGATGGCGAAGGTGGAGAGCTGCAAGAAGCCCGGTTCCGCGTCCGCTTCGCCGTCGGCCGGCTGAGCGGCGCGCCCGGCGCCCTCCGTACGCGCGTACGTATCTCCGTGCGCGCGTACGGACGCATGCGCGTACGCGCGGAGCAATGAGGAACGGGCTCCCGCAGCGGGGGACACCGGCGACGGGACTTCCCACGCCACAATGGGGGCGTGAGTAACTCCAGTCCGGCCACCCTGCCTTCCCTCGACCACGCCGACGTCACCGCGGAGCTGCGTGACGCCCTGCTCGCGGCCTCCTTCACCGCCGACGGGCTGCTCGAACTGCTCGGCGCACCCGCGTACGCGGCGCTCGCCCGGAGCGAGACCGTCCCCGCGCTCCGGGCGACGCGCGGAGACACCCCGGTGGAGGCGCTCGTACGGCTGTTCCTGTTGCAACAGCCCGTGCCGCACGCGCGCGTGGCGGGTGTGCTGCCCGTCGACGGGTGCGTGGCGGCCGGCTGGCTGCTGCGCACCGGCACGGACGAGGTCGCCGCGACCGTGGACGTCCGGCCCTACGGCGGGCCCGGCGGCGAGGACTGGTTCATCGTGTCCGACCTCGGCTGCGCGGTCGGCGGGGCGGGCGGCATCGGCAGCCCGGAGGAGAACGTCGTCCTGGGCGTCGGCGGCGCCTCCACCACCCTCGCCGGGATCACCGTACGGCCCCCCGTCGGCGCTGCCCTCGACCTCGGCACCGGCTCCGGCATCCAGGCGCTGCACGCCACCCGGCACGCCACGCGCGTGACCGCGACCGACGTCAACCCGCGCGCGCTGCACATCACCGCGCTCACGCTGGCGCTGTCCGGCGCCCCGGCCGCGGATCTGCGCCAGGGCTCGCTCTTCGAACCGGTCCAGGACGGCGAGACGTACGACCTGATCGTGTCGAACCCGCCCTTCGTGATCTCGCCCGGCGCCCGGCTCACCTACCGCGACGGCGGCATGAGCGGGGACGATCTGTGCCGCGCGCTCGTTCAGCAGGCGGGGGAGCGGCTGAACCAGGGCGGGTTCGCGCAGTTCCTCGCCAACTGGCAGCACGTCGAAGGGGAGGACTGGCAGGACCGGCTGCGCTCCTGGGTGCCGCGCGGCTGTGACGCCTGGATCGTGCAGCGCGAGGTCCAGGACGTCATGCAGTACGCCGAGTTGTGGCTGCGCGACGCCGGAGACCACCGCCGTGACGCGACGGAGTACCAGGCGCGGTACGACGCGTGGCTCGACGAGTTCGAGGCGCGCAAGGTACGGGCGGTCGGCTTCGGCTGGATCGCCCTGCGCAGGACCGATGCCGCCGAGCCCTCGATCACGGTCGAGGAGTGGCCGCACCCGGTCGAACAGCCCCTCGGCGACACCGTGCGCGCGCACTTCGACCGCGTCGACTACCTGCGGGCGCACGACGACGCGGCCCTGCTCGCCGGGCACTTCAGGCTCGCCGCCGAGATCGTCCAGGAACAGGTCGGGCTGCCCGGCGCCGAGGACCCCGAGCACGTGGTGCTGCGCCAGCACCGCGGCATGCGCCGCGCCACCAAGGTGGACACGGTCGGCGCGGGCTTCGCGGGCGTGTGCGACGGCACGCTGAGCGCCGGGCGCATCCTCGACGCCATCGCCCAGCTCGTCGGCGAGGACCCGGTGTTGCTGCGCGATCGGACGCCCGCCCAGATCCGGCTGCTGATCGAGCAGGGGTTCTTGGAGCCGGTGCGGTAAGGGGGCGGCTCCGCGGGAAGCGAAACCAGCCAACGCCGCGGCTGACCGTGGCCGCGGTGTGAGCCACGTCGCATGCCGCCCACGCGCGCGTCGTCGCCCTGGCGGGGATCGCGCCGTGGCGCGGCGCTCACACGGCCTGTGACGTCGCGGTTTCCCCGCAGTACGACGCCGGAGAGCCCAGTAACCGGAGGGTAACGCTCCGAATAGGGTTCGAGGAGATGCCGGACACTCCGGGCGGCAGGAATGGTGGTAGTCGGGTTACCGTTCGAGTGGCCGTTGTGGGCTTTTCCCCTTCGACACGAGGACGGGATGTACCGTCACAGTCCGCAGCGCCACCATGATCCGACCCCCAGACGAAGGCCTGGGGAGGCGCCAACGTCGACCGGAGAGAAGAGCGAAGTTGTCCCCGACCAGCGAGACCGCACAGGGCGGCCGCCGACTCGTCATCGTCGAGTCGCCTGCCAAGGCGAAGACGATCAAGGGCTACCTCGGCCCCGGCTACATCGTCGAGGCGAGCGTCGGGCACATTCGCGATCTTCCGAGCGGCGCCGCCGAGGTGCCGGAGAAGTACACGGGCGAGGTCCGGCGTCTCGGGGTGGACGTCGATCATGACTTCCAGCCGATCTACGTCGTCAACGCCGACAAGAAGGCGCAGGTCAAGAAGCTCAAGGAGCTGCTGCGCGACTCCGACGAGCTCTTCCTCGCCACCGATGAGGACCGCGAGGGCGAGGCCATCGCGTGGCACCTCCAGGAGGTGCTGAAGCCGAAGGTCCCGGTCAAGCGGATGGTGTTCCACGAGATCACCAAGGACGCGATCCAGGAGGCCGTGCGCAACCCGCGCGAGCTGAACAAGAAGCTGGTCGACGCCCAGGAGACCCGGCGCATCCTCGACCGCCTCTACGGCTACGAGGTCTCTCCCGTCCTGTGGAAGAAGGTCATGCCCCGGCTGTCGGCCGGCCGTGTCCAGTCCGTGGCCACGCGGCTCGTCGTGGAGCGCGAGCGCGAGCGCATGGCGTTCCGCTCCGCCTCGTACTGGGACCTGACCGGCACGTTCGGGACCGGCCGCGCCGGTGACCCGTCCGACCCGTCGTCCCTGGTGGCACGGCTCGCGACGGTCGACGGCAAGCGGGTCGCGCAGGGCCGTGACTTCGACTCGCTGGGCCGCCTGAAGAGCGCGAACACGCTCCACCTCGACGAGGACAACGCCCGCGCGCTGGCCGCCGCCCTGCAGGACACGCGGTTCGCGGTGCGCTCGGTCGAGTCCAAGCCGTACCGCCGCTCGCCGTACGCGCCGTTCCGTACGACGACGCTGCAGCAGGAGGCCAGCCGCAAGCTCGGCTTCGGCGCGAAGGCCACGATGCAGATCGCGCAGAAGCTGTACGAGAACGGCTACATCACGTACATGCGTACGGACTCCACGACGCTGTCGGACACGGCGGTCGCGGCGGCCCGAGCCCAGGTCACGCAGTTGTACGGCGCCGACTACCTGCCGCAGCAGCCGCGTACGTACGCGGGCAAGGTCAAGAACGCGCAGGAGGCGCACGAGGCGATCCGCCCGTCGGGCGACCGCTTCCGCACCCCGGCGGAGACGGGGCTGTCCGGCGACCAGTTCAGGCTCTACGAGCTGATCTGGAAGCGGACCGTCGCCTCGCAGATGAAGGACGCCACGGGTGACTCGGTCACGGTCCGGATCGGTGGCACGGCCGCCGACGGGCGCGACGCCGTGTTCAGCGCGTCCGGCAAGACGATCACCTTCCACGGCTTCCTGAAGGCCTACGTCGAGGGCGCCGACGACCCGAACGCCGAGCTGGACGACCGCGAGCGCCGGCTGCCGCAGGTCGCCGAGGGCGACGCGCTGACCGCCGAGGAGATCACCGCCGACGGCCACGCGACCAAGCCCCCGGCTCGCTACACCGAGGCCTCCCTGGTCAAGGAGCTGGAAGAGCGCGAGATCGGCCGCCCGTCGACGTACGCGTCGATCATCGGCACGATCCTGGACCGCGGCTATGTGTTCAAGAAGGGCACGGCCCTCGTCCCGTCCTTCCTGTCCTTCGCCGTGGTCAACCTCCTGGAGAAGCACTTCGGGCGGCTTGTCGACTACGACTTCACCGCCAAGATGGAGGACGACCTCGACCGCATCGCCCGCGGCGAGGCGCGGGCCGTGCCGTGGCTGAAGCGGTTCTACTTCGGCGAGGGCACGGGCGACGGCGGCGCCGCGGAGGCCGGCAACGGCGACGGGGACCACCTCGGCGGCCTCAAGGAACTGGTGACTGACCTGGGCGCGATCGACGCGCGCGAGGTGTCGTCGTTCCCCGTGGGCCACGACATCGTGCTGCGGGTCGGCCGCTACGGTCCGTACATCGAGCGCGGTGAGAAGGACTCCGAGAAGCACCAGCGTGCCGACATCCCGGCCGACCTCGCGCCGGACGAGCTGACCGTCGAGCTGGCCGAGGAACTGCTCGCCAAGCCGAGCGGGGAGCGCCCGCTGGGCACGGACCCCGAGACGAACCGGCCGATCGTCGCCAAGGACGGCCGCTACGGCCCGTACGTCACGGAGATCCTGCCCGAGGGCACCCCGAAGACGGGCAAGAACGCGATCAAGCCGCGTACGGCCTCGCTGTTCAAGTCGATGTCCCTGGACACGGTGACGCTCGCCGACGCGCTGCGGCTGATGTCCCTGCCGAGGGTGGTCGGCCAGGACGCGGAGGGCGTCGAGATCACCGCTCAGAACGGGCGCTACGGGCCGTATCTGAAGAAGGGCACGGACTCGCGTTCGCTCGAGTCCGAGGAGCAGCTCTTCACGATCACGCTCGCGGAGGCGGAGGCGATCTACGCCCAGCCGAAGCAGCGGGGGCGCGCCGCGGCCAAGCCGCCGCTGAAGGAACTGGGCGCGGACCCGGTCAGCGGCAAGCCGGTCGTCGTCAAGGACGGTCGCTTCGGGCCGTACGTCACCGACGGTGAGACCAACGCGACCCTGCGGTCGAGCGACAGCGTCGAGACGATCACTCCGGAGCGCGGCTTCGAGCTGCTCGCGGAGAAGCGGGCCAAGGGGCCCGCCAAGAAGACGGCGAAGAAGGCCGCGGCCAAGAAGACCACCGCCAAGAAGACGACGGCCAAGAAGGCGACGTCGACGGCGGCGAAGAAGACGGCCGCGAAGAAGACCACGGCCAAGAAGACGACCGCGGCCGCGAAGAAGACCACGGCTCGGAAGACGGCGGCGTCCGCCGCCTCGAAGGCCGCGGAGGACTGAGCCCGCGCGTTCTCCCCAGCGGGCCGCCGTGCGTCTTCTCGGCGGTCCGTCATGGTTTGCGCGATGCGCCCCGGCAACACTTTGGTGTCGGGGCGTGCGCGTGTTCGGGCAGCAGCACCGGACTGTCCGTGGCTGCCGATAGGCTGAAAGCATGACGCGAGCCGAGCAGCCAACGGCCCACACCCCGGCCCCCGACGACGCCCTGATCGCGGATTCACGCGAGCGCGCCGTCCGCGCCCTGCTGCGCAGGCCGCAGTTCAAGCGGTTGTGGAGCGCCCAGCTCGTGGGCGGCGTCGGCGACGTTCTCGCCCTTCTGGTCCTGGTCCTGCTCGCCTTCCAGGCGGCCGTCACCGAGGGCTCCTTCGGCGGCGGCTACCGAGGCGTGTCGTTCGCTATCGCGACCGTCTTCGGCGCGCGCATCCTCGCCACGCTGCTCTTCGGCGCCGTCCTGCTCGGCCCGCTCACCGCGCTGACCTCTCAGGAGGGGCCGCTCGACCGCCGCTGGACCATGGTCGGCGCGGACGGACTGCGAGCCGCCCTGCTGATCGTCGCCCCCCTGTGGATCGACTGGACTCCGGCGAACGCCCTCGCGGCGCTGCTGATCACCGCCTTCCTGACCGGCGTCGCCGAACGCTTCTGGAACGTGTGCCGCGAGAGCGCGGCGCCCGCCCTGCTGCCCGCGCCGCCCCCGGAAGGCGCCACGGTGCGCCCGCTGCCGGACCATCTGGACGCGCTGCGGCGCCTCTCGCTGCGTACGCGGTTCGTGGCGGTGCCCCTGGCCGCCGCCGGGATCGTCGTGGCGTCGCTGCTGAACAACCTGCTCGGCACGGGCATCGCCTGGTTCGACCAGCACCACGCGGCCCTCTCCGCCTACGTCGCGGCCGGGCTGTTCGCCGCCTCCCTGTCGCTGATCACCTTCCTCGAACTGCCCGACACCCGCACGCCCCGCGCGCGGTCGCCGCTGGAGGGCCTGCGCCGCCCCCGGACGGGCACGGTCGTCGACAAGGGCCGTACGGGCGCGATCCTGCTCCTGGTGCTCGCCTGCGCGGCGGTCGCCGGAGCCGTCTCGGCCGTCGTCGCCGTCTCCGCCCCGCAGGCCACGGACCTGAACGGCGGCCCGGTGACGTACGGGCTGCTGATCCTCGCGCTGACCGGCGGTACGGCCGTCGGTATCCGTACGGCGCCTCACATGCTGCCGTCCTTCTCGCGCCGTCGGCTGCTCGCGCTGGCGATCGCCTTCACCGGTGTCGCGCTGCTCGCCGCGGGTCTCGTCCCGGACGTCACCAGCGTGCTGCTGATCGTGGCGCTCGCGGGCGTCGGCGCGGGCGCCGCCGCGAACATCGGCCACGCGCTGCTCGACCAGGAGACCGAGGACCACCGCCGCGCCCGGACGACCGAGCACCTGCACGCGGTCGTACGGGTCTTCGTCGCGCTGGGAGCGCTGGTGGCACCGGTGGTCGCCGGGCTCATCGGGCCGCACCGGCTGGAGAACGGCAAGTTCGTGTTCGAACACGGCGGTGCCGCCTTCGTCCTGATGCTGGTCGGCGCGCTGCTGCTGCCGGTCGCCGCCCTGGTCCTCGCCAAGGCCGACGACCGCTCCGGCGTTCCGCTGCGACACGATCTGCGCGATGCGCTGCGGGGCGGTGACGACCCCGTGGAGGAGCCCGCTGCCGCTGGCTTCTTCATCGCCCTGGAGGGCGGCGACGGCGCGGGCAAGTCCACCCAGGCCGAGGCGCTCGCCGAGTGGATCCGGGCCAAGGGGCACGAGGTCGTGCTGACCCGCGAGCCGGGCGCCACGCCCGTCGGCAAGCGGCTGCGGTCGATCCTGCTGGACGTCTCCAGCGCCGGTCTGTCGCACCGCGCGGAGGCGCTGCTGTACGCGGCGGACCGCGCGGAGCACGTGGACACGGTCGTCCGTCCGGCCCTGGAGCGGGGCGCGGTCGTGATCTCGGACCGGTACATCGACTCGTCGGTGGCCTACCAGGGCGCGGGCCGCGACCTGTCCCCGACGGAGATCGCCCGGATCAACCGCTGGGCCACCGATGGCCTCGTCCCGCATCTGACCGTCCTGCTGGACGTCGCGCCGGAGACCGCGCGTGAGCGGTTCACCGAGGCGCCGGACCGGCTGGAGTCGGAACCGGCCGAGTTCCACGCGCGCGTGCGCTCCGGCTTCCTCGCCCTGGCCGCCGCGGCCCCCGGCCGCTACCTGGTCGTCGACGCCGGGCAGGATCCCGAGGCGGTCACGACCGCGATCCGGCATCGGCTCGACCAGATGCTGCCGCTGTCCGAGGCCGAGGTGAGGGCCCAGGAGGAGGCGCGCAAGAAGGCCGAGGAAGAAGCCCGGAGGAAGGCCGAGGAAGAGGCCGCGCGCAAGGCCGAGGAAGAGCGGCTGGAGCGCGAGCGCCAGGAGCAGCTCGCCAGGCTTCGGGCCGAGGAGGAGGAGCGCAAGCGGCGCGAGCTGGAGGAGGCGCAGCGGCGCGAGGCCGAGCGACAGGCGGAGGAGGCCCGGCAGCGGGCCGAGGAAGCCCGTCGTCGTGCCGAGGAGGAGAAGGCGCGGCTGCTGGCCGAGGAACAGGCGCGGGCGGCCGAGGAAGCGCGCAGGAAGGCCGAGGAAGAGCGGCTGCGCAGGCAGGCCGAGGAGGAGGCCCGGCTGCACGCCGAGGCCGAGGCGCGGCGTCTGGACAAGCAGCGGAAGGCCGAGGAGGCGCTGCTGCGCGCGGAGGAGGCACGCCGGGCCGCGGCCGAGGCGGCGACCTCGGCCGCCACACCGGCCAGGGGCACGGCCACCGGAGCGTCGGCGGACTCCACGCGACACGAGCCGCATGAGTCGCGTGAGCGGCACGAGCCGCGCGACGCGGCCACGCCCGACAACGAGATCACCGTGCCCACCCCGCTGATCACGCCGTCGAACGTGCCGGGCGGGGCCGCGGACGAGACCGCTGTCCTTCCGGCGGTGCAGGCCCCCGAGTCCGACGCGGAGACCACGGCGAAGCTGCCGATACCGCAGGGTTCGGCCGACGAGACGGCGGTGCGCCCGCCGGTGGCGCCGGGTGCCTCCGACGAGACGGCCGTGCTGCCCGCCGTCGGGGACGACCCCGCGCGCCGTGTGCCGCAGGGCTTCTTCCGCGACGAGCGCCCGGCGCCGCGACCGGACGGGGCCGAGGACCGTACGCGCGAGCTGCCGCAGATGGACACCGAAGGCCGGCCGACCCGTCGGCGCCGCCCGGACTGGGCGGAGGAGACCCCGCTGGACGACCTGCCGACCCTGGCGGACGAACTGCTCGGCCCCCGCGACGACGACGGTCGGGACGAGGGCCAGGGGCGCGGGCGGCGCTGACCCTGGGGCTGGGCCCGACCGGGCCCGCCGGGGTTGGGGCCGGACCGAGGCACGACTTCGTGCCGCCGCCCGACCCCGCTGTCAGTGGTGACCCGCACAATGGATCGCGGTGGGGCGAAGAACGACGGGAAGAACGACGGAAGGGCGGTCTCCCATGACCGTGTGGGACGACCTGGTGGGCCAGGCGAAGGTGAGCGAGCAGCTCGACGCGGCCGCCCGTGACGCTGATGCCCTGGTCACCGCGGCGGCAACCGACGCCGCGCCGCCCGAGGCGTCCAAGATGACGCATGCCTGGCTGTTCACGGGCCCGCCCGGCGCGGGGCGTACGCAGGCGGCGCGGGCGTTCGCGGCGGCGCTGCAGTGCGTGAGCCCCGACCGCGCGCTCGGTGGCGGCCCCGGCTGCGGCTTCTGCGACGGCTGCCACACCGCGCTGGTCGGTACGCACGCGGACGTGACCACGGTCGCCGCCGTGGGCACGCAGATCCTCGCCGACGACATGCGTGACACCGTCCGTAAGTCGTTCACGTCTCCGGCGAACGGCCGCTGGCAGGTGATCCTCGTGGAGGACGCCGAGCGGCTGAACGAGAAGTCGGCCAACGCGGTCCTGAAGGCAGTGGAGGAGCCGGCCCCGCGCACGGTCTGGCTGCTGTGCGCGCCGTCCCTGGAGGACGTCCTGCCGACGATCCGCTCCCGCTGCCGCCACCTGAACCTGAGCACGCCTTCCGTGGCGGCCGTCGCCGACATGCTCGTACGTCGTGACGGCATCGAGCCCGCGATCGCGGACGCCGCCGCCCGTGCCACCCAGGGCCATGTCGACCGCGCCCGCCGCCTGGCCACGGACGAGCGCGCGCGGGAGCGCCGGGCCACGGTGCTGAAGCTCCCCCTGAGGGTCGACGACATCGGTGGCTGTCTCCGGGCCGCGCAGGAACTGGTCGACGCCGCCACGGAGGACTCCAAGCAGCTCGCGGAGGAGCTCGACGCCAAGGAGACCGAGGAGCTGAAGGCGGCGCTCGGCGCGGTGCAGGGCGGTCGTATGCCGCGTGGCACCGCGGGGGTGATGAAGGAGCTGGAGGACAAGCAGAAGCGCCGCAGAACGCGCACGCAGCGCGACAGCCTGGACCAGGCCCTCACCGACCTCACCGGCTTCTACCGCGATGTCCTCGCCCTCCAGCTCGGCTCGCGCACGGCCCTCGCCAACACGGACGCGGAGGACGCCCTGGAGCGCCTGGCCCGCGGCGGTACGCCAGAGTCCACGCTGCGGCGTATCGAGGCCATCGCCGCGTGCCGGACGGCCCTGGACCGCAATGTGGCGCCCTTGCTGGCGGTGGAGGCGATGACGATGGCGCTGCGGGCGGGGTGACGCAGGGCTGCCTCTTGAGGGCGACAGGACTGCCGGGGCCACCTCTTACAGGTGACGGAACCTGAGACCGGTTGACTCGGGCTGCCTGACTCCGTCACTCGTACGAGGGGCATGCGCGACGGACGGCGATCAGTGCGGCATGCGTGGTTACGCTCGGGAAATGCAGATCAGGCGCACTTCCGGACCGCTCCGCCGCTCCCGCGCGTCCCGCTTCCTCGGTTCCTTCGGCGTACCGCGCCCGCCGCACCTGGTGCGCACGGGCGGCGTGCTGCTCGCCACCGCGCTCCTCGCCTCGGCCTGCTCGACCGGGAGTTCGAAGACGGCGCAGGGCGAGGTCCTGGCCCCGCTGCCCCGGTCCACGCCGTCGACGCTGGCCCCGTACTACGCGCAGAAGCTGACCTGGCGCGCGTGCGGCGTCCCCGGCTTCGAGTGCACCACGATGAAGGCGCCGCGCGACTACGCCAAGCCGGCGTCGGGCGACGTCCGGCTGGCCGTCGCGCGCAAGAAGGCCACGGGCCGGGGCAAGCCCCTCGGCTCGCTCCTGGTGAACCCGGGCGGGCCGGGCGGCTCGGCGGTCGCCTATCTCCAGCAGTACGCCGGTGTCGGCTACCCGGCGGAGATCCGCGCCCGCTACGACATGGTCGCCGTCGACCCGCGCGGCGTGGCCCGCAGCGAGCCCGTCCGCTGCCTCACCGGCCGTCAGATGGACGCGTACACACAGGCCGACGTGACCCCGGACGACAAGAAGGAGGAGAAGCAACTCGTCGACACCTTCAAGCGGTTCGCGCGGGGTTGCAGCGAGCACACGCCGGATCTGCTGCGCCATGTCTCCACGACCGAGGCGGCCCGGGACATGGACATCCTGCGCGCGGTGCTGGGAGACCAGCGGCTGAACTACGTGGGCGCGTCCTACGGGACGTTCCTCGGGGCGACGTACGCGGGCCTGTTCCCGGACCGGGCCGGGCGACTGGTGCTGGACGGCGCGATGGACCCCGCCCTGTCGGCCCGTCGGACCAACGAGCAGCAGACGGCAGGCTTCGAGACGGCGTTCCAGGCGTTCGCGAAGGACTGTGTCCGCCGAGCGGACTGTCCGCTCGGCGGTCCCGGCACGTCACCGGCGAAGGCCGGGCGGAACCTGAAGGCGTTCTTCAAGAAGCTCGACGCGTCCCCCATCCCGGCGGGTGACGCGGACGGCCGCAAGCTCGGCGAGGCCCTGGCCACGACCGGGGTGATCGCGGCGATGTACGACCAGGAGGCCTGGCCCCAGTTGCGGGAGGCGCTGACCTCGGCGATGCGGAAGAACGACGGCGCGGGCCTGCTCGTCCTCTCGGACAGCTACTACCAGCGGGACGCGGACGGCAGGTACACGAACCTGATGTTCGCGAACGCGGCCGTGAGCTGCCTGGACCTGCCGTCCGCGTTCTCGACCCCCGAGGAGGTGGAGCGAGCGCTCCCGGCGTTCGAGAAGGCGTCGCCGGTCTTCGGCGAGGGCCTGGCCTGGGCGTCGCTGAACTGCGCCTACTGGCCGGTGAGAACGACGGGGCAGCCGCACCGCATCGAGGCCAAGGGGGCGGCGCCGATCCTGGTGGTGGGCACGACCCGCGACCCCGCGACGCCGTACCCCTGGGCCCGGTCCCTCGCCTCCCAGCTCTCCTCCGCGAGGCTCCTGACCTACGACGGCGACGGCCACACGGCGTACGGCCGAGGCAGCCGCTGCATCGACTCGAGCATCGATGCCTACCTGCTCAAGGGCACCCTGCCGACCAGCCAGAAGCACTGCTCATAGGCGTCGGCGCACACCCCGGAGCCACGCTTTTGGGCTGTGGTCAGAGCACCTCGGGAAACTGTGTAGACTTACCGACGTTGCTGATCGCACCATAGTGCGGACAGCGCGCCGCCTTAGCTCAGATGGCCAGAGCAACGCACTCGTAATGCGTAGGTCTCGGGTTCGAATCCCGAAGGCGGCTCAAGGAAAGTCCAGGTCACATAGCCCGTGACCTGGGCTTTTTCTTATGCCGGG